>NZ_JBEZFU010000001.1:509536-1160561 GCF_040649635.1 Micromonospora sp. NPDC048909 | reverse complement strand
ACCAGCGGGCCAACCCGCACCTGCACCTCGGCGAGGTGGAGGTGGCGCCGTCGGTGTCACGCCTCGCCCGCAAAGACCACCTGGTAGCCGCTCGCCCGCAGGGCGCTGATCAGCGTGTCCGAGTGCTGCACGCCCCGGGTCTCCACCGACAGCGCCACCTCCACCTCGCCGAGGTGCAGGTGCGGGTTGGCCCGCTGGTGCTCCACGTCCACCACGTTCGCCCGGTGCTCGGCGATCTCGCCGAGCAGCGAGGCGAGCTGGCCCGGGCGGTCCGAGCAGCGCACCGTGAGCCGCAGGTAACGGCCGGCGGCGGCGAGCCCGTGCTCGATCACCCGCAGCAACAGCAGCGGGTCGATGTTTCCGCCGGAGAGCACCGCCACCACCGGGGCCTCCACCTGCACCGACCCGGCCAGCAGCGCGGCGACGCCGACCGCGCCCGCCGGCTCCACCACCTGCTTGCTCCGCTCCAGCAGCATCAGCAGCGCCCGGGAGATGTCCTCCTCCGACACGGTCACCACCTCGTCCACCAGCTTGCGCACGTGGCTGAAGGTGAGATCGCCGGGCCGACCGACCGCGATGCCGTCGGCGATGGTGCTGAACGCCGGCAGCCGCACCGGCTCGCCGGCGAGCAGCGAGGGCGGGTACGCCGCCGCGCCGGCCGCCTGCACCCCGATCACCCGGACGTCCGGGCGCAGCGCCTTGGCGGCCACCGCGATCCCGGAGACCAGCCCACCGCCGCCCACCCCGGTGACGATCGTCCTCACGTCCGGGCACTGTTCGAGGATCTCCAGGGCAACCGTGCCCTGCCCGGCGATCACATCCGGGTGGTCGAACGGGTGGATCAGCACCGCCCCGGTCCGCTCGGCGAAGGTCTGCGCCGCGACAAGCGACTCGTCGACCGTCGCACCCACCAGCTCGATCTGCGCGCCGTACCCCTTGGTGGCCGCCACCTTCGGCAGCGGCGCACCCACCGGCATGAAGACCGTGGCGTGCGTACCGACCAGGCCGGCGGCGAGGGCCACCCCCTGAGCGTGGTTGCCGGCGCTCGCCGCCACCACGCCCCTGGCCCGCTCCTCCGCCGACAGCCGGGAGATCCGCACGTACGCGCCACGCACCTTGTACGAGCCGGCGCGCTGGACGTTCTCGCACTTGAGCCAGGTGGGCCCGCCGAGCACCGCGCTGAGCGGCCGGGAGGGCTCAAGCGGGGTGGTCCGGGTAACGCCGGCGAGCAGTTCCCGCGCGGCCTGTACGTCGGCGAGACCGACCAGTTCGTTCATGCCCCGATCGTGCCACCCGACGCCGGCGGAGCCGGCGGGGACACCGGCGTCGCACCGGCCTGCACCTGCGGCGACGGTGCCGTCACCGGCTGCGGGCGGGCGGGCATCCCGGGCGTGCCCGGCGGCAGCTGCATCCCCGGGACGATCGACCAGGCGGGGGCGGCACGGGCGATGCGGTCCTGCTGGGCGGCCGAGATCCGCTGGACCAGCACGATGAACGTGACCGCGGCGACCAGGCAGGCCAGCGCCGGGACCAGGTTCCGGCCGACCTGCTGCTGGTAGTGGTCCACCCACGCCTGGAAGTGGGCGGCGCTGGTCGGCGATTCCGGCAGCGTTGCGGCCGCCACCTCGTTCTTCAGGTTGACCACCCGCTCGCCGACGCTGAAGACCAGCCAGGCGATCCACCAGAGTCCGACCAGTCCACCGACGCTCCGCCGGATGCTGTCCCGGGCGATGCTGCCCACCACCAGGGCGGGCACCACGAAGTTGACGAACGGCACCAGCCAGCCGGCAATCGCCCAGCCGGGTTTCATCGACGGCAGCGCGCCCGGGAAGGCGTCGGTGTTCTTCCGGGCCCGCCAGGTCCAGATGATCACCAGCACGCTGGCGGTAAGGACGGCGAGCGCGAACGGTATGGAGAGCACCACCTCGGCGAGCACCATGGCGAAAAGCCGATCGGCGTCCTGGTCGGCTGCGGCCCGCTCGATCAGCCCCCGCGCGTAGATCGGAAAGAGCTGCTTCAGCAGGAAGAAGACGGCGGTCGCGCCGACCGCGATCGAGGCGGCCAGCCCGATGCCGCGCACCGAATAGGTCGGCAGCCCCGGCGTCACGGCCGGCTGGCCCAGCGGGGTGTGGCAGTTCTGGCACTCGTTGAAGGTCGGGGACGTGGCGTCCCCGCAGGTCTGGCACTGCATGGTGACCATCCAGGGTGCGGCGCGAGGGGTGCGCGCACACGCTAGACGATCATGCGACGGCCGGCGACCCCGTGCCGACCCGCGGATAGCCGGGGGCGTGCCGGGACCACGGGGCGGCCATCTCGAACTGACCGGCCACCCCGAGCAGCAGCAGCTCCGAGCCGGGCGGCCCGACCAGCTGCACGGCCACCGGCAGGCCGTCCGGGCGGCGCCCGACCGGCACCACGATCGACGGCAGACCGGCGATGTTCCACGGCGCGGCGAACGGGGCGTACCGGATGTTGGCCGCCATGTTGGCCCGCCAGGACCGGCCGGACCAGACGGCGGCCTCCGGCGGCGGACCGGCCAGCGCCGGGGTGAGCAGCAGGTCGATCGAGCGGTCGGTGAAGAAGCCGATGGACCGGTCCCGCCAGGCGGCCCGGTCGGCCTCCCGGACGTACCCGCGCCGCTGCGCCCATTCGCCGAGCGCGACGTGCCGGCGGCTGCGCGGTTGCAGGTCGCGGCGCTGGATGCCGGAGGCCCGGACGTCCGCGGCCGCCGCGGCGAACCAGGTGGCGATGCCCTGCAGCCCGAGCCGGGTCGGGTAGACCGGATCCGCCGGCACGGTGTCGTGACCGGCGGCGGCGAGCAGCCGGCCGGCGGTGGCGACCGCGTCCCGGTTGGGCGCGTCCGGGGAGACGCCGCGGACCGGCGAACGAAGCGAGACGCCGACCCGCAGCCGCTGCGGCGGCACCAGCTTCTCCGGACGCCGCCCCGCGAGCACCGAGAAGCCCACCGCGGCGTCGGCGACCGTGGTGGTCAACATGCCGTGCTCGGTGAGGCCGAACCAGTCGTCGGCGCCGAGCTGGCACGGGATCACGCCTCGGCCGGGCTTGAGCCCGACCAGACCGCAGCAGGCCGCCGGGATGCGGATCGAGCCGAGGCCGTCGTTGCCGTGCGCGATCGGCACCAGCCCGGCGGCCACCGCGGCCGCGGCGCCGCCGGACGAGCCGCCCGGCGTACGCGCGGTGTCCCACGGATTGCGGGTCACCCCGGTGTCGTCGTCGGTGAGCGCCCAGAGGCCGAGCTCCGGCATCCGGGTCACCCCGAGGATCACCGCACCGGCGCCGCGCAGCCGGCGGACCACCTCGTGGTCGGCCTCGGCGACTCCGGTACGCACCGCCGCCGAACCGTTCCAGGTGGGCAGGCCGGCGACGGGGGTGTTCTCCTTGACGGCCACCGGCACCCCGGCCAGCGGAAGGTTGGCGAGGTCCTCCTGCTCGTCGACCTTCTCCGCCTCGGTGATCGCCTCCCCGCCGCGGACCGCCCGGAACGCGGCGAGTTCGGCGTCGGCCCGGGAGATGTGGTCGAGGTGGTCTGCCACCACCTGGGTGGCGGAGACGTCGCCCCGCCGCACGCCGCGGGCGATCTGCTTCGCGGTCGCCCCCACCCAGGTCGGCATGATGTCCTGCACGGCCACCCTCCCCAGCCAGCGGTCAGCCCAGCGCCTGTTCCAGATCGGCGAGCAGGTCCTCGACCGTCTCGATGCCGACAGACAGTCGCACGAGATCGCCGGGAACTTCAAGCGGCGAGCCGGCAGCACTTGCGTGTGTCATCCGGCCCGGGTGCTCGATCAGCGATTCCACCCCGCCGAGCGACTCGGCGAGCACGAAGAGCTTGGCCCGGTTGCAGATCTCGACCGCGTGCTCCTCGCCTCCGGCCGCCCGGAAGGAGATCATGCCGCCGAACCGGCGCATCTGCTTCGCGGCCACCTCGTGACCGGGGTGCGAGGGCAGGCCGGGATAGATCACCTGGGACACCTTGGCGTGCCCGTCGAGGTAGGCGGCGAGCCGCTCCGCGTTGTCGCAGTGCCGGTCCATCCGTACGCCCAGGGTCTTGATGCCGCGCAGGGTCAGCCAGGCGTCGAACGGCCCGTTGATCGCACCCATCGCGTTCTGGTGGTAGCGCAGCTCCTCGCCGAGCCCGGCGTCGGCGGCGATCAGCGCGCCACCGACCACGTCGGAGTGCCCGCCGATGTACTTGGTGGTGGAGTGCACCACCACGTCGGCGCCGTGCGCGATCGGCTGCTGCAGATACGGCGAGGCGAAGGTGTTGTCGACCACCAGCAGGGCGCCCGCGTCGTGCGCGATGCTCGCCAGCGCGGCGATGTCGGCGATGCCGAGCAGCGGGTTGGTCGGCGTCTCCACCCAGACGATCTTCGTCCGGCCGGGCTGCACGGCGGCGCGGATCGCGTCCGGGTCGGAGACCTTCGCCGGCGTGAAGTCCAGGCCCCACCGCTCCACGACGCGGGCGAAGAGCCGGTAGGTGCCGCCGTACGCGTCGTCCGGGATGACCACGTGGTCACCCGGCTTGCAGACGGTCCGCAGCAGGGTGTCCTCGGCGGCCAGTCCACTGGCGAAGGCCAGCCCGACCGGCCCGCCCTCCAGCGCGGCCAGGCACTCCTGGAGCGCGTCCCGGGTCGGGTTGCCGGAGCGGCTGTACTCGTAGCCGAGGCGCGGCGCCCCGACGGCGTCCTGCGCGTACGTGCTGGTCTGGAAGATAGGAGTGATCACCGCGCCGGTGCGGGCCTCGGGGTCCTGACCGGCGTGGATGGCGAGCGTCTCAAAGCCGTGACTCATTCCCGTGACGTTAGTCCGCCACCCGCGCCCATCGGGCGCAACCCGGCGCGGGTCACGTCAGCGCCGTGTCGTACGGGTTGGCGGGACGGGCGGTCCGGTGCTGGCGGCACTAGCCTGGTCGGGTGGCCGGGTGCGTGTTCTGCGGGATCGTCGCGGGTGAGGTGCCCGCGTTCCGGGTCGTCGACGTCCCGGACGGGGTGGGGTTCCTGGACACCCGGCCGGTCTTCCGGGGCCATGTGCTGGTGGTACCGCGTGCCCACCTGGTGACGCTGGCCGAGCTGCCGGCGGGGGAGCTGGCCGGCTACTTCGGCCTGGTCCAGCGGGTGGCGGTGGCGGTGGAGTCCGGTCTGGGGGCCGGCGGGACGTTCGTGGCGATGAACAACAAGGTGTCCCAGTCCGTCCCGCACCTGCACACCCACGTCGTACCGCGGACCAAGGGCGACGGGCTGCGCGGCTTCTTCTGGCCCCGCACCCGTTACACCGACGACGCCGAGGCGCAGGAGTACGCGGACCGGGTCAGCGCCGCACTCTGACCGGCGGGAGATATCGGCACGAGCCATCCAAGATCTCTCCCACCCCTCGCGGCGGCCTGAGTCGGGGTGCAGCGGGTAAGGGTGAGGGACCCGCCGGTGTTACACGCTGGGAGAGGTACGAGAGGAGTCCCACCGTGTTCCTGCGCCGAATGAAGGCCGAAATGATTTCTCCCGACCAGGCCCTGTCGGGCCGTCCGATCTCGATGCCGGTCGCCGACCGGCACGAGGTGCTGGGCACCCCGCTGAAGGGTCCGTTCCCCGAGGGCAGCCAGATCGCCGTGTTCGGCATGGGGTGTTTCTGGGGTGCCGAGCGACTGTTCTGGACCCTGCCCGGCGTGATCACCACCTCCGCCGGCTACGCGGGCGGCTACACGCCGAACCCGACGTACGACGAGGTCTGCTCGGGCCGGACGGGGCACGCCGAGGCGGTCCAGGTCGTCTACGACCCGTCGAAGATCAGCTACGAGGACCTGCTGAAGGTCTTCTGGGAGAACCACGACCCGACCCAGGGCATGCGCCAGGGCAACGACGTGGGCACCCAGTACCGGTCGGCGATCTACGCCAGCACCGACGAGCAGCTGGCCACCGCGACCGCCTCCCGCGACGCGTTCGCACCGATCGTGGCCCGCGCCGGTAAGGGCGAGATCACCACGGAGATCGACCGGCTCGGCAGCTACTACCTGGCCGAGGACTACCACCAGCAGTATCTGGCGCCGACGAAGAACCCCAACGGGTACTGCAACCACGGCCCGAACGGGCTGAGCTGCCCGGTGGGCGTGGCCCGTACCGCCGGCTGACCGCAGGCGCAAGCCTGATTCAGACGTATGGAGGGGGGCGCGATGGCCAGCGACAGCGGAACCCACCCGCGCGGTTACGCCAAGCCGGTCGTCGCGCCCGAAAACCCTTCGCGGTACGAGGTACCGGTACGGGTACCGGGCGCGCGCCGCGCTGCTGGGCGCCCAGATCCAGCGACGACACTGAGCGGACCGCTATCCGTCATCGCGACTGCGCGGCGGCACCACAGTGGTCAACGTGCCAGTCTTCACGTCGTACGCGTGACCAGAGGTCTTGATCTTGCGGCGTATTGAGGAGCCTCTCCACATCTCTGGGTACGGTCTGGGTCGGGTCGAAGACGGGCATGTGATGACGAAAAGCTGCCGGTTTGGGATGAACGGGATCTTCGGCGCACGATCCACAGCATCCGTGGCAGCGAAACGGACATTACCCTGCAGCAGGTCGTCCATTTCACCCATTTTGGGCGCCTAAGCCGGAAGCCCCGCCAGGCGGCCTCGAACGCGCAATCCAGCGACTGTGCAACAAGTCCTGCCAGCGCGCGGCTGTCAGGAGGCCAGCTGTTGCGCCAGCCGATCCAGGCCGTCCTTGATCAGCTGCCCGTGCTCGTCATCGCGAAGCGCACCGATCCCCGCATACCCGAACGCCCCCGCCTGGGCGCGGCCGTGCGGTCTGGCGGCCGGGCATTCCCGTTCACCGCTGTGATCGAAATCCGTTGCCGAGCCGCGCGGAGACTCGATAGCGTGGCGGTACACGCGAAAGGAGGTGGTCCAGACTTGTATAGCAATCGGACTCGTGAGGTGGCTGTCCGCTAGCCGCTGTCCTCGACAGTGATCAGTCCGCCGCGAGGCGGGCACTGCACCATCGTCGAGACCGTGTGGCAGCGGTGCGGCGAAACCACGACAGCCACCCGACCCCCGGGGCGCCGGCCCAGTCCAGCCGGCCCGCGCGCAAGCGCGGACGCCCCGGGGGTCGCTTCATCTGCGCGGCAGAGCCGCGCCGGTCAGCTCAGCCACAGGAGTTCACCGTGTCGATGCGCGAGTTGGTGGTGCTCGGAACGGCCAGCCAGGCGCCGACCCGGCAGCGCAACCACAACGGGTACGTGCTCCGCTGGGACGACGAGGTGATCCTCTTCGACCCGGGCGAGGGCAGCCAGCGGCAGCTGCTGCACACCACGGTCACGGCGACCGACCTGACCCGGATCTGCGTCACCCACTTCCACGGTGACCACTGCCTCGGCCTGCCCGGCACCATCCAGCGGCTCTCCCTGGACCGGGTGCCGCACCCGGTCGCGGTGCACTTCCCGGCCGGCGGCGCCGAGTACTTCGCCCGACTCCGGCACGCCACCTCCTTCTACGAGACCGCCGAGCTGCGCGTCGAGCCGATCGAGGCGGACGGGCAGCGGATCGCGCTGAGCTGCGGCACGCTGGAGGCCCGCCGGCTACGGCACCCCATCGAGACGTACGGCTACCGGCTGGTCGAGCCGGACGGCTGCCGGATGCTGCCGGAGAAGCTGGCCGCGTACGGCATCGCCGGGCCGGCCGTCGGCGAGCTGATCCGGGTCGGCCACCTCGACCTGGACGGGCGCCGGATCACCCGCGACGAGGTGAGCCTCCCTCGGCCTGGGCAGCGGTTCGCCTTCGTGATGGACACCGGCCTCTGCGACGGGGTCTACGCCCTGGCCGAACACGCGGACCTGCTGGTGATCGAGTCGACCTTCCTGGAATCGGAGGCCGCGCTCGCCGCCGAGGTCGGCCACCTCACCGCGGCGCAGGCCGCCCGGGTGGCGGCCGAGTCAGGGGTACGCCGGCTGGTGCTCACCCACTTCTCCCAGCGGTATTCGGACCCGCGCCGGTTCCACGACGAGGCCCGCGCGCACTTCGACGGCGAGCTGGTGATCGCCGAGGACCTGACCACCGTGCAGGTGCCGCCGCGCCGGGTAACCTCGCCCCGGTGATCGTCACCCTCCGCCAGGCCACCGCCGACGACCTGCTGGCGGTCGGCGCGCTGCACCAGCACTCCCGGGTCGCCACCTACTCGTCCTTCCTGCCGCCCGAGGCGCTCGCCGAACCGACGCCGGAGGCGATGGGGCGGTACTGGGCCGAACGGTGGCTCTGGGAGCGGGACGACCACCTGCTGACCGTCGCCGAACGCGACGGCACGCTGGTCGGCTTCAGCTACGTCGGCCCGGACGACGAGGGCGACCCGGCGACCGGCCTGCTCAACGCGATCCACCTCGACCCGGCCGAACGGGGACGCGGCGTGGGCCGGGAACTGATGATCGACGCACTGGACACCATGCGGAGCCGGGGCTGGAGCCGGGCGGTGCTCTGGGTGCTCGCGCAGAACGATTCCGCCCGCCGGTTCTACGAACGCGGCGGCTGGACGCCGACCGGCGCGAAGCGGGACGACCTGATCGGCCCCGCGGTCACCACTCAGCTGCGCTACGCCCGCCCACTGTGACCCGCCAGAACGCGGTGACCGGCCGTTCGCGGTGACCGGCCGTTCGCTCTGAGCTGATCCGGGCATGCCCGTCGATCCGGCCGCGTTGCTCGGGTCATGGACACCGAGCACACCGCGCCGGAGCCGACCGAGGCCGCTGCTCTGGACGCGTACTCCCAGGTGGTCACGGGCGTGGCGGCCCGGGTGCTGCCCAGCGTGGCCGCCCTGTCGGTGCGGACCGCGCGCGGGGCCGGCGCCGGCTCCGCGGTCACCGTGGGCACCGACGGCCTGCTGTTGACAAGCGCGCACGTGGTGCAGGGCGCGCAGGACGGGTCAGCCGCCTTCGCCGACGGCACCGAGGCCCGGTTCCGGGTGGTCGGCGCCGATCCGTTGTCGGACCTCGCCGTGCTGCGGGTCGAGGAGACCACCGTGCCACCGGTCGAGCTGGGCGACGCCGATGGGCTGCGGATCGGCCAGCTGGTGGTCGCCGTGGGCAACCCGATGGGGCTGGCCGGCTCGGTGACCGCCGGCGTGGTCTCCGGGCTGGGCCGCTCGCTGCCGGCCCGGGACGGCCGGGTCACCCGGCTCATCGAGGACGTGATCCAGACCGACGCGGCGCTGAACCCGGGCAACTCCGGCGGGGCGCTGGCCGACTCGGCCGGCCGGGTGATCGGGGTGAACACGGCGGTCGCCGGGTACGGGCTCGGGTTGGCGGTGCCGATCAACGCCACCACCCGGCAGATCATCGCCGACCTCACCGCCCACGGCCGGGTCCGCCGGGCCTGGCTGGGGGTGGCCGGCGTGCCGGTTCCGCTCCCGCCCGAGGTGACGGCGCGGACCGGCCAGCGGCGCGGCCTGCGGGTGGTGGAGGTCGTTCCGGGCAGCCCGGCCGGGCTGGCCGGGATCTACCTGGGCGACGTGATCCTCTCCGCCGGCGACCGCCCGGTCCGCGACGGTCAGGGCCTGCAACGGCTCATGCTCGGCCCGGCCATCGGCGCGCGGCTGCCGGTGACGGTGCTGCGCAAGGGCGCCCTCGTCGACGTGGTGGCCGTCCCCACGGAACTCGCCCGCTGACGGGTGACCCGCGCGACGGCGTGTCGCGCGGGGTCCGGCGCCCGCCCGTCGCCACAGCACGACGGCGCCCTCCCGGCTGGGAGGGCACCGTCGTGTCGTCGTCGGGTCAGTGCGCGCCGAGGTGGGCGAGCAGGTCCTGCCGGGTGAGCACGCCCTTGGGCTTGCCGTCGACCAGCACCAGCGCGGCGTCGGACTTCTCCAACAGGCCGACCGCCTCGCTCACCGGCTGCCCGCCGCCGATCATCGGCAGCGGCGCGCCCATGTGCCGCTCGATCGTGTCGTGCAGGTGCGCCTGGCCGGTGAAGAGCGCGTCCAGCAGGTCCTTCTCGGCGATCGAGCCGGCCACCTCGCCGGTGACCACCGGCGGCTCGGCCTTGAGCACCGGCAGCTGGGAGACGCCGTACTCGCGCATGTAGTCGATCGCGTCGCGGACCGTCTCGGTCGGGTGCACGTGCACCAGCTCGGGCAGGGCGCCCGGCTTGCTCGCCAGGGCGTCCGCCACGGTCGGCTCGGCGCCGGAGTTGTCCAGGAAGCCGTACCGGGCCATCCACGCGTCGTTGAAGATCTTGGAGAGGTAGCCCCGGCCGCCGTCCGGCAGCAGCACCACGACCACGTCGTCCGGGCCGGCCTTACGGGCCACCTCCAGCGCGGCCACCACGGCCATCCCGCAGGAGCCGCCGACCAGCAGCCCCTCCTCGCGGGCCAGCCGCCGGGTCATCTCGAACGAGGCCTTGTCGGAGACCTCGACGATCTCGTCGGCGACCCCCCGGTCGTACGTCTGCGGCCAGAAGTCCTCACCGACGCCCTCGACCAGGTAGGGCCGGCCGGTGCCGCCGGAGTAGACCGAGCCCTCCGGGTCGGCGCCGATGATCCGGACCCGCCCGTCGGAGGCCTCCTTCAGGTAGCGGCCGATGCCCGAGATGGTGCCGCCGGTGCCCACGCCCGCGACGAAGTGGGTGATCTCGCCCTCGGTCTGCTTCCACAGCTCCGGACCGGTGCTCTCGTAGTGCGAGCGCGGGTTGGCCGGGTGGCTGTACTGGTCCGGCTTCCAGGCGCCGGGGATCTCCCGGGCCAACCGGTCGGAGACGTTGTAGTAGGAGCGCGGGTCCTCCGGGGCGACCGCCGTGGGGCAGACCACCACCTCGGCGCCGTACGCCCGCAGCACGTCCTGCTTGTCCTGGCTGACCTTGTCGGGGCAGACGAAGACGCACTTGTAGCCCTTGAGCTGGGCCACCAGGGCCAGCCCGACACCGGTGTTGCCGCTGGTCGGCTCGACGATGGTGCCGCCCGGGCGCAGGATGCCGGCCTTCTCGGCGTCCTCCACCATGCGCAACGCGATCCGGTCCTTCACCGAACCGCCCGGGTTCAGGTATTCCACCTTCGCCAGCACGGTGGCCTGGATGCCGGCCGTGACGTTGCGCAGCCGTACCAGGGGGGTGTTGCCGATCAGGTCGACGACGTTGTCGTAGTACTGCACCTCGATGTGTCCTTCTCTCGGCGCCGGCGACGGCGGCCGGGCAGGTGGTTCGGGGGTTCCCAGCGCCCAGGGTACGGCCCGTCAGGGCACCACACGCCCGGGGATGACGGAGTCGCGACGCGCCTCCCACTCCAGGAAGCGCTCGGTCTCGGCGAGCACGCTGCCGGCCAGCCAGGTGACCATGACCGCGTCGTCGGCCAGCCCGAAGATCGCCAACGGGATCTCCGGGAGCAGGTCGATCGGCGAGACGATGTACGCCGTCGCCGCGGTCATCAGGGCCAGCCGGAGGCCGCCGTCGTACTCGCCGCGGGTGGTCGCCCGGATCATCCGGGGCAGCGCCGCCAGCCGGCTGCCCAGTGAGGGGCCGCCGCGGGCCCCGGCGGCCAGGGCCCGGGCCAGGGCCGTGAAGGCCGCGCTCCGCTTCAGTGTCTTCCCCATCATCGTGCTCCTCTCCGGGGACAGCGTGGCGTCCTGACGCAAGCTCGCCGGACCGGTCGGCCCGCGCCGGAGTCACCCGGGAGAGACTTACCCAGAACGACAGTCCGCCAGCCACCCGTGTGCCGCTACGACGACAGCGCCGTGTCGGGCCGGCGCGATACTGTCGCGGTATGGGGGTGGCTGGTTCCGTCGTACCCGTTGGTCCGCGCTGGCGGCGCGCCCGGCAGATCGCCCGCCTGGCGGCGATCGGCACGGGTGCCACCGCGGCGGCCACGGTGGCGAGCGCCGGGGTGCTGATCGGCCAGGCCCGTCGCGCCCGCCGCACCATCCCGATGGCCGAGGCGCCGCCACCTCGCTGCGACGGGGTCTACGGCGCGAAGTTCCCCGGTGAGCCGCTCACGATGGTGGTGCTCGGCGACTCCTCGGCGGCCGGCTACGGGGTGCACCGCCGCCGGGAGACGCCCGGCGCGCTGCTCGCCACCGGCCTGTCCCGCCGCACCCAGCGTCCGGTGCGACTGCACCGCTTCGCCGTGGTCGGAGCGATCTCCGCCGTGCTGCGGCACCAGGTCGAGGCGGCCCTGGAGTGCCGGCCGGACGTCGCGGTGATCCTCATCGGCGGCAACGACATCACCAACCGCACCCCGCACGCGCTCGCCGTCCGCTATCTGGTCGAGGTGGTCCGCACGCTGCGCGACGCCGGCTGCGAGGTGGTCGTCGGCACCTGCCCTGACCTGGGAGCGATCCAACCCATCCAGCCGCCGTTGCGCTGGCTGGCCCGGCGCTGGAGCCGACAGCTAGCCGCCGCTCAGACGGTGGCAGTGGTCGAGGCCGGCGGCTGGACGGTCTCCCTCGGCGACCTGCTCGGCCCACGGTTCGCGGCGGAGCCGGCCCGGATGTTCGCCTGGGACCGTTTCCACCCCTCCGCCGAGGGCTACGCGATGGCCGCCGCGGCGCTGCTGCCCACGGTGCTTTCCGCGCTCGACGCCGGGGCGGAGCGGCGAGCGCCGACCCCCGGTCAGGGCGTACGGTCGCTGCCGGAGGCGGCGCAGGAGGCGGCCCGGCACGCCGGCACGGAGGTCAGCGCCACCCAGGTCCGGGGGCGTGACCGCGGCCCGGCCGGCCGATGGGCGCAGCTGCGCCGGCGGGCGTTCTTCGGCGTCGGCACCGTGCCGCAGTCCGGCCCGGCCACCGACTCACCCACAGTGGAGGGACTGGCATGACCGAGCAGGACATCGCCACGAGGCTCGCCGGCCGGCTCGGTCGGGCGGCGGTGCTCTCCCTGATCGCCGGCACCGTGGGCGGTGCCGCGGTCCTCGCCGGGGAGGCGTTCATCGCCCGACACCGGCGCTACGCCCAGCCGGAGCTGGGGCTCGCGCTGCGGGCCACGGTCGGCCGGGCCGGCGCGCCGCCGCTGCGGCTGGTTCTGCTCGGCGACTCGTCCGCCCTGGGCGTCGGGGTCGACCGGCTCGACGACACCATCGGCGGGCAGCTGGCCAACCTGCTGAGCGAGGGGCCCACCGGCCGGCTGGTGCACCTCTCCTGCGTCGGGGTTAGCGGCTCCCGCACGACCGACCTCGCCACTCAGGTGGCCCGCGCTCTGCTCGGTGAGCGTCCCGACGTGGCGCTGATCCTGATCGGAGCGAACGACGCCACCGGGCTGCGCCGCCCGTCCGACGTGTCGGCCTACCTCGGCGCGGCCGTGCACCGGCTCCGTGAGGCGCGGGTGGAGGTCGTCGTCGGCACCTGCCCGGATCTCGGCGCGGTCCGCGCGATCGCCCCGCCGCTGCGCCAACTGGTCGGCTGGTCCGGGCGTCGGATCGCCCGCGCCCAGACGGCCGCCGTGCTCGACGCCGGCGGCTCGGTGGTCGACCTGGGCACCGAGACCGGGCCGGTGTTCCGCGCCGACGCCAACACCCTCTGCCACGACGGTTACCACCCCTCCGCCGACGGCTACCGGGTCTGGGCGCACGCGCTGCTGCCCGCCGTCGCGGCCGCCGCGGCGGTCGCGTCCCGGCACTGACCCCGCCGAGGAAGGCGGCGGCGGGTGACATTTCCCGCCGCCCGCGCGGCTTCCGCGCCAAGTTACCGGCGGGTTAACGTTGGCTCATGTCGACTGAGTCGTCCCGCGACGCCGTCATCGTCGCCACCGCCCGCTCCCCCATCGGCCGGGCCCAGAAGGGGTCCCTGCGCGACGTCCGACCGGACGACCTCGCCGCGACCATCGTCCAGGCCGCCCTCGACAAGATCCCCCAGCTCGACCCAGGCGAGATCGACGACCTCTACCTCGGCTGCGGCCTGCCCGGCGGCGAGCAGGGCTTCAACATGGCCCGGGTGGTCGCCACGCTGATGGGCCTGGACACCCTGCCGGGCGCCACCCTCACCCGCTACTGCGCCTCCTCCTTGCAGACCACCCGGATGGCGATGCACGCGATCCGGGCCGGCGAGGGTGACGTCTTCATCTCCGCCGGCGTCGAGACCGTCTCCCGCTACGCCCGCGGCAACTCCGACGGCCTGCCCCCGCAGGCCCAGGAGCTTGTCGGTGGCGGCTGGGAGAACCCGCGCTTCAGCGCGGCGCGCGAGCGGTCGAAGGCCCGCGCCCAGGGCGGCGCCGAGGTCTGGTCCGACCCGCGCGAGTCCGGCGAGCTGCCGGACATCTACCTCACCATGGGTCAGACCGCGGAGAACCTGGCCCAGGTCCACGACGTGACCCGCGCCGACATGGACGAGTTCGGCGTACGCAGCCAGAACCTCGCCGAGAAGGCGATCGCGGACGGCTTCTGGGCCCGCGAGATCACCCCGGTGACCACCCCGGACGGCACGGTGGTCAGCACCGACGACGGCCCGCGCCCGGGGGTCACCCTGGCGGGCGTGGCCGGCCTGAAGCCGGTGTTCCGGCCGGACGGGCGGATCACCGCCGGCAACTGCTGCCCGCTCAACGACGGGGCCGCCGCGGTCGTGGTGATGAGCGCCCAGCGCGCCCGGGACCTCGGCATCACCCCGCTGGCCCGGATCCTCTCGACCGGCGTCACCGCGCTCTCCCCGGAGATCATGGGCCTCGGCCCGGTGGAGGCGTCCCGGCAGGCGCTCAAGCGGGCCGGGATGACCATCGACGACGTCGACCTGGTCGAGATCAACGAGGCGTTCGCCGCCCAGGTGATCCCGTCGTACCGGCAGCTGGACATCCCGCTGGAGAAGCTGAACGTGATGGGCGGGGCGATCGCCGTCGGTCACCCGTTCGGCATGACCGGCGCCCGGATCACCGGCACCCTGCTCAACGCCCTGGAGTGGCACGACGGGACCATCGGTCTGGAGACCATGTGCGTCGGCGGCGGCCAGGGCATGGCGATGGTGCTCGAACGGCTCAGCTGAGCCGTCCCGCCCCGATCAGAGCGCGGTTCGGGTCGCCGTCACCTCGGCGGCGGCCCGGGCCAGCGCCGCGGGCTCCGGGCCGGCGGCCATCAGATCCGCGGCGACCACCCGGAGCTGGTCGGGCAGGGCCAGGTCGTTCGCCAGCCGGGGCACGGTGCGGCGCGGCTCCCCCTCGGCGTCGGCCGCCAGGTTGGCGATCTCCTGCACCAGTCGGTGCACCAGGTCGGCGCGGGCCGCGTTCCCGCCGGCAGCGGCGGCTGCCCAGCGTGGTTGCTCCCAGTGCCCGACCTGGCCGACCAGGAGCTGCACCGCACGGTCCAGTTCTGCTGCGCTCATCGCGGAAGAGTGTACGGACCGGAGGTCACCGGTTCACCGGGGTGAGCGGTTCACCGGCGCAGATAGCTGAGCAGCCGCAGCAGCTGCCAGTAGAGGAAGACCAGGCCGGTGAGGAGCCCGAAGGCGCAGAGCCAGGCGTACCGCCGTGGCCGGCCGGCGCGCACCGACCGCTCGATGAGGTCGAAGTCGAGGATGAAGCTGAACGCGCCCGCGATGATGGCCACCACCGCGATCACGTACGCCAGACCGCCCACCTCGCCGGTGAGGCTGTAGATCTCCAACCCCTGCCGCCCGGTCACCAGGTAGACCACCAGGTTCACCACGCTGATCGCGACGATGCCGAGCAGGGTGCCGATGACCAGTCGGGCCAGCCGGGGAGTGGCCCGGATCAGCCGGGCCCGGTAGAGCAGCGCCATGCCGAGGAAGACGCCGAAGGTGCCGGCCACCGCCTGCGCCACGATGCCCGGGTAGACCAGCTCGAAAGCGCGACTCGCCACGCCCAGCAGCAACCCCTCGATCACCGCGAACGCCACCATCGGGGCCGGGTTGGTGATCGCGCGCAGCGAGATGACCAGCGCCAACGCGATCGCGGCCAGGGCGCTGCCGGCGAGCGCGGCCGGCACCCAGACCGCCTGCGGGACGAAGAGCCAGGCCAGCAGCGCGGTCGCACCGGTGATCAGCAGCAGCCCGACCGTCCGGACCACCACGTCGTCGACGGTCATCTCCTCGGCGGCCCCGACGCCGAGCACCCGGCTCTCCAGCCGGGTGGTCTCGTCGAGCCGGTTCAGCACCGGGTTGGTACTGCGCACCGCCACCCCCTCGCCGCACTACCCCTCGCAGTCACTCTGCCCCGGTGGATCGGGCCGCGTCGGGAAAACGCCGGCGCCCGCCCCCACGGTGCGGGGACGGGCGCCGACGGTCAGCGGAGGAGAGGGGGTCAGTCGTCGCCCTGGAAGTAGCTCAGCAGGCGCAGGATCTCGATGTAGAGCCAGACCAGGCTGACCAGGATGCCGAACGCGGCGACCCAGGAGTAGCGCTGCGGCAGGCCCATCCGGACGCCGTCCTCGACCTCCTTGAAGCTGAGCACGAAGCTCAGCGCCGCGACCACGATGACCACCAGGCTGAACCCGATGGCCAGCGGGCTGCCGTCGCGCAGGCCGGTGTTGATGCCGAAGAGCGCCAGTACCAGGTTGATCAGCATCACGCCGAAGAGGCCGACGATCGCGGCGGTCACGCCCTTGACGAACGCCGGGGTCGCCCGGATGGCCCGCACCTTGTAGAGCATGGCCATCAGGAAGAAGACGCCGAAGGTGGCCGCCACGGCCTGGATCACGATTCCGTCGTAGGCCGACTCGAAGAACTTGCTGACCATGCCGACGAAGACGCCCTCGATGACGGCGTACGTGACGACCAGCGCCGGGTTCGCCATCCGGGAGAACGAGATGATCAGGCCGAGGACCAGGCCGACCACCGCGGCGCCGATCCAGGCGACACCGACCAGCGCGTCGGGGACGAGCACCCACGCGGCCGCGGCGGAGACGCCGAGGATGCCGAGCAGGGTGACGGTCTTGACCACCACGTCGTCGATGGACATGGGCGCCACCGTCGGCGGCGCGGCCGGGTAGCCGGCCTCGGTCGGGTACTGCTGCGGAATGCCGGGCGCGCCGTAGGGCCCGGCCGGGGCGTACCCGGCGGAGCGCTCCCGCTCGGCCGCCTGGCCGAGCCGGGCGAGCACCGGGTTCGAGGTCTTCACTGTCTGGCCTCCCTCAGGGGGTCGTGTGCACGTGAACGTGCACACACAAGAGTAACTGCCCTGGCCATCAGTGGAGATCGCTGAGAGGGGAGAGAGGTGGAAATGTGTCGGTGCCCGGGGCGGGGGTCGAACCCGCACGCCTTTCGGCAGCCGCTTTTAAGGCGGCCGTGTCTGCCGTTCCACCACCCGGGCCGGGCGGCACCGGTGCGTCGACACGCCGCGGTGCAGTGTCACGGTAACCGGTCTGTGGCTACCCGGCGTACCCCGATGCGGTCGCCACATTAGGGTCGAAGCCGTGAGCAGCGCAGCCCCCACGGCCCCCGACGCCGCCCCTGAGCAGGCTCTCCGCCTCGCCGACCGGGCCGCCCGCCGGCCCCGGACGGCCCGGCTGCTGGCCGCTCTCGGCCGGCACCGCGCGGACCTCGGGGTCGCGCTCTTCTTCCTCCTGCTGGCCGGCTGGCTCACCCACGGGCTGTGGCCCGACCCCGGCTCCCGGACACTGGCGCTCAACGCGGCGGACCAGACCCTCTACGAGTGGTTCCTCGCGGTCGACGCGCGGGCCCTGCTCGGCGACTTCAGCCTGCTCACCGACCGGCTCAACGCGCCGGACGGGGTGAACCTGATGACCAACACCACGGTCATCGCGCTCGGCATCGCCCTCGCCCCGGTCACCCTGCTGCTCGGCGCGCCGGTCACCTTCGCCCTGCTGGCGGCAGCGAACCTGGCCGGCACGGCGGTCGCCTGGTACCTGCTCTACACCCGGACGCTGCGTGCCCGCCGGCTCGCCGCCGGGCTCGGCGCCGGCCTCTGCGGCTTCGGCCCGGGAATGATCTCGCAGACCAACAGTCACCTGCACATGACCGCGCAGTGGCTGGTCCCGGTCATCGTCTGGTTGGTGGTGCGGCTGCTGCGCGCCGCCGACCCGGAGCGGATCGGGCCCGCGGATCCGGCGGATCCGGCCGGCAGCACGGTCGTGCTCGGCCCGGACCGGCGCCGCATGGTCAGCTCGGCGGTCGGCCTCGCCGCCGCGATCACCGCCCAGGTCTTCATCGGCGAGGAGGTGCTCTTCCTCACCGCGCTCTCCCTGCTGATCATGGCCGTCACCTACGCCACCGTGGACCGGGAACTGGCCCGCCGAGCGCTGCCCGGCTTCGCCGGCGGGATGGCGCTCGCCGCCGGGCTGGCCCTGCTGGTGCTCGGCTACCCGCTCTGGTTCCAGTTCGCCGGCCCTCAGGGGGTCGCCGACGGCATGTTCAGCCCGCACTACTTCTCGGCGGACCTGCGCAGCTGGTGGACCATCTCCCCGCTGTCGGTGGCCGGCGGCGACGACGCGGCCCGGCTGACCACCGGCCCGGCCGAGTACAACACCTTCCTCGGCTGGCCGCTGCTGCTGGTCACCGCGGGCTGTGCGCTCTGGCTGGGCCGCCGCCGGCTGGCGGTCGCCTGCACCGTCGCCGCGCTGGTGATGGGCGGGCTCGCGCTCGGCCCGGCCGTGGTGGTCGGCGGCACCCGCACCGGGGTGCCCGGCCCGTACGCCCTGCTGGCGGGCCTGCCGGTGGTGGACGGCGCGCTGCCGATGCGGTTCGCCCTCGCCGTACTGCCGCTGGCCGGAACGCTGCTGGTGCTGGCCGTGGACCGGGCGCTGCGCGGCACCGGCCGGGCTCGGCGGCTGGTCCCGGCGGCGGTCGGCGCGGCGCTGCTGCCGCTCTTCCCCACCCCGCTGCCGACGGCCGAGCGCCCGGCGTTGCCGGAGTTCATCACCGGCGGCCACTGGCGGCAGTGTGTCCGCCCGGGCGGGGTGCTGGTGCCGGTCCCGCTGCCCACCCCGAAGGAGCCCTGGCCGATGCGCTGGGCCGCCGCCGCGGACGCCGCCTTCGCCACCCCGGAGGGCTTCTTCATCGGCCCCTACGGGCGCAACGGCAGCGCGGCCATGGGCACCTACCAGCAGCCCACCTCCGCTCTGCTGAGCGACGTGGCGCGCCGCGGCGACCAGCCGGTGATCGGCGACGAGCAGCGCCGGCAGGCCGCCCAGGACGCCGACTTCTGGGGCGCCTCCTGCGTGGCGCTCGCCGACAATGCCCCGCACGTGGAGAGCCTGCGGACGACCCTGGAGCAGCTCTACGGCCCGCCGACCCGGGTCGCCGACGCCTGGATCTGGCGGGTCTGAGGCCCCGCGCCACCACGTCCAACGCAGGTCTGCGGCCCCGCGCCACCACGTCCAGCGCGGGTCTGCGGCCCCGCGCCACTTCGCCCACGCGACGAAAGGGCCCCTCCGCCGTACGGCGGAGAGGCCCCTTTCGGGTACGTCGCGGTCAGCCCCGACGGGCGCCGACCGGCTGGGACGCCTCGGCGAACTCCTCGCGCGGGTCGTGCAGCTGGCCGAGGGCGACCACCTCACGCTTCAGGAAGAAGGCCAGGGACCAGTCGACGACCACCCGGACCTTCCGGTTGAAGGAGGGGATCCGGCTCATGTGGTACGTCCGGTGCATGAACCAGGCCGGCCATCCGGTCATCTTGACCCCGTACACCTGGGCCACACCCTTGTGCAGGCCAAGGCTGGCCACGCTGCCGACGTGCTTGTGCCGGTACTCCACCGGCTCCCGGCCCCGGATGACCTCCTTGATGTTGTCCGCCATCCTGGCGGCCTGTCGCACCGCGTGCTGGGCACTCGGCGAGCAGTACGCCCCGGGCGGGCCGGTCAGGTCCGGCACGGCGGCGCAGTCGCCCGCGCTCCACGCGCCCTCGACCACCCGGTCGCCGTCGACCACCTGCAGGGTCGGCAGGCAGGTCACCCGGCGCCGCTCGTCCCGCGGGAAGTCGGTCATGTCGAGCAGCGGCGACGGCTTGACGCCGGCCGTCCAGACGATGGTGTCGGCGCGGAAGCTGTCGCCGTCGGAGAGCTTGACCACCCCGTCGACGCAGGATTCGAGCCGGGTGTCCAGCCGGATGTCCATGTTCCGCTTGAGCAGCTGCTGCACCGTGTAGGCGCCCATGTCCCGGTCGACCTCGGGCAGCACCCGCTGGGTGGCCTCTACCAGCACCCAGCGCATCTCCTCCGGCTTGAGCTCCGGGTAGTAGCGCAGGGCGTCGCGGGCCATGTCCTCCATCTCCGCGAGAGCCTCGATGCCGGCGTAGCCACCACCGACGAAGACGAAGGTCAGCGCGGTGCGGCGGACGTCCGGGTCCGGCGTGACAGCCGCCACGTCGAGCCGATCCAGCACGTGGTTGCGGAGGTAGATCGCCTCGCCGATGGTCTTGAACCCGATGCCCTGCTCGTGCAGGCCGGGAATCGGCAGCGTCCGGGACACCGAGCCCGGTGCGACGATCACGTGGTCGTAGGCGATCTCCCGGGGCGGGCCGGAGATCGGCTGGACCGTGGCGACCTTACGGTCGTGCTCGATCCCCGTCACCGTGCCGGCCACCACCTTGCACCTGCGCAACTCCCGCCGCAGCGGCACCACCGCGTGCCGAGGGGAGATGTTGCCCGCC
Source organism: Micromonospora sp. NPDC048909 (assembly GCF_040649635.1). NCBI lineage: Bacteria > Bacillati > Actinomycetota > Actinomycetes > Micromonosporales > Micromonosporaceae > Micromonospora > Micromonospora sp. NPDC048909. The sequence continues at coordinate 1,140,049 of NZ_JBEZFU010000001.1, read as the reverse complement.
GAGGCCTCCGGCAGGAAGGGCTGGTAGGTCATGTGCGGCTGCGGGTCGACCACGATGACCTCAGCCTCACGGGAGCTCAGCTTCTTCGACAGGCGCAGGGCCGCATAGAGGCCGACATGTCCCGCACCCACCACAAGGATCCGCTTCGGATTCACGTCATCTATCTTTCCCCGGGTTGCTCAGCTAATCCCGCTCGCGCCCCCGTTCTGTGACGGAGCACAACCGCTGTGACCTGCGCAACCCCCGCGTCACCGCGATTTTCACCGGCGACGCAGCAGCCACCCGAGCAACGCCGCCACCCCTACCGCCACCAGCAGCCCGGCCACCGTGGCCAGCTGGTAGCCGGCGTCTCCACCGAGCTCCCCGAACCCCATCAGCAGCACCCCGAGCACCGACGCGGCCAGCAGCACCAGGGCGGCCCGCAGCAGCCACCGCGTGATCAGCACCGGGTCGACCACCGCGTCGTACGGCAGCAGCGCGGCCAGCGCGCAGAGCGTGTGCCCCAGGTAGAGCACCCCGGCCAGGGCCAGCAACCGCCAGAGCGTGACCGGCCGGCCGTAACCGTCGGTGGAGATCAGCCACCCACCCACCGTGACCAGCGCCGCGAAAGTCGGCCAGACCCGGCGCGGGCCGACCGCCGGTAGCAGCGCCACCAGCACCAGCGCGCCGAGCTGCTGCCCGGCCAGCACCTCCGCCGGGAAGGCCAGCACGAAGCCGGCCAGCACGGTCAGGTAGACACCGGCCCGGATCAGCAGCGGCGTCAGGCTGATCCGCCTCGCCGCCGACCGCAGCGCCCGGACCCGTTCGGTGACGGTGTCGATCATCGCGGCTCGCCTCCGTCCCCCGGCCGGCCATCGACCCGCACGGCGCTCACCGGCCACCCACCCGGGGGGCAGTGGCGAGCCGGGCGACGTCCCGCAGCACCTGGTCCAGGCTGCCCGCGCCGGCCCAGCGGACCACCGGCACGCCGTGCTCGCGCAACTGCGCGATCATCGTGTCCCGGTCCAGCCGCCACAGCCGGTAGGCCACCTCGGCCCAGCCCCGGTCCTTCGGCGGCGCGAGGTCGGCGGGGAGCGTGTCCACCGCCACCACGAACCGGCCGGACCGGGCCAGCCGGGCCAGCATCTGCGCCGACCGCTCGTCGAGCAGCGGAGTCAGCACCACCACGAGCGCGTCGGCGGAGAGCAGTTGCGGGCCGAAGACCTGGTCGTACGGCTCGTGCGGGCTCGCCTCGACCCGGACGTCGAGCAGCCACTCCAAAACCGTCAGGTACTGCCGGCGGCCGGCCCCCGGGCGCAGCCGGCGCGCCGCCGGCCCGTACTCGAGCAGCGACACCCGGTCTCCCCGGTGCAGGTAGTGCTCGGCGATCGCCGCCGACGCCCGCACGGTGGTGTCCAGCACCGAGGCGGCGCCGGAGACGCCGCCCGAGCGACCGGCCTCGGCCAGCACGTCGAGCAGCACGACCACCTCGGCGTCCCGGTCGGAGAGGGTGGCGGCCACGTGCAGCTGCCGGGCCCGCAGCGAGACCCGCCAGTCGATCCGGCGCAGCCGGTCACCGGGGGCGAAGACCCGCACGCCCGCCAACTCGCCGCCCTCGCCGGGTCGCCGGGAGTGGTGCGCGCCGACCAGGCCGGCGGCCCGGGGCATCGCCTCCACCGCCTCGAACGGCTCCGTCTTCGGGTAGACCCGGACCCGGACCGGATCGGTGATCACCGCGCGGGAGACCAGCAGCCCGCCGGCGGTGGCGACCCGGGCGCCGGCCGGACCGACCGGGTGCCGCCCCCAGCGCAGCGCGCTACCGGAGAGTTCCAGGTCGATCGCCGAGGCGGTCGGCACCGACGTCACGAACGGTCGGTCGGCCACCGAACCGCCGCCGGCCGCCCCGGCGCCAGCGAAGCCCACCCGCTCGATCCGCAGCCAGGGTGAGACCCGGGTTCGGAGCACGACCAGCTCGTAGGCGACGACGTCCGGGTTGCCGACCGTCACCGCGCCGGTCAGCTCACCCCCCTCGACCAGGTGGCCGTCGTCGGCCTCGACCCACACCTGCGGCAACGCGACCGGCCGACGGCGCAGCGCGTACGCGGTGCCGAGCGCGAACGGGGCGGCCAGCACGATCAGATCGATCCGCCCGAGCACCACCGCGGCCACCAGCAGCAGGCCGGTGAGCAGCACGGCGCGGCCGAGCGCCCGGGTGGGCGTCCAACCGGTTGCCGCAGCTGGCTCCTGCCCCGGCACGCTTCGCTGTTGCGGCACGCTCGGCACGGTCATCAGCGCGCGGGCCGGCCGGCCGCGTAGCTGGGCAGCGCGCCGCTGGCCGGCGCCGGAGTGCCTTCGAGCACCTCACCCACCACGAAGGACGGGTCGACCCGGCGCAGCCACATCTCCGGACGCAGCGTGATCCGGTGGGCCAGCGCCGGTGCGGCGACCTCCTTGACGTCCTCCGGCACCACGTAGTCCCGTCCGGCGAACACGGCCCGCACCCGGGACAGCAGCAGCAGCGCCAGCGAGCCGCGCGGTGAGGCGCCGACCAGGACCGACGGGTGCTCCCGGGTGGCCGCGGTCAGCGAGACGATGTACCGGCCGACGGAGTCCTCGACCACCACGTCCTCCAGCGCGGCCTGCATCGCCCGCAGGGTCGCCGCGTCCACCACCGGCTTGATCTCGGCCTCCTCGCGGCGGCGGGCCATCCTCCGGCGCAGCACCTCCCACTCCTCCTCGTGCTCGGGGTAGCCGAAGGAGACCCGGAGCAGGAAGCGGTCGAGCTGCGCCTCGGGCAGCGGGTAGGTGCCCTCGTACTCGATCGGGTTGGCGGTGGCCAGCACGTGGAACGGCTCGTCCAGCCGGTAGGTGACGCCTTCCACCGAGACCTGCTTCTCCTGCATCGCCTCGAGCAGGGCCGACTGGGTCTTCGGCGGGGTCCGGTTGATCTCGTCGGCGAGCAGCAGGTTGGTGAAGACCGGGCCGGCCCGGAACGCGAAGTCGCCGCTGCGCTGGTCGTAGAGGAAGGACCCGGTCACGTCGGCGGGGAGCAGGTCCGGGGTGAACTGGAGCCGGCGGAAGTCCAGCCCGAGCGCCTGGGCGAAGGAACGCGCGGTGAGCGTCTTGCCCAGGCCGGGCAGGTCCTCCAGCAGGACGTGCCCGCCGGCCAGGATCCCGGCGAGGACCAGCTCCAGAGCGTCCCGCTTGCCGACCACGACCGAGCCGACGGCGTCCAGCACCGCCCGGGCCAGCTGGCCGACCTCGGCGGCGGGCATGCTCCGGTCCACGTCGTTCATCAGATCTTCTCCAGTTCGGCGACGATCGCCGCGAGATCGCGCGGCGACGGGGTGCGGCGGGGCGGGGTCTCCAGGAACGTCCAGAGCCGCTCTCCCAGCAGACTGCGGGCGCGGGCCGGATCCGAATCGCGGGTCACCCCGTGCTTGAGACGAAGTCGCTCGTCGGCCAGTTCGCCGAGCCGGGGCAGGACCACGCCGGTGAACCGCTCGGGCCGGGTCGCCGACCAGTCCAGCGGCACCTCCCAGCCGTTGATCGCGGTCCGCAGCGCGTCCCGGGCGCTCCAGTTCCAGGTGCCGTCGTCCGCGGCGGTCACCGGCGCCCGGGTGCCGACCGGAGGTGGCGGCGTGGGCGCCAGCGCGGCGACGACCCGGCGCACCAGGAACAACGCGACCACCCCGGCGATCAGGATCAGCAGCGACACCCGCAGGCCGACCGCGCGCAGGCCGACGACGAGCACGACCACCACCGACGCGACGCCGGCGAGGGTGCGCAGCACCTGCCCGACCCGGCCGACGCGGTCGCGATCGTCCGGCCGGGAGCGTTCCTCCTCGAAGCTGAGCAGGTCGTCGATGCTGGCGCCGCTGCTCACGACGACACCTCACCCGGTGTCGTCGCGGTCAGCTCGCCGCGCAGCCGGCGCAGCGCGGCTCGCGCCTGGTCGCGGGTGCTCTCGTCGACCGGCCGGGTGGCGTAGCGGGCCTCCCGGTAGACGTGCGCGAACTCGGCGAGCACGTCGGCGCTGACGATGGCCGGCACCCCGGCCGAGGGGTCACCACGCAGCAGCCGGGTGACCAGGTCGGTGGGGGTGTCGCCGGCCAGCCGAGGGACGCCGGCCGCCGCGGCGGCCTCCTCCAGGCGTACCCAGCAGGCGATGACCGCGACCCGGGGGTCGGTGTCCTGGTCGTCCAGGTCGATGAGGCCGGCGTCCAGGGCCGCCACCACGTCGCGGGTGGCGCCCGCTGCGGAGCGCCGGTGCCGCTGCTTCGGCAACGCCCGGCTGGTACGGCGCAGCGCACCGCGGATCAACACCCAGGTGAGGTAGCCGAACGCGCCGAGGACGGCCAGCCCGAGCAGGACGAGCGCGGCGGTGACCATCCACTGTGGGATCTGCGGCGGATTGAGGTCGCGCGGCTCGGCCGGGATCGACTGCTCAGGCTCCACCGACGGGTATTCGGGCACCCACGGAATGTTCTCGGCGGCGGGCGGAATCCGGCTCGCCCCGATCGACGAGTGCGACGCGGCGAGCGCGGCCACGGCGAGCAGCAGGGCCACCAAGCCCACCGGCCACCAGCGGCGCACCAGGCCCAGGCCGGCCCCCGGCTCGCCGTCGCCCGCCGGGGGGTACGGCGTGGGCCGGCGCGTTCCGTCCGTCATCGCCACCACCCCACGCAGGTCAGTCCACTCCGGCCAACTGCTTCGCCCGGGCGAACACATCGTCCAGCATTCCTGGTGTCAGCCGTCCCGTGAAGGTGTTCTGCTGGCTGACGTGGTAGCAGCCGAGCAGATCCGGTGCGGCTGTGCCGGACCAGTGTGCCCCATGGGTGAAGACCGGTCGCGGGCTGGGCGGACGGAGTCCGTACACCTGGCGCAGCGTCGGCCACCACGCGGCCCAGGCGAAGGCGCCCAGCGCGACCACCACCCGCAGCGTGGGCCGGATCAGCGAGACCTCGCGGTGCACCCAGGGTGCGCAGGTGTCGCGCTCCTGCGGCGTCGGTTTGTTGTCCGGCGGTGCGCAGCGCACCGCGGCGAAGATCCGGGTGTCCCGCAGGGCGAGCCCGTCGTCGGCGGCGACACTGGTCGGCTGGTTGGCCAGCCCGGCGCGATGCAGCGCGGCGAAGAGCACGTCGCCGGAGCGGTCGCCGGTGAAGATCCGGCCGGTGCGGTTGCCGCCGTGCGCGGCGGGTGCCAGACCGAGGATGCCGATCCGCGCGTCCGCGGCACCGAAGCCGGGCACCGGTCGGCCCCAGTACCGCTGGTCGCGGAAGGCCGCTCGGCGGGTCCGGGCGACCTCCTCCCGCCAGTCGACCAGCCGCGGGCAGGCGAAGCAGTCGCTCACCGCCGCGTCGAGGTCGGCCAGGTCGGTCGCCCGCGCGGCGCGGGCGACCACCTCCTCGGGGGTACGCGGCTCAGCCAAGCTTCGCCCGGAACAGTTCCAGGGTCCGCGCCCACGCGGTGGCGGCGGCGCGCTGGTCGTAGTTCTCCGGCCGGTCCTCGTTGAAGAAGGCGTGCGCGGTGCCCGGGTAGTCGTAGGTCTGGCAGTTGCCGCCGGCGGTCTCGATGGCCAGGCGTACGGTCTGCACGCCCTCGTCGGCCGAGGTGCCGTCCGCTTCGGAGCAGTGGATGATGGCGGCCTTGCCCGCGTAGTCGGCCCACTCGGGACGCATCCCGTCCCACGGCAGCCGGGGGTAGAAGGCCGCGGTCGCGACGATCCGCTCGGACCGGGTCGCCGCCCAGAGGGCCAGGCTCGCCCCGGCGCAGAACCCGGCGCACCCGGCCTTGCCGGTGACCTCGCTGCGGCCGGCCAGGTAGTCGGCGGCAGCGGCGATCTCCGTCGCCGCCTCGTCCATCTGCGCGCTGTTCAGCATCTGTCGCGGCTCGGTCGGCTTGCTGGCCGGCTCGCCGTGCCGGAAGTCCGGGGCGAGCGCGACGAAACCCGCCTCGGCGAACCGGTCGACGACCGACCGTACGTGCGGCACCAGGCCCCACCAGTCCTGGATGACGATGACCGCAGGGCTGGCCGCACCGCCGGAGGGTATCGCGAGATAACCCTCGCTCGTACCGCCGTTGCTGCGGTAGCTCACCATTTCGCCCATTGGCCGTCCTCCTAGCGGTCAGTCATCGTTGGCTGGTCGCCCAGTGCCGGTAGCCTGCCACGCCGCGCCCGCGCCGGGAAGATGCCGGAACAGTGGCATTCACCTCCCGTTCGCCCACGGGTGACGCTGGGTACGCCGACGGCGGCGCGGAGGATCTCCGCGCCGCCGTCGGCGGTGGCTGTGGCCGGGCTCCGGCCCGGCCGGTGGGTGTGCCGGCTCAGGCCTTCTTGGTCAGGCAGAGCAGGTACCCGGTCTTGCCCGGCTCGATGCTGTAGAAGAGGTAGCCGTCCTCGTTCTCCTTGATGTACTGCTCGCACGCGGTGCCGGCCTTCGCCTGCGCCTCGGTCTGCCCGTCGACCCGGCCGACCACGTTGTACGCGGCCTCGGTCGAGGTGCAGTCGACGACCTTCGCGTTGTCGACCTCCTCCTCCTCGGCGCCGGTGACCTCGGGCAGCTCGGCGATGCAGTCGCCGGCCTTCGCCTCGGCGGTGGCGTCCTTGTCGAAGAAGTTGCCGATTGCGCTGGCCAGGCCGAACTTGAGACCGGCGATGACCAGGAAGACGACGATCGCGCCGACGATGCCGAGCGCCTTCTTGGCACCGGACTTCTTCGCCTCCGGCTCGGCCGGCGGCGGCGCCTGCACGGCTGGCTGGGGCTGCTCGGCGTCAGCCGAGGGGGGCGGTGCGACCTGCTCTGACACGAGGGTTCCTTCCGAGGGGTTGAGGAGCAGACGACACCGTAACGATGATCAACCGCGCCCGCCGCCCCGCTGGCCTCATCCGTTCAGCCATTTCCCAGCTTCGGGTGCTAGCAGGCACTCCCGGTCACCGGCGGGCGGTGACCGGGAGTGCCGGCGAGAGGTCAGCGGGTGGCGGTGGGGGTGGGCTCCGGCGTGTCGGTGGGAGTCGCCGTGGCCCCCGGACTTGCCGTGGCGCCGGGAGTCGCGGTCGCGGCCGGGTCCGCGCTGCCGGTCGGCTCGGGCGTATCGGTGGGCGCCGGAGTGGCCAGCGGCGGCAGGACCGGTGTCGGGGCGGGCCCGGCCGGGGCCCGCGGCGCGAAGGGCGCCTGCTCCGGGCAGTACGGGTAGGGGCGCAGCAGCGGGTTGTTGCCGTTCGGGTCCCGCTCGTCGACGCAGTCCGGGTAACCGAGCCGGATCGGGTCGCCGTTCTGGTCGAAGAGCCGGGCGTTCTCCACCAGCCGACCCTCACTGTCGTAGACGAACACGTCCCGCACCCGGTCGTACGGGTTGTTCACCGCGATCTGGTCGTAGGGGTAGTAGCCGGCGCGATCTTCGGCACTGGCCAGTGCGGACAGCGCGAAGACGGCGAGCACCAGACTGCTGGCGTGCAGCGCCCAGCGCGGCCAGCCGCGCAACCGCTCGGAGCGGCGGCCGAGCCACAGCGACCCGAGCACGAGGCCGACGAGCATCACCAGGCCGGCGAGGAGCTCACCGCCGAAGCGGGGCAGCAGACCGAAGGTGCCGCCCGTGGTCACCGCGGTGACCAGCATCGCGGCGAGGTAGCCGCGCAGCACCCACCAGGCCGGGCGGAGCAGCCGCAGGAACTCGCTGGCGGTCGGGTAGCCGAAGGGCGGGCCGAGCCGGGTGTCCACGGCGTGCAGCCGGCCCCGGGCGCGGAGCAGGGCGGCGGCCACCCGTCGCTCCACGTTGCGACCGGCGACGCTCTGCGCGCCGGCCGCGACCCGCAGCTCGACGGCGTACGCCTCGGGCTGACCGAGCCGGTCGACCAGCGAGCCGTCGGCTTCGGCGGCCACCTCGGCGAGGTGTTCCGGCAGGTCCTCGGTCAGCTCGTCGCGGACTGCCGGCGGCAGGTCGGCCAGCGCTGCCCGGACCCGTCCGACGTAGTCCGCGATCTCCTGCTCCGTGACGGTCATGCCGCCATCCCCCGATCGTCGAGCAGTGTGTCCATGGTGGTGGCGAACGAGCGCCAGAGCTTGCCGGAACGGGTCAACTGATCCCGGCCGGCCGCGTTCAGCGAGTAGTACTTGCGGTGCGGGCCGGACTCGCTCGGCACGACGTAGGTGGTGAGCAGGCCGGCGGCGAAGAGCCGGCGGAGTGTGCCGTAGACCGACGCGTCGCCGACCTCCTCCAGGCCGGCCTCGCGCAGTCGACGCAGGATGTCGTAGCCGTAGCCGTCCTCCTCGCGGAGGACGGCGAGCACCGCGAGATCCAGCACGCCCTTCAACAGCTGGGTGGTGTCCACGCAAGGCACACTACTGTGCGATGCGCAGTACCGTCAACGAAAGACTAGCGAGCGGCGAGTCTCGGCGGAACCGGCGTGCAAAGTGCGACGCAGCGCTCCGGAACCTTCGTGCAGGTCTGCTCGCTCGGCGGGCGGGCGGGTCGGCGGCACACCCGGCATGGGCGCGCGGAGGCCGAGCAGTGGGCGGACATCAGCCGCTCGACCGACTTCCCGTCGTAGCCTCACCCGTCGCGGAGGGCGCGGCCGGCTACTGGAGGCTCCAGGCGATGCCGTCGAGGATGTCGTGCTCGGAGGCGACCACGGAGGGCAGGCCGGCCCGCTCCATGATCACCCGGAGCACCAGGGCGCCCGCGCCGATCACGTCGGCCCGTCCCGGGTGCATCACCGGCATGGCCAGCCGCTGCTCGCGGGTATTGCCGAGAAGGTCGGCGGTCACCTCGGCCACCGCCTCGTAGGAGACCCGGGCGTGATGGATCCGCGCCGGGTCGTACGCCCGCAGCCCCTGGGCGATGGCGACCACGGTGGTGACCGACCCGGCGAGCCCGACCAGCGTGGCGGCCTCGCGCCCGGGTACGACGGCGAGCGCCCGGTCGACCGCGACGGTGATGTCGGCCCGCGCGGCGGCGATCTCGTCCAGCCCCGGCGGGTCGCCGTGCAGGTGCCGCTCGGTCATCCGGACGCAGCCGATGTCCACCGACAACGCCGCCTGCACGCCGCCGTCCCGGGTGCCGACCACGAACTCGGTCGAGCCGCCCCCGATGTCCACCACCAGGTACGGCGGTTCGGCGCCGGCGGGCAGGCCGCGCACCGCCCCGGTGAACGAGAGCCGCGCCTCCTCGTCGCCGGTGACCACCTCGGGGGCGACCCCGAGGGTCTGCCGCACCATCGTCCGGAAGTCCTCGGCGTTGGCGGCGTCCCGGGTCGCCGAGGTGGCGACCATCCGGACCCGCTCGGCGCCGAGCTTCTCGATCTCGCCCGCGTAGCTGGCCAGCGCGACCCGGGTGCGCTCGATCGCCTCCGGCGCGAGTCGACCGGTCCGGTCCACCCCCTGGCCCAGCCGAACGATCTCCATCCGGCGGCTCACGTCGGCGAGCGGCGCCTCCGGCCCGGCATCCGGGTCGGGCAGGTCGGCCACCAGCAGCCGGATCGAATTGGTCCCGCAGTCAATGGCGGCCACGCGCGTCGTCACGTCCGCCACCCTACGACAGGTCGGCGGGCCGACTGCCGTACCGCTCCAGACGGCGCCGGCCGACCGGCGATCGTGCCGGCACCCCGGTCAGGCCGGCAGGTCGGTCACGCCAGGTCAGCATCACGCTCAGCGACCGTCGCTCGCCCGAGCAACCGCCCCCACACAGCCTTTGCTCTGCTTCACTCCCGGCAACACTAGCCCTGAGCAGGGGAACGGCTCTTGACCATCGCCCGGCAGCCATCACCGATCGTTACTGTTTCCGTCGCTGAAGCAGAGCAAAGCGTCGGAGACAGGGCGGTGGTGGCCGGGGTCGACCTCACCCTCCGCGACCACCACGCGCCGGCGGCGATCGTCGGCTCAGAGACGCAGCAGCATCCGGGAATTGCCCAGGGTGTTCGGCTTGACCCGCTCCAGGTCGAGGAACTCCGCGACACCCTCGTCGTAGGAACGCAGCAGCTGCTCGTAGACCGGCTGCGGCACGGGCGCGCCGTCGATCTCGGTGAAGCCGAACGAGCCGAAGAAGCGCGTCTCGAAGGTGAGCACGAAGATCCGGGCCACCCCCAGCTCACGGGCCGCGTCGATCAGCTCGCCGACGATCCGGTGCCCGATCTTCCGGCCCCGGCAGGACGGGTCGACCGCGACCGTGCGGATCTCGGCCAGGTCCTCCCACATCACGTGCAGCGCGCCGCAGCCCACCACCGTGCCGTCGTCGGCGCGTACCGCGACCCGGAACTCCTGCACATCCTCGTAGAGGGTGACGGTGGCCTTGCTGAGCAGCCGCCGGTCGTCGGTGTAGGTGTCCACCAGCCGGCGGATCCCCCGCACGTCCCCGGTGCGGGCCCGCCGGACCACGATCTCGTCCTCGGCGGCCCGGCCCGCCGGCCGTTCGACGGGGGCGCTCATTCCGTTGCCGGCACGTCCACGCAGGGCCCCGCCGTCCACCAGGGCTCGATCAGCGCCAGCGTCTCGTCACCGAACGGGTTGACCCCGGGCCCGGCGCCGAGCGCGTGCCCGAGGTGGACGTGCAGGCACTTCACCCGGCCGGGCATACCACCGGCGGAGATGCCGGCGATCTCCGGCACCTCGCCGATCGCCTCCCGCCGGGCCAGGTAGTCCTCGTGCGCGGCGCGGTAGTGGGCGGCCAACTCCGGATCGGCGGCCAGCCGCTCGGCCATCTCCTTCATCAGCCCGGCCGACTCCAGCCGGCTGCACGCCCCGGTCGCCCGCGGGCAGGTGAGGTAGTAGAGCGTCGGGAAGGGGGTGCCGTCGGAGAGCCGAGGCGTCGTCTCGACCACGTCGGGGAGGCCGCACGGGCAGCGGTGGGCCACCGCCCGGGTGCCGCGGGGCGGGCGTCCGAGCTGCGCGGCCACCGCGGCCAGGTCGGCCTCGGTGGCCGGCTCCCGCTTCGGCGGGGGTACGGAATCCGCCGCCGACTCCTGCGGTGGTACGACAGTCACGGTGCCCATCTCTCGTTCGGTGCTCGACTGGTGCTCAGCTGGCGGGCTGCTCGCCGTTGGCGGCCCGGACGCTCGACCACAGGGTGTCGTACCAGGGGTCGGGCGTGGTCGGCGCGCCGGGGGCGGAGCGGCCCGCGTCCCGGGCGGCGCCCTCCGGGTCGTTGAGCAGAATCACCAGCTTCTCGCCCGGCCGGCCCATGTAGAACCGCTCCCGGGCCTTGGTCTCGATGAAGGCCGGGTCCTGCCACTTCGCCGCCTCGGCCGACAGGTCGGAGATCAGCTTCTCCTGCGCCGCCTGGGCGGCCTCCATCCGCTCGATGTCGGCCTGCTGGTTCAGGTAGACCCGTACCGGAAAGGTGTATGCCAGGGCGAGCGCGATGAGCACCGCGAAGAGCACGGTGGCCCGCCCGGTGAAGCGTCGGGGGTGGGGTGCGGAGAGCCGCTTGACCGAGCCGCCGGCAGCCGTACGCCGGGCGGCGGCGGGCCGGCTCGCGGAGCGTACGCCCTCGCTGCCCCGCGCGGCGCTCGGCGCGCGACCGGCCGCGCCGCGCGGCTCGGCACGCACGCCGGCCTCCCGGAGCGGCGCCCGGGCGCTGCGGGCCCCGCCCGGCCGGCCGGACTGGCCGGGCCGGCGGGCGGGACGCTGACCACCCGGTGTGCGGCGCTGCTGCATCGTCACACCCCTCCCCCGAGGCTTCGCGCTCTCAGGCCGAACGGTAGCGCGGGAAGGCGCCCGCACCGGCGTACCGCGCCGCGTCGGCCAGTTCCTCCTCGATCCGCAGGAGCTGGTTGTACTTCGCCACCCGATCCGAACGGGCCGGGGCGCCGGTCTTGATCTGGCCGCAGCCGGTGGCCACCGCGAGGTCGGCGATGGTGGTGTCCTCGGTCTCGCCCGAGCGGTGGCTCATCATGCACTTGAAGCCGGCCCGGTGGGCCAGGTCCACCGCGTCCAGGGTCTCGGTGAGCGAGCCGATCTGGTTGACCTTCACCAGCACCGCGTTCGCGGCCTTCTCGGCGATGCCACGGGCGATGCGCTGCGGGTTGGTGACGAAGAGGTCGTCGCCGACGATCTGGACCCGGTCACCGATCGACGCGGTCAGCGTCTGCCAGCCGGTCCAGTCGTCCTCCGCCAGCGGGTCCTCGATCGACACGATCGGGTAGTCACCCGCCAGCTTGGTGTAGTAGTTGCTCATCTCCTCGGCGGACTTCGCGGCGCCCTCGAAGGTGTAGGTGCCGTTGTCGAAGAACTCCGTCGCCGCCACGTCGAGCGCGAAGACGATGTCGGTGCCGAGCCGGTAGCCGGCCTTCTCGACCGCCTCGGCGATCAGGTCCAGCGCCGCGGAGTTGGTGGGCAGGTTCGGCGCGAAGCCGCCCTCGTCACCCAGGCCGGTCGAGAGGTCCTTCTTCTTCAGCACCGACTTCAGCGCGTGGTAGACCTCGGCGCCGGAGCGGAGCGCCTCGCGGAAGCTGGGCGCGCCGATCGGCGCGATCATGAACTCCTGGATGTCGACGTTGGAGTCCGCGTGCGCGCCACCGTTGAGGATGTTCATCATCGGCACCGGCAGCAGGTGCGCGTTCGGGCCACCCAGGTAGCGGAAGAGGCTCAGCTCGGCGCTGCCGGCCGCCGCCTTCGCCACCGCGAGGGAGACCCCCAGGATGGCGTTCGCGCCCAGCTCGGACTTGGTGTCGGTGCCGTCGATGTCGAGCATCTTCTGGTCGATCAGGCGCTGCTCGCTGGCCTCGTAGCCGATGATCTGGTCGACGATCCGGTCCTCGACGTTCGAGACCGCCTTCTCGACGCCCTTGCCCTGGTAGCGGTCGGCGTCACCGTCGCGCAGCTCGATCGCCTCGAAAGCGCCGGTGGAGGCGCCGGAGGGCACCGCGGCGCGGGCCACCGTGCCGTCGTCCAGGCCGACCTCGACCTCGACGGTGGGGTTGCCCCGCGAGTCGAGAATCTCCCGGGCGACGATTCCCTCGATGGTTGCCACTGAGTCGCTCCTCGTATGTGTGTTTCCGGTGCGAGCCGCGACGGTGCGGCTGAGGCAGGTGTTGAACGCAGCGTATCGGGCGGCGCTCGGGCGCGGGCCGTCCGGGCGCGCACGAGGCCCGTCCGGTCGGCCGCGGCCCGGCCCGAGACCTGCCCTCGGCGGCGGCTTACCCGGACATTCCCGGATTCTCGGGCGCCAACCGGCAACGGGTTTGCGTAGCACGGACCCGATCTATCAGGCTGGGCGGCATGCCCGCCGCCTCGACCACCCTCCGCATGCTCGCCGTGTCGGTCATCGCGTCGCTCACAGTTACCGGCTGTCAGGCCCTCGACGATGCCGGACGGTCGATCGGGCGGGCCGATCTGGTCAACGACTTCGCCGCCCGGCTGGACCGGTCGCTGGAGCTGACCTACTCGGCCGACTACCAGCTCCCGGGCGGGCAGACCGCCTCCATCGCGCAGGCGCAGGACCCGGCCCGCTCCGCCTACCGCTACCCGGGTGGCAGGCTCACCGTCACCGCCGACGCCACCGCCCAGTGCGAGGCGACCGGCGGCAGGACCATCTGCACGCTGGTGCCGCCCCCGGCGCCCGGCAGCAAGCCCGCCGTGACGGTCTTCGCCGAGGCCAAGCGGCGTGGCCTGGTCACCCCACCGGTGGTCGTGGGGATGCTGACCACCGCCGCGCTCGACCCGGAGGCGGTCATCGAGCAGAGCGACACCACCCTGGCCGGACACCACGCCACCTGCATGGATGTCGAACAGGCGGCCGGTGACTTCTCCGCCTGCATGACCACCGAGGGAGTGCTCGGCAGCTTCACCGGCGAGGTCGACGGCAAGCCGATGGAGCTGACGCTGAGCCGCTACTCCGACACCGTCGACGGCGCCGCCTTCGACCTGCCGTCCGGGGCCGGCGTGGTGGACCGGCGTACGACCACCTCGTGACCGACGGTTCCCGCTTCGTGCCCGGCGCGGGACATCCCGGGCCACCCGGACCGGATCATCCCGCGCTGCTGGTGGCCGGCCGCAAGCTGCTGCTCGGCCCGGACGGGCGGTTGAACCGGATCGCCGACCTGCCCGGCGATCACGACTGGGTGCCGATCGGCACGCTCGACGACGTGCCGGTCTGGGCCGCCGGCCGGAGCAAGGCCGGTGCCGGCCGCTGGGTCAGCTGGCGGAGGCTCGCGGCCGAGCTGCCCGAGCCGCTGGCCGCGCTCGCCGGGCGGGCGTTGCAGGTGGTGACCTGGCGGCACAGCCACCGTTGGTGCGGGGCCTGCCGGGCCGAGCTGGCCGACGTGCCCGGGGAGTCCGCCCGCCGCTGCCCCGACTGCGGCCTCTACGTGCCGATGCGGCTCTCCCCCGCGGTGCTGGTCGCGATCACCCGACCCGGAGCCGCCGGCCGCCCCGACGAGCTGCTGCTGGTCCGGCACTCGTACGGGCCGACGGAACTCTGGGCGCTGGTCGCCGGGTTCGTCGAGGCGGGCGAGACGCTGGAGGCCGCCGTGCACCGGGAGGTCGGCGAGGAGGTCGGGCTGACCGTCGACGGGCTGACCTACTTCGGCAGTCAGCCGTGGGCGATGTCCGGCCCGGGGGTGCTGCTCACCGGCTTCACCGCCACCGCCGCCGACCCGGCCGCCGAGCCGGTCGTGGACGGGCGGGAGCTGGTGCAGGCCCGCTGGTTCCCGCTGGACGCGCTGCCGGCCGAGCTGCCGCCCGCGTACTCCATCTCCCGCTGGCTGATCGACGCGACCGCGACGGGCGCTCGGCGCTGATCCCCCGGCTTCGCGGCCGGTCCGACCGGCGGCCCGGCCGAGGGTGGCGACCCGGCCGACGGGTGACGGTCAGAGACCGAGCAGGGTGCGCAGGTGGCGCGGGGGCGGGCAGTCGTGCGCGAGCATCGCGTCGTGCCACTCGCGCACCGACACCCCGTCCGGCCGGGCCGCGGCGATCTCGGCGACCTCGCTGTAGCCGACGAAGTACGTGGAGAGCTGGGTCGAGGTGAGCAGCGCCCGGCGCCACTTGCCCGCCGCCTCGCCCTCCTCCTGGAACCCGCGCTCGGTCATCAGCGCCATCGCCTCGGCCTCGGGCAGCTCCTCGCAGTGCACCAGCTGGTCGAGCAACGCATTGATGGTCATCCGCAGCTGCATCTTGAGCTGCTGCAACCGCACCGGCAGGCCACCGAAGCCGAGCCCGGCCATCAGCTCCTCCGCGTAGACCGCCCAGCCCTCGATGAACGGGCCGGACCTGGCCAGCGCCCGCACCCGGGTGCCGCCGGCGTACCGACGGGCGTGCGCGAGCTGGAGGAAGTGCCCGGGCATCGCCTCGTGCACGGTCAGGTTGCGGATCATGTGGTCGTTGTACTCGCGGTAGAACGACTCGACCCGGTGTGCCGGCCACTCCGCCGGGGTGGGCGCGATGCAGTAGAAGGTCGGCACGTCCGCGGTCTCCAGCGGGCCGGGTGAGTCGCAGTAGGCGACGGCCACGCCCCGGGCGAACGCGGGCATCTCCTGGATCACACACGGGTCGTCGAGCAGGGTCACCAGGTCGTGGGCGCGGACGAAGTCGGTCGCCTCGTCCAGGGTCACGCCGGCCAGGTCGACGATGGTGTGGTCGTCCGGGTGCTCGGCCGCGAGCAGGTTCAGCGCGCGGCGGACCGTCTCGTCGTCGGCCGGGCCACCGACCAGCTCGACCGCCGCCTCCCGGATCTCCGCGGTGACCCGGTCGAGGTTGGCCCAGGCGCGGCGGCGGATCTCCGGTGCGCCCAGCTCGGTGTCGAGGGTGTGCCAGAGCCGAGCCTCCCAGCGACGCCGGCCCAGGCGCGGATCACGCCCCGGGCCGGCATCGGTGGCCAGCCCGATCCGCAGCCAGGCGACGAACTCCTCCAGCGCGGCGATCGCGGCGGTGGCGGCCGGCTCGACCAGACCGTGCAGCGCAGGGACCTGAGCGAGCAGCGCCGGTACCTCGTCGCGGATCAGCGCGGCGGCGCCGGTGAACTGCCCAACCGCCGTCTCGGCGTGGATCCGGGGCATGTCGCGCAGCGTCCCGCGGGCGATCGCCAGCGCGTCCGGCACGGCCGCGAGCCGCCCGGCCAGCTGGGTCAGCCGCACCTCGGCCGGGGCGTACGGGCGGGCGACCAGCGCGTGCAGCAGCGGGCCGGGGTTGTGCCGCAGCGGATCCCACTCGTAGCCACGGATCTCGGTCAACTCGAACATCTCCCGGTCGACCAGGGCGCTGAGCAGCGCGTGGTCGACCTGCTCCTCGACCTCCAACGCCTCCGGGTCCAGCTCGGAGAGCGCGTTGGCCGCGTCGGTGAGCATGGCTCGGTCGGCGGCGCGCCCGTCCGGGGAGAAGTCGGGCAGCCGGTCGTCGTAGCGGTGGTCGCCGGCCGACGTGGCCAGCCCGGGCCGGCTCTCCAGCAACGCCTCAACAATCCGCTCAGCGAGCGGCACGAACGATTCCACCCACCGACCCTACCGGCCCCACCACCTGGTCGCCCGGCACACGTTGATCATGAGTTGTTGCCAGGAACACCGGCGTGTCCGGGCGACACGTTCATGATCGATCTACTGGTCGGGTTGCGGGTCGGGGGGTGGGGATTCGGCGGCGCGGACGGCGTCGGCGTAGGCGAGGGCGGCACGGCGGAGAGCCGCCTCGGGGTCGAGGTCGGCCTCGCGGGCGGCGGCGACCGTGGCCAGCAGGCCGGCGCCGAGCCGGGCCTCCGGATCCACCTGGGACTCCGCCAACGGTGGCGGCACGGCCAGGCCGACCCGTCCGGCGCGCTCCAGGATCTTCGCGGCCAGGGCCAGCGCGGGCTGGCTCAACGCGATGCCGTCGAGCACCGAACCCCGCGCCTTCTCGGCCCGCTTGATCCGCTCCCAGTTGGCGGTGATCTCGTCCAGCGTGCCCACCTCCGCCCCGGCGAAGACGTGCGGATTGCGCCGGATCATCTTGTCGACCAGCCCGCCGGCCACGTCGTCGACGTTCCACCGCTCGCCCTCGGGCAGCTCCTCGGCGAGCCGGGCGTGCAGCACCACCTGGAGCAGCACGTCGCCCAACTCCTCGCGCAGCGCGTCGGTGTCCCCGGCGCTGATCGCGTCGTACGCCTCGTAGCACTCCTCCAGCAGGAAGCCGGCGAGGCTCTGGTGCGTCTGCGCCCGCTTCCACGGGTCACCGCCCGGCGAGGCCAGCCGATCGAGCACCGCCACCGCGTCGAGCAGCCGGGCGCCGGGCGGATCCCACGAGCCGTACATCAGCTCCAGCTCGGCCAGGCCCGGCTCCCGGGCCAACCGCAGCCCCAGCTCCCGGGCGAGCGACTCGTCACCCGCCGGCCCGGCCAGCCAGACCGCGGTGCCGTGCGCCGCCACCGCGTCCAGCAACGCCTGCGTCGCCGGGCCGTCCACCACCGTGACCTCGGCGCCCGCCGCGCGCACGGCCACGGTCAGCTCGCTCTCCGCACCGGTGAGCACCGGCGCGGACCGTACGACGTCCCAGGCGGCCGCGGTCAGCAGCCCGGCCGGCAGCCGGGGCGAGGTGACCAGCAGGACGATCCGTGCCGACATCTCAGCTTTCCGTGCCGGCCGTCGCCTCGTCGCTGGCCGCGGCCTCGTCGCTGGGCACCGCCTCGCCGCTGGGCCCCGCCGACGGGACCGGCTCCGGGGTGGAGATGTCGGTGACCGGGCCGTCCCGGTTGATGTATGGCAGCGAGTAGAAGATCAGCGACTGGCCGGAGCTGACCACGGAGGGCACGCCGACCGGACGGTAGCGCGGGTTGATCGAGGCGTCCGCCCGGCTGGCCTCTTCCTGAAGCGCGGTGCTGAGCGCCGAGGCGGCGCGAACGAAGCCGCCGTCGCCGAACGCCTGCCGGACCTCGGCGACTGAGAGCCCGCTGTCGATCGCCCCAGTCTTGGCGATCGCCTGGTAGACGGCCATCATCGAGTCGTCGCTGAGGTCGGCCGGCGGGAGCTGCTGGCTGAGCGCCTGGGAGACGTCGATCCACTCGCCCCAGAGCTTGGTGTACTCGGCCGTGGCGGGTACCCGCAGGCTCTGCTGGAGCTGCTCCGGGCTGACCGCGTCGGGCACCTGGAGGTTCTTGGCGGCCACCACCCGCTTGCCCAGCTCCAGGCTGACCAGCAGGTTCAGCACGTCCTGACGCGTCACAGTGGAGCGAAGCTGCTCCGGCGACGGGCTGACACCAGCCTGAGCTGCCTCGAGGCGCACCGCCTCCCCGAACTTCGCCTGCGCGTCGTCGTAGACCGCGTCCACCCGTTTGGTCGACCAACTGGTGTCACCGACGTACGCGGCGACGTCGGGGGCGGACTTCCCGCAGGCGGCGAGGGAGAGGGCACCGAGGGCCGCGAGGCTGGCGGCGGCGATCAAACGGCGAGCACGCATGACCGCCACTCTCTCATGCCGCAACCCCGCCTGTGACGCCCCCCACCCTGGCCCCGCCGCCCGGCACCCCACTTCGGTGATCATGAAGCTGTAGCCGCGACACGCCGGCTCGCCGGGCAATAACTTCATGATCAACGCCGGGCGCCGGGCGCCGGCGTCAGGCGCCGGGCGTCAGGCGGTGGCCAGGGCGGGTTGGCCCAGGACGTCGGTGAGCAGCTGGGCGCACCACTCCAGCAGGGCCTGGTCGCGCAGCGGCTCGCCGCCGATCCGACGGGTGCTCGGCCGCGGCACGCTCACCTGGTCGGTGGCCTGCTTGTAGACCGAGTCCGGGTGGTAGCGCTTGAGCCGCAGCTGCTTCGAGTCGGGCAGCGGCAGCGGACCGAAGCGCAGGTGCTTGCCCTGCATCGAGACGTCGGTGAGGCCGTACCGGCGGGCGAGCAGCCGGAACCGGGCCACCGCGACCAGGTTCTGCACCGGCGCCGGCGGCTCGCCGTACCGGTCGGTCATCTCGGCGACCACCTCGCGCAGCCGGTCGTCGTCGCGCGCCTCGGCGAGCTTGCGGTACATCTCCAGTCGCAGCCGTTCCACCGCGACGTAGTCGTGCGGCAGGTGCGCGTCGACCGGCAGGTCGATCTTGACGTCGACCTCCTCCTCCGGACGCTCACCCTTGAACGCCTGCACCGCCTCGCCGACCATCCGCACGTAGAGGTCGAAGCCGACGCCCTCGATGTGCCCGGACTGCTCGCCGCCGAGCAGGTTGCCGGCGCCCCGGATCTCCAGGTCCTTCATCGCCACGTACATGCCGGCGCCCAGCTCGGTGTGCTGCGCGATGGTGGCCAGTCGCTCGTGCGCGTTCTCGGTGAGCGGCTTGTCCGCCGGGTAGAGGAAGTACGCGTACGCCCGCTCCCGGCCCCGGCCCACCCGGCCACGGATCTGGTGCAGCTGGGACAGGCCGAGCAGATCGGCGCGCTCGACGATGAGCGTGTTGGCGTTCGGAATGTCGATGCCGGACTCCACGATCGTGGTGCAGACCAGTACGTCGAACTCCTTCTCCCAGAAGCCGACCATGACCTTCTCGAGCGCCTCCTCACCCATCTGGCCGTGCGCCACCGCGACCCGCGCCTCGGGCACCAGCTCGCGGATCCGCCGGGCCGCCCGATCGATCGACTCCACCCGGTTGTGCAGGTAGAAGACCTGCCCGTCGCGGAGCAGCTCCCGGTGGATGGCGGCGGCCACCTGCCGATCGTCGTACGCCCCGACGGCGGTGAGCACCGGGTGCCGCTCCTCTGGCGGGGTGGCGATGGTGGACATCTCCCGGATGCCGGTGATCGCCATCTCCAGCGTCCGCGGGATCGGGGTGGCCGACATGCTCAGCACGTCGACCGAGGCACGCATGGACTTCAGGTGCTCCTTGTGCTCGACGCCGAACCGCTGCTCCTCGTCGACGATGACCAGCCCGAGCGACTTGAACCGGGTGGCGGCCTGGAGCAGCCGGTGGGTGCCGATGACGATGTCGGCGGTGCCCTCGGCCGCCATCGTCAGGGCCTGCTCGGCCTCCTTCGGCGTCTGGAACCGCGACAGCTGCCGGATCGTCACCGGGAACTGACCCATCCGCTCGGCGAACGTGTTGTAGTGCTGCTGCACCAGGAGCGTGGTCGGCACCAGCACGGCCACCTGCTTGCCGTCCTGGACGGCCTTGAACGCAGCCCGCACCGCGATCTCGGTCTTGCCGTAGCCGACGTCGCCGCAGATCAGCCGGTCCATCGGGACGGTCTGCTCCATGTCCCGCTTGACCTCTTCGATGGCGGCGAGCTGGTCGGGCGTCTCCTGCCAGGGGAACGCGTCCTCCAGCTCACGCTGCCACGGGGTGTCCGGGCCGAACGAGTGCCCCTTGGACGCCTTGCGGGCGGCGTAGAGCTGGATCAGCTGCGCGGCGATCTCGCGGACCGCCTTGCGGGCCCGGGCCTTCGACTTCTGCCAGTCCGAGCCGCCCATCTTGTGCAGGGTCGGCTGCTCGCCGCCGACGTACCGGCTGAGCTGGTCGAGCTGGTCGGTGGGGACGAAGAGCCGGTCGCCGGGCTGGCCGCGCTTGCTGGGGGCGTACTCGATGACCAGGTACTCCCGGGAGGCGCCGTTGACCGTGCGCTGCACCAGCTCGACGTACCGGCCAATGCCGTGCTGCTCGTGCACCACGTGGTCGCCGGCCTTCAGCTCCAGCGGATCGATGGTGTTGCGCCGCCGGCTCGGCATCTTGCGCATGTCGCGGGTCGAGGTGCCCCGCCCACCGGTGATGTCGTTGCCGGTGAGCAGCACGAACCGGGACGACTCGTCGACGAAGCCGGCGCCCAGCGAGCCGCAGGTGACCAGCACCTCGCCCGCGTCGGGCGCGACCGGCACGGTCTCGGTCAGCCGGGCGCCCAGCCCCGCGTCGCGCAGCACCTCGACGGCGCGCTGGGCCGGGCCGTGCCCCTCGAAGACCAGCGCGATCGACCAGCCCTCGCCGGCCCAGCGCTTCAGGTCGTCGACCACCCGGGCGGTCTCGCCGTGGTAGAGCGGCGCCGGCTGGGCGGCTAGCGACACCGCGATCGCGTCGTCCGGGGTGACGCTGACCGCCTCCGGCTCGTCCTCCCAGGGCTGACGCGCCGCGGTGGCCGCCGGCTCGGCCAGGCCGAACGGGGAGAGCGTCCACCACGGCTGGCCCAGCTTGCCGGCCGCCGCGCGTACCTCGGCGAGGCTGCGGAAGGCGGCGGCGCCCAGGTCGACCGGGGCCTGGCCGCCGACCGCGGCCGCGGCCCAGCTGGCCTGGAGAAACTCCTCCGAGGTACGGACCAGGTCGTGGGCCCGGGTGCGGATCCGCTCCGGGTCGCAGAGGAGTACGTGGGTGCCGGCCGGCATGGTGTCCAGCAGCAGCTCCAGGCTCTCGTCGCCGAGCAGCGCCGGAACCAGCGACTCCATCCCCTCGACCGGGATGCCTTCGGCGAGCTTGTCCAGGATCTCGAGCAGCTCCGGGTGCTGCTCCCCGAGCGCCGCGGCCCGCTCGCGCACCTCGGGGGTGAGCAGCAGCTCGCGGCAGGGCGGCGCCCAGAGCTGGGCGACCTGCTCGATGGTCCGCTGGTCGGCGACGGCGAAGGTACGGATCTCCTCCACCTCGTCGCCCCAGAACTCGACCCGCGACGGGTGCTCGTCGGTGGGCGGGAAGACGTCGAGGATGCCGCCGCGGACGGCGAACTCGCCGCGCTTGGTGACCAGGTCGACCCGGGCGTACGCCATGTCGGTCAACCGGCGGGCGACCTCTTCCAGGTCGGCCTCCTCACCGGCCGCGAGCTGCACCGGCTCCAGGTCGCCGAGGCCCTTGAGCTGCGGTTGCAGCAGCGAGCGCACCGGGGCCACGACCACCCGCAGCGGACCGGTACGGCCGTGCGCGTCGACCGACTCCGGGTGCGCGAGGCGGCGCAGCACGGCGAGCCGCCGGCCGACCGTGTCCGACCGGGGCGAGAGCCGCTCGTGCGGCAGCGTCTCCCAGGACGGGTAGACCGCCACCTGCTCGGACGGCAGCAGGCTGCCCAGCGCGGCGGCCAGGTCGTCGGCCTCCCGGGTCGTCGCGGTGACCGCGAGCACCGGCCGCCCCGCGCCACCCTGTCGCGCGCCACCCTGCGGCGCACCGCCTGTTTGCCCGGCACCGCCTGGTCCGCCGGCCTCGGCGGCGTCCGCGGCGACGGCGGCGACCGCGAAGGGACGCAGCGCCGGCGGGGCGGTGATGTCGAGCCCGTCGACCTGCGCGGCACCGGTGCGCGCCAGGTCACGCGCCCGGGCCAGCCCGGGGTCGGCCAGCGCGGCGGAGAAGAGTCCGGTGAGCATGCGAATCACTTCCAGGGGAGTCGGTGCACACGACAGATCCCCCGCGTCCGGCCGGACGGGGGGTGCACGTCTGCCAGCCTATCTCCGCCGGCCGACACCCACCCCCTTCCCGCCCAGGCCACGCCCGCGCGCCCCGCGCCCCGCGCCCCGCGCCCCGCGCCCCGCGCCCCGCGCCCCGCGCCCCGCGCCCCGCGCCCCGCGCCCCGCGCCCCGCGCCCCGCGCCCAAGATCCGCACAACTTCCGTGAAGTTGGGGCCTCCGACAGGCCGCGACACCACTGTTTCCCGGAAACTGTGTAGATCTTGGCCTGGCCAGGCCAGCCGCGCCCCGACCCGGCCCCCGGCCCGGCTCGACCCGGCTCGGCCCGATCCCCGGCCCGGCTCGGCTCAGCCCGACCCCCGGCTCGGATCGGCTCGGCTCGGACCGACTCGGTTCGGGCCGGCTCGGCTCGGACCGGCTCGGCTCGGACCGGCTCGGCTCGGGCCGGCTCGGCTCGGGCCGGCTCGGCTCGGCTCGGACCGGCTCGGCTCGGCTCGGCTCGGTGGATCTTGACCGGCTCCGGCTGGCGTGATCGGGTTCGGAGATGAGTGAGGAGTGGCGGGCACAGTTCGATGCGGAGGTCAGCTTCGCCAACGGTGGCGGGCTACGGACCGAGGGGTTCCGGCTGGACATACCGGGCCGGGAGATCAGCGACGAGGACTTGGCCGCGCTGCTGGTCCGGCACCTCGGCCTGCTGATGGTCGGCGAGGTACGGATCAGCAACAAGACGCTGATCCAGGAGCCGCACAAGGGCGGGCGCGGCGTCGCCGGTGGCCAGCCCGGCGGCGTCGCCGGTCGACGGCTGGTCGAGTTGAGCCACGTGATCCGGGACGGGATGACCACCCTGCCCGGCTGGCCGGGGCCGCGGATCACCGAGTGGCTGAGCCGCGAGGCGTCCCGCGCGAACTACGCCCCGGGCACCGAGTTCCAGGTGACCCGGGTCGACATGATTGCCAACACCGGCACCTACCTGGACTCACCGGCGCACCGTTGGGCCGACGGGGCCGACCTGTCCGGGCTACCACTGGACCGGCTCGCCGACCTGCCCGGCATCGTGGTCCGGATTCCGACCGGCACCCGGGCGGTGGACCGACTGATGCTCGCCCCGTACGACGTGGCCGGTCGCGCGGTGCTGTTGCAGACCGGGTGGGACGCGCACTTCGGCACCGACCGGTACGGCGCTCCGGAGGCGCCGTACCTGACCGGGGACGCGGCCCGGGCGCTGGCCGACGCGGGCGCGGCGCTGGTCGGCATCGACTCGATCAACATCGACGACATGAGTCCGGCGGCGGCTGGCGAGCGCCCCGCGCACAGCGCTCTGCTGGCCGCCGGGATCCCGATCGTGGAGCACCTGACCGGCCTGGGTGCTCTGCCCCCGGACGGCTTCCGGTTCACCGCCGCGCCGCCGCTGGTCGCGGGCATGGGCACCTTCCCGGTCCGGGCCTTCGCCGTCCTGGACACCTGACCTCGCCTCGTTGACGCAGGAGGCCGGGGCCGACGACCGACCGCCCGACCGCCGGCCGGCCCACCGCCGACCGCCGACCGCCGACCGCCGACCGAGATCATCACCAGGTCGCCGATAGTGCGGTCTCCCACCGCCGGCGGCCACGGGACAGCGGCGGCCACCGGACGCCGGGCGGGCCACCGGACATCGGGCGGCCACGAGACATCGGGCGGCCACGAGACATCGGCGGCCACAGGACGCCCGGCGGCCGGGCGGCGACCCGACTCCGGTGGCGGCCGCCGGTACGGACGGGATTCAGTAGCGCACCGAGATCCGGCGCTCGACGGCGTCGACCCGGACCTCTCCGCCGTACGGGATGATCAACTGCGGGTCGGTGTGACCGAGGTCGACGTCGAAGACCACGACCGGGTCGTCGGCGTAGTCGGCGAGCGCCCGGCTGACGGCCGCGCGCTGGTCGTCCGCCCAGGCGCGCCGCTGGTCGAGGGTATGCGGGCGGTCGAAGTCCCAGGCCTTGGCCCGGCCGACGAGCACCGCCGGGAAGGCGGCGAGCAGCCCCCGCTCCCCCATGTTCCGCACGATCCGGAAGACCTCGGTGGCGGACGGGAGCTCCTCGGAGGTCTCGAAGATCAGCACCGAGCCGGCCAGCTCCGCCGCCGACGGCACCCGGTCGGTCGCCATCAGCCAGTGCAGGATCTCCAGGTTGCCGCCCCAGGTGCGGCCCTGCACCACGGTCGCCGGCCCCTGCCAGTGCCAGCCGGCCCCGGGGAACATCACCGGCTCGTCGGAGAGGGTGGCCGGGTCCCGCCAGTCGCGGGGTTCGTCGCCCCACTCGGTGGCCGGGCTGAGGTCGTACCAGCCGGCGGTGAAGAGCGCCGCACGCAGCGAGTCGAAGGTCGACGGGTGCGGTGCGCCCGACCGGCCGAGGTGCACCAGGACGGACCCGCCGTGGTAGCCGACGATGCCGAGCCGGTACAGGTGGTTGAGCACGTTGGTGTTGTCCGAGTAGCCGAAGTACGGCTTCGGGTTCGCCCGCAGCACCGCGTCGTCGAGGTGCGGGGTGACGGTGATCAAATCGTCTCCGCCGACGGTCGCCAGCACGGCCGTGATCGACGGGTCGGCGAACGCGGCGGTGAGATCCCGCGCCCGGTCCCGGGGGTCGGCGCCGAGCACCCGGGTGGTCGGGTACTCGACCGGTTCCAGGCCGAACTCCTCGCGCAGCCGGTGCAGCCCCAGCTCGTGGACGTGCGGGAAGATGGCCGGCAGGCCGGCGGAGGGCGAGACCACCGCGACCCGGTCACCGGGGCGCGGCTTCGGGGGGTAGCGCAACGTCACCATGATCAGAAGCTAGCGGACCGGCCAACCGGTTTCCGCCCGGCGAATCACCTCAAATGCCGCTGAACCAGCCCTAGGCTGGCGGCGTGGACCAGGCGCGGGAGGCGCGGGACGTGCGGGCGCGCGACTCACTGGCGCGTACCGCCGGTCTGTTGCTCGGCACCCTCGCGCTGGCCACCGCGTTCATCGCGGCCTACGTCGGCGCGCTGCACCAGCCCACCCCGCGGGACCTGCCGGTCGGCTTCGCCCTCGGCGACCAGCGCGCCGAGGAGGTCTTGGCCGCCGTGCGCGGCCAGACCGACATCATCAAACCGGTCGAGTACGACGACCCGGGCGCCGCCGAGGACGGCCTGAAGAACCGCCAGGTGTACGGGGTGCTCACCGCCAACCCGGAGGGTTTGCTGCTCACCATCGCCAGCGCGTCCGGGCCGAGCGCCACCGGGGCGATCACCGAGGTGCTCCGCGCCGCCGCCCAGCGCGCCGGCACCCCGCTGAAGATCACCGACGAGGTGCCGGTCGTGTCGGTCGACCCACGCGGCGTGGTGCCCTTCTACCTGAACGTCGGGTACGTGCTCGGCGGCTATCTCGCCTCGACCGTGCTGGGGATCGCCTCCGGAACCACCCCGCGTTCGCCCCGCCGGGCGGGGCTGCGGATCGCCGCGCTCGCCGTCTACAGCGTGCTGCTCGGCGTCGCCGGCTCGCTCGTGGTGGGGCCGGGCCTGGGGATCTGGAACGACGAGGTGCTGACGATCGCCGCCGTCGGCGCGCTGGCCGTCCTCGCCGCCGCGATGATCGCCAGCGCCATCCAGGGCTGGCTCGGCATCGCCGGCACCGCGCTGGTCATCCTGCTCCTGGTGGTGCTCGGCAACCCGGGCTCCGGCGGCATCTTCGCCCCGGAGTTCCTGCCCGGCTGGCTACGCACGATGCACCGCTGGAACATCCCCGGGTTGGCCAACGACCTGACCAAGTCCGCGGTCTACTTCGACTGGTGGTCGGCCGGCTGGCCGGCCATCCTGCTCGCGCTCTGGGCGCTGGTCGGCGGGGTCGGTCTGGTCGCCGCGAGCCTGGTCCGCGGCCGCCGCGCCGGGCCGCCCCGCTCGCCAACGACCGACCAGGGTGGCTGAGATCACGCCGGAAAACGCCGCTGGACGGAGAGTGGATCTTCCGGGGCCCCTCCTGCCGTCGGGGTCAGCGCGGATACCATCCAGGGAGTCGGACAGCGCTGTCCTTCGTATCCACGTAAGGAGCGCATCGTGACCGACCAGCACGACCACGACGGCCCCGACGCCGCACTGCGGGCCGACATCCGCCGCCTCGGCACCCTGCTCGGGCAGACCCTGGCCCGCCAGGAGGGCCGCCCCCTGCTCGACCTGGTCGAGGAGATCCGCGCGCTGGTCCGGTCCGACGCCCCGACCGCCGCCCAGCGGCTCGGCACGCTCGACGTCACCACCGGCACCAAGCTGGCCCGGGCCTTCTCCACCTACTTCCACCTGGCCAACATCACCGAGCAGGTGCACCGGGCCCGCGACCTGCGCCGCCGTCGGGCGGTGCACGGCGGCTGGCTCGACCAGGCGGCCAAGATGATCGCCGAACGCGGGGTGCCGGCCGAGGAGATCGCCGCGGTGGCCCGCCGGCTGGCGGTCCGACCGGTCTTCACCGCCCACCCGACCGAGGCGGCCCGCCGCTCGATCCTGTCGAAGCTGCGGGCGATCGCCGACGAGCTGGACGCCGAGACCGCGAACGCGATCCTCTACGGCGCCAGCGACGAGGGGCCGGCGAACCGGCGGCTGGCCGAGCTGCTCGACCTGATGTGGCAGACCGACGAGCTGCGGCTGGACCGGCCGGACCCGACCGACGAGGCGCGCAACGCCATCTACTACCTGCGCGACCTCTACGCCGAGGCCGCCCCGCAGGTCCTTGACGACCTCGCCGACACGCTGCGCACCCTCGGCGTGGAGACCTCGCCGACGGCCCGGCCGTTGAGCTTCGGCACCTGGATCGGCGGTGACCGGGACGGCAACCCGTTCGTCACCCCGACGGTGACCCGTGACGTGTTGAGCATCCAGCACGAGCACGGCATCGCGGCCACCGAGAAGGCGATGGACCACCTGATCAACGAGGTCTCCGTCTCCCGCCGGCTGCGCGGGGTGTCGTTGGACCTCTCGGCCAGCCTCGCGGCCGACCTGGACGCGCTGCCCGAGGTGGCGCCCCGGTTCCGCCGGGTGAACGCCGAGGAGCCCTACCGGCTCAAGGCGCGCTGCGTGAAGGCGAAGCTGACCAACACCCGGCAGCGGCTGCGCCAGGGCACCGCGCATGTGCCCGGTCGCGACTACCGGGGCTCGGCCGAGCTGATCGCCGACCTGGAGCTGCTGCGCGCCTCACTGGCCCGCAACTCCGGCCAGCTCACCGCGGTCGGCCGACTGGCCTCCACCATCCGGACGGTCTCCGCGTTCGGCCTGCACCTGGCCACCATGGACGTCCGGGAGCACGCCGAGAAGCACCACGAGGTGCTGGCTCAGCTCTACGCGGCCGTCGGCGAGGTCTCCGACTACCCGGCGCTGACCCGGCTGGAGCGGACCAAGCTCCTCGCCGACGAGCTGACCGGCCGCCGCCCGCTCTCCACCGTGGACACTCCGCTCACCGAGTCGGCCCGCAAGACGTTCGACGTGTTCGGCACCATCCGGGAGGCGCAGGACCGGTTCGGCGCCGAGGTGATCGAGTCGTACATCATCTCGATGACCCTCGGCGTGGACGACGTGCTCGCCGCGGTGGTGCTCGCCCGGGAGGCCGGGCTGGTCGACGTGCACACCGGTCGGGCCCGGATCGGTTTCGTCCCGCTGCTGGAGACCCCGGCCGAGCTCAACGCGGGCGGCGAGCTGCTGGACGAGCTGCTCTCCCTGCCGGCGTACCGGGCGCTGGTCGCGGCCCGGGGCGACGTGCAGGAGGTCATGCTCGGCTACTCCGACTCCAACAAGGAGGCGGGCATCACCACCAGCCAGTGGTCGATCCACCGGGCGCAGCGCGCGCTGCGTGACGTGGCCGCCCGGCACGGGGTGCACCTGCGGCTCTTCCACGGCCGGGGCGGCACGGTGGGACGCGGCGGCGGGCCGACGCACGAGGCGATCCTGGCCCAGCCGTACGGCACGCTGGACGGCGCGATCAAGGTGACCGAGCAGGGCGAGGTGATCTCCGACAAGTACACCCTGCCGTCGCTGGCCCGGGAGAACCTGGAGCTGACCCTGGCCGCGGTGCTCCAGGCCACCCTGCTGCACACCGCACCCCGGCAGCCCGCCGAGCTGCTGGAGCGCTGGGACGCCGCGATGGAGGTGGTCTCCGACTCGGCGTACCGCTCGTACCGCTCGTTGGTCGAGGACCCGGACCTGCCCGCGTACTTCTGGGCGTCCACCCCGACCGAGCTGCTCGGCGCGCTGAACATCGGTTCGCGCCCGGCGAAGCGGCCCAACACCGGCGCCGGCCTGGCCGGGCTGCGGGCCATCCCGTGGGTGTTCGGCTGGACGCAGACCCGGCAGATCGTGCCCGGTTGGTTCGGCGTGGGCTCCGGGCTGGCCGCGGCCCGCGAGGCCGGGCTGGCGGACGTGCTGGCCGAGATGCACCGGAACTGGCACTTCTTCCGGACGTTCCTCTCCAACGTGGAGATGATGCTCACCAAGACCGACCTGAGCATCGCCCGCCGTTACGTCGAGACGCTGGTGCCCAAGGCGCTGCACCCGATCTTCCACCAGATCGAGCAGGAGTACGAGCTGACCAAGCGCGAGGTGCTGGCGGTGACCGCCTCCCCCGCGCTGCTGGAGAACTCCCCGGTCCTGCAGCGCACCCTCGCGGTGCGCGACACCTACCTGGAGCCGCTGCACCACCTTCAGGTGGCGCTGCTGCGGCAGTACCGGGAGTCCGGCGCGGCGGGTCGGGCGGTGGCCACCGCGCCGGGCGGCCGCCGGGCGCCGAGCGACGGTACGGCGCTGGAGCGCGCCCTGCTCACCACGGTCAACGGCATCGCCGCCGGGATGCGCAACACCGGCTGACCCGCCCCCGGCACACGAGTGAGCGGCAGCCGCCGGTGAGGTGGCTGCCGCTCAGTCGTCAGCAGGATCAGAAGTCGCCGCCGCCGCCGAAATCGCCGCCGCCGAAGTCCCCACCACCGAAGTCCCCGCCGCCGAAGTCGCCGGCCTGGTCACCACCGGCGTCGCCGCCCTGACCGTCGCCGCCCTGACCGTCGCCGTAGTCGGCGCCGTCGCCGAAGCCCTCCTGGTAGCCGGCCTCGTAGCCGTAGCCCGGGTCGGCGAAGGCCGGGGAGAAGAGCGCGTCGGCGATCAGCATGCCGCCCAGCACGCCGGCGCCGGCGCCGAGGGCGGTCTTCCACCACGGCGTCGAGTACCAACCGGCCGGCACCGGACGCCCCTGGTAGCGCCCGCCCGGGTAGTAGTAGGGGGTGTCCTGGCCCGGCTGCGGGCCGGCCTTGAAGGTCTGCCCCTGCACCTCGACCTGGCGCTCCCGGGTCAGCTCGCCGGTGCCCGTCGCGGCGGCGAGCGGCGGCAGCTCGGGCCCGGGGTCGATGCCGAGCGCGATCCGGGCCGCTCGCGCGTAGGCGAGCCCCTCCAGCGCGGTCTCCCGGGCCAGCCGGTACTGCTGCACCGTGCGGGCCTGGTCGAGCTGGCTGCCGGCCGCGTTGTACCGCTCACCGGCGTCGACCAGCGCCTGCCGGACCGCCGGGGCGTCACCGTGCAGGTTCATCACCTGACCGCCCAGGCGCTCGTACCAGCGCTGGGCGTCCGCCCGCACGTCGGCCAGGCTCCGGGCCTCCCGTGCCGCGGCCTCCCGCCGCCACCAGACGAACGCCCCCAGCAGCAGCACCACCAGGATGACCACCAGCAGAAGTTCCATGGGCACGAAGGTACCCGGGCAGGCAACGTCGTACGCGTTTGGCAAGCTTCAGTGATGGACTTCCCGACGCTGGCCGTGGTGGTGCTCTGCCTCGGCGCCGGCGGCGCCGTGGGCTGGCTCGCGGCCCGGTCCCGCTCCGCGGCCGAGATCGCCCGGCTGGACGCGACGCTGCGCGCCACCCGGGAGGGTGAGGGGCGCCTTGAGCAGTCCATGCGGGCGCTGAGCTACGAGGCGACGGCTCAGTCGCAGGAGGCGGTGGCCCGGGCGGTC
This sequence comes from Micromonospora sp. NPDC048909, assembly GCF_040649635.1. Lineage (NCBI taxonomy): Bacteria > Bacillati > Actinomycetota > Actinomycetes > Micromonosporales > Micromonosporaceae > Micromonospora > Micromonospora sp. NPDC048909. The sequence continues at coordinate 1,109,854 of NZ_JBEZFU010000001.1, read as the reverse complement.
GCACCGCTGCACGACACCCTGCGCCGCTACGAGCAGCGGGTGGCGGAGCTGGAGCACGACCGGGTCGACGCCTACGCCGAGCTGCGCGAGCAGGTCCGCTCGATGAGCGCAGTCTCCGGCGAGCTGCGCACCGAGACCAAACAGCTGGTCGCGGCGCTGCGCGCACCCCAGGTACGCGGGCGCTGGGGCGAGCACCAGCTGCGACGGATCATCGAGGCGGCCGGTCTGCTGGAGCACTGCGACTTCGCCGAGCAGGTCACCTCGACCACCACCGACCAGCAGGTGGTCCGCCCCGACCTGGTGGTCCGGCTGCACGGCGGCCGGTCGGTGGTGGTCGACGCCAAGGCGCCGTTCGACGCCTACCTGACCGCGATGGAGGCGCGCGACGAGCGGGGCCGGGACACCCACCTCGACGCGCACGCCCGGCACCTGCGCGCGCACGTCGACGCGCTGGCCGCGAAGTCCTACTGGTCGGCCTTCGACAGCACGCCGGAGTTCGTGGTGCTCTTCGTGCCGGCCGACCCGTTCCTCGACGTGGCCCTTCAGCGCGACCCGACGCTGCTGGAGCACGCCTTCGCCCGCAACGTGGTGCTGGCCACGCCGGCCACCCTGGTCGCGCTGCTGCGCACCGTCGCCTACTCCTGGCGGCAGGAGGCGCTGGCCCGCAACGCGGTGGCGGTGCACTCGCTGGCCCGGGAGCTGCACGGCCGGCTCGCCACCCTCGGCGACCACGTCGGCAAGCTCGGCTCCGCGCTGGGTAGCGCGGTGACCGCCTACAACCGGGCGGTCGGTTCGCTGGAGGCGCGGGTGCTGGTCAGCGCCCGCAAGCTCGCCGAGCTGGGCGTCTCCGACCAGGAGCTGACCGCGCCGCCGCAGGTGGAGCTGGCGCCCCGGCAGCCGCAGGCGCCGGAGCTGCTCGACTCGACCGACGGCGAGCTGCCGGCCCGCTGATCCGGCGGGCCGGCCCGGTCAGGCCCGCTGCGCGCTCTCCACCACGAACGGGGTGCCCTGCTGGCAGGTGGTCATCATGTTCGGCTCGACCCGGCCGCTGACGGTGACCTTCGCGCCCGCGGTCAGCACGTTGCGCGGGCCGCCGACCAGCAGGTAGCCGTCGAGCAGCAGACAGCCCGGCTCGACACCGGGGGCGATCGTGCCGGTCAGCGTGGTGGCGCCCACCGGCGGCGGCAGGGTGGGACCACCGGGGCTCTTCGGCGGGCGGGTGGGGCTGGTCGAGGGTGCCGGCGGGGTCGCCGGGGTGGGGGATGTCGCCGGGGTCGCGGGCTGCTCGGTCACCGGGGGTGCTCCCGTCGACGTGGAGGTGGGGGTGCCGGCGTCGTCCGCTGCGCCGCACGCGGTCAGGGCCACGCCGGCGAGCAGGGCTACGACGGTGAGTCGAAGGGTCTTCATACCCGTATCAGACGTGCCGGGGTGGCCGGTCGTTCCCGGGCGCGGGTCAGCCGCGGGCCGCTGCGGCGGCCCGCATGTCCCGCTTGAGTTCCTGCGGCAGCGAGAAGGTGAGCCGCTCGTTGGCGGTGGTGATCTCCTCCACGTCGGCGAAACCCCGCGCGGCGAGGTGCGCCAGCACCTGCGCCACCAGCTCCTCCGGCACGCTCGCACCCGAGGTCAGGCCGACCGTGCGGGCCCCCTCCAGCCAGGCGTCGTCGATCTCGTGGGCGAAGTCGACCAGGTGACCGGCGCGGGCGCCGGCGTCCAGCGCCACCTCGACCAGGCGAACCGAGTTGGAGGAGTTGCGCGAGCCGACGACGATCACCACGTCGCACTCCGCGGCGATCTCCTTGACCACGTGCTGCCGGTTGGAGGTGGCGTAGCAGATGTCGTCGCTGGGCGGCGACTGGAGCATCGGCAGCCGCTTCTTCAGCCGGGCCACCGTCTCCAGCGTCTCGTCCACCGACAGGGTCGTCTGGGAGAGCCAGACCACCTTGTTCGGGTCGCGGACCGTGACCTTGTCGGCGTCCTCCGGCCCGTCGACGAGCTGGATGTGCGCGGGGGCCTCACCGGCGGTGCCGATGACCTCCTCGTGCCCTTCGTGACCGATCAGCAGAATGTCGTAGTCGTCGGCGGCGAACCGCTTCGCCTCGTGGTGCACCTTGGTGACCAGCGGGCAGGTCGCGTCGATCGCCTTCAGCGAGCGCGCCCGGGCCTGCTCGTAGACCTCCGGAGCGACCCCGTGTGCGGAGAAGATGACGGTGGCGCCCTCCGGCACCTCGTCGTTCTCCTCCACGAAGATCGCGCCCTGGGCCTCGAGGGTCTGCACCACGTGCTTGTTGTGCACGATCTCCTTGCGGACGTAGATAGGCGCGCCGTAGAGCTTGAGCGCCTCCTCCACGGTCTGCACCGCACGGTCGACGCCCGCGCAGTAGCCGCGGGGCTTGGCCAGGAGCACGCGCTTGCCGGTCTGGGGAGTCGCCTGAACCTCGGTCACCCGCCCATCGTACGTGCCGACCGAGAAGGGGACATCCGCTGCGACCGTGACCCCGGGCCCGGTGATCAAGAGTTTCGGGTCAGGAAACGCGCCTCGGGGAACGCAAACTTCTTGATCACCGGGTGGGTCCGTAGGGTGGGCGGGTGAGCACGGACGAGGTGGGGCGGAGCACGTCCGAGGAGCCGTGGCCGGTCCGGGTGGTCAGCCAGAAGGTCGGCGCCTGGATCGCGCGACTCGGCTGGGTGTGGGTCGACGGGCAGGTGGCGCAGATCAGCCGCCGTCCCGGGGCCAGCACGGTCTTCCTCACCCTGCGCGACCCATCGGCCGACCTGAGCCTGACCGTCACCACCAACCGGGACGTCCTCGACTCCGGCGCCCCGGAGCTGAGCGAGGGCGCCCGGGTGGTGCTGCACGCCAAGCCCGAGTTCTACGCCGCGCGCGGCACGCTGAGCCTGCGCGCCGACGAGATCCGCCAGGTGGGCCTCGGTGAGCTGCTGGCCCGGCTGGAGAAGCTCAAGAAGCTGCTCGCCGCCGAGGGGCTCTTCGACCGGGCCCGCAAGCGCCGCCCGCCATTCCTGCCCCGCCGGATCGGGCTGATCACCGGTCGGGCCTCGGCGGCCGAGCGGGACGTGCTCACCAACGCCCGGCGGCGCTGGCCGGCGGTGGAGTTCCGGACGGTCAACGTGGCGGTGCAGGGCCCGAGCGCGGTGCCGCAGATCGTGGACGCGCTCAAGGTGCTCGACGCCGACCCGACCATCGACGTGATCATCATCGCCCGTGGTGGCGGCGGCATCGAGGACCTGCTGCCCTTCTCCGACGAGGCGCTCTGCCGGGCGGTCTTCGGCTGCCGTACGCCGGTGGTCAGCGCCATCGGCCACGAGACGGACACCCCGTTGCTGGACTACGTCGCCGACGTGCGGGCGTCCACCCCCACCGACGCGGCCAAGCGGGTCGTCCCCGACCTGGCCGAGGAGGTACGCCTCATCGGCCAGGCCCGCAACCGGCTGGAGCGCGCGGTGCGCAACATGGTCGACCGCGAGGCGCACCGCCTCGACGCGGTGCGCTCCCGGCCGGTGCTGGCCCGCCCGCAGGTGATGGTCGACCAGCGGGCCACCGAACTGACCGCGCTACGCCAGCGGGCCGGCCGCTGCCTGGACCACCGGCTGGCCGCCGCGGGCGACGAACTGCGCCACACCCTGGCCCGGCTGCGCGCGCTCTCCCCGGCCGCCACCCTCGACCGGGGGTACGCGATCGTGCAGCGCGCCGACGGGCACGTGGTCCGCGCCGCCTCCGAGGTGGGCAAGGGCGACCCGCTGCGGGTACGCCTCGCCGACGGCGAACTGGCCGCGACGGTGGACGGATGAGCCGGCGCGCCGGCGTGTGCTGGGATGGAGCCGATGACTGACGAGACGAAGGCCGGGCCGGACGAGCGGCTCAGCTACGAGCAGGCCCGCGCCGAACTGGCGTCGGTGGTGGAGCGGCTGGAGGCCGGCGGCACCTCGCTGGAGGAGTCGCTGTCGCTCTGGGAGCGCGGCGAGGCGCTGGCGGTGATCTGCCAGCGCTGGCTGGATGGCGCCCGGGCCCGGATCGACGCGGCCCGGCAGGAACCCGCCTCCTGACCCGCCTCAGACGGAACGACGCGCGGGCACGGGGAGGATCCCCATGCCCGCGCGACGAGGGTCAGTTGAAGAGGTTGTACAGCTCCGGCGGGGCCTCGACGACCTGGGCGGCCGGCGGCTTCTGCGCGGCCGTGGCGTTGCCGTAGTCGGAGTAGGTGATTCGGACGTCCTGCGCCTTGGCCTGGCCGGCCGCCGGAATCTGGATCACCAGCTCGCTGAGCCGGCCCTGCGGGTCCACCTTGGCGGTGAACGGCACCGACTGGGCCTGCGGCCCGAGCGCGGTGATCATCGTGGCGTCCAGCGAGCCGGCCTCGGCGGCCTTCGACACGTCGATGGTGCCGGCGTACGCGCCCTCGCCGGTCTGCCGGACCTCGGTGACCCCCTGGGTCAGCACCTCACTGCCGGCCGGGTCGAGCTTGTCGAAGTCGAAGCCGAGGTTGCGGTTGCCCTTGATCCGGGTCTGGTCCAGGTGCTGGTACTTGCCGAGGTTCAGCTTCTGCAGGCCGGGCACGCTGCTGGCCGCCTTGCCGCCCAGGTCCACCTTCACCCAGCTGTCCGGCCGGGAGTGGACGACGTCGAGCGTCATCGACAGGTCCGAGGAGGCGTCGCCGATCGACACCCGCATCTGGGCGCTCTGGGACGGCTCGTGCACCAGTCCCTCGGCGGTGCTGCCCCCGCCGGTCATGCTGAACCGGAAGTTCCCGTCCCGGATCGCCGTGGTCGAGGCGAGCAGGGCCTGCTTGGCGTCGCCCGCCGCCGGCGACGCGGTGCCACCGGCGGTGGCCGTGGCCGTCCCCGAGGCGGAGACGCTCGGCGAGGCGGAGCTGCCCGGTGTGCCGGCGGCGTTGCAGGCGGCCAGGCCCGGAGTGAACAACGCGGCGGCCACCAGGCCGGCGCTCAGTCGTCGAACAGTCATCTGTGTCTCCCAAGAGGGGGTCACCCGACGCGTTGACGGCGCCGGAAACCGGGCGACGCAGCACGACCGTCGACTGCGCCGCGCGAACCCGAGCCGGCCGGGTCCGCTCCTCTCCTGTTCCCTGTCGAGGCGTCGCACAATCACCGTTCTGTCCGGTTACCCCATTCGGTTACGCGAAAGGGGCGGCGGAGGAGCCGGTGGACCCGGACCGCGGGGAGGCGGCCGGGCGGTCAACGAAGTGCGGCGGCCAGCTGACGCAGCTCGGTCTCCCGGGCGTCACCCACCACGATCACCGTCCGGCCCGGTTCCAGCAGCACCAGCGCCTGCTCGTTGCCGCGCGCGGTGTACCGCTGCCAGTTCCGCCCGGCCAGGTCGGCCTGCCCCTGCGGCTGCGCCTGGTCGGTCAGCTCGGCGGGCAGCAGCCGCTCGGCCGGCACGTTGCTCTGCACCAGCTGGGCGCCCCGGCCCTCCGGGGTCAGGTAGCCGATCCGCAGGTTCGCGCCGCCCTCGACGGTCTGGTAGTTGGCGCTGACCGTACGCCAGTCGGAGCCGAGGTCGGCCGGCTGGCTGACCGGAAAGGCGTTGGCCGACCGGGCCTGGTCGATCGCGGCCGTCGGGTCGACCGTGCTCGCCTGGTCGCCGCCGAGGAAGCCCCGGTAGAAGGCCAGCAGCAGGGCGATCGGGATCAGCAGCACCAGCAGCGAGATCGCCATGTCCTTCGGCGACCGCTCGGACCGGCGGGCGTCGACGGCGGCCGGCGGCGCCGGCGGGTCCAGCGGCGCGGCGCCCATCGGCTGCCGCCCGGCGACGGACGGCGGGACCTGCGGCCCGGAACCGGTCGACTCGACCATGGCCAACTCGCCCGCGGTGGCGTCGGCGGCGGTGGCGCCGGTGGGCGGGGCGCCCGGGCCGGTCGGGGTCGGGTCGGCGGTCGGCGTCGGCTCGGCGGGTACGCGGTCGGCAGGCTGTGCGGGTTCCACCCCACCATTCTCGCAGCCGCCCGACCGGCGGTATCCGGGCCATCACCGCCCCGGCCCGGCACCCGATCCGCCATCGTGTGAGGATCAGCGACAAAGCCGGCGGCAGCGGACGCCCGTACCGCCGGTCCACCCCGCACCGTCGCGAGGAGGAGCCGTCATGACGAACACCAGGACCCGGATCCCGCAGAATCTGGACCGCAACCTTGCCCTCGACCTGGTCCGCGTCACAGAGGCAGCGGCGATGGCCGCCGGCCGGTGGGTCGGCCGTGGCGACAAGGAGGGCGGCGACGGGGCCGCCGTCGACGCCATGCGCAAACTGATCAACTCGATCCCGATGCGGGGCGTCGTGGTGATCGGCGAGGGCGAGAAGGACAACGCACCGATGCTCTTCAACGGTGAGGAGGTCGGTGACGGGACCGGTCCGGAGGTGGACGTCGCGGTCGACCCGATCGACGGCACCACCCTGATGAGCAAGGGCATGCCGAACGCCCTCGCGGTGCTGGCGGTCGCCGAGCGGGGCGCGATGTTCGACCCCAGCGCGGTCTTCTACATGGAGAAGCTCGCCGTCGGCCCGGTCTACGCCGACGTGGTGGACATCAACGCCGGGGTGGCCGACAACCTGCGCCGGATCGCCAAGGTCAAGGGCACCGACATCTCCGAGGTGACGGTCTGCGTCCTCGACCGGCCCCGGCACAAGGACCTGGTCAGCCAGATCCGGCGGGCTGGTGCCGGCATCCGGTTCATCTCCGACGGCGACATCGCGGGTGCCATCGCGGCGGCCCGGGGCGAGTCGGACGTCGACGTGCTGATGGGCATCGGCGGCACCCCGGAGGGGATCACCTCGGCCTGCGCCCTCAAGTGCATGGGCGGGGTGATGCAGGCGAAGCTCTGGCCCAAGGACGACGAGGAGCGGGAGAAGGCGCTGGCCGCCGGGCACGACCTGGACCGGGTGCTCACCACCGACGACCTGGTCACCGGGGACAACTGCTTCTTCGTGGCGACCGGCGTGACCTCGGGCGACCTGCTGCGCGGGGTGCGCTACCGGGCCGGTGGCGCGTACACCCAGTCGATCGTGATGCGCTCCAAGAGCGGCACGATCCGGGTGATCGACTCGTACCACCGGCTGGAGAAGCTGGCGCTCTACTCGGCCGTCGACTTCGACGGCCGGCCCCTGGCCGAACAGGAGTGAGCGCCGGCACAACCGAACGGTCCACCCTGCCGGCGACCCAGCGGATCGTCGGGGTGGGCCTGGCGACCGTCTCCGGCCTCGCCGTGGCCGGGCAGTCACGGATCAACGGCGAACTCGGCGTACGCCTGGCCGACGGCTTCGCCGCCGCGGTGGTCTCCTTCGGCGTGGGTCTGCTGGTGCTGCTGGCGCTGGTTCCCGCCACCCCGGCCGGGCGGCGCGGCCTGGTCGCCGTCCGCAGGGCACTCGCCGCCGGCGCCCTGCGACCCTGGCAGTGCCTGGGCGGCGTGTGCGGCGCCTTCCTGGTGGCCACCCAGGGGCTCACCATCGGCACGCTCGGCGTGGCGGTGTTCACCGTCGCGGTGGTCGCCGGCCAGTCCGGCAGCAGCCTGGCGGTGGACCGGGCCGGCATCGGCCCGACCGGCCGGCAGGCGGTCACCGCCCAACGCCTCACCGGCGCGGCACTCACCGTGGCCGCGGTACTGCTGGCGGTCAGCGACCGGCTCGGTGACCCGGGTGCCCTGGTGCTGGCGGTGCTGCCGCTGCTGGCCGGGATCGGCATCGCCTGGCAGCAGGCGGTCAACGGACGGGTCCGGGCCGCCGCGGACAGCGCGTTGACCGCCACCCTGATCAACTTCGCCGTCGGCACAGTCGCGCTGCTGGTCGCGTTCGCCATCGACATCGCGGTACGCGGCTGGCCGGCCGGGAGCCTGCCGACCGAGCCCTGGCTCTACCTGGGCGGCCCGATCGGCATCGTGTTCATCGCGCTCGCCGCCGCCATCGTGCGCTTCACCGGCGTCCTGCTGCTCGGGTTGGCCACCATCGCCGGTCAGATCGTCGGCGCCGTCCTGCTGGACCTGGCCCTCCCGACGGAGGCCTCACACCCCAGCCTCACCACCCTGCTCGGCGCCGCCCTCACCCTGGTCGCCGTGCTCGTCGCCGCGTTGGCGCCCGCCCGGCCGAGCTGAGCGAGCGCCCGAGGCCGGAGCGGTCGGCGCCTCCCCGGCCGAGCAGGACGACCCGGTCAGCGTGGCGGCTGACCGTCGACGACCCGCGGGCGGTGGTGTCGCAGCGCCGCGACGGTCTCGGTGAGCACGTCGTCGAGCGGGGTGGGCTCGATGCCGAAGGTGCCCGTCGCCGCGCTGGAGTCGAGCCTGAACGGCCGGTCGAACTGGTAGGCCACCTCGCGCATCTCGCGGGCGGTGGGGTCGAACAGACCGCCGAGCCAGAGCACCGGGCCCGGCATCCGCGACAGCTTCGGCGTCGGCGCACCGGCCAACGCCGCCGTGCGGACCGCCAGCGCGCGCAGCGAGATCGGCGGCGGGCTCGGCACGTGCCACGCCCGGCCCGGTCCGCGCTCGTCGCCGGCGGCCGCGACCAGCGTCCGGGCGACGTCACCGACGTACGTCCAGCTGTGCGGGGCGTCGAGGTCGGCCGGTGCCATCGCCCGCCGCCCGGCCAGCACCCGGGGCAGCACCAGCAGGGTGGCCACCGACTGGGCGCCGGCGCCCAGGTAGTCGCCGCCGCGCACCTCGGTGGCCCGTACCCGCCCGGCCCGGTGGGCGTCGAGCGCGTCGGTCCACATCCTGGCCCGGACCTGTCCCTTGACGCTGTTCGGCCGCAGCGGGGTCGCCTCGGTCATCGGGGCGTCCACCGGGCCGTAGCCGTAGAGGTTGCCCACCGTGGCCAGCACCGCCCCGGCGCGCTCGGCGGCGGCGAGCAGCGCGGCCGCCAGCGGCGGCCAGTCGGTCGCCCAGCGGTGGTACGGCGGGTTGGCGCAGTTGTAGAGCGCCGCGGCGCCCTCGGCCAGCGCGCCGAGCCGCTCCGCGTCGGTGGCGTCGGCGGCCACCCGCTCCACCCCCGGATGCGCCGGGCCGGTGCCGCGCCGGCTCACCAGCCGGACCCGCTCGCCCCGCTCGACCAGCAGCCGGGCGGTGGCGGTGCCGACCGGTCCGGCCCCGACGATCACATGCAGTCCCATTCCAGAGCCACCCTTTCGTCGCGAGAGCACCGCTCTCAATAGAGACAGGATGCTCGCTCACGACTCGGCACGTCAAGAGCACCGCTCTCTTTTTAGACGTGCGCTCTCCGGTGTGGCAGAGTAGGCCCATGTCCGCACCCTCGATCCGCGCCCGGGTCCGGGCCGAGATGATCGACGAGATCAAGACTGTGGCCCGCCGGCACCTGGCCACCGACGGCGCCAACCTCTCGCTGCGCGCCGTCGCCCGGGACATGGGCATGGTCTCCTCGGCGATCTACCGCTACGTGCCCAGCCGCGACGAGCTGCTCACCGCGCTGATCATCGAGGCGTACGACGCGTTGGGCGACGCGGTGGAGACGGCCGACACCGGTGTCGACCGGCTCGACCTGCGCGGGCGCTGGCACGCGGTGTGCCGCGCGGCGCGCGGCTGGGCGCTCGCCCACCCGGCCGAGTACGCGCTGCTCTACGGCAGCCCGGTGCCCGGCTACGCCGCACCGGAGGACACCGTCGCCCCGGCCCAGCGGCCACCGGTGACCCTGGTCGGCATCCTCCGGGACGGGCTGGCCGCCGGCCTGCTCACCCCACCCCCGGCCGGCGAGCTGACCGCCCCGCTGCGCGACGACCTGGCCGAGCTCGCCGACGCCTTCTTTCCCGGGCTGCCCGAGGCGCTGCTCGCCCGGGGCATGGCCGGCTGGACCCAGCTCTTCGGGCTGATCAGCTTCGAGCTCTTCGGCCGGATCAACGAGTCGCTCAAGCACCGGGACGCCTACTTCGACCATCAGACCGCGCTGATGGCCGACCTGATCGGCCTACCCTGACCCGCGGCCGGTCAGCCGGTCAGCCGGTCAGCCGGTCAGCCGGTCAGCCGGTCAGCATGATCGACAGCGGCGGATACGGCGGATCGTTGGTCGCGGCGGTAGCGGTGGGCCGTCCGACCAACCGGGCCGCGCGCCACCCCAGGAGCAACCCTGGCACGCTGGCCAGCAGGGCCAGCAGCACCGCCGCCCAGGTGTACGCGGGCCGGCCGTAGAGCCAGCCGCCCAGCGGCAGGACGGCCAGTGTCGCGGCGAGCGCGGCGGCCAGGAAGACCTCCACCGTCCACTGGGCGGGGGCGCCGCGAGCCCACGCCGGGATCAGGGCCAGCAGCGGCACGCCGACCAGCAACGGCAGGAACGCGACGAACGCCAAGGTGACCACGACGGAGGCGTCGAGCCAGATCGCGACCAGCAGCGCCACGGCCGGGACCCCGAGCCCGACCAGGCTGCCCGGCAACCACGATCCGATGCCGGCGCGACGCCCGGCCCGGGCGCCGGAGACCGTGAGCACCGTCGCGATCAGCGCGAGCCCGAGGAGCACCGCCCGGAGCGGATCCGTGCCCCGGTCGGCCGGGGTGCTCCCGCCGAGCGTCGGTGGCCGTCCCTCGAACGGATGGTTGCGCACCACGGCTCCGGCGAAGCCGATCCGCTCCCAGACACCGTCGGCTCGGCGCAGGGCGAAGCCGTCCCGGCCGTTGGCGACCAGCACCACGTGCCGGCCGTCGTCGGTGTCCTGCACGGTCAACTCCTGCCCGGCGACCCGTTCGCCACCCCGGCCGGGCTGTTGGTACTGCTGGATCAGCACGGCCCGCTGCGCCTTGGTCACCTCCCAGGCCAGGCGCCAGGTCCGGCCCGCATCGTCACTCTGCTCCACCCGGATCCGTCCCGACGCCAGGCGGTAGCACCGCGCCGGCACCGCGGCCGAGCAGCCCTGCCGGACCGGCTCGGCCGCCGGCATGATCCGGCGTCTCAGCGCCTCCTCCTCGGTCCCGGTCGGGTCCCGCCAGGTCGTCCCGCCGTCCTGGCTCAGCCGCCAGGTGTTGGCGAAGGAGGCGTAGGTGTCGTAACCGGTCCCGAAGCCGGCGACCAACCGCCCGTCGGCGACCGTCGCCTGGACCGCGTCGGGGTAGTGCACGGGACTCGTCGCGGCGACCGCGAACATCGCTGCGGGGAGCAGCACCAACAGGCGGACCAGCCGCGCCGGGCGACGGCCAACCGGCTCACGCCGAGCTCGGGACCAACTCCAGGCGGCCACGAGCAGCGCGGGCAGGGTGAGCAGGTCGGTGCGGTCCGCCCGGACCAGCGAGGGTCCACTGACGACGCTCCAGATCGCCGAGGCGCCGGCGGCGGCGTACCCGCTCGACTTGACCACCGCGAAGCCGACGCCGACCAGCCCGAGCCCGACCCCGACGGCGGCGCGGGCCGGCAGCCGGGGCGCCAGGAGGGTGAGCAGGACGGCGACCAGCGGCGGCGCGATCACCAGGCCGGCGACGTCGCTGAGCTTGCCGGTCACCAGTCCCGGGAAGGCCGCCTTGAGCAGCTGGTCGTTGACCACGAGCAGGACCAGCGCGGCCACGGAGAACGGGTGCCCCAGCCAGGCCAGGGTCGCCGGCGCGCTGTCGCGGGGCGGGGACGGGTCGGTCATCGGCCCACGGTCGCAGCGCCGGATCTCGATCCGGCCACGCCGGGAACAGCTTCCGGTACCGGTCCCGGTCAGCTGCCGTCGGAGGAGTGGCCCGGGAAGAGGTGCGCGCTCGGGTCGATCACCACGGCCGCGTTGTTCACCGCCGTCGCCGCCTCGCCGAAGCCGGTGGCGATCAGCCGGACCTTGCCCGGGTACTCGGTGATGTCGCCGGCTGCGAAGATCCGCGGCAGGTTGGTGGCCATCGCGCTGTCCACCACGATGTGCCGGCGGTCCAGCCGCAGCCCCCACTCGGCGAGTGGCCCGAGGTCGGCGGTGAAGCCGAGAGCCGCGACGACCGTGTCGACCGGCAGGGTCTCGGCCGCGCCGCCCCGGACGGTGATCTCGGCACCGGTGACGGCGCCGTCGCCGTGCAGCCGGGTCAGCTCGGCGTTGACCACCACCCGGATCGGCAGAGCCAACACCCTCGCGACGGTCGCGGCGTGTGCCCGGAACTTCTCCCGCCGGTGCACCAGCGTCACCGAGCGGGCCAGCGGGTGCAGGGTGAGTGCCCAGTCGAAGGCCGAGTCGCCGCCGCCGACGATCAGCACGTCCCGGCCGGCCAGCTCGGCCGGCTGCGGTACGAAGTAGACGATTCCCGCGCCGACGAAATGTTCGGCGACCGGCAGCGGGCGCGGGGTGAAGCTGCCCAGCCCACCGGTGACGATCACCGCGCCGCAGCTGAGCTGCTCGCCGCCGGCGAGGCCGAGCACCGGCCGCCCGTCGGCGTAGGAGAGCTTCTCGGCCCGGGTGCCGAGCAGGTAACCCGGGTCGAACGGCGCCGCCTGGGCGACCAGGTTGGCCACTAGGTCACGGCCCTTGATCGACGGAAACCCGGCGACGTCGAGGATCAGCTTCTCCGGGTACATCGCGGTGACCTGGCCGCCCGGCTCCGGCAGGGCGTCGATCACCGCCACCGAGAGCCCTCGGAACCCGGCGTAGTACGCGGCGAAGAGGCCGGCCGGACCGGCCCCGATCACGGCGACATCGACCTCGCGCATGGCGTACCGTCGCTTCCCGCTCGCGGATCAACGCGTGCTGATGCCGACGGTAGGGCGGCGACGCCGCCCGGGCAAGCACGTCCCGATCCGGCGCGGCCGGGTCGTCGATCCGAACGGGGTGCGGGGCGGCCCGGCTCAGGGCAGGGTGAGCGAGGACTCGGAGTGGTAGGGGCCACCCCGGTCGGTGCGACGCCGGCGGAACAGGATCGCGGCGACGACCCCGCCGAGGAGCCCGAACAGGTGCCCCTGCCAGGAGATCCGCTCGTCGGTGGGGAGGATGCCGACCAACTGCCAGCCGTAGAGCAGGCCGACCAGCAGGAAGACCGCGAAGTTCCACCAGCTGCGCTCGACGATGCCGCGGGTGAGCAGGATCCCCAGGTAGCCGAAGATGACCCCGCTCGCCCCGACCACCACGGAGTTGGGCGAGCCGGTGAACCAGACGCCGAGCCCGCTGACCAGGATGATCACCAGGGTGGACCAGAGGAACCGGCGGGCGCCCGCGGCGAGCACGAAGGTGCCGAGCAGGATCAGCGGGATGCTGTTGCTGTAGAGGTGGTCGAAGCCGTGGTGCAGGAACGGCGAGAAGAAGACCCCGTCGAGGCCGTCGATGCGCTGCGGGATGATCCCGGCCGTGGTGTCGAGGCTGAAGGCGAGACCCTGGTCGAGGGCTTCGATGAGGAAGAGGAACGGCACCACCGCGCACATCGCGACGAAGGCCCGACCGAGGGCGGCGTAGAACGCCTCGGTGCCGAACTGGTGGGGGTCGCCACTTCCGGGGAGCAGGGTCACCCTCCAACTGCTATCAGCAAACGGGGCCGACCGCCACTCGCGTCCCGGCCGCCCGGACGAGGACGGCGGAGCGGATGATGATCCATCCGCCCCGCCGGTCTCACATCCGGATCAGTACCAGCCCACGTCCTGGGAGTGCGCCCAGGCCTTGCAGGGCGTGCCGTAGCGGCCCTCGATGTAGCCCAGGCCCCACTTGATCTGGGTCGCCGGGTTGGTCTGCCAGTCGTCGGCGACCGAGCCCATCTTGCTGCCCGGCAGCGCCTGCGGAATGCCGTACGCCCCGGACGAGGAGTTGCGGGCCTTGTGGTTCCAGCCGCTCTCCTTGGTCCAGAGCCGGTCCAGGCAGGGGAACTCCGCGATGCCGAAGCCCGCCTTGATCATCTCCGCGCAGCCGATCTTCCGGTTGCCGCTGAACTCCGCGCAGGAGGCCGGGATCGGTCCGGTGTACGGCTTGGCGGCCGCCTTCTGGGCCGCCTCCCGGTCGCGCTTGCGGGACGCGGCGGCCTGCTCGGCCTTACGGGCCCGCTCGGCGGCCTCCTTGGCGGCCTCGGCGGCGCGCAGCTTGGCCTGGTACTCGGCGGCGCGCTGCTTGGCGGACTGCACCTGGTGGGCGGCCTGCCGCTCACGCTGATAGTCGTACTCCGCCTGGTCGACCTCCGCGCCGACCTGCGCGGTGAGGCCCTGTTGCTGGGTCTCCCGGTCTTCGCCCAGATAGAAGCCGCCGGCAACGCCCACGGAGAGCAGTGCGACGGCGGCCGTACGGGCACCCAACCGGCTCCACAGCCGACTCACGAAGTTTCCCTTCGTCGGGGGCAAGGACACGGCGCGGTCCCGGACCGTCGAGGCCGATCCCGCGCCGTGAGCGCCCCGACCGTCGCCGGTCAACGCCGACGTACCGGTATCCGCCGATCTCGTTCCAGTGGGGCGAACGATTCTCAACGATCTTTCCGGGGCGCGGGCGCTCGTGGGACACCATCGCGCACAGTGAGGCTGATGGGAAACCAAGAGACGCCTTTGTGACTTGCACCACAAAAAATATGCGGACGAATAGCTACATAACGGTCATCAGCCGGGGGTGTCCTCCAGTAGATCCGTCACCATCGCGGCGATCGGGGACCGCTCCGAACGGCTGAGCGTGACGTGAGCGAAGAGGGGATGGCCCTTCAACGCCTCGATCACCGCGGTCACCCCGTCGTGCCGGCCGACCCGGAGGTTGTCCCGCTGCGCGACGTCGTGGGTGAGCACGACCCGGGAGCCCTGCCCGATCCGGGACAGCACGGTGAGCAGCACCCCCCGCTCCAGCGACTGGGCCTCGTCCACGATCACGAACGCGTCGTGCAGGCTCCGCCCCCGGATATGGGTCAGCGGCAGCACCTCGAGCAGGCCGCGGGAGGTGACCTCCTCCAACACGTTCTCGTGCACCACCGAGCCGAGGGTGTCGAAGACCGCCTGCGCCCAGGGCGACATCTTCTCCGACTCGGACCCGGGCAGGTAGCCCAACTCCTGACCGCCCACCGCGTAGAGCGGGCGGAAGACGACCACCTTCTTGTGCCGGCGCCGCTCCATCACCGCCTCCAGGCCGGCGCAGAGCGCCAGGGCGGACTTTCCGGTGCCGGCCCGCCCGCCGAGCGACACGATGCCGATCGACTCGTCCAGCAGCAGGTCCAGTGCGATCCGCTGCTCGGCGGAGCGCCCGTGCACGCCGAACGCCTCCCGGTCGCCGCGGACCAGCCGCACGGTCTTGTCCGGGAGCACCCGACCGAGCGCCGACCCCCGCGCGGAGTGCAGCACCAGGCCGGTGTGACAGGTCAGCCCGGCCGCCTCGTCCAGGTCGAGCACCTCGCCGGCGTAGAGCCGGCCGATCTGCTCCTCGCTGAGCTCCAGCTCGGACATCCCGGTCCAGGTCGGGTCGCCGGCCTGGCCGTGCCGGTACTCGTCTGCCCGCAGGCCGACCGAGGCGGCCTTGACCCGCAGCGGCATGTCCTTGCTGACCAGGGTCACCGCCCTGCCCTCGGTGGCCAGGTTGAGCGCCACCGAGAGGATCCGGGCGTCGTTCGACTCGGTACGGAAGCCGGGCGGCAGCACGCCGTCGTCGCTGTGGTTCAGCTCGACCCGCAGCGTGCCACCGGCGTCGTTGGCCGGCACCGGCCGGTCCAGCCGGCCGTGGCGTACCCGCAACTCGTCCAGCATGCGCAGCGACTGACGGGCGAACCAGCCGAGCTCAGGATGGTGCCGCTTGCCCTCCAACTCGGAGATCACGACCAGCGGCAGCACCACCTCGTGCTCGGCGAAGCGGTGGAACGCGGCAGGATCGGAAAGCAGTACCGAGGTGTCCAGGACGAAGACCTGGCCTGCTGGTCGCGGCTCCTTCGGGTCGGCCGGCGCGGCGGCCGCGGTACGGCGGCTCCGGCTTGCGCGGCGGGTCGTGGCAGTCGCGGCCGGGGTCTGGTCGGCACCGGCGGTGTTGCGGCGAGTCGTCACAGGCCTGCTCCGACGGATGGGCACCCGCCACCCGTGTTCCGCCTCCTCCGGTGCCCGGGGACACGGGGTCGGATGCGGGGCCCCGTGCGCGAGGTCGCAGGTCCGGGCGGCCGGTTGGCCCGGGAGAACCCCGTGCCATGCCTAGACGCTAGCCGCGTCGGGGCATCCCGGCTAGAGGGCGATCGTGGATCTTCGGAGACCGCCCGGTGAACGGTCGGACGGCCGGCGGCAGCCGGCGCGATCGGGCACGCCGGCTGCCGAGCCACGGGCGGCGGAGCCGGCCGGGATGCATGCCCCCTGCGCGCATCCCGGCCGGTGGGGCCACCGTCACCGGTCTGACGTGGCCCCGACGGTGCGTGTCCGCCGCGGACGACGCACCGCGTCTGGTCGCCGGCAGGTGGGGCGCCCCGCCCGGGGTTGCCCCACCGACCGTCTCAACCGGTCCGTCGGACCAGGGTGCCGGTCGGGTGCCGCCCGGTGACCGGGGCGGCCGGCGCCGTGAACGACGAGCCGGTGTAGGTGGTGCCGGGGCGGACCACCGTCCCGCCCACCCGGATCGTGCTCGGCGGGGCCGCGGACAGCGCCGACGCGATGGCGGCCTGCGCGTCCCGGCGACGCCGGTTCCAGGCGCCGCGGTCGCCGTCGAAGTAACCCTGCCGGTAGCCGAACCGGTAGCCGATGCGGTAGCTGAGCTGCCCGTGCAGCCGGCCGGCGGCGTAGCTGGTCGCGCCGAGCACCAACACCAGGAAGATCGCGAGGAACGGGCTCATCGGGCGGCTCCGGTGTGCCGCGGGTACCGGGTCATCGCTCCTCCGGCTCGACCGAGGTGGGATCGGCGACCAGCAGCCGGTCCAGGTCGTCGGTGCTGACCTCCTCGACCAGCTCGACGCTGATCCGGCAGTCGTCCAGGACCACCTCGGCCACCGACGACCGGCGGATCTCCCCGCCGGCGTCGTAGACCCGGACGCTCAGTTCCGGGCAGTTGAGGTGGGTACGCCAGGCGTTCCACTCGGCCCGGTCGCCCACGCTCAGCGAGAGGTACCGGCAGCCCCGGGCGAGGTAGAGGCGCCAGGGGGCGCTCAGGCCGGCCTCGACCCCCTGGGCGATCAGGCTGAAGGCCTGGGCGCGGGTCGCGAGTTCGGTCACCACACCCCCCTCGCACCGGGGGCGTGACGCATGTGAGCACCAATCGTCTCAGGCACGTGACACACCGTAGATTGTCCCATGAGCGTGACAGTATCAGCTTTTCGTCCGTTTACCCTGACACCTACGGTGATCTATTCTACCCAGGTGGCACCCCTCAGAAGCGGCCCTGGATCGTTTACCGGAAATCCGAAAGCGCCGTCACGTTCGCGTGACAGCAGCGTGCCGGGGACCCCGTCCCGGGCCGACTGGCCGTACCGTCACGAGGTGACCGAGACGGCCAACGCACGAAAGATCGCCTTCGCCACCTTCGTCCGACGCGCGCTCGACGAGGCGCGGGCCACCCGGGCATGGAGCGGCACCGAGGTCTCTCGACGCACCGGCGTCTCCCGACAGACCATCAACCGGTGGGTTCGCGGCGACTGGGCCAGCGACCCGGAGGCCGAGCGGGTGGTGGCCTTCTGCGAGGGCCTCGGCCTCAACCCGGCCGCCGCGTTCGCCGCTCTCGGCTGGGACCGCGCCGCCGCCGCCCCACGGGGCGGTCAGCCGGCCCCGCCGATGGACCCGGACGTGGAGGCGCTGCTGCGCCGGCTGGTCGACCCGAACGTGTCGGACGCGGAGAAGTTCCACATCCGCGAAACCATTCGCTACCTCGCTTATCGCCCGACTCTCCCGGTCGATGTCCGAAAGCGAGGGAAACAAGCCGGGTAGTTCCTCAGATGGCGAAAGAACGGCAGGTCGGACTCATTCGTTTCGCTCCGGGGCAGGAACGGGCACGCTAGCGTCCCTATTCGTACTGCTTGGGCTCGTCGTCGGCGGGGGGACGGGACAAGGCCGAACCCAGCCCTGCGGGACAGAAGGAGGGGTCTGTCCATGACCCTGAAATGGTTGGCAGTTGTGGTGGCCACGGTGTCGCTGACGCTGTGCGTCACCGGGAACGCGGTGACCCTCGCGGTCGACGGCGGGCAGCTTCCGCTGCTCGTGAACCTCTTCGCGCTCACCATCGCCGGCACCGCGGTCATCCTGGCCGTGCTGGCCGAGCTGCACGAACGGCTGAACGACCGGATCAGCGCGCTCACCGAGTTCCTGGTGGCGCGGCTGAACGAGATCGAGTCGCACACCGGCGACCGCAACACCGGGTTCGTGGAGGGCTATCTGCTCAGCCACGGCCAGGAGGCGGCGGTCGTGCCCTTCGGACGCCGTGGACGGGGAGCCGCCGAACGCTGATCCCCGCGCCCTCGCCGAGGGGTCATCTCGGCCACGAATGCGCCGCCAAAACCGGGGTACGCTGACGCGCGTGCCGCCGTTGAATCTGGGCAACCACCAGCCGATGACCCCGTTGAACGCCGATGAGGCCTGGCAGACGACCGCCGATCGGGCGGCTGGAACCGTGCTCTTCTTCGACTTCGACGGCACCCTCGCGCCGGTCGACGACGACCCGACCGCCGTGCAGCCCGCCCCCAAGGTGGTGGCTGCGATCGAGGCGCTCGCGCCGTTGGTGCGGCGGGTCGCGATCGTCTCGGCCCGCCCGGTGGAGTTCCTCCGCGAGCACCTCGGCGGCCTCGCCGGGGTCGACCTCTACGGACTCTACGGCCTGGAGCACAGCCACTCGGGCGGCGAGACGGTGACCGAGCCGGCCGCGCTGCCCTGGGTGCCGACCATGGGCGAGCTCGCCGACCTGGCCCGCCGCGAGCTTCCCGCGGGGACCCTCGTCGAGTTCAAGCGGCTCTCCGTGGCGCTGCACTGGCGCACCGCGCCCCAGCTCGGTGAGGCGGTGCAGGAGTGGGGCCGGGCTCAGGCCGACCGCCTGGGGCTGCGGGTGCAGGCGGGTCGCATGGTGCTCGAGCTCAAGCCCCCGGTCGACCGGGACAAGGGCATGGTGATCGGCGAGGTGATCCGGGACGCCGGCGCCGCCTGGTACTTCGGCGACGACGTCTCCGACATCAAGGCGTTCGCCGCGCTCCGCGCGCGGGCCGCCGCCGACCCGGACTTCTTCGCCGTCTGCGTGGCCGTGGCCAACCCGGAGACCGGTCAGGAGGTGGCCACCGCGGCCGACCTCACCATCGACTCCCCCGCCGCCCTCGGCGACTTCCTCACCGAGGCCACCCACCACCTCGCCTGAGAGCCGACCGGCCTCGGGCCCGCCTCAGGTGCCGTAGCGGCGTTGGCGGTTGGCGTACGACCGCAGCGCCCGGAGGAAGTCGATGTGCCGGAAGTCGGGCCAGTTGAGTTCGCAGAAGTAGAACTCGGAGTGCGCCGACTGCCAGAGCATGAAGCCGGAGAGACGCTGCTCGCCGCTGGTCCGGATGACCAGGTCAGGGTCGGGCTGGCCACGGGTGTAGAGGTGCTCGGCGATGTGCTCGACGTCCAGCACCTCGGCCAGCTCCTCGATGGTGCCACCGGCGGCCGCGTGCTCCAGCAGCAGGGAGCGGACGGCATCGGTGATCTCCCGCCGGCCACCGTAGCCGACCGCGATGTTCACCTCGGCCCCGCCGCTGCGGTCCCGGGTGCGCTCCTCGGCCGCCTTGAGCGCGGCCGCGGTCTGCGCGGGCAGCAGGTCGAGCGCGCCCACCATCCGCAGCCGCCAGGGGTTGCCCTCCTCGGCCAGTTCCACCACCAGGTCCTCGATGATCTGGAGCAGCGGGTCGAGCTCGCTGGCCGGCCGACGCAGGTTGTCGGTGGCCAGCAGGTAGAGGGTGACGTGCGCGATACCGGCCTGGTCGCACCAGCCCAGCACATGCTTGATCTTGGCGGCACCGACCCGGTGCCCGTCGTTCGGGTCGACGTAGCCCATCTCCTTGGCCCACCGCCGGTTGCCGTCGCACATCACGCCGACGTGTCGGGGCACCGGCTTACCCACGAGCTTCGCCGTCAGGCGGCGCTCGTACACGGAGTAGATAAGGTTCCGCAGAGACATCACCTAGCAGCGTAGCGACCTGCTGGTGGGATCACCGCCTCGGAGGCTGATCCCGCCCCGCGAGAC
Organism: Micromonospora sp. NPDC048909; assembly: GCF_040649635.1. NCBI lineage: Bacteria > Bacillati > Actinomycetota > Actinomycetes > Micromonosporales > Micromonosporaceae > Micromonospora > Micromonospora sp. NPDC048909. Next base: position 1,089,836 of record NZ_JBEZFU010000001.1, on the reverse strand, counting down.
CGATGCCGATCATGCCGAGAGTGCGCGCGTCCAGCCGTCCGTCGCCGAGTCCCAGCTCCACGACGGTGCGGTAGACCCGGTCGTCCCGCCGGGCGGCCCGGATCGCGGCGTCGACCACCCGGCGGTGCCGGGCCAGCCAGGCCGCCATCGAGCTGTGCCGCAGGTGCGTCCCGAGCCGGCGGCGCAGGCTGCCGGTGTACCGCGCGGCGGCGCGCCCCGGCGACCCGGCCGCCGCGGCGCCAGCCAGCGCTCCGGAGAGCAGGGCGTAGAAGATCCCTTCGCCGGTGAACGGATTGATCAGTGACAGCGCGTCACCGGCCAGCAGCACCCGCCCCCGGCCCGGCGACGGCCGGTGCGTCGACAGCGGCAGGTGGTGGGCGCGCAACCCGTCGACGGTGGCCGGGTCCGTCCCGGGCAGCAGCGCGGCGAGCCGGTCGAGCAGGTGCTCCCGGGTCAGCGGCTCGCCCCGCAGCACCTCCCCGTACCCGATGTTCGCCCGCCCGTCGCCGATCGGGAAGGACCAGGCGTACGCGGGCCAGCGGGCGTCGGCGGTGACGATGAGCTGCTCCGCCGGCCCGGGCCGGGCGGGCGCGTATCCCCGCATGGCCAGCGCCAGGTGGCGGTCCGGGTTCACCGGATGCCCGAGCGCCCGCCGGACCACCGACCCGGCGCCGTCCGCGCCCACCACCACCCGCGCGGCCAGCTCCCCGTCGAGCACCACCCGGTCGCCGCGCTGCTCGACCCGGCGGACGGCGTGCCGGCGCAGCTCCGCGCCGGCGGCCACCGCCGCGGCCACCAGACGGGCGTCGAAGACCTCCCGGGGCACCGTGTACGCCGGCCGGGGCAGCGTCCGGGCGACGGTGTCACCGCCCGGGCCGACCAGCCGCAGCGCCGGCAGCGGGGGGTACCCGGCCACCGCGTCCCGCACTCCCAGCTCGTCGAGGACGTCCAGCGCGTGCGCGGCGATGCCGTCCCCGCACGCCTTGTCCCGGGGGAAGTCGGCCCGGTCCAACAGCAGCACCCGGGCCCCGCCCCGCCGGGCCGCCAACGCGGCGGCCGACCCCGCCGGACCGGCCCCGACCACCACCACGTCGAATTCGTCGCTCATCGCGTCGCCCTCCTCCGGCGGTCACCCGGCGCACCGGGTCGGCTGGCCCCGTCCGCCTCATCCTGCCCGCTCCCCGCTCACGATCGCCGATACCGCACCGGCCAGCCCCCACGTTCCCGCCGTTGATCATGAGGATTGCGGCGGGTTCGATCTCCCGGAGCGCCGCAAACCTCATGATCAACCGGTGAAGGGGGTGGGGGTGGAGGTGGCTTGTTCGGCGCGGGTGGCGCGATAGAGGCCGTAGAGGGCGACGGCAGCGGCGGCCACCAGGGGGCCGCCGTCCCGGACCAGGCCGTCCACGCCGAGAAGCCACCGGCAGAGCGGCAGGTCGACGGCGAGCACCACCGCCGTGACGGCGACCAGCAGACCCCGGGCCCAGCGCCGGCCACGCATGAGGAAGGCGGTGCACAGGAGCACCGCGTAGCTGGTGACCACCCCGGCGCCGAACCAGATCAGCACGGCGGGCACGGCGATCAGCCGGCCGTCCAGCACCGCGCCCCCGGCGACGAGGGCGGGCACCAGCATCAACGGGCTGTAGGTGAACGCGGCCACCCGGCTCGTGAGCAGCCAGCCGCTGGCCTCCGGGCGGCGCGGTGGCACCTCCCGCCACGAGAAGCCGGACCGGTCGATGACCAGCCGGGGGCGGTGCCAGACCAGGTGCCCGGCGAGGGCCGGCGAGCGGTACAGCAGCCAGACCACCGCCCCGCAGAGCCCGGTCAGCAGCGCGAAGCCGAGCACCCCGGGCAGCGGCGGCACCCCCTGCCGGGGCACGATCAGCCGGGCGACGGCGAAGACCGTGGTCACGGCGAGGATCAGCCCGAACGGCCGGGCCACCGTCCTACCGCGACGGACGTGCCCGATCAGCACCAGGAAGCCGAGCGAGCGCAGCATCGCCCAGCCGGTCCGGACCGCGAGGCCGAAGCCCTGCTCCGGGGCGTACCACCAGTTGAGCAGCTCGACCACGACGGTCGCCGCCGCCGTGACCGCGAGCAGCGAGGTCAACGCCCGGACGGCGGACGGCCGCCGGACCTCGGTCTCGGCGGCCGTCCTCATGGGATCCGATGATGCCCCGCGTGGGCAAGCGGTACACCTACCGCTGCGGCTGCTCCGCGTCGAGCCGCGCGCGCAGCGCGTCCAACTCCGCCCAGAGGACCCCGGGCAGCTTGTCGCCGAACTTCTCGAACCACTCGGTGACCAGTGGCAGCTCGTTGCGCCACTCGTCCGGGTCTACCTTCAGCGCGATCCGGACGTCCTCCGGGGTCATGTCCAGACCGTCGACGTCCAGCGCGTCGGGCGCCGGCACCATGCCGACCGGGGTCTCCACCGCGTCGGCCCGACCCTCGATCCGCTCGACGACCCACTTGAGCACCCGGGAGTTCTCGCCGAAGCCCGGCCAGAGGAAGTTGCCCTCCGGGTCCTTACGGAACCAGTTGACGTAGTAGATCTTCGGAAGCTTGGCCTCGTCGCCGTCGGCACCCTTGCCCATCTCGATCCAGTGCCGGAAGTAGTCGCCGGCGTTGTAGCCGATGAACGGCAGCATCGCCATCGGGTCCCGGCGCACCACGCCGACCGCGCCGGACGCGGCCGCGGTGGTCTCCGAGGAGAGCGTGGCACCCATGTAGACGCCGTGCACCCAGTCGCGCGCCTCGGTCACCAGTGGGATGGTGTCCTTGCGACGGCCGCCGAAGAGGATCGCGTCGATCGGCACGCCGTTCGGGTCGTAGTAGTCCTCGGCCAGGATCGGGCACTGGGTGATCGGGGTGCAGAACCGGCTGTTCGCGTGCGAGGAGAGGCTGTCGCTCTCCGGCGTCCAGTCGTTGCCCTTCCAGTCGATCAGGTGCGCCGGCGGCTCGCCCATGCCCTCCCACCAGACGTCACCGTCGTCGGTGAGGCCCACGTTGGTGAAGACGGAGTTGCCCCGGTCGAGGGTGCGCATCGCGTTGGCGTTGGTCTTCCAGTCGGTGCCCGGCGCGACGCCGAAGAGGCCGTACTCCGGGTTGACCGCGTAGAGGCGTCCGTCCTCGCCGAACCGCATCCAGGCGATGTCGTCGCCGATGGTCTCGACCTTCCAGCCCGGGATGGTCGGCTCCACCATCGCCAGGTTGGTCTTGCCGCAGGCGGACGGGAACGCGCCGGCGATGTGGTAGACCTTGCCCTCCGGCGAGGTGATCTTGAGGATCAGCATGTGCTCGGCGAGCCAGCCCTCGTCGCGCCCCATCACGCTGGCGATCCGCAGCGAGTAGCACTTCTTGCCGAGCAGCGAGTTGCCGCCGTAACCGGACCCGTACGACCAGATCTCCCGGGTCTCCGGGAAGTGCGAGATGTACTTGGTCTCGTTGCAAGGCCAGGCGACGTCCTGCTGGCCGGGGGCGAGCGGCGCGCCGATCGAGTGCAGCGCGTGCACGAAGTCCGCGTCGGTCCCCATCGCCTCGAGGATCGACGCGCCCATCCGGGTCATGATCCGCATCGAGGCGACCACGTATGGGCTGTCGGTGATCTCGACGCCGAACATGGGGCTCTCGGACTCGACCGGCCCCATCACGAACGGGATGACGTACATCGTCCGGCCCCGCATCGAGCCGCGGTAGAGGTCCGTCATCGTGCGCTTCATCTCGGCCGGCGCCATCCAGTTGTTGGTGGGGCCGGCGTCCGCCTCGTCGACGGAGCAGATGTAGGTGCGTTCCTCGACCCGGGCGACGTCCGACGGGTCGGTGCGCGCGTAGAACGAGTTCGGCTTCTTCTCCGGGTTGAGGCGGATCAGGGTGCCGGCCTCCACCAGCTCATCGGTGAGGCGGCGCCACTCCTCGTCGGACCCGTCCACCCAGACCACCCGCTCGGGGGTGGTCAGTTCCGCGACCTCACGGACCCAGGCAAGAAGTTTGGGATGGGACGTCGGGGCCTGATCGATACCCCGAACAACAGCCGGAGCAACCATGACACATCTCCTTGTGGTCGACGCTGACCGATCTATGGGATGCACGAGTCTTGGCGGGCGGGAACCGCGTCGCCATCGTGGAAACCTGGGATTGCGCTCAGCGTAAACCGGGCAGCCTCCCGAGTCAGTGGGACTGGTTGTGAAGAACTGCACAAGGTACGGCCACGCTGCGACATCGCGAGCTGATACCCGTTTTTCCGCGCAGTTTCACGCAAATCTTGCTGTGGACCTTCCACCGCGCCTGGATCGCGCGGCACACATCGAGTACCCGTACGGCTGGCGTCGATGCCTCCCGGATCGCCGAATCCGGTCCGGATCCGCGGTCCCTGCGGTTACGCTCTGTTCATGTCCACCGCGGACGCCGCGCGGCCCGCCCCTGCCGGCCGCCCCTGCTCGCCGTTGCTACCCGTGCGACGTGTCAGCAGCCGGTAGGCTCGGCGGGTGGCCGCGACGATGACCGGAGAGCAACCGGGCTCTCCGCAGACCCGCACGGGTCTGATCGGCGCCCTGCTGGACCGGTTCGGTCACCTCATCCACGAGCTGAGCAAGTTCGCCACCGTGGGCGGGGTCGCCTTCCTGCTCGACTTCGCGCTCTTCAACTACCTGACCACCATGCGGGGCATGGAGCAGGTGACCGCGAAGACGATCTCCACCGTGATCGCCGCGACGATCGCCTTCCTGGGCAACCGGTTCTGGACCTGGCGGCACCGCCAGCGCAACAACCCGGCGCGCGAGTACGCACTGTTCTTCTTCTTCAACGCCGTCGGGCTCGGCATCGCGGTGGCCTGCCTCGCCATCAGCCGCTACGGGCTGGGCAGCATCTGGCCGGAGGTCTTCCAGACCCCGCTGGCCGACAACATCGCCAGCTTCATCGTCGGCACCGGGCTCGGGACGCTGTTCCGATTCTGGTCCTACCGACGGTTCGTCTTCGTGGAAGCGGGAACCCCAGCCGTTCCGGAAGTGAAGCACGACCGAGACCACGGGGCGTGACCTGCCGCCCATCCCGTCCGGCCGGAGCCTGCCGGCTAAACCGACTGCCCTAAGGTGTTCCGCATGCGTCTTGTCCGTCTGCTGCCTGAGCGCTGGCAGAAGTTCATCCACGAGGCGCTCAAATTCGGCATCGTCGGCGGCATCAACACCGTCATCAATTACGCGGTGTTCAATGCCCTGGCACTGACTGTTTTCGTCGACGGTCAGCTGAAGGCGACCGTGATCGCCACCGTGGTGGCGACGATCACGTCGTATCTGATGAATCGTCACTGGACGTACCGGGACCGACCCAAATCCGCGCTACGGCGCGAGTACGTCCTGTTCTTCCTCTTCAACGCGACCGGCCTCTTCATCGAGCTGGGCGTACTCGCCGCGGCCAAGTACGGCCTCGGGGTGAACAGCCTGCTGGCGTTGAACGTGGCGAAGACCGGCGGTGTCCTGCTGGCCACGCTGTTCAGGTTCTGGTCCTACCGGACGTTCGTCTTCCAGCCGGCCCCCGCGCCGGAGGAGGAGAACTGGCACCGCATCCCACGTGACGAGTGGGACACCATGGCCGAGATGGATCCGGTCGCCGAGCTGGCCGAGTCGGTCTCCGAGCTCGAGGAGTCCCAGCCGCCGGCCGGCCAACCGGGAGCGGCGAGGGGGGCCGGCCAGCCCGGCGCTCCCAACCAGGGGCGGCCGGGCGTCATGGACGCCCGCCTGGCCGGTACGGATCTGGACGCGGAGCTGGCCGCCGAGCTCCAGGCCGCCACCCGCCGCTCGCCTCGCCGCTGACCAACCCGACCCATCCGAAAGCCCCCGGCCGGTCCGGCCGGGGGCAGCTGCGTTGATCATGAAGTTGTCGTCACCGGGCACGGCGTGTCCTGACGGACAACAACTTCATGATCAATGCGGGCGAACGCGGGGGTCAGGCGGTGGGGTCGCGGAGGGGCTTGCCCTCGCGCATGTCGGCGAGGATCTCCCGCATCTCGCCGTCGCCCAGGGAGTGCTTGTCGTGGTGCGCCTCGACCAGCTCGTAGAGCTTGGTCTGCACCTGGCCAACCCGCGGCACGTCGGTGAGCACGGACTGCCCGCGCTCGCCGGCCGACTCGATGGTCAGCGTCCCGCAGCCGAGCAGCCGCTCGACGAAACGCTGGTTCATCGCGTGGTCGTTGATCCGGGTGAGCGGGATGTCCCGCCGATCCCGGGAGAACACACCCTGCTGGAGCAGCACCCGCTCATTCGTGAACAGATAGTGCGTGGTGCGCCAGACCAGGAACGGCCAGAGCGCGAGCCAGAGCACCGCCACCAGGGCGATGACGCCGATCACGGCGAGCGCGATCGAGCCACCGCCGCCCGCGGGTAGCAGGAGCACGCCGACCACCACCGCGGCGACGGCGAGCACCAGCACCGCGACCGGCCGGATCAGCGCCTTCCAGTGCGGATGCAGGTGCAGCACGACGTGCTCGTCCTCGGTGAGCACGTCTTCGGGGAACGCCACGGAAACCTCCTCGCAGGAACGGACGCGCTGACCGTAACCGGTCACGGCGCGACGGGCCATCAGCCGCGCGGCCGGCACCGGCCCAGCTACGTGATCTTGCGCGCTCCGCTCACCGGCGCACGGCCGCACCCCGTGCCGCGAGCCGGCACTCAGCGCAGGTGCAGCACGTCGCCGGCGGCCAGATGACGCTCGCCGTCGGCGGTGTCGACCACCAGTTGGCCGTCCGGGTCCACCCCGGTGGCCGTGCCGGTCAGCTCCTGACCCCCGGGCAGCAGCACACGTACCGGGCGGCCGACCGTGGCGCACGCGGCGAGGTAGGCCTCCCGCAGGCCACTGGCCGTCGCGTCGCCACCGGCGGTGCGCCAGCGGTCGTACCAGTCGGCGACCGCGCGCAGCAGCGCCCGCAGCAGCGGGTCGCGGTCGGTGGCCGTGGCGCCGGCCAGTCGCAGCGAGGTGGCCGGCAGCCCGGTCGGGTTCTCCGGCAGCTCGTCAGCGCGGAGTGTCACATTGAGCCCGATGCCGAGCACGATGGCCGGCGGCGCGGCCGGCGACCCACCGGGCACCGCCTCGAGGAGCACACCGGCGCACTTCGCGCCGTCGATGAGCAGGTCGTTCGGCCACTTCAGCACCGCATCCAGCTCGGCCAGCCGGGTCACCGCCTCGACCAGCGCGACCCCGGCGAGCAGCGGCAGCCAGCCGTACCCGGTGGGTGGCGCCGGCGCCCAGCCGCGCTCGGCGACGGCCTCGCCGGGCCGGAGCAGCACGCTGGTCGCGATGCCCGCCCGCGGCGGCGACTGCCAGACCCGGCCGCGCCGGCCGCGGCCGGCGGTCTGCCGCTCGGCGACCACCACCAGCCCCTCCGGCTCGCCGGCCCGGGCCGCCTCGGCCACGTCGGCGTTGGTGGAGCCGGTCTCGGCCCGCAGCTCCAGCCGGGCCCACGGGCCGTAGGGGGCGACCAGCGCCCGCCGCAGCCGCGCCGCCGAGAGCGGCGGGCGTTCCAGATCGGTGTACGGCGAGCCCGGCATTCCGCCAGCCTACGGCGCACCCCGCGCCCACCTGCGGCCCCTCGGCGCAGAGCTGAGGCGAACTGCACAACGGCACCGACCTGAACCATCGTTATATTCCCTGGGTGACTACCGAGACCGGGATCAACATCCACAGCACCGCGGGCAAGCTGGCGGACCTGGAGCGCCGGGTCGACGAGGCGGTGCACGCCGGGTCGGCGCGCGCGGTCGAGAAGCAGCACGCCCGGGGCAAGAAGACCGCGCGGGAGCGGATCGAGCTGCTGCTCGACGAGGGCTCCTTCGTCGAGCTCGACGAGCTGGCCCGGCACCGGTCCACCACCTTCGGCCTGGAGAAGACCCGCCCGTACGGTGACGGCGTGGTGACCGGCTACGGCACCGTCGACGGCCGGCAGGTCTGCGTCTTCGCCCAGGACTTCACGGTCTTCGGCGGCTCCCTCGGCGAGGTCTTCGGCGAGAAGATCGTCAAGGTGATGGACCTGGCCATGAAGATCGGCTGCCCGGTGGTCGGCATCAACGACTCCGGCGGCGCCCGGATCCAGGAGGGCGTGGCCAGCCTCGGCCTCTACGGCGAGATCTTCTTCCGCAACGTCCGCGCCTCCGGGGTCATCCCGCAGATCTCGCTGGTGATGGGGCCCTGCGCCGGCGGGGCGGTCTACTCCCCGGCGGTCACCGACTTCACCGTGATGGTCGACCAGACCTCGCACATGTTCATCACCGGCCCGGACGTCATCAAGACGGTCACCGGCGAGGACGTGGCGATGGAGGAGCTGGGCGGCGCCCGCACCCACAACTCGCGCAGCGGCAACGCGCACTACCTCGCCAGCGACGAGGACGACGCGATCGAGTACGTCAAGGCGCTGCTGTCGTACCTGCCGTCGAACAACCTCGACGAGCCGGTGGTCTACCCCGCCGATGCCGACCTGGAGATCACCGACGAGGACCGGGAGCTGGACACGCTGATCCCGGACTCGGCCAACCAGCCGTACGACATCCACCGGGTGATCGAGCACGTGCTGGACGACGGGGAGTTCCTGGAGGTCCAGCCGCTCTACGCGCAGAACATCGTGGTGGGCTACGGCCGGGTCGAGGGGCGGCCGGTCGGCGTGGTGGCGAACCAGCCGATGCACTTCGCCGGCACGCTCGACATCGCCGCCTCCGAGAAGGCCGCCCGGTTCGTCCGCACCTGCGACGCGTTCAACATCCCGGTGCTGACGTTCGTGGACGTTCCCGGCTTCCTGCCCGGCACCGGGCAGGAGTGGGACGGCATCATCCGCCGCGGCGCCAAGCTCATCTACGCGTACGCCGAGGCCACCGTCCCGAAGGTCACCGTCATCACCCGCAAGGCGTACGGCGGGGCGTACGACGTGATGGGCTCCAAGCACCTGGGCGCGGACCTGAACTTCGCCTGGCCGACCGCGCAGATCGCGGTGATGGGCGCGCAGGGGGCGGTGAACATCCTCTACCGCTCGGAGCTGGCGGGCGCGGACGATCCGGCCGCGCTGCGGGCCGAGAAGATCGCCGAGTACGAGGACACCCTGGCCAACCCGTACGTGGCCGCCGAGCGCGGGTATGTCGACTCGGTCATCCCGCCGCACGAGACCCGCACCCAGATCGTCCGGGCGCTGCGCGTCCTGCGCACCAAGCGGGAGACCCTGCCTCCCAAGAAGCACGGCAACATCCCGCTGTAGATCCCGCCGCACGCCCCGCGTCGCCGCCGACGCTCAACGTCGCCGCCGGCGGCAAGATCCGCGCAACTTCAGGGAACTGCGGCCTCCCGCAGCCCGGAGGCGACATTTTCCCTGAAGTTGCGCGGGATCAACGGCAGGCTCAGCAGTCCGGGTTCGCCGCCTGACACATCCTTCCGGCCGCCACCGTGGCGAGCTGGAGCAGCTCGGACTCGGTGCCGTACCGCCCGAGGCCGAGTACCGCGACGAGGTCACCGACCCGGATGATCGCCTTGTAGGTCGGCTGGGGCACGTCGCCGATCGTCTCGCCGGTCTTCATGTCGCGGACCCCGGACACGACGTGTTGCACCATGGCGGCATCGTCCCCCGCGAAGTCCCGCTGGACGATCCGCCAGTGGTGTACCGCCTCCGCCGTGCCGGCCCGCCCCTTCGACTCGTACGGCCCGACGCTGCGCCACTGCACGCACGGGGCGATGACCTGGTCGAGGTCGGCGAGGAACGCCTTGGCTCCCTCCGGCGTGAGCCGGTAGACGTCCTGCATCGCCAGCACGTCGCCGGGCGCGAGGTCGACGCCGTCCGGCCGCTCGGTCAGGAGGGTCTGCGATCGCGACCAACGGGACGGCCAGGTCTGCGCCAGCCCCTGGCTCGTCCGGCAGGCGCCGAGCATGTCGTCGATCCGGATCGGCTCCGCCAGCCCCGACCCGGTGAGCTGGGTATCCGCCGACGCCAGCCCGAGATCGGCCGGCCGGAGCAGAGCCTCTGTGGTGATCTCCGCACGGACGGGCACGCTCGGATCGACCGAGGCGGTCGGGGGTGTCCAGGATCGACCCGGTGCGACGACCGCGACGGCGGAGGCTGCGGCGAGCGCCAGCACCGCGGTCGCTGCGGCCGTCATCCGGTGACGGCTACGGCGGCGGGCCTGGGCCCGGATCTCCTCCGGGCCGGGCCAGCGCACGTCACGCAGGTCCCGCTGCACCTTCTCGACGAATGTCAGGTCGTCACGCATCAGCGGCCTCCTCAAGGTCAGAGACGGCGAGCAGCCCGGCGAGCGCGGTACGTCCCCGGGAGAGGCGGGCCTTGACGGTGCCCACCGGGGCGTCGGTCTCCCGGGCCACCTCGGCGACCGGCATGCCGAGCAGGTAGTAGAGCGCGATCGCGGTGCGTTGCTCCTCGGGGAGCCGGCGTAACGCGGCGACCACCTCGACCGTCTCGGTGCCCGGGCCCGGGGTGGTCTCGACGCTGCCGTGCCGCAGGTAGGCCCGGGCCCGGCTGCGCAGGCTGCGCCAACGGCTCACCGCGATCCGGGCGGCGACCACCCGGGTCCACGCCTCCGGGTCGTCGTAGCCGCTCACCGTGGACCAACGCTGCCAGGCCCGGATGTACGCCTCCTGGACCGCGTCCTGCGCCTCGGCGAGATCCCCGGTGAGCACGTAGACGAAGCCGAGCAGCCGTTGTCGGCTACCTCGGTAGAACTCGTCGAATCCCTCGACGTCCGGCACCTGGCTACCTCCCCGTGGCGGTCGCAGTGGACACGCGCCGGCCGGTGCCGACGGTTGCCTGCTCAGCCGAGCAATTTCGCCAGCTCCACCCGGGGGAACTCGCCGGCCGGGATCCGCTCCCGCGCCGCGCGGCGTACCGCCCGCTGCACCGCGTCGTTGGCCGGCGTCGGTACGTCGTGCAGCCGCCCGAGGAGCACGACCTCGCCGTTGAGGTGGTCGGTCTCGACCGAGCCGGCGCCCCGGGCCAGGCTCTGCCAGGTGGAGCCACCGGCCCGTTGCTCGCCGCCGACCGGCCGGCGCTGCACGAGGTCACCCCGCTGGGCGGTCTCCTCGTCCTGGCTGGTGTGCGCGATTCCGGCCGCGGCGAGCACCGCCTCGCCCTCGGCCCGCACCCGGCCGGCCAGCTCCTCCGGGATGTCCCGACCGAGGAGCGCCTGGAGTCCGTTACCCAGGTTGCCGAGCAGCTTGCCGTACTTCCAGCGCATCACGTCCGGCCGGACCGGCGCGACGAAGCCGGCGGCGGTCAGCTCGGCGGCGACCGCGCGGTCGGTGTCGTCCGATCCGGACGGGTAGCGGCCGAGGTGCAGCATCCCCGGGTGCGGGTGGCCGTTGGCCACCACCACTCCCGGCTCCAGGTGGGTGGCGGGCAGCCAGACGCACACCCCGTGCACCCGGGCGAAGCGCCGCAGCGCGGTGGACTCGTTCGCCACCCCGTTCTGCGCGGTGAGCAACGGCAGGCGTTCGCCGGCCGTGCCGCCGCCGACCACCGGCGCGTCCACCCAGGTGGCCAGCGCTGCCGCGGTGTCCTGCGACTTGACGGTGAGCACCAGCACGGTGTCGGCGGGCAAGGGCCGCCCGTCCGGGGCATCGACCGCGGGCAGCCGCGCGGTCAGCTCCTGCTCCGGTTGGCGCAGGGTCAGCCCTCGCTCCCGGATCGCCGCCAGATGCGCGCCCCGGGCCACGAGCGTGACCTCGTGTCCCGCCTCCGCCAGCCGCACCCCGATGGTCCCGCCAACCGCCCCGGCCCCGATGATCACATAGCGCATCCGCCCATTCTGCCTCGCACCCACACCGTCGATCATGGACTTGTGGTGCCCGAGTTAGCCCGATGTGCGGCTTATATGAGGCACCACAACTGCATGATCGACGCGACCCGTTACAGGGTGAGGCCGGCGTCGGTGAGGATGGGGCCGGTCAGGAGCAGAGCGCCGGCCACCAGCACGACCAGGTTGACCAGGGCGAAGAGGGTGACCCAGAAGAACGGCGGGAACGGGGTGAGCCCGGCGAGCTGGTCGGCGTCGGAGGCGGGCATCCGGCCCCGGGTGCGCAACCGCTGCAGCTCCACCACCGGCCGTACGCCGCCGAGCAGCAGGAACCACACCCCGGTGTACGCGAACGCCGCCTGCACCTGCGGCGAGGCGTACCAGGACACGGCGAGCACCACGCCGCCGGTGACCAGCAGCGAGACCACGCCGAAGGCGTTGCGGATCATGACCAGCATGGCGAGCAGCAGCGCCACGGCCACCCAGAGCAGCAGCGTGATCCGGTTGCCGCCGAGCAGCCACGCGCCGGCCAACCCGACCAGCGGCGGGGCGATGTACCCGGCGAGCAGGGTGAGAATCATGCCCGGCCCACTCGGTCGGCCGGCGGAGAGGGTCAGCCCCGAGGTGTCCGAGTGCAGCCGGATGCCGCGCAGTTTCCGGCCGGTGAGCAGGGCGACGAGGGCATGACCGCCCTCGTGGGCGATGGTGATCGCGTTACGGGCGACCCGCCAGGGCAGGCGGGTCGAGACCACCAGCAGCGCGATGAGCGCGGTGAGCAGCACCAGCAGCGGCGGCGGGTCGGGCTGCGCGCTGATCAGCCGGTCCCAGAGGTTGGTCAGCCCGTCGAACGACACCATGGGGCGCGAGCCTACCGGCCCACACGCTCGTCGCCAGGCCCCCCACCCGACGGGGCGAGCACGCCGGTCACGGGCTGTGCGGCGACCGGCACACGGCGTCAATGGCGGGGCCCGCCATGCCGCCGTCCATGAAAGTTTCTTTAACCCCCCTTGCGTTCTTGGGCGATTACCTCCAAAGATGAGCATCAATCGATGGCTACTTGGAGGGACCCATGACCCCCACCAGATCTCCGCTGCGTCGGCTCCTCGCGGCCGGCCTCACCGTCCTCGCCACCGCGGCCGCGGGGCTCGTCGCCACCGCCGGCCCGGCCGCCGCCGCCACCACGCCCGGCATCGACGTCTCGCGCTACCAGGGCAGCATCAACTGGACGAGCGTGCGCAACGCCGGCATCCAGTTCGCCTTCATCAAGGCCACCGAGGGGACGAGCTACAAGGACCCGAACTTCAACGCCAACTACGTCAACGCGTACAACGCGGGGGTGATCCGCGGGGCGTACCACTTCGCCCGTCCCAACATCTCCTCCGGCGCGGTCCAGGCGAACTACTTGGCCTCCAACGGCGGCGCCTGGTCCGCGGACAGCCGCACCTTACCCGCGGCTTTGGACCTGGAGGCCAACCCGTACAGCGGCGGCTACTGCTACGGCCTCAGCACCACCGGCATGCGCAACTGGGTGCAGGACTTCCTCAACACCTACCGCTCGCGCACCGGCCGCTACGCGGTCATCTACACCACGACCAGCTTCTGGAACCAGTGCACCGGCAGCTGGACCGGGCCGTGGGCCAACCACCCGCTCTGGGTCGCCCGCTGGGCCAGCGCGCCCGGCACCCTGCCGGCCGGCGCACCGGTTTGGAGCTTCTGGCAGTACACCAGCACCGGCACCGTCTCGGGGATCAGCGGCAACGTCGACCGCAACTACTGGAACGGTGACCGCACCCGGCTAATCGCGCTCGCGAACAACACCGCCTGATCCGCCCGGCCCGGCAGTTGGCGGCAGCGGGATCGGCTGTCACCGTACGGTTGACAACTGGTCCGGCTGCCGCCACGCCACCTCTGCGGCTCAGCCGCGACGCCGGTCGGTCAGGCCCGGCGCCGGCTTCCCATCGGCACCGCGACCCGGGCGGGGACCGCCTCCTCGCGGACCAGGGCCCCGCGCCGCATCAGCAGCCGGGCACCCACCCCGGCGACGGTGACGGCCACGACGCTGAACAGCGCGATGAGCACCGGGATCCCGATGCTGGCCAGGACCAGGATCGCGTCGCCGAGCGCGACGAGCATCCACAGTGCCAACCGCGGTCGGGTGTCCCTCCGTCGGTAACTCATGTCGTACCTCCTTCCGTCGTCGAGGATCAGGTACCCCGAACGACGGAAGGCCATGCGAATCAGTTTCGCGAGGATGCGATTCCCGCTGATCAGTCCTTGCGGTCGGGCACGAACTCGCGGGCGATCAGGTCGAAGTTCGGCAGGTTGGCCTTCCAGTCCTTCTCGGCCACCTCCCACCGAATCGCGAAACCACGGTTGCGGGCGGTCACGAAACCTCGGTTACGGACGTGGATCCGGGTGCCGTCACGGGTCTCCAGCCACTCCCAGTCCGCGCAGGTCTTCCAGAAGCCGCTCACAGAGCGGATGCCGAGCCCCTTGTAGTCGCGCACCAGGCCCTTCCGGTCGGGCTCGATGGCGCGCCATGCGGCTGCCGCGTCCGACTGCGGCTGGTCGGTCCGGTCGATGACCAGCTCGCGCACACCGTTGGGCTCCTCGAATTTGACCCAAGTGCCCCCGGAACTCCGGGTCCAGCCGTTCGGCACCGGCACGGCGAAGCCGACCGGATCCTTGCGCAGTGTCCAGCCCGCCGGCAGGCCCCCGGCAGAGGCACTCGCCGACGGGGTCACGCTGGGTGCCGCGCTGGTCGGCGGCGGAGTGGCCGGCGCGGAGGTCGGCGCTGCCGCCGACGGCGGGTTCGCGCTGCTGCTGTTGGCCTGTGGCGTGTCACCGCCCTCGGGGTCGTCGCCGCTGGACAGCAGCGGCACGACAATCGCGAGGCCGAGCAGCAGCACGGCGACCAGCACGCCGATCAGCAGGTTGCGTCGCTTCCGGTCGGCCGGCGCCCCGGTGGGCAACGGGATCGGCGCCCGCCCGGCCGGCGGGGCCGACGGACTGACCGGCAGCACCGAGGTCGGATTGGCCGCCCCGGCAGGATCCACCTGGTCGACCGGGATCTGCTCGGCCACCGCCGTCGGCTCGTCGCCGGGCTCGTCCGTCGCGGTCGTGTCCGATCGCGTGTCGGTCGGGGCCGGGGAGGTGGGCGCCGAGGAGGTGGGCGCCGAGGCCGGTGACGCGGGTGCCTCGATCTTGCTGGTCGGGTCGGCGTCGGCCGTCGGCCGGTCCACCTTCGCGGTCGGCGCGGCGTCAGCGCTGGCCGGGACCTTCGTCGTGACGTCGTCCGCACCGACCGAAGCGGCCGCGGCCGCCGCGCCGGCAGCCGCCGCCGGGGGCGTGCGAGGCGCCGGCGGAGCGGCCGGCGGGTCGACCCGCTCGGCCGGGCGCGGGGCCGGCACCACAGCCGGGCGCGGCAGGCGCGGACCGTTGGGCCCCGGTCGGCGTACGCCGTCGAGCAGCGAGATGCCCCGCGAACGCTTGCCGTCGGCGCGACGCAGCAACCGTTCCGCCACCTCGGCGGTGATCCGCTCGGTCGGGTCCTTGCGCAGCAGGCCCTGCAGCACCGGCTTCAGCGGTCCGGCGTTCTTCGGCGGCGGCATCGGCTCGGTGGCGAGCGCCGCGAGAGTGCCGATCGCCGACGGCCGCGCGTACGGCGACTTGCCCTCGACCGCCGCGTAGAGCGTGGCGCCCAGCGACCAGAGGTCGGCCTCCGGCCCGGCGGTGCCGTCCCGGGCCCGCTCCGGCGCGATGTAGGCGGGTGAGCCGAGCACCATGCCGGTGCGGGTCACGTTCGGGTCGCCCGGGATGGTGGCGAGACCGAAGTCGGTCAGCACCACCCGGCCGTCGTCGCCGAGCAGCACGTTGCCCGGCTTGACGTCCCGGTGCATGACCCCGGCCTTGTGCGCGGCCTTCAGCGCGCCGAGCACCCCGAGGCCGATGTCGATCGCGCGGGCCGGCGTGACCGGGCCGGACTCGGCGAGAGTGTCCTGCAACGACTTCGACGCGACGTACTCCATGACGATCCACGGATCGCCGTCGGTACGCAGCACGTCGAAGATGCGGACGACGTTGACGTTGTTGAGCCGGGCGATGGCCCGAGCCTCGCGAAGCGAGCGTTCCCGCATCTCACGGCGCTCGTCGTCGGTGAGGCCGGGCGGCGGGACTAATTCCTTGATCGCCACGTCCCGGTGCAGCACCTCGTCGCGCGCCTTCCACACCCGACCCATGCCGCCCTGACCGAGCGGCGAAATAAGCCGGTAACGGTCAGCGACGAGTTGGGGAAGCGCGTTCGACATCGCTGAGACGGTACCCGGCGGGCGTGACACTCACACCGCCGGCACGCCACTGTGCGGCGAAGGTCAAGTTCTGGACGCGTACCCTGGCCGCATGTCTGCCGAAGAGCCGCTGTTCCGGGTCGTTCGCGGCGTGCCCACCGCCGAGGAACTGGCCGCACTGGTGGGAGCGATCGTGGCGCGTACCCGGCCAGCCGCCGCGCCGGCGCCGGTGGCCGCGTCGGCCTGGGCGCGCAGCGGACGACCGACCGGCGCCGCACCCACTGCGGGCGCCGGCGCCTGGCGCGCTTCCGGCCTGCCCCGCTGATCCCATTGGCGGTCCGGGGCTGCCAGGGTCGCCCCTAGCGGCTAACCTCACTCAGGGAAACGGTGCCGTGACGGTGGGGGAGGATCGATGATCCCTGAGGAGGGCCGCCCAGCGGCCTGGCTGAGCGGCTACGGCGGCATCGAGGCCGACATTCGCCAGCTGCGCGAGTTCGCCGACCGGCTCACGGCCGAGGTGGAGCGCAACTATGCGCCGCACCTGTCCTACATCGCCGACGACATGAAGGCCCCGCTGCCCAATCCGTGCGACGCCTTCATCGAGCTGGTCAACTTTCTGCGCGCACATCACGAGACCCAGCAGGCGGCCGTCGACATGGTCTGGGGCGTCCAGGGCGCCACCGGCCACCTGGCCGCCGCCGCGGGCACCGTCGCCGACCACTACGCCGGCACCGACGCCTTCTCCGCGGCCCGCGTGGTCGACGTCGAGCACGCCCTCACCACCCCCGGCACGGTGGTGCCCGCCGCCCCGTCGGTGGTCCTGCGCGACCCGACCGCGCCCGACGACGGCTCGGTGGTGCTGCCGTGATCGAACGGGGCAGCGGTCGCACCTCCGGTCTCACCGACTGGCACCTGATGGATGTCAACAGCATGTGGGCCTGCCTGCAGGACCACGACACCACCAACCACTGGAAGCAGGTAGCCGGCTGGCGCAAGGTCTGTGACCTGGCGCAGACCCACCTGAGCCGGCTTCAGGAATACCGCCGCGGCCTCGCCGAGGCCTGGCCCCCCGCAACGAACGCGGCCTCCCGCGCCTACCTCGCCGAACTGGACGAGCTGATCGACAAGGTCCAGCGCACCCACGACGCCGCCGCCACCAACTACACCGCGCTGGCCGCCGCGACCCAGGCCATCAGCGGCACCCGCACCGCGCTTCAAAAGATCCACGAGGTGTACGCGGCCAAGCTCCAGCAGAAGCAGGCGTACGAGGCGACCGCCGCCGACCCGAAGGCAGCCATGGGCAGCCGAGTGCCCGACCAACCGGTGACCGACGCCGACCTGGAAACCCTCAACGTCCAAGCGCGCGGCATCATGTACGGCCTCAGCAGCGAACTCCAACACGCTCAAGTAGCACTTCAAAGGCCGCCGGCCGTACGGCCGCGGCGAGATCCGGGAGACTCGGATGTCTACGGGAGCGCACCGGCTTCACCAACGATCCCGCCGATTGTTCCCGTGCCACTCACTACTACTTATGGCGGCGCGTCGCCGACCAGAGGCGCATCGGTCGCCCCTCGGCCAGTTCCGATGCCACAGGCGCCTGGAGTAGGGCCCATCCTCGGCGGGCTCGGTACCGGAACGGCGCTAAACCCAGCCAACAGCACCCGGCCCGGCCCGACCTCGATCGCGCCACCCGCCCCTGCCCCTAACCTCGGTCTCCAGCCGCCTTTGCCATCTGGAATTCCCCACCGCCCCGCACCGCAGGCACCGCCGCATGGACCGCCCGGCACAAACAACCGGCCGGCCGGCGGCGGCACTAACGGACCCCACGCCGGCCCGTCGCCGCACCGGCCGATTCCTCCTGCGGGTTTGATCGGCGCCGTCCCAAGTTCCGGCCTCGGGCCCACAGGCGGAGGAAACACACCGCGCCGCGTTAACCCGGTCGGAGGCGTAATCGGCGGCGGGGGAGCCGGGACCACCCCAACCGGTGGGGCTGGTTCTCGCCCGGGGGGAGGCCGCGGTTTTCCAAGCAGCCAGGGACTGCCTCCCATGGGTGGCTCGCCGGGCATGGGCGGAGGTCGTCCCTCTGGAATGGCTCGGGCACTCGGACCGACTCACGACGAGGGTCCCAGCGAACGTCGTCCACGGCCGTGGGATCCGGATCACCCCTGGGAAACTGACAAGGGAGTGCCACCGGTAGTCCTACCCCCGGACGACGAGGGTCCGCTCGATCCAGGGCCAGCAATCGGTCTAGGCCGGTGAGGCGATGCACCATCCGTGCGGCGATTATCCTGACCTTCGCGACATTTGCAGGAGCGGCGACCGCCGGACCAATTTCTCTCGCACACGGTAAGGCCGCCCAGGAGCCGAAGCCCCAGGGAGCAGATCAGGTACGAGGCGATCAGTGGCACCTGAACTTTCTGAACCTCGCCAAGGCACACCAGGAGACACAAGGCGAGGGGATCATTGTGGCGGTGCCGGATACGGGAGTTGATTTACATCCCGATCTTCGCGCGAACGTCCTTGCTGGCATTGACATCATTCCCGGCGGCAGCGGGGATGGTCGGCAAGACCGCGACAGCCACGGAACTGGCATGGCGGGGCTGATTGCAGCTCATGGCCAACGAAGTGGTGCCGGCGCAATAGGAATCGCGCCTAAGGCGAAGATTCTGCCAATCTACGATTCTCCACCGGGTGGCGATGGAAATCCTGACGCCTTAGCGCAGGGCATTGAGTTCGCCATCTCACAAAATGTCGACATCATCAGCATTTCCAGCGGTGGAGCATCTAGTCCGCGGCTGACGCAGGCACTTCAAACTGCTCTAGCATCCGACATCTTCGTGGCGGCAGCTGGGGGCAACAGGCCCGAAGATGACCAGGTGGGCTTTCCAGCCTCTATGAACCAGGTGGTCGCGGTTGGCGGAGTAGATAGGAATGGAGCGTTAGCTGCTGTATCGGTCATCGGGCCGGAGATCGACGTGGTGGCCCCCGCCGTTGACATTTACAGCACGAGTATCGACGGGAAGTACCGCAAGGGCACCGGCACGTCCGACGCTACTGCGATTGTGGCGGGGGCGGCGGCGTTGATCCGCTCGAAGTATCCCTACCTGCCGGCCCGTGAGGTTGCGCATCGACTTACTGCCACGGCGGTCGACAAGGGGCCGCCCGGGCGGGACGACGAGTACGGCTACGGCGTCATCGACATTGTGGCGGCGCTGACCGCCGACGTACCGCCGCTCGGTTTTGAGTCTGCGACGGCGAGTGCCCCCGCCGGCGGCGACCCGAGTACGACGGGGGCGGCGGCGCCCTCCGACGATGACAGTTCGGCCGCCACGGTCCGGGGGTTGGTCACGCTCGGGGTGATCGTGGCCGCGGGTACGACCTGGGCCGTCCTGGCCCGACGGCGTCGGCGCGGCGACGATCCACCCCCGCGGATCAGTCACTGACCCGCGCTGGGTGACATCACCCGCAACTGCGTTGGGCCGACGACGTGTCGAGAGGTGGCGCGGCGCGCGGCCGTGAGTCAGCCGGTAACGTCGGTCAGGTGCCTGATCAGCTGCCGCTCCGCCTCGTGCTCGCCTCGGCGAGTCCCGCCCGCCGCAAGATTCTCCAAGCCGCCGGCATCGAGCCGGATGTGCTGGTCAGCGGCGTCGATGAGTCTCTGGTGGTCACCGACCGGGCAGAGGAGCTCTGCCTGGAGTTGGCCCGACTGAAGGCGCAGGCGGTGCTCACCCGGCTGCGGCCGGCCACCGACCAGCGGACGCTGGTGATCGGCTGCGACTCGGTGCTCGCCTTCGACGGCGAGATCCTCGGCAAGCCGGCCGACGCGGCGGACGCAACCCAGCGTTGGCTGCGGATGCGGGGACGCAGCGGGGTGCTGCACAGCGGACACTGCCTGATCGACGTCACGGCGGGGCGGCGCGCCGAGGCGGTCGCCTCGACCACCGTCCACTTCGCCGACATCAGCGACCACGAGATCGAGACCTACGTTGCCACCGGTGAGCCGCTGGCGGTGGCCGGCGCGTTCACGATCGACGGGTTGGGCGGTCCGTTCGTCGAGCGGATCGAGGGCGACCAGAGCACCGTCGTCGGGCTGTCGCTGCCGCTGCTGCGCCGGCTCCTCGCCGAGTTGGATCTGCGGATCACAGATCTGTGGACGAAGGTCGCGCCGGGCGGGCAATCGGTCGAGCCGCTCGGTTAGCGTCCAGCCATGACCACGAAGTCGATCCCGCTCACCGACGACCTCCACGCATACCTGGTCGGGCACGGATCTCCGCCGGACGAGATCATGCGCGACCTTGCCGAGGAGACCCGTGCCGCGCTCCCTGACGAGGCGACGATGCAGGTCGCGCCGGAGCAGGCCGCGTTCCTGACCTTCCTCACCCGGCTGCTGGGAGCCCGGCAGGCGGTCGAGGTGGGCACGTTCACCGGCCTCTCCTCGCTGGCGATCGCCCGGGGGCTGCCCGACGGCGGCCGGCTGACCTGCTTCGACATCTCCGAGGAGTACACCGGCATCGCCCGCCGCTACTGGGCCCGGGCCGGGGTGGCCGACCGGATCGAGCTGCGCATCGGCCCGGCCGGGGACACCCTGCGTGAATTGCCGCACGAGCGCCACCTCGACTTCGCGTTCATCGACGCGGACAAGACGGGTTACCCGATCTACTGGGCGGAGTTGGTGCCCCGGATGCGGCCCGGTGGTGTCATCGCCGTGGACAACGTGCTGCGCGGCGGGCGGGTGCTCGCTCCGCAGAACGTCGGCGACCGGGCGATCGCCGCATTCAACGACGAGGTGCTGGCCGACGTGCGGGTCGACGCGGTCATGTTGCCGATCGCCGACGGGCTCACCCTCGCTCGGGTGCACTGACCGGCTCCGACGCCCGGACCGGCACCGCCGCGACGGCCAGCACCCCGCCGACGAGCGGTCAGCGCCCCGGCATGTCGACGATCCACTCGATTTCGGCGATATTGCGGTGTCCAAGCGGGTCGGACACCGCAATATCGCCGACCTTGTGTTGATCAGGCGTCGTCCGCCCGGTCAACGCGTGAGCACCATCGAGCGGTCGTCGGTCGGGTGAGCGGCCCGCAGCGAGCGGCCGAGGCGGACGGCGAGCAGCGCGGCGACCGCGATGAACGCCGGGAGCAGCAGGAACGCCAGATGCGGGCCGATCCCGTCGGCCACCCGGCCGAGCAGCACCGGGGCGATTCCAAAACCGATCCCCATCGAGTACGCCGACCAGCCCGCCGCCCGGTCGGCTGCCGGGCCGGCCACGGCGAGCGCGATCGAGATGGCCAGCGGATAGTGCAGCGCGTTGCCCAGGCCGAGCACGACCAGCCCGGCCACCGCCAGCCAGCCGATCGACGCGGACCAGAAGACGGCGAAGCCGGCCAGCGACATCCCCAGCGCCCCGAGCAGCAGCGGTACCGGCGGCAGCCGCAGCGCGATCCGGCCGCCGGCCAACCGGCCGAGGAACATCCCGCAGACGATCGCGGCGACGGCGGCGCTCGCGCTGCCGGCGCTCATGCCGGCGTGCGAGCGGAGCACGTCCGCGGTCCAGAGCGACAGGCAGACCTCGATCGAGCCGGTCACCGACATCAGCGTCCAGGCGATCCAGTACGGCCGAGGCAGTCTCCGGCCCACCGCTTCCGGCCCGGCAACGGCAGGACCGGCGCCGACAACGGCGTGATCACGCCCGGCGGCGGCAGCACCAGCGCCGACAACGGCGAGATCTGACCCGGCAACGGCCGGATCGAGGCCGACAGCGGCGAGATCGGGCCCGGCATCGGCAAGAGAGACGCCGGCAGCGGCCGGACCGGTGCCGACAACGGCAGGAGAGGCAGCGGAGAGGGGCTTCGGCTGGCGTACCCGGAATGCCAGCCAGACGAGCCCGACCAGCGCGATCAGCCCGACCTCGACGGCCATCGCCGGCCGCCAGCCGAGCCCGGCGTCGACGCAGGCGCCGATCACCAGCGGGGCGAGGATGCCCATGCCGGCGCAGGCGGCGTTGGCCTCGGCGAGCGCGGCGGGTGCGGCACGGCCGTGCCGGGCGACGAGGACCACGTTGACGCCGCTGATCACCGCCATGCCGAAGGTGGCGATCACGGCGACCGCGGCGAGGGTGGCGGGCAGCGCGCGGAGGGTGCCGAACGCGGCTACGCCGACGGCCACGCCGGCCAGACCGGTCCAGATCGCGGGGCCCCGACCGATCCGCGCGGCCAGCGGGGCGAAGAGCGCGCCGCCGATCAGCGAGCCGACCGCGATGGCGGTGCTGTGCAGCCCGGCGACGGCGGCGCTGGTGCCCTGTTCGTCGCGCAGCAGCGGGACGACCGGGCCGAAGCCGTAGAGGAAGAAGCCCCACAGGCCCAGCTGGGCGTAGGCCAACCAGGTGATCTGGTCACGGGTGAGGCGGGGCACGGACCTTACGCTACAAGCGCCGGCCCGATGCCCCGCCCCGACTGAGAGGCAGCTCTCCCGATCAGCGGACGCTGCGGGCGAACTGGCGGGCCGCCCAGTAGACGCCGGCGACGGCGAGGACCGCGGTGATGGTCAGCCCCTGCCAGACCTTGTCGTTGGCCAGGTCGCCGGCGAAGAGGGCGCGGGTGCCGTCGACCGCCCAGGAGAACGGGTTCCAATCGGCGATGCCCTGCAGCCAGCCCGGCGCGAAGGTGAGCGGCAGCAGGATGCCGGAGAGCAGCAGCACCGGCTGGGCGACGGTGTTCATCAGCGGTGCCAGGGCGTCCTCGCTCTTGACCTTCAGCGCGACGCCGTAGGAGACGGCCGAGGTCATCAGCGCGATCAGCGCGAGCATCAGGTAGGCCAGCAGCAGGTCGCCGAGGACCACCCGCAG
Source organism: Micromonospora sp. NPDC048909 (assembly GCF_040649635.1). NCBI lineage: Bacteria > Bacillati > Actinomycetota > Actinomycetes > Micromonosporales > Micromonosporaceae > Micromonospora > Micromonospora sp. NPDC048909. The sequence continues at coordinate 1,066,943 of NZ_JBEZFU010000001.1, read as the reverse complement.
GTCGAAGAGGAGCGCGAGCAGCGTGATGATGACCGCCTGCACCAGCAGCGAGACGACGTCCCGCAGCGAGCGGCCGAGCAGCAGGGCGAGCCGGCTGACCGGGGTGACCCGGGACCGCTCGATGACCCCGGCGCGCAGCTCGGCGATCAGGCCGAAGCCCTGGAACAGGCCGCCGAAGATGGCCAACAGCACCAGCAGGCCGGGTACGAAGATCTTGTAGGCCTCGGCCTGGGTCGGCGCGTTCAGCGCGGGCTTGAGCAGCGGGGCGAAGAGCAGCAGGTACATCACCGGCTGGAAGACGCCGACGAAGACCCAGACCGGGTTGCGCAGCAGCAGTTGGAACTGGCGCTCGAAGATGAGCCAGGTGTCGCGGGCGAGTTTCATCAAGGTCTCCGATTCTCAGGACTCGCGCAGCGAGCGGCCGGTCTTGGTGAGGAAGACGTCGTCCAGGCTGGGCCGGTGCAGCTCGATCGAGGCGAGTGCGAGGCCGGCCTGGTCCAGCCGGCGCAGGATCTGCGGGATCGCCGTGGCGCCCTCGTCCACGTAGAGCCGCAGGCCGCCCTCGTCGGCGGTCTCCAGCTTGTTGACGTACGCCTCGCCGTCGAGCGTCTGCGCGGCCTGGGGCGTCGCGGCGGCCTCCAGCCCGACCAGCACCACGTCGCCGGAGATCTCGCGCTTGAGCTCGACCGGGGTGCCCTCGGCGACCACCTCGCCGTGATCCATGATCGCGATCCGGTCGCAGAGCGCGTCGGCCTCGTCGAGGTAGTGGGTGGTGATGAAGACCGTCATCCCCTCGGTGCGCAGCCGGCGGATCTCGTCCCACATGTGGGCGCGGCTCTGCGGGTCGAGGCCGGTGGTCGGCTCGTCCAGGAAGACGATCTTCGGCTCGTGGATGATGCCGAGCGCGATCTCCACCCGCCGGCGCTGCCCACCGGAGTAGGTCTTGCACTTGCGGTCGGCGTACTCGGTGAGCTGGAAGGCCTCCAGGGCGCGGACGGCGCGGCGGCTCGCCTCGGCCTTGCTGAGGCCGTAGAGCCGGGCCTGGAGGACGAGCTCCTCGCGGGCGGTGGACTCGTCCCAGGTGCTGCCGCCCTGGGCGACGTAGCCGATCCGGCGGCGCACCTCACCGGGGGCCTTGCGCAGGTCGGCGCCGGCGATGGTCGCGTCGCCGCCGTCGGGCTCGATGAGGGTGGCGAGCATCCGCAGCGTGGTGGTCTTGCCGGCGCCGTTGGGGCCGAGGAAGCCGAAGATCTCCCCCTCGGCGACCTCCAGGTTCACCCCCCGTACGGCGTCGACGGTCTTCGTCTCCCGACCCGCCCGGGAGCGGAACGATTTCCGCAACCCTCTGGTCTCGATCATCTCTGCTCCTGGTCGTCCGGGCCGGGCCGTGCCGGCCGCCGCCTGCCCTGGGGACGCCGCACGGCGCACTCCCCCCGTTGTGCCGGGAGCAGGCTAACGCGATATAGCTTCTGTGGTCAACGTTGATTATTCCGCGTCGGTCGGTCGGTCCGGCAGCCGCTCCTGCCAGCCCGACCAACCCTGCGCCCGGTCCAGCCCAGCAGGCAGGTACGACACTCCGGATTCGATCCGCTCGGCGATCCGCTCGCACCACGCGATCTCCGCCTCCGCCCGCGCCGACCAGAGCTCGAACATCCACGCCACGTGCACCGGCTTGGTCTCGCGGATCCAGTCCGACTCCAACGAGGCCCGCATCCACTCGACCCCCGCGCCGAGCTGGGTGGCCCGGTTGCGCAGGGCGGCCGCCGCCTCCTCGCGCGGCATCGCCGGCAGGAAGGAGAAGGCCGCCGTGAACGGGTCCGGGACCTCGTGCACCTTCCACCACAGACCGCGCAGCAGCGTCTCGAACTCGTCGTCGCCCTTGGGCGTGACCTCGTACGTGGTACGGGCCGGCCGGCCGCCGACCTGTTCGGTGGCGACCGCCCGCAGCAGTCCCTCCTCGGTCAGCTTGCGCAGGGCGTGGTAGATCGAGCCGGGCTGCACGTTCGCCCACTTGTCGGCGTTCCAGCTGAGCAGTTCGCGCCGCACGTCGTAGCCGTGCACCGGCTGCATCCACTTGACCAGACCGAGAATCATCATCCGAGTGGCAGACACCGGACAAGCGTAATAACCAAGTTTGACTAAGGCCCGGTGGTGACAGTGCGGCATCCCACACTGAGCGATCGTTAGGGCCCGCAGGGTGGCCGATACACTCCCGGTCAACGACCTCCTGGGAGGAGCCCCCACGGTGCGCAAGGTACTCATCGCCAACCGCGGCGAGATCGCCGTCCGCGTCATCCGCGCCTGCCGCGACGCCGGTCTCGGCAGTGTCGCGGTCTACGCGGACTCGGACCGTGAGGCCCTGCACGCCACGCTCGCCGACGAGGCCTACGCCCTGGGCGGGGACACCGCGGCCGACACGTACCTGCGCATCGACAAGCTGCTCGACGTGGCCGCGAAGGCCGACGCCGACGCCGTGCACCCCGGCTACGGCTTCCTCTCCGAGAACGCCGACTTCGCCCAGGCCGTCATCGACGCCGGGCTGACCTGGATCGGCCCCACCCCGCAGGCGATCCGCGACCTCGGGGACAAGGTCACCGCCCGGCACATCGCGCAGCGCGCCGGCGCCCCGCTGGTGCCCGGCACCCCCGACCCGGTCGGCAGCCCGGACGAGGTGATGGCGTTCGCCGTCGACCACGGCCTGCCGGTCGCCATCAAGGCAGCCTTCGGCGGCGGCGGGCGCGGGCTCAAGGTGGCCCGCACCATGGAGGAGATCCCGCAGCTCTTCGAGTCGGCCACCCGGGAGGCGGTCGCCGCGTTCGGTCGCGGCGAGTGCTTCGTCGAGCGCTACCTCGACCAGCCCCGTCACGTCGAGGCCCAGGTCCTCGCCGACCAGCACGGCAACGTCATCGTGGTCGGCACCCGGGACTGCTCGCTCCAGCGGCGGCACCAGAAGCTGGTCGAGGAGGCGCCCGCACCGTTCCTCACCGACGCCCAGCGGGCCCAGATCCACCACAGTGCCAAGGCGATCTGCCGCGAGGCCGGCTACCACGGCGCGGGCACGGTCGAGTACCTGGTCGGCGCGGACGGCACCATCTCCTTCCTCGAGGTGAACACCCGGCTCCAGGTCGAGCACCCGGTGACCGAGGAGACCGCCGGCATCGACCTGGTCCGGGAGCAGTTCCGCATCGCCGACGGCGAGAAGCTGCGGATCACCGAGGACCCGACCCCGCGCGGGCACTCCATCGAGTTCCGGATCAACGGCGAGGACCCGGGCCGCAACTTCCTGCCCGCGCCCGGCACGGTCACCGCGCTGCGGCTGCCGACCGGCCCGGGCGTCCGGGTCGACACCGGTATCTCGGCCGGCGACGTGATCGGCGGAAACTTCGACTCGCTGCTGGCCAAGGTGATCATCACCGGGGAGACCCGGACGGAAGCGCTGGAGCGGGCCCGCCGGGCACTGGACGAGATGGTGGTCGACGGGATGGCCACCGCGCTGCCGTTCCACCGCCTGGTGGTCCGGGATCCGGCGTTCACCGCCGAGCCGTTCACCGTGCACACCCGGTGGATCGAGACCGAGTTCGACAACACCGTCCCACCGTTCACCGCCGCCGCCGGCCCCGCCGCCGAGCCGGCCGAGCGGGAGACCGTCGTGGTCGAGGTGGGTGGCAAGCGGCTGGAGGTCACCCTCCCCGCCGGCCTCGGCGCGGGTACGGCCAGCGCCGCGTCGGCCGTCCGGAAGCCGGCCCGCCGTGGCGGCGGCGCCAAGGCCGGCGCCACGGTCAGCGGTGACGCGCTCACCTCGCCGATGCAGGGCACCATCGTCAAGATCGCGGTGGCGGACGGGGACACCGTCGCCGAGGGCGACCTGGTCGTGGTGCTGGAGGCGATGAAGATGGAGCAGCCGCTGCACGCCCACAAGGGCGGCACGATCAGTGGGCTGACCGCGGAGGTCGGCGCGGTGATCAGCGCGGGCGCGGCGATCTGCACCATCTCCTGACCGGCGCGTCAGTCGTCGGGCGGGCGGCCCGCTCAGCGCAGGGTCTCGGCGGCCACCTCGCGGACAGCGGCGGTCACGGCGGTCAGCACCTCCGACTCCAGCCGCCAGTGCTGCCAGTAGAGCGGCACGTCCACCTGCCGCCCGGGGGCGATGTCGACGCAGTGCCCGGCCGCCAGGTCGTCGTCGGCGATCTGCTCGGGGACCAGGCCCCAACCCAGCCCGAGCCGGATCGCGGCGCTGAACGCCGGCACCGACGGGACGTAGTGCACCGGCGGGTCGAGCGCCCGGCCGGTGACGGCCCGCAGGAAGCGGTGCTGCGCCCGGTCCTTGCGGTCGAAGACGACCACCGGCGCGGCGGCCAGGGCAGCCGCGGTGAGCCCGTCGGGGAAGTGCGCGGCGGCCAGCGACGGCGCGGCCAGCGCGCGGTAACGCATCGCGCCGAGCCGGAGCACCCGGCAGCCCTGGACCGCCTCACGCTGGGCGGTCACCGCCGCCGTCACCGCGCCGTCGCGGAGCAGTTCGGCGGTGTGGTCCTGGTCGTCCTGGCGAATGTCGAAACAGATCCCGAGCCGCTCGGGCACCCGGGCCAGGGCGGCCGGGAACCAGGTGCCGAGCGAGTCGGCGTTCACCACCACCGCCAGCCGGGTCCGGGCGCCCCCGCCGGTCAGCGGGCCGCGGGCGTCCGCCAGCGCCTCCCGTTCGAGCAGCTCGAGCTGCCCGGCGAGGCGTAGCAGCGGCGCACCGGCCGCGGTGGCCACGCAGGGACGGGCCCGCCGGACGAGCACCTGCCCGACCGTCTCCTCCAACGCCTTGACGCGCTGGCTCACCGCCGAGGGTGTGATGTGCAGCAGCCGGGCCGCCGCCTCGAAGCTGCCCTCCGCGACCACCGCCGCGAGCGTCCGCAGCTGGGTGGAGTCGAGGCCGTCCATCAGCTCAGCTTAACCAGCTTCAGAATCTTTAGTTCGACTCATGCGGTCGGCACACCTACCGTCTGGGAGTGCTCAGCTCCGCCGCCGCCGGCTTCTCCGTCTCCCTCGCCCTGATCGTCGCCATCGGGGCGCAGAACGCCTTCGTCCTGCGCCAGGGGCTGCGCCGCGAGCACGTGCTTCCGGTCGTGCTCACCTGCGCCGTCTCCGACGCGGCGCTGATCACCGCCGGCATCGCCGGGGTCGGCACCCTGGTCGCCGACCGGCCGGCGCTGGTGGCCACGATCCGCTGGGCCGGCGCTGCCTTCCTGCTGGGCTACGCGGCGCTCGCCGCCCGCCGGGCCCTGCGCCCCGGGGCGCTGGTGCCAACCGACCGGCCGCCGGCGACGCTGCGGGCGACGATCCTTGCCTGCCTCGCCTTCACCTACCTGAACCCGCACGTCTACCTGGACACGGTGCTGCTGCTCGGCGGCCTCGCGCAGCAGCACCCCGACCGGTGGGCCTTCGGCGTCGGGGCGGCCCTGGCCAGCGTCGGCTGGTTCACCGCGCTCGGCGCCGGCGCACGCCGCCTCGGGCCGCTGCTGGCGCGCGCCGCCGCCTGGCGGTGGCTGGACGGCGCGATAGCGGTGCTGATGGCGGGGTTGGCTGTGGCGCTGCTGGTCGGTTGATCAACCAGCGGCGAAAGGTGTTTTCCGTGACCAGCGGCGGCAGGACGGCCCGCGGCCAGGAATGATGGCCGGGTGCGGTTCCTACATGGCGCGGTTCCCGCGCACGACCTGACCTACAACGACGTCTTCATGGCGCCGGCCCGGTCCGACCTGGGCTCACGCCTCGACGTCGACCTCTCCACCGGCGACGGCACCGGCACCACCATCCCGCTGGTGGTGTCGAACATGACGGCGGTCGCCGGACGGCGGATGGCCGAGACGGTGGCCCGGCGCGGCGCGATCGCGGTCATCCCGCAGGACATCCCGATCGAGGTGGTGGCGACCGTCGTCGCCTGGGTCAAGCGGCGCCATCTGGTCTACGACACGCCGATCACCCTCGGCCCGACGGACACCGTCGGCGACGCCATCCACCTGCTGCCGAAGCGCGCGCACGGCGCGGTGATCGTGGTGGACGCCGCCGGCCGGCCGCTCGGCGTGGTCACCGAGGCGGACACCGTGAGCGTCGACCGGTTCGCCCAGCTGCGCCACGTGATGTCCACCGAGCTGCACACGGTGCCGGCGGACGCGGATCCGCGTACCGGCTTCGACCTGCTCTCGGCGGGCCGCCGCCGGCTCGCCCCGGTGGTCGACGCGGACGGCCGGCTGGTCGGCGTGTTGACCCGGCCGGGCGCGCTGCGGGCCACCCTCTACCGGCCGGCGGTGGACGATCACGGGCGGCTGCGGATCGCCGCCGCGGTCGGCATCAACGGCGACGTCACCGGCAAGGCCGCGGCGCTGCTGGAGGCCGGGGTGGACACGCTGGTGGTGGACACCGCGCACGGCCACCAGGAGCGGATGATCTCCGCGCTGCGGGCGGTCCGCAAGCTCGACCCGGCGGTACCGGTGGCGGCCGGCAACGTGGTCACCTCCGACGGGGTACGCGACCTCGTCGAGGCGGGTGCCGACATCGTCAAGGTCGGAGTCGGCCCGGGCGCGATGTGCACCACCCGGATGATGACCGGCGTGGGACGGCCCCAGTTCTCGGCCGTCCTCGACTGCGCGGCGGCGGCGCGGGAACTCGGCCGGCACGTGTGGGCCGACGGGGGCGTCCGGCACCCGCGCGACGTGGCGCTCGCGCTCGCCGCCGGCGCCTCGAACGTGATGATCGGCTCCTGGTTCGCCGGCACCTACGAATCCCCGGGCGACATCTACACCGAAGCCGACGGCCGGCGTTACAAGGAGAGCTTCGGCATGGCCTCGGCCCGGGCGGTCAGCGCCCGCACCGCCGACGACAGCCCGTACGACCGGGCCCGCAAGGCGGTCTTCGAGGAGGGCATCTCCTCCGCCCGGATGTACCTCGACCCGAACCGCCCGGGGGTGGAGGACCTGATCGACGAGATCATCGCCGGGGTACGCAGCGCCTTCACCTATGCCGGCGCACGGGACCTGTCGGAGTTCCACGAGCGGGCCCTGGTGGGTGTGCAGAGCGCTGCCGGTTACACCGAGGGGATGCCGCTGCCGACCAGTTGGTGACCGGCAGGCCGGCCGGTCAGGCGGCCCAGCCGACGACGGCCGCGCCGGCCCCGACGACGGCCAGCGCGGCGGCGACCAGCAGGACACGCCACACGACCACCATCACCCGGTCGTCCTCGATCCGCCGGGTCATCCGACGGCGCCGCTCGACCCGGCGCCATGCTGCGTCTCCGGTCCACCCATCGGCCATCCCCTCCCCGTTTCGCCCGTCACTGAGGGGATGGCAGCCGCCGGACGTTCGGTTGCACGTGCGGCGCGAAATCGACGGGCTATGCGAAGAGCCGGCGGATCACGGCGCGGGCGGCCCGCTGAGGGTCGTCGCCGACCCGGGCCGGTAGCGCGCCGGCGAGCCAGAGCGTGGCGAAGCCGTGCACGATCGACCAGGCGGCGAGGGCGTCCCGCCCGGGGTCGGCCGGGCCGCCGTCGCGGGCGGGGCGGCCGGCCACCCCGGCCCGCAGCGCGTCGCCGGCCCCCTCCCGGGCCGCCCGCACCTCCGGCGCGTCGGCACGGTAGAGCTCGGGCCGGAACATCACCTCGAAGTGCGCGCGGTGCCGCACCGCGAAGTCGACGTACGCCACGCCGGCGTCGAGCAGGTCGTCGCCGGCCCCGCGCAGCGCCTCGGCGAGCATCTCGAAGCCCTGCACGGCGAGCACGGTGAGCAGGCCGGCCTTGTCGCCGAAGTGGTGCGCCGGTGCGGCGTGCGAGACCCCCGCCCGGCGGGCCAGGTCCCGCAGGCTGACGGCGGCCGGCCCGGACTCCTCGATCACCTCCACCGCCGCGTCGAGCAGGGCACGGCGCAGGTCGCCGTGATGGTAGCCACGCGTTCCGGTCATGCCGCGATCCTAACTTGCCATTGACAAGATGTCGCTCGGCGAGCCATCTTGTCACCGACAAGTTCGAGCGAGGAGGAGATCATGGCTCCACTGATCGCACTGATCGTCGGAGCCGGGCTCGCCCGGCTGGCCGGGTTGGTCGGGATCGACGGGCTCGACGGCTGGCAGCCCGCGCTGCGGATCGGGCTGGCCCTGATGTTCGCGCTCACCGCCTCCGCGCACTTCGCCGGCGGGCGGCGCGACGACCTGATCGCCATGGTGCCGCCCCGGCTGCCGCGGCCGGACCTGCTGGTGACCCTCACCGGGCTGCTGGAGTTGGCGGGGGCGGTGGCGCTGCTCGTGCCGGCGACCGCCCGCTGGGCCGCGGCGGCGCTGGGGCTGCTCATGCTCGCGATGTTCCCGGCCAACGTCTCGGCCGCCCGGCGCCGCCTCACCCTGGCCGGACGACCGGTCACCCCACTGGCGAGGCGGACCGCGCTGCAGTTCGTCTTCCTCGCCGCCGCGGCCGTTATTTCGTTTGGCCCCTGACTATCAGGGAGCTAATCTGCTCCCCGTGGACCTGGTAACCCTCAACGACGTGCCGATGGGCCGACTCCTGGTGGTCGCCGGCCACCTCGTCGGCCAGCGGTGGAACCGCTTCCTGGCGGAGAAGTTCAACCTCACCCAGGCCGGCATGGTCACCCTCATGACCCTCGACAAGGACGGCGCGCTGCCGCACCGCGAGGTGGCCCAACGCTGCTTCGTCCGGCCGGCGACGCTGACCGGCATCATCGACACCCTTGAACGCGACGGGCTGGTCGAACGGCAGCGCGACGACATCGACCGGCGCAGCGTTCGGCTCGCCATCACCCCGGCCGGCCGCGAACGAGTCGCCGCGATCGGCGCCCTCATCCGAGCGGGCCGGCCGCTCACCTCGGTCGACGCCGATCCCGCCAAGGAGGCGGTGATCCGGGCCTTCCTGCTGGAGGTCATCGGTAGTGGAGAGGAACCACGCATGATCGAACCCACCGACCTGCCGGACGGCCAGCAGTGCTGATCCGACTGCTCCGCGGCCACCTGCGCCCCTACTCACGGCCACTCGCCCTGGTGGTGCTGCTCCAACTTGTCGGCACCATGGCATCGCTCTACCTGCCCAGCCTCAACGCCGACATCATCGACCAGGGCATCGCCCGTGGCGACACCGCCTACATCATGCGTACCGGCGGCTGGATGCTGCTGGTCAGCCTGGTCCAGATCATCTGCTCGATCGCGGCGGTCTACCTCGGCGCGCGGACCGCGATGGGCTTCGGCCGCGACGTCCGGGCCTCGATCTTCGGGCACGTCAACCGCTTCTCCGCCCGCGAGGTCGCCCGATTCGGCGCGCCCTCGCTGATCACCCGCAACACCAACGACGTGCAACAGGTGCAGATGCTCGTGCTGATGAGCTGCACCATGCTGGTCGCCGCACCGATCATGAGCGTCGGCGGGGTGGTGATGGCGCTCCAGGAGGACCTCGGGCTCTCCTGGCTGATGCTGGTCAGCGTGCCGGTGCTGGCCGTCGCGTTGAGCCTGGTCATCCGCCGGATGGTGCCCGGTTTCCGGCTCATGCAGACCCGGATCGACACCGTCAACCGGGTGCTGCGCGAGCAGATCACCGGCATCCGGGTGGTCCGGGCGTTCGTCCGGGAGCCGTACGAGACGGACCGCTTCGCGGTCGCCAACGCCGACCTGACCGCGACCGCGCTGCGCACCGGCCGGCTGCTGGCGCTGATCTTCCCGGTGGTGATGCTGGTGCTCAACGTCTCCAGCGTCGCCGTGCTCTGGTTCGGCGCGCAGCGGGTCGACTCCGGGGCGATCGCGGTCGGCGCGCTCACCGCGTTCCTCCAGTACCTGATGCAGATCCTGATGGCCGTCATGATGGCGACCTTCATGCTGATGATGGTGCCCCGGGCGGCGGTCTGCGCCGAACGGATCACCGAGGTGCTGGACACCGACTCGTCGGTGGTGCCGGCCCCGAGCCCGGTCGCCGAGCCGCCGAGCCGGGCCGAACTGGAGCTGCGCGGGGTGCGCTTCCAGTACCCGGGCGCGGCCGAGCCGGTGCTGCGGGACATCTCGTTCCGGGTCACCCCGGGAACGACCACGGCGATCATCGGCAGCACCGGCGCGGGAAAGACCACCCTGCTCTCGCTGATCCCCCGCCTGGTCGACGTCACCGACGGCGCCGTCCTGGTCGACGGGGTCGACGTCCGGGAGCTGGCGCCGGACGAGTTGTGGCGTCGGATCGGCCTGGTGCCGCAGCGGCCCTACCTCTTCACCGGCACGGTGGCGAGCAACCTGCGCTACGGCAACCCGGACGCCACCGACCCGGAGCTCTGGGCGGCGCTGGAGATCGCCCAGGCGGCCGACTTCGTCGCCCAGATGCCGGACGGGCTGAACGCCCCGATCGCGCAGGGCGGCACCACCGTCTCCGGCGGGCAGCGGCAGCGGCTCGCGATCGCCCGCGCCCTGGTACGCAAGCCGGAGATCTACCTCTTCGACGACTCGTTCTCCGCGCTCGACCTGGGCACCGACGCGCGGTTGCGGGCGGCGCTGCGGCCGGTCACCGCCGACGCCGCCGTGGTGATCGTGGCCCAACGGGTCTCCACGATCGTCGACGCCGACCAGATCATCGTGCTCGAGGACGGGGGAGTCGTCGGAGTGGGACGACACGAGGAACTACTGCAGAGCTGCCCGACGTACGCCGAGATCGTCGCCTCGCAGCAGACCGCGGAGGTGCCGGCATGAGCGAGTCGAACGGGCGGCCGGCTGCGGCCGTACCCGCGCAGAAGCCGGCCGGCGAAGGGCGGACGCCGAAGCGGCTGCCGCCCGGCGGACAGCGCGGCGGCCCGCCGTGGATGGGCGCCGGGATGCCCGCCGAGCGGTCGATGGACTTCGTGCCGTCCGCCCGGCGGCTGCTCGGCCGGCTGCGCCCGCACCGGCTCCAGCTGATGGCGATCATCGCGCTCGCGGTGGTGAGCGTCGGGTTCAGCGTGGCCGGACCGAAGATCCTCGGCCACGCCACCGACCTGATCTTCACCGGCGTGATCGGCCGGCAGATTCCGGCGGGAAGCACCACCGAGCAGGCCGTGGCGGCGGCCCGGGCGACCGGCAACGACGCGTTCGCCGACATGCTGGCCCGGATGAACCCGGTGCCCGGCGCGGGCATCGATTTCGGCGCGCTGGGCCGGGTGCTCTCGCTGGCGCTCGCCCTCTACCTCGCCGCCAGCCTGCTCATGTGGTGGCAGGGCTGGCTGCTCAACGGCGTGGTGCAGCGCACCGTGCTGACGCTGCGTGCCGATGTGGAGGCGAAGCTCAACCGGCTGCCGCTGCCCTACTTCGACCGGCAGCCCCGAGGTGAGCTGCTCAGTCGGGTCACCAACGACATCGACAACATCTCGACGAGCCTTCAGCAGACGTTGAGCCAGCTGCTCACCTCGCTGCTCACCGTGGTCGGCGTGCTCGGCGCGATGTTCTGGATCTCGCCGCTGCTGGCCCTGGTGGCGCTGGTCGCCGTACCGCTGTCGGTGCTGGTCACCCAGCGGATCGCCAAGCGGTCGCAGCAGCAGTTCATCGCCCAGTGGCGGCACACCGGCGAGCTGAACGGCCAGATCGAGGAGGCGTTCACCGGCCACGAGCTGGTCAAGGTCTTCGGTCGCCAGCGCGAGGTGCAGGCCGCCTTCACCGAGAAGAACGATGAGCTGTTCCGGGCCAGCTTCGGTGCGCAGTTCGTCTCCGGGATCATCATGCCGTCGATGATGTTCATCGGGAACCTCAGCTACGTGGCGATCGCCGTGGTCGGTGGCCTCCGGGTCGCGTCCGGGTCGATGAGCCTCGGCGACGTGCAGGCGTTCATCCAGTACTCCCGGCAGTTCACCCAGCCGCTGACCCAGGTGGCCTCGATGGCCAACCTGCTCCAGTCCGGGGTGGCCTCGGCCGAGCGGGTCTTCGCGGTGCTCGACGCCGACGAGCAGAGCCCCGACCCGGCGGTGCCGGCCCGGGTGACCGACCCGCACGGCCGGGTCGAGTTCGACCACGTCTCGTTCCGGTACGAGCCGGACAAGCCGCTGATCGACGATCTGTCGCTGGTCGCCGAGCCGGGGCACACCGTGGCGATCGTCGGGCCGACCGGCGCCGGCAAGACCACCCTGGTCAACCTGATCATGCGGTTCTACGAGCTGGACGCCGGCCGGATCAGCCTGGACGGCGTGGACATCACCACGATGCGCCGCGACGACCTGCGGGGCCGCATCGGCATGGTGCTGCAGGACACCTGGCTCTTCGGCGGCACCATCCGGGACAACATCGCCTACGGACGCCCGGACGCCACCGAAGAGGAGATCCTGGCCGCGGCCCGGGCCACCTTCGTGGACCGGTTCGTGCGCAGCCTGCCGGACGGCTACGACACGGTCATCGACGAGGAGGGGAGCAACGTCAGCGCGGGCGAGAAGCAGCTGATCACGATCGCCCGGGCGTTCCTCGCCGAGCCGTCCCTGCTGATCCTGGACGAGGCGACCAGCTCGGTCGACACCCGGACCGAGGTGCTGCTCCAGCGGGCCATGGCCGCGCTGCGCTCGGACCGGACCAGCTTCGTCATCGCGCACCGGCTCTCCACCATCCGGGACGCCGACCTGATCCTGATGATGGAGAACGGCCGGATCGTCGAGCAGGGCACGCACGAGCAGCTGGTCGCCGCGGGCGGCGCGTACCACCAGCTGTACCGGTCGCAGTTCAGCCAAGCGCTCACCGACTCCGACGAGCCCGACGACGGCGCCGCACGGCGGCCCGCGCCGGCCCAGGGGGCGCTGTCGTCGTGACCGACGTGCCGGGCGTCGGCGCCGGGCCCGAGGTGCCGGGTGCCGGCGCCGGGCTCGAGGTGCCGGGTGCCGGCGCCGGGCCCGGCGCACGGCGCGCCGGCGCGGGGTCCGGTTCAGCCGGGCAGCAGGTCGGCGCTGCGGGCGGCCACCACGCCGGTGACCAGCCGGAGCGCGGCCTCGACCGGCATCGGGTCCAACCCCCGGCCGTCGCGCAACCGCAGGGCGACCAGCCCGCCGGCGGCCTCCCGGGCACCGATCACCGCGACGTACGGCACCCGGCGGCGGGCCGCGTCCCGGACCCGCGCGCCGAGCGAGCCGGCGGCGTCCACCTCGACCCGCAGCCCGGCCGCCTCGCCCCGCACGGCGAGGTCGGCCGCGGCGGCGGCCTGCCCGTCGTCGACCGGAAGCACCGCCAGCTGGACCGGCGCGTACCAGGCCGGGAAGGCGCCCTGGTGCACCTCGATGAGGTGCGCGAAGAGCCGCTCCATGCTGCCGACCAGGCTCCGGTGCACCATCACCGGCCGCCGCCGCGACCCGTCCCGGTCGGTGTAGGACAGGTCGAACCGCTCCGGCTTGTCGAAGTCGAGCTGGACGGTGGCGAGGGTCGACTCGCGGCCGGCGGCGTCCACGATCTGGATGTCGATCTTCGGCCCGTAGAAGGCGGCGTCCCCCGGCGCCTCGACGTACTCCAGCCCGGCCAGGGCGGCGCGCAGCAGCTCCTCGGCGCGCGCCCACTGGGCGTCGTCGCCGACGTACTTCTGCCCCGGTCCGCGCAGCGACAGCCGGAACCCGGCCGGGCGGACGCCGAGCGCGGCGTGCGCCTCGCGGATCAGCCGGAGGATCTCGGCGACCTCCTCCCCCACCTGGTCCAGGGCACAGAAGTTGTGCGCGTCGTTCAGCGAGATGGCCCGTACCCGGGACAGTCCGCCGAGCACCCCGGAGCGCTCGGACCGGTACATCCCGCCCAGCTCGGCGATACGCAGCGGCAGCTCCCGGTAGGAGCGGCCACGGGCGGCGAAGACCAGGGCGTGGTGCGGGCAGAGCGCCGGCCGGAGCACGAACTCGTCGTCGTCACTCACCCGCATCGGCGGGAACATGTCGTCGGCGAAGTAGCCGAGGTGGCCGGAGAGTTCGAAGAGCTCCCGCTTGCCCAGCGGCGGCGAGTAGACGTGCTGGTAGCCGGCCCGCCGCTCCAGCTCCCGGACGTACTCCTCGACCGCGTGCCGGGCGGCGGCGCCGGCGGGCAGCCAGATCGGCAGCCCGGCGCCGGCCAGCGGGTGGGAGACGAACAGGTCCAGCTCACGGCCGAGCCTGCGGTGGTCGATCATGTCGCTCTCCTTGATCGGGTACGACCCGGAGGCGATCTGGTCACCGAACGCCGCGCGGCCGTCGGGGGCGGATCGCCCCGGGGCCTCGTCGACGAAGACGTCAGTGCGGCGCGCCGGGGATTCCCGGCGTCGTGGTCAGATCCGCGCTGCGCATGCGGCGACGGTATCCGCGCGTCGGCCGCGTCCGCACCCGGATTTCCGGCCGGGCCTCCCGCTCCGCCTTCCGCCGGCAGGTGGCCGTGGCCGGTCGTGGGAAGTGCCGGCGGTCTACGGCGTCGGGGGGATCCGGCCGCCCGCCCGGACGAGCCACTCGCCGGTCTCCCAGTCCGACGGGCCGTCCTCGATGCGGTAGCAGAGGTCGAAGCGGATCCCCAGTCCCGGCCAGGGACTGCGGATCGGAACGACCCGGAAGATTTCCTCCAGACCGGGAAAGGTCATCCCCTGGGGGTCGGGGAAGAGCAGTTCGAGCTGGGCACGGGTCAGGTCGGTCCAGAGGGCGAACTGCCACTCCGGGTGCGTCCGCCACGGGTCGTGGACCAGTTCGAACCGGGGCTCCCGCCCGACGACGAAGTCTGCGATGCCGTGCTGGAACTCGTCGGCGCTCGACGGAAGCACGAACGGCCACGGTTCGCCGGTGGGATAGCGGTACATCGTCGCGGTCGAGGCGACGGCAGCCACCAGGCTCTGCCACTGCTCGGGCCGGTCGGCGCAGGTGGGCAGGTTCACCCCGGTGTGGTCGACGCGCGGGACGTGCCCGGCGAGCCGGCGGGCCAGCTCTGCCAGCTCGATCCCGGCCGGCGGGCCCTGCTCGTCGGGTGCGGCCCCACCGCCGACGCCGATGGTCTGCCCGGTGTCGAGGGCGATCTCCGGCTCCGGCACGTCGGCCAGCAGGAACGTGGTCACCGGCCGGGCTCCGTCCGGCCGCGGCGGGGTGAGCGTGAGGCGGCCGACCGCCTCCGAGGCGTACGGCACGTCGGCGAGCAACGTGCGCAGGTCGCTGAGGAAGGCGTGCGCCTCGGTCGTGTCGGGCAGCCGGAAGGTGATCTCGGAAAGTCGGGCCATGCGGCCGACCGTACCGGCGTGCCCCGGCGGACCGGGACGGATGATCATGCGAATTTGCGGCTGGTTCGTCCTGCCCCCGAGAGGGGCGGGCGGCCGGCACGGGACCTGCCGGCCGCCCTCCGCGGCCCGGTCGTCGGAAACGGGGGATCCGACGGTCACGGGGCCGCGCGCCGACAACGGTACGCCGACGGACGCCGATCCGCCGACCGTCGCGCAGCCCGTGACCTGCGGGCCCGGACGGTCGTTGTACCTGGGTGGCCCTGCCGTGTCGGTGGTCACCACCGGCCAGGGCTGTCCACGGTGACGCCGGACACGCCGTCAGGCTCAGTACACCCAATCGGCCGGATCCGGCGAGGTGGCAGGCGTGCCCGAACTACTCACTGACGTCGCTTCGCCGACGTGGGCGTACCTCGCGCTGCTCGGTCTCCTGGCGGCGGACGCCTTCATCCCGGTGATCCCCACCCAGGTCATCATGATCACCAGCGGGGCGCTCACCGTGTACGGCGGGCTGGACCTGCCGCTGACCATCGCCGTGGGAACCCTCGGGGTGCTCGCCGGGGACCTCGCCTGCTACCTGCTCGGCCGCAGCGCGCCTGACCGTCGCGCCGCCCGACATGCCGAGCCGAGCCGGACCCGACGGGTCGCCGACCGGGTCACCCAGGGGTTACGCCGCCCCGGGCCGCTGGTGATCCTGCTCTGCCGGTTCGTGCCCGGCGGCCGGATGGCGGCCCACTTCTCGGCCGGCCGCAGCCGCTACCCGTACCGACTCTTCATGATCTACGAGACGGCCGCCGCGCTCGGCTGGGCGACCTACGGCGCGATGGTGGGGCACCTCGGCGGGACCGCGCTGACCGAATCGGCCTGGCGGCTCGTGGTGATCGCCGCCGTGGCGGCGGCCGGTTTCGCCGCCGCCGGTTGGGCGATGACCCTGGTCAGCGCCCGGCACGCCCGCCCCGAGGTCCCGGTCGACTGACCCCGCCCGCCGCCATGGGCCGTCGGCTGCATCCGTCGACGACCGGCATCCGGCGCCGGCAGGCGCACCCGCAGGGGGCGTGACCGCGTGTCCTAGGGGTGGTCCCCGGGATCGATTTCGGTGGCCGGCCCCGATCCGCTTCGGGTGGTTCCGGCGACAGGCTGAGGCATGCCTGGAACCCGGAGCGCCGGCCTGCTCGCCCTCGGCGGAATCGCCTTCGCGGCCCTGCTCGCCGTGATCGGCCACCTCGAAGTCAACGACGATCTGAACCCGTGGGCGCTGACCGTGAGCGACTTCGCGGTCTCCGACCGGGGCGGCGTCATCGACGTCGCCATGGTGTTGCTCGCCCTCGCCACCGCGGTCCTGCTGCCCGGCCTCCGCCGCACCGGGCCCCGCTCCCCCGCCG
Organism: Micromonospora sp. NPDC048909; assembly: GCF_040649635.1. Lineage (NCBI taxonomy): Bacteria > Bacillati > Actinomycetota > Actinomycetes > Micromonosporales > Micromonosporaceae > Micromonospora > Micromonospora sp. NPDC048909. The sequence goes on along the minus strand of NZ_JBEZFU010000001.1, from coordinate 1,050,406 downwards.
CCGAACTGCTGCTCGGGGCCTGGGTGGCCGGGCTGGTGCTGGCCGCCCTGGTGCCGACCAATGAGCCCGGTACGCCGATGACCACCGCCGCGTATCTGCACCGGTACGCCTCGGTCGTCGCGTTCCTGGCGCTGCCGGTCGCCGGCTGGCTGCTCGCCCGCCGGGCCCACCTCGCCCCGGTCGCCGGGGTGCTACGCGGCCTGGTGCTGACCAGCCTCGTCCTCGCGGCGGCGATGATCTGGTCCGCCTACCCCGGCGACCGGCTGCTGATCGGCCTGGCCGAGCGGCTGCTCATCCTCGCCGAGGTAGCCGTCCTCACCACCATCGCCCTCACCCTCAGCAGGGCAGCCGGCGATCATGCGGTTGTGGTGCCCCGGGAAAGCGGCGTTCCGGCCCGGAACGCCCACCACAACTCCATGATCGGCCAGTCGAAGGGGGTTACTCCAGTTCGTGGAGCATGAGCTGGCGGGCGGCCTCGGTGATGGAGCCGGAGAGGCTCGGGTAGATGGTGATCGTCTGGGCCAGCTCGTTGACGGTCAGGTTGTTCTCCACCGCCATGGTGATCGGCAGGATCAGCTCGCTGGCCTTCGGTGCGACCACCACACCGCCGATCACCTGGCCGCTGGCCGGGCGGCAGAAGAGCTTCACGAAGCCGTCGGCGAGGTCGTCCATCTTGGCCCGGGCGTTGCCGGAGAGCGGCAGCATCACCTGCCGGGCCGGGACCTTGCCGGCGTCCACCTCGTCCTGGGAGACCCCCACCGTGGCCAGCTCGGGGTCGGTGAAGACGTTCGCGGCGACGGTGCGCAGCCGCAGCGGGCGGACCGCCTCGCCGAGCGCGTGCCACATCGCGATCCGGCCCTGCATGGCCGCGACGCTCGCCAGCGGCAGCACCCCGGTGCAGTCGCCGGCGGCGTAGATGCCGGGGACGTTGGTCCGGGACACCCGGTCGACGGTGACGTAGCCGCCGCGGGCCAGCTCGACGCCGTACTCGGCGAGCCCCAGGTTGGCCGTGTTGGGGATGGAACCGACCGCGATCAGCGCGTGCGAGCCGTAGACCTTGCGGCCGTCGGAGAGCTCGACCTCGACGCCCGTCTCGGTCCGGCGGACGGCGTCGGCGCGGGAGTTGTTGAGGATGCTCATCCCCCGGGCCCGGAACACCCGCTCGATCGCCGAGGCCGCGTCGGCGTCCTCGTGCGGCATCACCCGGTCGCGGCTGGAGACCAGGGTGACCTCGACCCCCATCGCGAGGTACGCGCTGGCGAACTCGGCGCCGGTCACGCCGGAGCCGACCACGATCAGGTGCTCGGGAAGCTCCGGCAGGTCGTACACCTGGCGCCAGGTCAGGATGCGCTCGCCGTCCGGCAGCGCGGTGGGCAGCTGGCGCGGGGTGGCGCCGGTGGCGACCAGCACGGTGGCCGCCTCGATCGAGTACTCGTCGGCGCCGTCGGTCGGGGTGACCAGCACCCGGTGGGTGTGACCGAGGGTGTCCTCGCCGACCCGGGCGGTGCCGGCCACGAAGGTGACCCCGGCCTTGAGCAGCTTGGCGTGGATGTCGGCCGACTGGGCCAGCGCGAGGCGCTTGACCCGCTCGTGCACCGCCCGGGCGTCGACGGTGACCGCCTCCAGCCCGTCGGAGTGCACCCCGAACTCCTCGGTGTCCCGGTAGCCGGTCACCACCTCGGAGCTGGCGATGAAGGTCTTCGACGGTACGCAGTCGGACAGCACGCAGGCCCCACCGGCGCCGTCGGCCTCCACCACGGTGACCTCAGCGTCCAGCTGCGCGGCGACCAGGGCCGCCTCGTAGCCGGCCGGCCCCCCGCCGATGATCACGATCCGGCTCACAGCGTTCGCCCTTCGTCGATGCTCACAGTGACTTTCTTCTCCCGAACGCGTCCGACACGCACTGTCGTATTCTCCCCCACCCGCCCGCCGGGCTATCGTCATCGCCGTGCGTCTTCACGCCGCCTACGGCTCAAACCTGGATCCCGCCCGGATGCGCGCCTACTGCCCGCATTCGCCGATGGTGGGCACCGGTTGGCTGGAGGGCTGGCGGCTGACCTTCGCCGGTGCCGACGTGATCGGCTGGGAAGGCGCGGTGAGCACCGTGGTCGAGTCCCCCGGTGACCGGGTCTTCGCGGCGCTCTACGACATCCACCCCTACGACGCCGCCCAGCTCGACGAGATCGAGGGCGTCACCGCCGGCACGTACCGCAAGCTGCACGTCCGGGTCTCCACCCTCGACGGGGACGTGACCGCGTGGGTCTACGTCTTCGACGGCTACGAGGGTGGCCTGCCGACCGCCTGGTACCTCTCGGAGATCGCGACCGCCGCCGAGAAGGCGGGCGCGCCGGACGACTACGTCACCGAGCTGCGGTCCCGCCCCACCGGCACCGCGTCGGCCTAGAGGCTGTCGCACACTGCCAGTCTGCTACCGCCGCGAGCCGGGTCGCCCGCCGACCCCGGGCAGCGTCGTCAATCACACACCGGCCCCCGGCGCGGCCGGTACGACCAGCTCGTACATGTCGGTCCACCGGGTCTCGGCGAGCCCCACCGAGCGGTAGAGCGACAGGGGGGTGGTGGGGTTGGCCAGGTCGACCCCGAGGCCGGCCGAGCTGCGGCCCTTCTCCGCGTAGCGGGCGAACGCCCGGCGCAGCAACGCGGCGCCCACCCCCCGACGCCGGAAGGCGGGCAGCACGGAGAGGCTGCGGACGAAGCCCTCGTTCTGGTCCAACGCCTGGTCGGAGGATTGCAGCGCACCGGCCGCCACCCCGTCCACCTCGGCGACGAACCACTCGTCCCAGGTGGTGCCGTGCTGAGTGATCTTCTTGCGCCACTCGGCGTAGCCGAGCGGCTCGTAGTCGGGGGTGTCCCGGAACGCGGTGTCGAAGATCCGGTGGAACTCCCGCAGGTCCAGCTCGTCGTCGGGGCGGACCGGGCGGACCGTCACCCCGGGCGGCGGGGGCGGCTCGGCGGGCAGGTCGGCCAGCGAACGGTGCATCCGGACGTAGCGCTTCACCAGCGCGAAGCCGGCGTCGCCCAGGGCGCGCTGCCAGTCCCGCTCCGGCTCGAACACCGCGCACCGCACGGTGAGCGCCGGCAGCTCACGCTCGGTGGCCCGCTCGGCGACCCGGTCCAGTTGGCGGGCCAGCAGCGGGCCGCGTACCTGGTGCCCCTGCTCCGGGTCGACGTAGACCTCCACGAACTCCCGCCCGACGCCGGTCGGGTTGTCGACGCTGGCCCAGCCGACCACCGTGCCGTCCGGGTCCAGGGCCAGCCAGTGATCCCGGGCCGGATCGACGTACGGGCCGGTCAGCGCCGCCTCGACGTCCTCGGCGTCGAAGTCGGGATAACCGACGGCGAAGGTGTCCGCGGCGTGCACCACGGCGAGGATCGCGGGGACGTCGTCGAGGGTGGGCCGGCGCGCGCTCCAGCCAGCGGGAAGGGTCACACGGCCGATCCTGGCAGGGGACGACGCGCCGCGCCGCCGATTTACCGCCCGGCGCACGGCGGGCCTTCGCCGATCAGGCGGCCGGGCCGGACCGGGCCACCGGGCCCGACTGGGCCCGGGCGGCGGTCAGCAGGTCGAGCAGCTCGACGCCGTCGACCGGGCCGAGCGCCGCGAACGCCGGCACGGCCAGCCGGTCGGTCACCGCCTCGGCCCAGAGCCGGCGGCGGACCAGCGGCCCGACCGGCGGGTAGGGCGGCGCCCATCCGCAGGCCATCGCGCCCGCCTCCCCCTCCGGCCCGGCCAGCACCGACTCCAGCGGCGTCATCCCGCTGGCCCGGACGGCGAGCAGGTAGGCGCCGGCGAAGTGCTCCCGGAGCAGTCGCAGCGCCGCCGCGGCCCGCGCCCCGGCCGTCCGGCCCGGCACCGGCATCGCCCGCCACGCGGCGAAGAGCGGCATGCCGCTGGCATCGGCCGCGCCGACCGCGCGTTCCAGCAGACCGGCGAGCCGTTCGACCCCGGGGACGCTGTCCAGGTGCTGCGAGCCCCACCGGCAGCACTCGGCGAGCGTCGCGGCGGCCACCTCGAAGGGCCGGACGGTGCGGGCCGCGTTGTCCCAGCCGTCGGCCACCGCGTCCGGCGCGATGAAGCCGAGCGCGGCGGCCGCCGTCTCGGCGCGTACGTCACCGAGCGCGCCGGCCCGGCCGCTGACGTAGAAGGCCCAGCCGGAGATTCCGAGCAGTCGCGCCCGGCGCAGGGTGATCGGGCAGCGGCTGAACGCGTCGCCGAGGTCGAGCACCATCGGCTTGCTGGCCGCGGCGACCTGCTCCGGCGTCATCGGGCCTGCCCGCGCGCGCCGGAGCGGGCCGGTCCCGCCCGCATCCCACGTCCGTCCATCGAGGTCAGTCTGCCTCTTCACCGCCCGTCCCGGCAGCCCCCTCGTCGGCCTCCAGCGCCTCCACCGCCGCCTCCACCTCGCCGGTGCGCCGCCGGGCCGTGGTGAGCGTCCGCTCCGCCCCCCGCCGGGCCAGCTTGGCCCGGCTCAGCTCCTGCTCGGCGACCGCCCGCCGCCGCTCCAACTCGGCCAGCTCGGTCTCGATCCCGTCGAGTGCGGCGGCGCCGTCCTGCTCGGCCGCCGTCGCGTCCGCCAGCTCCGACTCGGCGCGTTGCTGATCGGTACGCGCCTTCGTCAGCTCCCGCTCCAGCGCCCGGCGCTGCCGCGCCCGCTCGGCCCGGGCGGCCCGCTCGGCCTGAGCGGCACGTTCCGCGGCCCGGTCGGCGGACCGGCCGCCCGGGGCCCGCTGGGCCGGGGCCCGCCCGGTGTCCCGCCGGCTCCGGCGCTCCGCCGCTTCCTCGCCCTCCTCGTCGCCCCCGGTGACCAGGCGCAGCTGCGGGCGGGGGGTCTCGCCGAAGCCGGCGTAGCTCGCCGCCCGGAGCAACCGCCCGGCCTGGATCTGCTCGGCCACCTCGGTGTCGGCGAGCGCCGCGTTGAGGGTCGCCTCCACCTCGGCCAACGGCAGCTTCCCGGCCGACGGGGCGCCGGCCTCCCCGGCGGCGAGCTTGCGCACCTCGGCGACGAGCGCGCCGACCACCGCCCGCCGCTGCGCGGAGAGTTCCCGCAGCCGCGGGCCGCGCAGCTCGCGCTGGGCGGTGCGCAACGCCTCGGCGAGCTGCACCAGGTCGGCGACCAGCTCGGGTCGGCGGATCGCGAGCAGGTTCACCAGCCAGGCGGCCACGGTCGGGCGGCGCAGCCGGGCGATCTGCCGGGCGGCCGCCGGGTCACCCGCGCCCCGGGCCTCGGCGGCCGCCGCGTCCCGGGCCGCGACGAAGCGGTCCGGGGGCGTGCTGTAGAGCTGCCGCACCAGCTCGGCGGAGGGGTCGGCCATCGCGTCAGGCGTCCAGCCGGGTACCGGGCTCCAGCCGCTGGTACTCGGTGTGGGACAGCGCCGTGTACTGGCGGTCGAGCACCCCCAGCCCGTTCGTGTTCAGCAGCGCGTCGTGCAGCGCGTACGCCCGGCGCGGGGCGACCGCCCGGATGAAGTCGACCACCTCGGAGAACTTCGACCAGGGGGCGTGGATGGGCGCGAAGAGCGTGTCGACCGGCTGGTCCGGCACGACCAGCGAGTCCCCCGGGTGGTAGACCACGTCGTTGATCAGGAAGCCCAGGTTCGCCACCACCGGGATGTCCGGGTGGATCACCGCGTGCTGCCCGCCGTAGGCGCGGATCGCCACCCCGGCCGCGGTGAACCGCTCACCGGGCTGGATCGACTGCAACACCTCCGCCGCGTCGGCCAGGGGCGCGGCGAGCGAGGCCGGCCCGTGCACCGTGAAGGGTCGCCGGTCGAGCTGGCGGGTGATCGCCTCGGCGTTCAGGTGGTCCGGGTGCTCGTGCGTGATCAGTACCGCGTCCGCCCCGTCGAGCGCCGCCGGGTCGTTGAAGATCCCGGGATCGATGACCAGCACGCCGCCGTCGTGCTCCACCCGTAGGCAGGAGTGGGCGTACTTGGTGAGCTGCATCGTGACTCCTCGATTATCGAATCGTGACGTCCTCAGCGCAGTCTGCCGGAACCGGCGTGCTGGCGCGCCGCGTCCGAGGTATCGCCCATCCGGGCGAGCAGAGGGGAGCGGGGATGGACGTGCGGGAACGACGCCACCGCGGCGCGCCGTTGGCGGCGCTGGGACTGGTGGCGGTGCTGGTGCTGGGCGGCTGCGGAGCCGGCGGCTCCGGCGATGACACGGCGACCTCGAACGAGGCGCCGGCGGCCGGAGCGGCGGACCGCGACGCGGCGGGCGGCGGCGCGCCGGCCGAGGCCGGGGCGGGCGCACCCGACCTGCGCGTCGACCAGCGTTCGATCATCTACACCGGAACGATGCTGGTCCAGGTGGACGATGTGGACACCGCCGCCCGCAGCGCGGTGACGGCGGTGACCGCGGTGGGTGGCTTCGTCGGCGGTGACCAGCGCTCCAGCTCCGACGCGGACGCCCGGGCGGAGCTGGAGCTTCGGGTGCCGGCGGCGAGGTTCACCGCGGTGATCGACGAGCTGGCCAAGCTGGGCCGGCAGGAGCGGCGGGAGATCCACACCCAGGACGTCACCGAGGAGACCATCGACCTGGACGCGCGGATCGCGAGCCAGCGCGCCCGGGTGGAGAGCGCCCGTCGGCTGCTCGCCCGGGCCACCACGATCACCGATCTGGTGTCGCTGGAGGGCGAGCTGGCCCGGCGGGAGGCCGACCTGGCCTCACTGGAGGCGAAGAAGCGCCGACTGGCCGACCTGACCGCGCTCTCCACCATCACGCTGACCCTGGTGGGGCCGGACGTGAGCACGGCGGACGAGGAGTCCGAGATCGGCTTCCTGGTCGGGTTGAGCGGCGGCTGGAAGGTCTTCCTGGCCTCGATGACCATCCTGCTGACCGTGCTGGGCGCGGTGCTGCCGTGGCTGATCGCCTTCGGCGTACCGGTGGCGGCGCTGCTCGTGGTGCTGCGCCGGCGGCGTCGTCGTCGGCCCGCGGCAGCGGTCAGCGCGCCGCCGCCAGTGCCCGCAGCGCGGTCTGCACCATGACCCGGACGCCGGCCGGGATGGCCCGCTCGTCGACGTCGAACGAGGCGCGGTGCAGGTCGACGTTGGGCCCGGACCGGCCGACGCCCAGCCGGGCCAGCGCGCCGGGGACGTACTCCAGGTACCAGGAGAAGTCCTCGCCACCCATGCTCTGCGGGGTCTCCGCGACGCCCTCCGGGCCGAGGGCGGCAGTGGTGGCGGCGGTGAGAACCTGAATGGCCCGCGAGTCGTTGCTGACCGGCGGCCGGCCGCGCAGGTACTCCAGGTCGACGGTCGCGCCGGTCGGGGCGATCACGTCCCGCACCACCTGAGCGACGATCTTCGGCGCCAGCTCCCAGGTGTCGCGGTCCATCACCCGCAGGGTGCCGGCCGCGCACGCCTCGGAGGGAATGACGTTGTAGCGGGTGCCGGCCGACGCGTGGCCGAAGACCAGCAGCAGCCCGCTGTTGGCCGGTACCCGGCGGCTGACCAGCGCGGGCACCTCGGTGACCAGCCGGCCGAGCGCGTCGACCAGGTCGACGGTGAGGTGCGGGCGCGCGGTGTGCCCGCCGGGCCCGGTCAGCCGGACGGTGACGTTGTCCGCGGCGGCGGTGATCGGGCCGACCCGCAGGCCGATCTGGCCCACCGGGAGGTTGGGGTCGCAGTGCAGCGCGAAGATCTGCACCACGTCGTCCAGGCCGCCGGCCTCGATGACCTCCAGCGAGCCGCAGGGCAGGATCTCCTCGGCCGGCTGGAAGATCAGCCGGACCCGGCCGTCCAGCTCGCCGAGGGCGGCGAGCTGACCCAGCAGCATGCCGACGCCGAGCATGACCGAGGTGTGCACGTCGTGGCCGCAGGCGTGGCAGACGCCGTCCACGGTGGAGCGGTAGGGGACGTCCTTGACGTCGGTCAGCGGCAGCGCGTCGATGTCCGCGCGCAGGGCGATCACCGGACCGTCGGGGCGGCCGTTGATGTCGCAGAGCACGCCGTTGCCCTTGGGCAGCATCCGGGGGTTCAGCCCGGCCAGCGAGAGTTCCCGGGCGATCAGCGTGGCCGTGGCGAACTCGCTGCCGGAGAGTTCCGGGTGCGCGTGGATGTGACGACGGGTGGCGATGAGGCCGGGTACCCGTAGCGCGAGCAGGTTGTCCAGCTCGAACGGCAGGGGGTGGGACCCGGATGGCGCCTCCGGCCAGGGCGACGCCAACTGGCTGCCGGTCGGCAACATCATCGCACTCGTCACGTCGAATTCTCGATCACTAGAGATGGATGGATCATCGGGAACAGCAGACAGCCTAGACCTCCGCCGGTGACGCTGCGCAACCTCGTTACGGTAGTGATCGGACCGCGCAGCGTCACGAATGCCCTGCTGAGAGCGCTCGGGGATCGGCGGGACAGCAGGTAGATCGCGTTCGAACGCCGTCATCCGCCGTCTCACCTCCTACAACGCGTAACCGATTCAGCGGTCACGAAATCGAGCGTCCGTACTGGGCCTCTCGTTGCGAATTGTCGCATTAGTCGGTCTGATGAACCGACACTCCGGCAATTAGCCGACCACTCTCCGCAACGAACGGCTACCGACGCTCACATGCACCGGTGCGGGAAGACCGCACAGGGTGTCCGTCCCCGTTCACCGGGTCGGGGTACCCGCAAACCTCGTGGGCACACACCACGCCGGTCGGGGCCACGCCGCACCAGCCGGGGAACTGTCTTCGACTGTAGCGCTCGACGAACCCGATCATCACGCACCTGACCAGCGGAAACACGACAGCAACCCGGCACCGGGAACCGGTGCCGGGTTGCGGTGCGCCGACTCAGAACCGGTCGGTGGGCCGGTAGAGGCCCCACGCCTCGCGCAGCGTCCCGCAGACCTCGCCGACCGTGGCCCGGGCCCGCAGCGCGTCCTTCATCGGGTAGAGCACGTTCTCGGTGCCGTCGGCGGCGGCACGCAGCTCGGCGAGGGCCCGCTCAACCGCGCCGGCGTCCCGGCTACGCCGCAGCTGGGCCAGGCGCTCCGCCTGCGCCGCCTCGATCGCCGGGTCGACCCGAAGCGGCTCGTAGGGCTCCTCGTCGTCGATCCGGAACCGGTTCAGCCCGACCACCACCCGCTCGCCAGAGTCGATCTCCTGGGCGATCCGGTACGCGGACTGCTCGATCTCCCGCTTCTGGAACCCGGCCTCGATCGCGTCCACCGCCGAACCGTGGTCGGCGACCCGGTCCATCAGCTCGATCGCCGCCGCCTCCAGCTCGGCCGTCATCGCCTCGACCACGTACGAGCCGGCGAACGGGTCGACGGTGGCCGTCAGGTCGGTCTCGTACGCCAGCACCTGCTGGGTACGCAGCGCCAGTCGGGCCGCCTTCTCGGTCGGCAGCGCGATCGCCTCGTCGAAGCTGTTGGTGTGCAGCGACTGGGTGCCGCCGAGCACCGCGGCGAGCCCCTGCACCGCGACCCGGACCAGGTTCACCTCGGGCTGCTGGGCGGTGAGCTGCACCCCCGCGGTCTGGGTGTGGAACCGCAGCATCATCGACTTCGGATCCTTCGCGCCGAAGTCGTCGCGCATCAGCCGGGCCCAGATCCGCCGGGCCGCCCGGAACTTGGCGACCTCCTCGATCAGCGTCGTCCGGGCCACGAAGAAGAACGACAGCCGGGGGGCGAAGTCGTCCACCGCGAGCCCGGCGGCGAGCGCGGCCCGGACGTACTCCACCCCGTTGGCCAGGGTGAACGCGATCTCCTGAGCGGGGGACGCCCCGGCCTCGGCCATGTGGTAGCCGGAGATGGAGATGGTGTTCCACTTCGGCACCTCGGCGCGGCAGTAGCCGAAGGTGTCCGCGACCAGCCGCAGCGAGGGCTTCGGCGGGAAGATGTACGTGCCCCGGGCGATGTACTCCTTGAGGATGTCGTTCTGGATGGTCCCGTTCAACGCCGAGCCGGGGACGCCGTTCTCCTCCGCCACCAGTTGGTAGAGCAGGAGCAGCACCGAGCCGGGCGCGTTGATGGTCATCGAGGTCGAGACCTTGTCCAGCGGGATGCCGTCGAAGAGCAGCCGCATGTCCTCGATGGAGTCGATGGCCACCCCCACCTTGCCCACCTCGCCGTGCGCGATCGGGTCGTCGGAGTCGTAGCCCATCTGGGTCGGCAGGTCGAAGGCGACCGAGAGGCCCATCGTGCCGGCCCGCAGCAGCTGGTGGTAGCGCGCGTTCGACTCGGTGGCGGTGCCGAAGCCGGCGTACTGACGCATGGTCCACGGGCGGGAGGTGTACATGGTGGGGTAGACCCCGCGGGTGTACGGGAACTCGCCGGGGCCGCCCAGCCGGGAGTCCAGTTCCGCCGGGAGGTCGGCCGCCGTGTAGACGCCCTTGATCGGGAAACCGGACTCGCTTGACCGCCGTTCGCTCATTACCGGATGGTAGGACGCCGGGCGGCCGGACCGGGTGAGGGATACCGCACACTGCGTCCACGAAGGTCGACCTGAGGTGAACAGTCGGGTACGGAACGTGGACTTCGATAAACGTCCGACGCGTCGGCTTTCGCATCGGGCGTCGGAACCAGCAAGATAGGGGGGTTGTGTCCCAGCCCCCTCGATATCCCCCGGTGGCTCTTCTGTGACTCAGATCCCGACCTGGAGCGGCGGACCTGCCAGTCCTCCCAACGGGCGCGCGGCACCCGGCACCACCATCGGTGGTCGCTACTCGCTGCGCTCCTCGGTGGGCAACGGCGGCATGGGTACGGTCTGGCGTGCCACAGACACCCTGCTGCGGCGGGACGTGGCGGTCAAGGAGGTCGTCCTCCCCCCGGGGCTGGCCCCCAGCGACCGTGACGCGATGTACGAGCGCACGCTCCGCGAGGCCCGGGCCGCCGCGGCGATCCAGCACCCGGCGGTGGTGCAGGTGTACGACGTGGTCACCGAGGGTGGCCGACCGTGGATCGTGATGGAGCTGCTGGACGCCCGCAGCCTCGCCGACATGGTGATCGAGGACGGCCCGGTCGCGCCGCGCGCGGTGGCCAAGATCGGCATCGCCCTGCTCGGCGCGCTGGAGGTGGCGCACGCGATCGGCGTGCTGCACCGCGACGTCAAGCCGGCCAACGTGCTGATCTGCTCCGACGGCCGCTGCGTGCTGACCGACTTCGGGGTGGCCCGGATGCCCACCGACGTGCAGCTCACCACGCCCGGGATGGTGCTCGGCTCGCCGCACTTCATCTCCCCCGAGCGGGCCATGGGCCAGGAGTTCGGCCCGCCCAGCGACCTCTTCTCGCTCGGTGTGACGCTCTACACGGCGGTCGAGGGGCGCCCCCCGTTCGACAAGGGCGACCCGATCGAGACCATGCACGCGGTGGTCGAGGACCCGCCCGCCCCGCCGCAGCGCAGCGGCCCGCTGACCCGGGTGCTGATGGGCCTTCTGGAGAAGGACCCGAGCCGCCGGCTCGACGTGCACACCTCCCGGGCCATGCTCCGCGAGCTGCTGGCCGGCCCGCTGGGCAGCACCGCCACCGCCGTGCACTCGGTGACCGACCCGTACGCCGTGGTGCCCGTGCAGCGCCCGGTCTCGCCCCCTCCGCCGGCCCAGCCGGAGCCCAAGCCCAGCGGCCAGATCGGCGGGCGGGCGATGCTCGGCCCCGGTGAGTCGCTGACCGACCGGCTGGCCGAGCTGCGCCGGGGCGAGCGGCCGAAGCCTGCCGCCGCCGACGCCGCCGCGCTCGACGAGACCAGCGCCGACGCGCTGGCCGGTCCGCTGCACACGCCCACCGGCGCGATGCCGACGCCGGGCCGCCCGGCGACCGGCCGCACCTACGGTGGCGCCGACGCCACCCAGCGGGTGGACGCCGGCGCCCACCCGGACGCCACCCAGCGGGTCACCTGGGGCGCCCGACCGGACGCCACCCAGGCCGTCCCCTACGCGGGCGGGTCCGACGCCACCCAGCGGGTGGGGGGCACCTACGGCGGCGGCCAGTGGTCGGTGCCGGGCACCGGCCAGCCCTGGGCCGCGCCGGCCAACCCGCCCGGCGCGGGTGGCAAGCCGCTCGACCGGGCCCGCCGGATGGGCGGAGAGCTGGTCGGCACCGTCAAGGGCTGGCCGCGCAAGGTCCAGCTCGCCGCGGCCGGTGGGGTCGCCGTGCTGCTGCTCATCGGGGTGATCGCCCTGTCCAGCGGCGACGACCCGGCACCCCCGGCGCCGCAGGCCCAGCCAACGGCCACCGCACCCGCCGGCCCCGGCGTCGAGATGCAGGAGCACTCCGCCCGCGGCGTCCAGGTGATGGTGCCCAAGGGTTGGGAGCGGGCGACCGGCGGTCTCTACATCGACTACGTCGACCCGGAGGACTCCGGGCGCAAGGTGCGCATCCTCACCGAGAACTTCGGCGGCAGCAGCTCGATGCGCTGGGCCGAGATCGCCGAGGGCGGGCTGAAGAAGGCGAAGTCCTGCCCCAAGCCGTACACCCAGCTCTCGATGACGGAGCAGGAGCTGGCTGGCAAGGCGGCCGCCGAGTTCGAGTACACCTGCGGCGAGGGCGACACCAGACGGCACGGCGTCTGGCGGGGCGTGGTCAGCGGCGGAAAGATCTACTCGTTCTACCTCAGCTCGACCGAGGCGAAGTTCGCGGAGAGCAAGCCGATCTTCGACGAGATGGTGCGCACGTTCCAGCTCACCGCCGCGGGCTGAGCCGGAGGGAACCGTCAGCGGTGATCCGCCGGCGTGCTATCAAGAGGCATGCCGGCGGAAACCACTGACATCGACGACATTCGCGAGCAAGCCCGACGCTGGCTCGACGACGACCCGGACCCGGCCAGCCGGGCGGAGCTGCGGGCGGTGCTCGACCGGCTGCCGGCGAGCGCCCCGGAGCTGGCCGACCGCTTCGCCGGCCCGCTGACCTTCGGCACCGCCGGGCTGCGCGGCCCCCTGCGGGCCGGCCCGAACGGGATGAACCTCGCGGTGGTCACCCAGGCCGCCGCCGGGCTGGTCGGCTGGCTCGCCGCCCAGGGCGGCACCGGCCCGCTGGTGATCGGGTACGACGCGCGCTACGGCTCCCGCGAGTTCGCCGAGCGGACCGCCCAGGTGGCCACCGGGACGGGGCGACCGGCACTGCTGCTGCCCCGACCGCTGCCGACCCCGGTGCTCGCGTACGCCGTCCGGCGCCTCGGCGCGGTGGCCGGAGTGATGGTCACCGCCAGCCACAACCCGCCACAGGACAACGGCTACAAGGTCTACCTCGGTGCCGAGCTCGGCGGCGAGCTGGGCGCGGGGGCGCAGATCGTGCCGCCGGCGGACGCCGGCATCGAGGCCGCGATCCGGGCGGTCGGCCCGCTGACCGAGGTGCCGCTCGGCCCGCCCGGCCAGGTGCTCGGCGACGATCTGGTGGCCTCCTACGTGGAGCGGGCCACCGCGGTGATCGCACCGGACGGGTCGCGGGAGCTGTCGGTGGCGTACACCCCGCTGCACGGGGTGGGCGCGGCGGTGCTCACCGCCGCCTTCGCCCGGGCCGGCTTCCCAGTGCCCGGGGTGGTGCCCGAGCAGGCCGAGCCGGACCCGGCCTTCCCCACGGTCTCCTTTCCCAACCCGGAGGAGCCCGGTGCGGTGGACAAGTTGGTGGCGCTCGCCGACGCCACCGCGGCCGACATCGCCATCGCGAACGACCCGGACGCGGACCGCTGCGCGGTCGCCGTGCGGGACGCGGTCACCGGCTGGCGGATGCTGCGCGGCGACGAGGTGGGCGTGCTCCTCGCCGACCACCTGATGCGTCGCGGCGTGACCGGCCTCTACGCCACCACGATCGTGTCGTCGTCGCTGCTGCGGGCGATGTGCGCCGCCCGGGGCCTGCCCTACGACGAGACGTTGACCGGGTTCAAGTGGATCGTGCGGGCCGGCGGGGGCTCGGCGCCGCTGGTCTTCGGCTACGAGGAGGCGCTCGGCTACTGCGTCGCCCCCGACCACGTGCGGGACAAGGACGGCATCACCGCCGCGCTGACCGTGGCCGAGCTGGCCGCCGGGCTCAAGGCACAGGGGCGCACCCTCACCGACCGGTTGGACGAGCTGGCGGCCGAGTTCGGCGTGCACCACACCGACCAGCTCTCGGTGCGGGTGGACGACCTGCGGGAGATCGCCGACGCGATGGCCCGGATCCGGGCGGCCACCCCGACCACGCTGCTCGGGCACCCGGTCACCGCGACCGAGGACCTGCTCCCCGAGTCGGACGTGGTGATCCTGCGCACCGACGCGGCCCGGGTGGTGATCCGTCCGTCCGGCACCGAACCGAAGCTCAAGGCGTACCTGGAGGTGGTGGAGCCGGTCGCGGAAGGCGAGGTCGGCGCCGCCCGCGACCGCGCCACCCAGTCCGTGGCCGCCCTCCGCTCAGAAATCGCCACCGCCCTCGGCATCTGACGCGTTGATCAAGAGGTTTGCGTCAGGCAAGCCGCGAATCCTGACGCGAACCTCTTGATCAACAGCAGCGGGTGCGACTAGCGGCGGGGGCCGAGGGCGTGGTCGACCGCCTGGGCGAGGGCGGCGACGACCAGGCCCACCGAGGGGCGGACCACGGAGTCGTCCAGGCTCACGTCGCCGGAGAACCCGGCGCCGGTGGCGATCTCCGCCAGCCGCTGGCGGGCCTCCTCGGCGGTCTGCCCGTCCACGCCGAGCGCGGACTCCATCCGCAGCACCGCGACCAGGGTGGCCAGCGCGGCCGTCCGCTCGTCGGGGACCAGCCCGCCGGTGAGCGCCTCGGCCAGCCGGCGGCGGGTGTCCGCCTCCACCGAGGTGTCCACGACCGGGTAGCGGTGCACGTGAATGAAGCCCAGCTCGGTCTCGTCCACGTCCCGCACCACGCCCTGGGTGCACAGGTCGCCGAGGATCCGGTCACGCAGGCCGTGCCGCAGCCGCTGCACCCAGGAGGCGGGGGTGTGCGGGGTGTCGCTGGCGATCCTGGCGAGGACCGCGTCGGCGATCGGTTCGCCGGTGGGTGTCGGGTCGACCGCGGCCAGGTTTCCGTCGGCGTACGCGATCCGACCGGCGAGGGCCAGCTCGATCAGCACCGCGGCGGCCATGCCCAGATCGAGGCTGATCCGCGGCATGGTCGCCTTGCCGGTTTCGTCGTCGTACGCGAGAAGCAGCAACTCCTCGGCGAGCGCAACACCAGTCATGGCCCGGAACGGTAGCCGCTGCGCGCACCCCGCGCACGAACTCGCCGAGGGTCGGGCCGACGTCAGAAGCGGGGCATCCCGCCGAACTGGCGGTCGCCCGCGTCACCGAGCCCGGGGACGATGAACATCCGGTCGTTGAGGTCCTGGTCGATCGACGCCGTGACCAGGCGCAGCGGCAGTCCGGAGCGCTCCAGCCGCTCGATGCCGACCGGCGCGGCCAGCACGCAGAGCACCGTGATGTCGGTGCAGCCGCGGTCGGCGAGCAGCCGGCAGCAGTGCTCCAGCGAACCACCGGTGGCGAGCATCGGGTCGAGCACCAGCACCGGCAGGCCGGCCAGGTCCCGGGGCAGCGACTCCATGTAGGCGCGCGGCTCGTACGTCTCCTCGTCCCGGGCCAGGCCGACGAAGCCCATCGAGGACTCCGGCAGCAGGCCCAGCGCGGCGTCGGCCATGCCGAGGCCGGCGCGCAGCACCGGCACCAGCAGCGGCGGGTTCGCCAGCCGGGTGCCCTCGGTGCTGGTGACCGGGGTCTGCACCGGGTACCGCTCGACCGGGAAGGAGCGCGCCGCCTCGTACACCAGCATGGTGGTCAGTTCGTGCAGCGCCGCCCGGAACGAGGAGGAGTCGGTGCGCTCGTCCCGCATGGCAGTCAACCGGGACTGGGCCAGCGGGTGGTCAATGACGTGTACGTCCACGATCGCTCAACCTACCGAACGCAGCGGGCCGATACGCGGTCGCGGGCGGACGGGCGACGCCGCTCACTCCCGACGCCTGCGGGGAGCCCGACGGGACGGCAGTGACCAAGATCACTCAGCCGGTGGATGCGTAGACTTCCTGGCATGACGGCGACAGCGACGTCGGCCCGGTCGGACCTCTCCGAGCTGGGACGATCCGAGACCGCTCTGCGGACCTTCCTGCACGGCCTGCCCGGCGTGGACCAGGTGGGCGCGGAGCAGCGGGCGGCACAGCTCGGCACCCGCTCCATCAAGACCACCGCCAAGGCCCAGGCGATCGACCTGGCGATCCGGATGGTCGACCTCACCACCCTCGAAGGGGCCGACACCCCGGGCAAGGTGCGGGCGCTGGCCGCCAAGGCGCTGCGCCCGGACCCGGCCGACCCGTCCTGCCCGCACGTCGGCGCGGTCTGCGTCTACCCGGCGATGGTCCCGTACGTGGCCGAGGTGCTGCGCGGCAGCAAGGTGCACCTGGCCAGCGTGGCCACCGCCTTCCCGTCCGGGCAGGCGCCGCTCGACGTCAAGCTCGCCGACACCCGGGCGGCCGTCGCGGCCGGCGCCGACGAGATCGACATGGTGATCAACCGCGGTGCCTTCCTGGCCGGCCGCTACTCCGAGGTGTACGACGAGATCGTCGCCACCAAGGAGGCCTGCGGCGACGCGCACCTGAAGGTGATCCTGGAGACCGGCGAGCTGGCCACGTACGACAACGTGCGGCGCGCCTCCTGGCTGGCCATGCTCGCCGGCGGCGACTTCATCAAGACCTCCACCGGCAAGGTTCCGGTGGCCGCCACCCCGCCGGTGACCCTGGTGATGCTGGAGGCGGTGCGCGACTTCCGCGCCGCCACCGGCCGGCAGGTCGGCGTGAAGCCGGCCGGCGGCATCAAGAACACCAAGGACGCGATCAAGTACCTGGTGATGGTCAACGAGACGGTCGGCGCGGACTGGCTGGACCCGGACTGGTTCCGCTTCGGCGCCTCCAGCCTCCTCAATGACCTGCTGATGCAGCGCACCAAGCTGACGACCGGCGTCTACGCCGGCCCCGACTACTTCACCCTGGACTGAGCCCGATGTTCGAATACGCCCCCGCCCCCGAGTCCCGCTCGGTGGTGGACATCAAGCCCTCCTACGGGCTCTTCATCGACGGAAAGTTCGTCGACCCGACCGACGGCGGCAGCTTCAAGTCGGTCAACCCCGCCTCCGAGGAGGTGCTGGCCGAGGTCGCCGAGGGCGGCGCCCAGGACGTGGACCGCGCGGTCAAGGCCGCCCGGGCGGCGTACGAGAAGGTCTGGGGCCCGATGCCGGGCCGCGACCGGGCCAAGTACCTGTTCCGGATCGCCCGGATCATTCAGGAGCGCTCCCGCGAGCTGGCCGTGCTGGAGTCGCTGGACAACGGCAAGCCGATCAAGGAGTCCCGGGACGTCGACCTGCCGCTGGTCGCCGCGCACTTCTTCTACTACGCCGGCTGGGCCGACAAGCTGGAGCACGCCGGGTTCGGCGCCAACCCCCGGCCGCTCGGCGTGGCGGCGCAGGTCATCCCGTGGAACTTCCCGCTGCTGATGCTGGCCTGGAAGATCGCCCCGGCGCTCGCCGCCGGTAACACGGTGGTGCTGAAGCCGGCCGAGACCACCCCGCTGACCGCGCTGCTCTTCGCCGAGATCTGCCAGCAGGCCGAGCTGCCGGCCGGTGTGGTCAACATCGTCACCGGCGCGGGCGAGACCGGCCGGGCGCTGGTCGAGCACCCGGGGGTCGACAAGGTCGCCTTCACCGGGTCGACGGAGGTCGGCCGGGCCATCGCCCGCTCGGTCGCCGGCACCCGTAAGAAGCTCACCCTGGAGCTGGGCGGCAAGGCGGCCAACATCGTCTTCGACGACGCGCCGATCGACCAGGCGGTCGAGGGCATCGTCAACGGGATCTTCTTCAACCAGGGGCACGTCTGCTGCGCCGGCTCCCGGCTGCTGATCCAGGAGAACGTCGCCGACCGGGTGCTGGAGTCGCTCAAGCGGCGGATGGCCCAGCTGCGGCTCGGCGACCCGCTGGACAAGAACACCGACATCGGCGCGATCAACTCGGCGGCCCAGCTGGCCCGGATCCGCGAACTCTCCGACGCGGGCTCGGCCGAGGGCGCGGAGCGCTGGTCGCCGCCGTGCGAGCTGCCCGACCGGGGCTTCTGGTTCGCCCCGACCATCTTCACCGGGGTCACCCAGGCGCACCGGATCGCCCGGGAGGAGATCTTCGGCCCGGTGCTCTCGGTGCTCACCTTCCGCACCCCGGCCGAGGCGGTGGAGAAGGCGAACAACACGCCGTACGGGCTGTCCGCCGGGATCTGGACCGACAAGGGTTCCCGGATCCTGTGGATGGCCGACCGACTGCGCGCCGGCGTCGTCTGGGCCAACACGTTCAACAAGTTCGACCCCACCTCGCCGTTCGGCGGCTACAAGGAGTCGGGCTACGGTCGCGAGGGCGGCCGGCACGGGCTGGAGGGCTACCTCAATGTCTGAGCGGGTCGCGGTACGCAAGACGTACAAGCTCTTCATCGGCGGGAAGTTCCCGCGCAGCGAGTCGGGACGGTCGTATCTCGTGCAGGACTCCAACGTCTCTCTTGCCTCCCGCAAGGACGCGCGGGACGCCGTGGTCGCCGCCCGCGCCGCTGTGAAGGGCTGGGCCGGGGCGACCGCGTACAACCGGGGTCAGATCCTCTACCGGGTCGCGGAGATGCTGGAGGGCCGGCGCGAGCAGTTCGTCGCCCTCGGTGTCCCGGCCGACGAGGTGGACGCGGCGATCGACCGCTGGGTCTGGTACGCCGGCTGGTCCGACAAGCTCGCCCAGGTGTACGGCGGGGCGAACCCGGTGGCCGGCCCGTACTTCAACATCTCGGCGCCGGAGCCGACCGGCGTGGTGGCCGTGGTGGCCCCGGAGCAGCCGGCGCTGCTCGGCCTGGTCAGTGTGGTCGCCCCGGCGATCGTGACCGGCAACACCGTCGTGGTGGCCGCGTCACCGGCGCAGCCCCTCGCGGCGGTCACCCTGGCCGAGGTGCTGGCCACCTCGGATCTGCCCGGTGGCGTGGTGAACCTGCTCACCGGCCGGATCTCCGAGACGGTGCCGACGCTGGCCAGCCACATGGACGTCAACGCGATCGACCTGACCGGGGTCGCCGACGCCGAACTCGGCGCCGACCTGGAGGTCAAGGCCGCCGAGAACCTCAAGCGGGTGCTCCGGCCGGCCCCGGCGGACCACGACTGGTTCGCCGACCCGGGCGTCGCCCGGATGACCACCCTGCTGGAGACGAAGACGGTCTGGCATCCCAAGGGGGTGTGAGTCTCGTCCCGGCCTTGGGGTTTTCCGGGGAGCCCCGCCCGCTCCGGGCGGTCAGGCTTGATCCGTGCGCGGGCGGGGCGCCCCGGAAAACCTGACGTGGGCCAGGTCCGCGCCGGGGGTCAGCTCGGGTGTGCTGCCGTGGGAGGGATCTACTACCGGGGGTAGGATTGTGGCGTGACTCGGCTTGGTGATCTCGAACGTGCGGTGATGGACGTGCTCTGGGACTCGGTCCCGGGCACGTCGGACGGCGTCACCGTGCGGGAGGTGGCCGACGCGCTGGCCGGCCGGGAGCTGGCCTACACCACGGTGATGACCGTGCTGGACCGGCTGGCCGGCAAGGGCATGGTGCAGCGCGAACGGGAGGGCCGGGCCTGGCGCTACCGCGCCGCGGGCACCCGCGAGGGGCACATCGCCCAGCTCATGCTCGACGCGCTCGACCTGGGCGGCAGCCGGGACGCGGCGCTGGTGCGCTTCGCCCGCTCGGTGACCGGCACGGAGGCCGAGGTGCTGCGCGCCGCGCTCTCCGCCGAGGCCGCCGGCGCCAGGCCGGCCGAGGACGCGCTCACCGATCAGATCGATCCGCCGGTCACCCGCCCGGCCCCCGCCGACGAGGCAGCGGACCGGTAGGGCGGCTGCCATGGCGTACGCCCTGCACTTCGCCCTGACCGTCCTGGCCTGCTGGCTGACCGCGCAGGTGCTCGCCCGGTCCACCTGGACGTGGCGCAGCCCACGGGTGGCCATCGTCTGCTGGCAGGCGGTCGGTCTGGCGCTCGGGCTCTCCGCCATGGGCCTGCCGATGGCGCTCGGGCTGGCCGGGTACGACCAGCCCACCGGCACCGCCCTGGTCTCCCTCTTCGACGATCTGCTGCACGACCGTCTCCCCGCCGGGCTGGGGGTGCTGCACCTGGCCGGGGTCAGCTTCGGCTTCGGCATCGGCGCGGTGCTGCTGACCACCACGGTGCGCAGCATCCACGGCGCGGTCCGCG
The DNA here is from genome assembly GCF_040649635.1 of Micromonospora sp. NPDC048909. Lineage (NCBI taxonomy): Bacteria > Bacillati > Actinomycetota > Actinomycetes > Micromonosporales > Micromonosporaceae > Micromonospora > Micromonospora sp. NPDC048909. Next base: position 1,030,261 of record NZ_JBEZFU010000001.1, on the reverse strand, counting down.
CGCAGCGCCGGCACCGGGAGCTGCTCACCCTGGTGGCCCGGGACGACCCCGCCGCGCCCGGCGCGCTGGTGCTCGACCACCCGAGCGCCGCGGCGTACTGCCTGCCCGGCGTGAAGCCGCGGGTGGTGGTGAGCGCCGGGACGCTGAGCCTGCTGGACCGGGCCGAGCTGGCCGCCGTGCTCACCCATGAGCGGGCACACGCCGAGGAGCGGCACGACCTGGTGCTGCTGCCGTTCACCGCGCTCTGCCGGGCGCTGCCCTGGTTCGGCTGGGTCCGGCGGGCGCATGAGCGGGTCGCGCTGCTGGTCGAGATGCGCGCCGACGACAAGGCCCGCGAGCTGCACGCCGAGGCGCCGCTGGCCGGCGCGCTGCGTCGGTTCGCCGCGGCCGGCCACCGGATCACCCCGGTTGGCGCCCTCGGCATCGGCGACCGGGATCTGGACGTCCGGGTGCAGCGGCTGCTGGTCGCCGACCGGCCACCCCGCCTGATCGGCGCCACCGCGCTGGCCGTGGCTTCCACCCTGGTCGCGCTGCCCGTCTCGCTCTTCCTGAGCTGACCCGCGACACCTCCCCCACAACTACTACGTCTTGTCGTAACATTGTCTACGACGCGACGTAGTAGTTATGCGTAGAGAATCTACGTGTAGGCTCGCTACGACAAGCGAGCCAACCGTTGGAGAGCCGGCTATGGACACCCTGCTCATCGCCCGACTGCAGTTCGCCGCCACCACATCGATCCACTTTCTCTTCGTTGCGGTCACGCTCGGCCTGGTCACCCTGCTGGTCGGACTGCAGACCGCGTGGGTGATCACCGGCAACCAGAAGTTCGAACGGCTGACCCGGTTCTGGGGCCAGCTCTACGTGATCAACTACGTGCTCGGCATCGCCACCGGCATCGTGATGGAGTTCCAGTTCGGGCTGAACTGGAGCGGGCTGTCGCGCTACGTCGGCAACGTCTTCGGGGCCCCGCTCGCGATCGAGACCCTGGTCGCCTTCTTCCTGGAGTCCACGTTCCTCGGCATGTGGATCTTCGGGTGGCACCGGATGCGGCGCGGAGTGCACCTCGCGCTGCTCTACGGCGTCGCGCTGACCGCGTACGCGTCGGCGTTCTGGATCATGGTGGCCAACTCCTGGCTGCAGAACCCGGTCGGCTACGAACTGCGCGACGGCGTCGCCCACCTCACCGACTTCGGGGCGCTGCTCACCAACCCCAGCCTTGGCATGGCGTTCGGCCACGTGGTCTCGGCGTCCCTGCTGGTCGGCGGGATGCTGATGGCAGCGGTGAGCGCCTGGCACCTGATCCGGCGCACCGCCGACCACGCGCTCTTCCGTACCTCACTGCGGATCGGCCTGGTCACCGCGGCACTGGCCGTCACCCTGGTGCAGGGCTTCGGCTTCGCCCAGTTCGGCCCGGTCGGCGCCGTGCAGCCGACCAAGTTCGGCGCCGGCCCCGAGGCCGACGCGCTGGTCGCCGAGTGGACCACGCGGTTCGGCCCCGGCGACTACACCCCACCGGTGCTGGCCAGCGTCGGGCTCGGCTTCATGATCCTGATCGGCTTCGGCCTCGGCCTGCTCTGGCTGTTGGTGCCGCTGATCTGGCGCGATTGGATCATCCGCCTGCGCTTCCCGCTCTGGCTGCTGCTGCTCGCCCTGCCGGTGCCCTTCGTCGCGGTGATCCTCGGCTGGATCTCCCGGGAGGTCGGCCGCCAGCCCTGGGTCGCGTACGGACTGCTCCCGGTCGACCAGGCGGTCTCCCCGGTCGGCGCACCGGTGATGCTCACCTCGCTGATCGGATTCAGCCTGCTGCTCGGCACTCTCGCCGTTACCAACTGGGTGCTGCTCGCCCGGCACGCCGCGCGCGGCGCCCACGACCCGGCCCTCGGTCGGCCGCCGGGAGAGCCCGCCGACCTCGCCCCCACACCCGCCCTCGCCTAGGAGCCGACCATGGAACTCGCCTGGTACGCCCTGCTCGGCCTCTTCTTCGCCAGCTACCTGGTGCTCGGCGGCTACGACTACGGCGTCGGCCTGCTGCTCGCCCGCGAGACCGACCCCGGCCGCCGCCGGGCGGCGCTCAACGCCGTCGGTCCGTTCTTCCTCGGCAACGAGGTCTGGCTGGTGGCCGCCGTCGGCATCCTCTTCGGCGCCTTCCCGCTGCTCGAGGGGGAACTGCTCGCCGGGTTCTACCCGGCGGTGCTCGGCGCGCTCGCCGGGGTGATCCTGGTGACCGCCGGGGTGCAGCTGCGCAGCCGCCCCACCGGTCAGCGGGCCCGCAACGGGTGGGACCGGGTGGTCGTCGCCGGCAGCGCGCTCGCCGCGCTCGGCTGGGGCGCCGTGCTGGCCGGGCTGCTCCAGGGCGTACCGCTGCACAGCGACGGGCACGTCGCCGGGCTGACCCACGTCTTCACCCCGTTCGTCGCCGCGGCCGGGCTGGCCGTGCTCGCCCTGATCGCGCTGCACGGTGCGACCTTCCTCACCCTCCGGCTGCCGGAAGCGGACGCGCTCGTGGTCGGCCGGCTGGCCCGCCGGCTGATCCCGGTGGCGCTCGCCGCGATCGGCTTGGCGACCGTCGCCGGGCTGCTCTCCGAGCGGGTACGCGCCACCGCGCAACGACCGCTGGCCGGCGTACTGCTGCCGGTGCTGCTGGTCGCGGCGCTGCTGGTGGCCCGCGCGGCGCTCGCGCGACGGCGGCCCGGGCTGGCCTTCGCCGCCACCGCGGTGACCCTGGCCCTGCCGGTGGCCCTGGTCGGCGCCACCCTCTGGCCCTACGTGCTGGTCTCCACCACCGATCCGGGCGCGTCACTGACCGTGGCCGACGCGGCGGCCAGCGCACCCACCCTGCGCCTGCTGGGCTGGCTGGCGCTACCGCTCCTGCCGGCCCTACTAGGCTTCCAGCTGATGTGTTGGTGGGTGTTCCGGGGACGGACGGACGGCAGGGCACCGGTGTACTGGTGAACCGCCGCCCCTTCGACCCACGTCTGCTGCGTCGGGTCCCCGCGGCCCGCCGCGACCTCGCCCTGCTCGCACTCCTCGGCGTGGCCGCCGCGGCGCTGGTCGTCGCGCAGGCCACCGCCCTGGCCATGCTGCTCGCCACCGCGTTCGGCGGCCGGCTGGACCGCCCCGCCCTGGGCGGCTTCGTGGCCACCGTCGCCGCCCGGGCGCTGCTCGTCTGGGCGCAGGGCACGGTGGCCGCCCGGGTGGCCGCGACGGTCAAGGCCGCGCTGCGCACGGACCTGCTCGGCGCGGTCGGCCGGCACGGGCCAGGGTGGGTCGCCGGGCAGCGGGCCGGGCAGCTCGCCACCCTGGCCGGGCGTGGGCTGGACGCGTTGGACGCCTACTTCACCGGCTACCTGCCCCAGCTCGTGCTCAGCGTCACCGTCCCGGTGGCCGTGCTGGCCCGGATCGGCCTGGCCGACTGGAGTTCGGCGGTGATCATCGCGCTGACCCTGCCGCTGATCCCGATCTTCGGGGCGCTGCTCGGCTGGCAGGCGCAGGCCGCCACCGAGCGGCAGTGGCGGCGACTCTCCCTGCTCGGCGGGCACTTCCTGGACATGGTCGCCGGGCTGCCCACGCTGCGGGCCTTCGGCCGGGCCCGAGCGCAGGTCGACGTGGTCCGCCGGATGGCCGACGGGCACCGGGCCGCCACCATGAAGACGCTGCGCATCGCCTTCCTCTCCGCCCTGGTGCTGGAGCTGGTCGCCACCCTCTCGGTGGCCCTGGTGGCGGTGCCGGTCGGCATCCGGCTGCTCGGCGGCGGGCTCGCCCTGCAGACCGCGCTCCTGGTGCTGCTGCTCACCCCGGAGGCGTACCTGCCGCTGCGAGCGGCCGGCAGCCGTTTCCACGCCAGCATGGAGGGGCTCAGCGCGCTGAACGACGCGTTCGAGGTGCAGACCGGGGCGCCGGCCCCGGGCGGGCCGGCTGCGCGCCTCGTCCCGGACGGGAGGGGCGAGATCCGGTTCGAGTCGGTGACCGTGGCGTACGAGCGGACCACCGCGCTGCGCGACGTGACGCTGACCATCCGGCCCGGCGAGCGGATCGCGATCATCGGTCCGAGCGGGGCGGGCAAGAGCACCCTGCTCGGGCTGCTGCTCGGCTTCGTCACCCCGACCAGCGGGCGGGTGACCGTCGGCGGAGTCGACCTGGCCGACGCCGACCCCGACGCGTGGCGCCGGCAGCTGGCCTGGGTGCCGCAGCGCGCGCACCTCTTCGCCGCCTCGCTGGCCGACAACATCCGGCTCGGCGCCGCCGACACCCCCGCCGAGACGCTCGCCGGGGCCGTGCACGGCGCGGCCCTCGACGAGGTGGTCGCCGGGCTGCCCGACGGGCTGGGCACGATGCTCGGCGAGCGGGGGCACGGCCTCTCCAGCGGGCAGCGGCAGCGGGTCGCGCTGGCCCGGGCCTTCCTCCGGGACGCCCCGGTGGTGCTGCTCGACGAGCCGACCGCCCGGCTGGACAGCGCCTCGGAGGCGGTGGTGCTCGCCGCGACCCGGCGGCTGGTCACCGGCCGCACCGCACTGCTGGTCGCGCACCGCCCGGCGCTGCTCGACGACGCCGACCGGATCCTGCGGATCGAGGACGGCCGGGTCACCGAGCTGACCCCGGCGCCCACCGGGAAGGCGACCCGATGACCGACGCGCCGCGATCCGACTCCGCACCGCCACCGACCGGGCCGGGCGGGTCCGGCCGGGCCGAGCGGACCGTGCTGCGGCTGGCCCGGCCGTACCTGAACCGGCTGGTCGGCGCCGGGTTGCTCGCCGCCGCCACCGAACTCGCCGGGCTGGCCCTGATGGCGACCGCGACCTGGCTGCTGATGAGCGCCGCCGGGCGGCCGCCGCTGGACCGGCTGACGGTGGCCATCGTCGCCGTCCGGGCCCTGGCGATCAGCCGTGGCGTGTTCCGCTACACCGAACGGTTGGCCGGGCACGACGCCGTGCTCCGGATGATCACCGACGTCCGGGCCCGGGTCTTCGCCAGCCTCGCCGCGCGGCAGGCTGCCCCGCCCCGCACCGGCGACGCGCTGAGTCGCCTGGTCTCCGACGTCGAGGCGGTCCAGGACCTGCTGCTGCGGGTGCTCGTCCCGGCCTCGGCGGCGGTGCTGGTCAGCGTGCTCGCGGTGGGCGGGGCCGCGCTGATCTCGCCGCCCGCCGCCGGCGCGCTCGCCGTGGGACTGCTGGTCGCCGGGGTGGCACTGCCCGCACTGGCCACCGCGCTGACCCGGCGCAGCGCCGACGAACTGGCGCCACTGCGCGGGGCGCTGGCCGCCGACGCGATCGACCTGACCCACGGCGCCGCCGACCTCGCCGCGTTCGGGGCCACCGACTCCGCGCTGCGCGCGGCGACCGGGCGCGCCCAGCGGCTGGCCCGACTGGAGCGCCGGCTCGCCGCCGCCGGCTTCGCGGTGGACGCGGCCGGCACCCTCGTCGCCGGCCTCACCGCCGGCGCGGTGGTGCTGGTCGCGTTGGCCGCGGAGGTGCCCGGCGTGCTGGTCGGCGTCCTGGCCGTCGGCACGCTCGCCGCGGTCGAGATCACGCTGGCGCTGGTCGGGGCGGCCCGGCAGTGGACCCAGCTCCGGGCCGGACTGGCCCGGGTCGCCGCCCTGCTCGGTGACGTCGACTCCGCACCCGCCGGCCCGACGCCGGCCACATCGCCGACGGGCGGGCCGGCCCGACCCGAGGACGGGCGGGCGCAGCCGGCCTCGCCCGTGGTTGGACCGCACGACGTGCGCTTCGACGAGGTGACCGTCCGGTACCGCACCGGCGCCGTGCCGGCGCTCGACCGGCTCAGCCTCGACCTGCCCGCCGGCCGCCGGGTCGCGGTGGTCGGCCCGAGCGGTGCGGGCAAGAGCACCCTGGCCGCCGTCCTGACCGGCGCGGTGCGCCCCGCGTCCGGTCGGGTCATCGTGGACGGGCGGGACCTGGCGACCTACTCCGAGGACGAGCTGCCCCGCGCGGTCGGCGGGCTGCTCGCCGAGGCGTACGTCTTCCACGCCTCGGTCCGGGAGAACCTGCTGCTCGGCCGACCGGGCGCCGGCGAGGACGAACTGGCCGCCGCGACCGCGGCGGCCGGGCTGCTGGACTGGGTACGGGCACAGCCCGCCGGCTGGGACACCGTGGTCGGCGAGGAGGGCGGGCAGCTCTCCGGCGGGCAGCGCCAGCGGTTGGCCCTGGCCCGCGCGCTGCTGGCCGCGCCGGCCGTGCTGGTGCTCGACGAACCGACCGAAGGGCTGGACCCGGCCGCCGCCGACGCCGTGCTCGCCTCGGTGCTGGCCGCGACCCCGGCGGGGCACTCGGTGCTGCTGATCAGCCACCGGCTCAGCGGGCTGGCCGGGCTGGACGAGATCGTGGTCCTCGACGCCGGCCACGTGGTGCAGCGGGGCCGGCACGCCGCCCTGATCGCCAGCCCCGGCTGGTACCGGGACCAGTGGCTCATCCAGGAGGCGGCGGAGCGCGGCTACCTGGCCCTGGCGCCCTGACCGGTCTCCGGGTCGGTCCAGGGTTCTCCCGGACGACGGCCGGCCGCCCGGCGTGGCAGGGTGGGGCCATGCTGCGCTGCGACGACGTCTCGGTGGAGGGCCACCTGCGGGAGTTGGCCGCCCGCCTGCACGGGCCGGCCCGGCTCAAGTCCGACCTGCTCACCGAGGCCCGGCACGGGTTGCAGGACGCCGTCGAGGCGTACCGGGCCGGCGGGCTGCCGGCGGCGGAGGCCGAGCGGCGGGCGGTGGCCGAGTTCGGCAGCCCGGCGCAGCTCCTGCCGGCGTGGCAGGCCGAACTTGCGGTGGCGGCGCTGCGCGGGCTGTCGCTGCGGGTGCTCGCGTTCGCGGCGACCCTGGCCGTCGCCGGAGACCTCACCTGGCGCGGGTCGAGCTGGAGCAGTGACGGTCCGCACCCGCCGGCCGGCTATCTCCTGCTCTCCCGGTCGGTGAGCGGCATCTGGCTGGTCGCGCTCGCCGTCGCGGTCGTCGGGCTCCTGCTGGTCACGGTGACGGCCCGCTCGGCACGGCCCGGCCCCGCCGTCCTCGCCCGGCTGGTCGGCACCGGCCTGACGGGTCTGCTCGGGCTCGGTGTGCTCGCCGGGGCGGCGCTCTTCGGCTGGTCGATCGGGCTCTGGGACGCGGCGCTCAGCTGGCCGCCGATGATCGTCGGCATGGTGCTGGCGGGCGCCGGCTACATCTGGGTGGGCCGGGCCGCGCGTGGCTGGCTGCTCGCCGCCCGCTGAGCCCGCCGGGCGGCTCAGGCGGGGGTGGGTGGAACGTCCGGGTCGAGGAAGCGGCCGACGGTGGAGCTGAACTCGCGCCAGCCCGCCCGCTCGCCGGCCAGCGCCCGACGCCCGCCGTCGGTGAGCTGGTACGTCCGCCGCTCGCGGCCGTTGACGGTGCTCCAGGTGCTGGCCACGTGTCCGGCCCGTTCCAGTCGGCGCAGCGCGGGATAGATGGTGCCGGTCGGCAGGTCGAGGTTGCCGTCGCTGCGGGCCCGCAACGCCTCGATGATGGCGTAGCCGTGCAGCGACCCCGCCTCGAGCACGGCGAGGAGCAGGGCGTCGAGGTGTCCGTGCAACGCCTGGGCCTTCATACGTAGCTACGCTACTTGTCCGGCGGCCGGACCGCCACCGGGGTGCGGGCTCAGGTGTTCCGGAGCGGCCCACTAGGGTATGTGCCCAGAGTCACTCGTCGTCGGAGACGTCGGCGGGTGGGCAGCCCGAAGCACACGGAGGTCAGCGTGGCCCGCCAGTCGCCTCAACGGCCCGACGCCGACGAGCCCGAGCTCGACGACACCACCGAGCCGGAGGAAGCCGAGACCGACGACCCGTCGGTCGCGGTCGACCGCTCGCTCTGGGACGAGGTCGGCATCGACCCGGTGGAGATCGCCCTGCCCGCCGGCACCGGCTTCACCCTGCGGGCGTACCGGCCGGCCGGGGAGCTGACCCCGACCGACGTCACCGAGCGCGACCAGGACGACCCTTTCCTCGCCCGCCGCCAGGTGCTCGAGGAGGAGGACGAGGACGACGAGACCGTCGTGATCCTCGACGAGGAGCTGGCCGAGGAGTTCGCCGAGAGCGACGAGGACGCCAAGCGCCGCCGGGAGACCGCCGACTCCGACGAGGACGCCGACTCCGAGGAGGAGGCCGCCGAGGAGGCGGACGACGAGGAGGTGCCGGTCTTCCTCACCCACCGGGGCCGGCTGTTGCTCTTCAAGACCCCGGAGTCGTTGGTCAGTTTCGTCCGATCCGGTGCGCCCAACGATCTGTCCCAACTGGACAGCTGGCGGGAACTGTCCGAACGGGTGGAACCGGCCCACATCGCGCCGCTGGACGAGGACACCTACGAGCTCGACCTGGTGGTGGAGAACCTCCGCGGCGGGCACGACACGTGGGATCCGACGCTCCTGATCGAGGCCGGCGAGGTCGCCCGTGACCTGTCGTACGCGCTGCGGCTACCCGCCGTGCTCGACATGCTCTCGGCCGGCTCCAGCCTCGACGATCTGGACGAGGCGCTGCGGGCCACCGTCAACGGCGGGATCGGCGCTTTCCGGGGTCGGCGGCGGCTGAAGAAAATCGGGGCACAAACCGCAAGTCTCGGTTGGCGCACCATTGTCGGCAAGATCTCTGCGGTCGTGGACTGGCGCGACTGACCCGTACCGGGGAGCATCAGTCTCTGGCAGAGGAAAGACCTGTCCCGGGAGGAGGACGACGCCGTGGCGCTCGTGCGCGTGTACTGCGGTCTAGCCTCGGCGGATCCGGCCGACCGACCGGCCTCGGCCGGCTCGACGCTGACGTCTGCTGTGGTCGATGACGCAGGCCGTCTGCTGCATGTCTGCGAGATCGGCGACGAACCGGCGGGTTACGCCCAGCTGGTCGCGCTGCTCGTGGAGCGGTCAGGCGGGCCGAGCGGTGCGGCGATCGCCGCCGACAGCGACGACCACACGGTGACCTCGCTGCTCAGCGCGGCCGGGCGCCCGCTGGCGATCGCCGACGACGACTCGGTGGACGACTTCGCCGAGCGGTTCGCCGACGACGACTCGCTGGAGGAGATGCAGTCGCCGCCGGCCGAGCGACGGGCCGTCGGCCTGGCCCGCGCCCTGCAGGCCGGTGCGCTCTCCGCGGTCACCCTGCCCGCGCCCCGGGACCTCGCCGGCTACAAGCAGGTGCTCTCCGCACACGCCGCGCTGGCCAGCGGGCGGCACTCCGCCGCCGTCGCGCTGCGCGAGGTGCTCCGCGAGCTCTACCCGGCGGCGCTGCGCGCATACCCCGACCCGGCCGAGCCGATCCCACTGGCCGTGCTCGACGCGCTGCCGGAGCCGGGGATGCTCGGTGGCGGCGCCACCCGCGGCCGGGAGACCCCGGTCGCCGCAGACGCCATCGCCGCGCACCTCGCCGCCGACGGCGTCGCAGACGCCGACGAGATCGACGAGGCGATCACCGCACTGCGGGTCGCCATCTCCGAGACCCCTCGCCGGGCCACCGTGAACCGGGCGCTCACCTCCGCCGTTGCGGAGACCGTCCGGCAGGCGGTCGCCTCGGTCCGCGCCTGCGACGCGGGCTGCGACGCGCTGGTGGGCGCGCTCAGCTCCCGGGTCACCACGCCCGCACCGGCGCCCGGCCGCCGGGCCGCCGCCCGGCGCGGTGAGCCGGTGGAAGAGCTGGCCAATCTGGCGAACACCGGCACCGGCCTGCGGGCGGTCCGGCCGGCGAGCGCCGAGCCGCTGCCCGCCGGCGGCGGCCGCCGCAGTCGTCCGGAGCCCGTCTCCGGCGGCAACCCTCCGCTCACGCCGCGACCGCTCGGGCCGCCGCCGGTGGCACCCGCGCCGGTCACTCCGCCGCCGGTCGCACCGGCGCCGGTGGCGCCGGCCGCGATGGCCGGTCCGCCGGTGTCCGCCCCGCCCGGGCGGGCCGAGCCGACCCCGAGCCGGATCGACGGACCCACCAACCGCCCGGTCTCCGCGCCGCCACCGCCGCCGCCCGGGATCACCCCGATCGCGCCCGCGCAGCGGGGCAATGTGCCGCCCGCCGAGGCGGGTGAGCCCTTCCGGCCCACCCTGACCACCGCGGCGATCAACAACGCTCGTGCCGAGCGGCAGCGCACGGTCATCCCGCCCAGGCCGAAGACGAACGGCGCGGCGCCACCGCCCCCCACGGGCGGGTTCAGCGCCACCGACCTGAGCGTCCCGGTGCCCACGCCCCGGCCCGACCAGGAGTCCGCCGCGCCCGGATCGCGGGCCAACTGGCCGCTGGTCAACAACCCGGAGGACCCGGCCGACAGTTCGGCGAACAACCCGGTCGCCTACTCCTACGGACGCGGCGTGGACGCGCCGACCGACCCGGGGACGGGCGAGGGGCGGGTCACCCCGCCGTGGCTCGCCGACGACCTGCCGCAGGAACCGCCGATGCTGCGGCTCGTCGAGCCGCCGCCGCTGGCCGACCGGGCGCTGCGCGAGGGTGCCAACCCGCCGGCCGACCCGCAGCTGGAGACGCCACCGCTGCGGCTGGTCGACCGGTCGGACGCCGGCCGCAATGGTCGGCTCCCGAGCCGCGCCGAACGTCCGCCGGTCGAACGCCCGGCGGCCGAGCACCGCCCGCCGCCCCCGGTCGAGCACCGATCGCCCCCGGCCGAGCACCGGCCACCGCCGGTGGAGCACCGGCCGCCGCCGGTGGCGGACGAGGGTGGCGACGGCGACCTGCTGATCTTCGCGCAGGCGAAGTCCGCGTGGTTCGTCGGGCACGTCGACGAGGTGGACCTGGACTGGTCGACCACCTCCGACGCCGGCTGGCAGGCGGCCGAGCAGGCCGCCCGCCCGGCGGTCGGTGCGGAGACCACGGCCGGGCTGCCCAAGCGGGTGCCGCAGGCCAACCTGGTGCCCGGTTCGCCGCTACGGGAGGAGCGCCCGCTGCGGATCGTGCGGGACGCCGCGAGCCTTGCCGAGAACACCACCGGCTACTTCCGCGGCTGGCGCCGTGGGCAGGAGATCGGCGGTTTCGCGGTGGGCGGCCGCCCCGGGCGGGAGGCCGCGGGTGGCTGGGACTTCAGCCGCGACCACGGTGACCGCGACGACGACCGGGAGTACGAGTACCGCTCCGCCGGTTACCGTTCCTGACCCCGGCGACCCGACCTGCCCCTGAGCCCCTGTACGCCCCCGGTGGATTGCACACCGGGCGGCGGCAGGGGCTCTCGGCTCTGGGTGGACGCTCGCGGCGGTACGGCCCGCCCTGCCGGCCGCTGGCGTCGGTGTGGCCGCCGGGCGCGCTCAGTCCACGGCACGGGCACACCGGCGGCACCGCCGCGGCATGGCCATCCCGCCCCGGGCGTCGCCAGCCGGCAGGCACCCGGGCGGGCGCGCCGGCTGGCGGGCGTGCGGCGGCGTCGGGGCGCGCCCGGACAGCGACAAACGCCCGGTGGCAGCCGAAGCCGCACCGGGCGTGTCGACGGGCCTGTCAGGCGGGCGCGACCGCGCGGGTACGACGCATGGTGAGCACGTACTCGACCAGCGAGATCAGCACGTGCTTCGTCGACTCCCGGTTTCGGGCGTCACAGGCCACCACCGGCACGTCGCTCGAGATCGCCAACGCGTCCCGGACGTCCTGCGGGTCGTGGTACTGCATCCCGTCGAAGCAGTTGATGGCCACCAGGTACGGCAGCCGCCGGTGCTCGAAGAAGTCGATCGCCGCGAAGCAGTCGGCCAGCCGGCGGGTGTCCACCAGCACGACCGCACCGATCGCCCCGCGCACCAATTCGTCCCACATGAACCAGAACCGGGTCTGACCCGGCGTACCGAACAGGTACAGGATCAGGTCACGGTCGATCGTGATGCGGCCGAAGTCCATGGCCACCGTGGTCGTCGACTTTCCCGGCACCTGCCGGTTGTCGTCGACACCCACGCCGGCAGAGGTCATGATGGCCTCGGTGGTCAGCGGCGTGATCTCCGATACCGAGCCGACCAGCGTCGTCTTGCCGACGCCGAATCCACCGGCAATAACGATCTTCGCCGACGTCACGCGCCCGCTCGGGCTCGGCGGGCGGTGCGACATGTCAGAGCCTGCGAAGTCCACTCAGCACCCTCTCCAGCAGTTCAGTGCCCACCGCGTCGTTCGAGTCGTCCAGGATGGTCGGCTCGTGGACCGCGACCAGGCCGTCCGTCGCCATGTCGGCGATGAGCACCCGGGCCACACCAAGCGGGAGCTGCATCCGCGCCGCGATCTCGGCGAGCGACTGCACGCGTCCGTCACACAGCGCGGCGATGTACTGGTGTTCGCGGCCCTGGCCGATGCTGCCGTTGGCAGCGGCCCGGCCGCGCACCGTCGTCTCGACGAGCGCCTCCAGCGCGATGTCGAGTCGGGGGCGGGTACGACCACGGGTGACGGCGTATGGACGGACCAACGCTCCTGTCGGTTCGTCACGATCGGACATGTCGCCGCTCACCTCCCTCGTACCCGGCACCGGCTCCATCCGGTGGAGCCCGTCTTGTCGTCGCTACTGCCCAGCCGACCTTGGTCAGCAGGGCGTCAGCCCAGCATTCCCGCAGCCGCTCGCGGCTGCGGGGTCAGCGCGTCGCCCACCCGGTCGACGAGCAACGCCATCTCGTAGCCGACCTGCCCGACGTCGCTGCTGCGCGCGGCGAGCACCGCGAACGACGAGCCGTCCGAGATGGACATCAGGAACAGGAAGCCATTGTCCATCTCCACGACCGTCTGCAACACCGCGCCTCCCTCGAAGCAGCGGGCCGCGCCCTGGGTCAGGCTGACCAGGCCGGACGAGATGGCCGCCAACTGGTCGGCCCGGTCACGCGGGAGATCCCTTGACGACGCGAGGAGCAGGCCGTCCGCGGAGACCGCGACCGCGTGCGCGACACCGGGTACCCGGTCGGCGAAGTTGGCGAGGAGCCAACCGAGATCCTGCGTAGTAGTCATCCTTCTTGCTCCTTCTGCCCGCTCCCGGCCACTGGGCCTGAGCCAGACTGCGAGGATTGCTGCCCTCCCGGAGTCGCCTCCGGGCTGGTCGGGTTGCTCTCCGCGGGGTTGCTACGTCCACGCTGCACACCCCGGTGGTAGGCCGAGAGCAGGCCGCGTACACCCTCCGGCGTACGCCGCTGGACGGCTGCGGCGGGCTTTTCCACCGCACCCGGCACCAACTGTGCCATCGGCGTGCGCTTCGGCAGACCCGTCGTCGTGGTGGTCTGCACCGGCACGTCGGTGGCCGCCGTGGCGGCCCGCCACCCGTCGTCGGCAGCGGTCTGCCAGCCGTTGCTCTGCTGCTGGGGCCGGCGGGTGGGCAGGCTCTCGGCGATCGTGGGCCGGCTGCCCCCGTTCGCGGTCGAGCCGTTCCCCCGTGGCGCCCCTCCGGCCGTCGGAGTCTCTGCCATCGGTGCGTTACCTGTCGTCCCGGGTGGTGTCTTCTGGACGGCCCGGCCGGTGTCGTCCACTGCGGCGAACTGCTGCGTCGTGGCGCCGTTCGCCGCCGCCGGCTGTGCGGGTTTCGCCGACTCCTCCGACCCCCGCCGAGCGGTACGGAACCAGGCCGACTCGAGCTCCCGGAAGATCGGCAGCTCCATCGTCTCGTCCGCGTAACGCTGCCGGTTCTGGGCCTGCGGGGGCGGCGTGGGTCGGCTCTGCGCCTGCGGCGCGGCCGGCGCGGGAGCCGGCGTCGGCGCGGCCGACGGCTGGCTCTCGGTACCGGGCCGCGGCACCCGCGGCAGCTCGGTGGTCATGTCCAGGGCCGCGGCGAGGCGCTCGGGCACCGGGGGCGTCGCGGCGTCCCGTTCGGCACCGGCGACCGGCGGCCAGACCGGCGGCGCTGCGGCGCTCGAGGCCGGCCGCGACGGCAGCTGGTTCGCCGGCGGCGCGGAGTAGGGCTGCCCGGCCGGCGGGGCCGAGTAGGGCTGCCCGGCCGGCGGGGCCGAGTACGGCTGCCCCGAGTAGGGCTGCCCGGAGTACGGCTGCGCGGAGACCGGCGGCGCCGAGTAGGGCTGCGCCGAGACCGGCGGGCCGGCGTACGGCGACGCCGAGGTCGGCGGGCCGGCGTAGGGCGAGGCGGACGTCGGCGGACCGGCGTACGGCGACACGGAGACCGGCGGACCCGAGAACGGTTGCGCCGAGACCGGCGAGCCGGAGACCGGACCGCCCGAGATCGGCGGCAGCGGCGGCGCGGAGACCGGCGGCGGCGAGTAGGACCCGGCCTCCGGGCTGCTCGGCAGCTGCCGCGGGATGTTCGGCTGCTGGCCGGTGGCCGGCTCGGCCTCACCGTTGTTGCGCCGCTGCGGCAGCGGGTCGATCGGCTGGCCGTTGGCGTTACGCGGGGTGAACGGGCTGGCCGCGTTGGCGCCGGCCGCACCGGTGAGGTCCGACCAGGCCGGCATGGCGGGGACCGAGCCGGCTGCTGCCGGGGTGCCCGCGCCGTTGCGCGACGCCGGGTCGAACGGGCGACCGCCGAGGGTCACCTGGTTGCCGGACTCGCTCTGTCGAGCGCCCAACGCGGGCAACGCGCCGAAGGACGGCGTGGGGCTGGCCGTGGGCGGCGGGCCGCCGGCGGAGGCGGGCAGCGCCGGGGCGCCCTGCGCCCGCCCGGCGAGCGCACGAGGCACCAGGACCGAGGTGGGCAGCGTCACGTCGGCGACGGTCCCCCGGTCGGAGCCGGGGCGCAGCTCGACCCGGACGCCGTGCCGGGCCGCCAGTCGGGCGACCACGACCAGGCCCATCATCCGGGAGACGGCCACGTCCACCTGCGGCGGCGTGGCCAGCCGCTCGTTGAGCTCGTGCAGCTGGTCGCCGCTGATCCCGATGCCGCGGTCCTCGACGTAGAGCGAGGCACGGTCGCCGACCCGACGGGCCTCGACCATCACCTGGGAGTCCGGCGGCGAGAAGGCGGTGGCGTTGTCGAAGAGCTCGGCGACCAGGTGCACCAGGTCGTTGACCGCGTGGGCGGCGACCTCGATGTCCCGGTCGATCACGCCGAACTCGATCCGGGTGTAGTGCTCGACCTCGGACTGGGCGGCGCGCAGCACGTCGATCAGCGCGGCCGGCTCCCGCTGGACACGGGTGGAGTCGGCACCGGCGAGCACCAGCAGGTTCTCGTCGTTGCGCCGCATCCGGGTGGCCAGGTGGTCGAGCTGGAACAGCTCGGCCAGCCGGTCCGGGTCCTCCTCGCCGCGCTCCAGCCGGTCGAGGTGCCCGATCAGGCGGTCGACCAGGATCTGCGAGCGGCGGGCGAGGTTGACGAACATCGTCGCGACGGAGGCGCGCAGCGCCGCCTGCTCGGCGGCGGTGCGGACGGCTTCCAGGTGGACGGCGTTGAACGCCTCGGTCACCTGGCCGAACTCGTCCTTGCTGCGCACCGGCAGCGGCTCGGCGATCTGGTTGGCCAGCTGCGCCGGGGAGAGCTGGCCGGTGACCTGCGGGTCACGCAGTCGGGCCACGGCCTGCGGGAGGCCGTACTGGGCCACGGAGAGGGCGCCCTGGCGCAGGTCGCGCAGCGACCGGGCCATCGAGCGGGCGACGAGGTAGGCGAAGAGGATGGCCAGCAGCAGCATGACGAGCAGCAGGCCGGTCTCCAGGAACACCTGCCGCTGCACGTCGGAGCGGATCTCGTCGGCCCGGGTGACCACGTCGCCGTCGAGCCGCGACTCCACCGTACGGATCAGCTTGGCGTTCGCGACCATGGCGGAGTCCCACTGGTCGGGCCCGAACGGGGCGCCGGCCATGCTGCCGGAGGTGTTGCCGTCGAGCCAGCCGGTGTAGGTCTCGGCCTCCCGCCGGTCGCCACCGGCGATGGTCTGGTCGTGGAACCGAGCCTCGTCCGGGCTCGCCACCGCCTTGAAGCTCTGCACGGCCTGGTCCGAGCCGGTGCCGCTGGCGATGTAGTCCTTACGCAGCGTCGGGGTCAGCTGCTTCTGCGCCAACGCCCGGTGTACCACCACCCGGCGCAGGGAGAGGAACTCCTTCTCCCGCGCCACGGCGGCGGCGGCCCGCATCCGGTCGCTCAGGTCGTTGTCGCCGGCGAGCTGGGTGGCCGAGTCGCGGATGGCGAGCAGGTTGGTGATCACCGACTCGTACGACTGGGTCGCGTCGACCGGCGTGAGCTTGTTGTTGTAGACCTGGCTGCGGGTGCCCGGCAGATCGGTGAGGCTTTGGTCGATCTGGTCCAGCAGGGTCTCGAGGCTGCCCGGCAGATCGTCGATCGACGACCGCTGGGAGAGGTAGGGCCCCTTCGACTGGTCCACCCGGGAGTTGACCCGCCGGTAGGCCTCCTCGTACTGCGCCTTCGCCTGCCCCTGGGGCGCGACCAGCAGCAGCACCGCGGTGGTCCGCTCGTCCTGCAGGGTGTCGATCAGATCACCCGCATAGCCGGAGAGGTTGGCCAGGTCGCCTGCCCGGTTGGCATTGTTGAGCGTCTCCAGGTGGTCGACCAGACCACTGGTGCCCACCACAACCGTGGCGATGGTCGGCACGATCATGATGAGACCGAGCTTGGACCAGATCGGCATGTCCCGGAGCCGGCTGGCCGGCCGGCCCAGCCGCGACAGGAAGGAGCCCGCCGTCTTTGGCCGTTTGCTCACGTCACCGCCCTCGCGATTACAGCTTCAGCGCGTTGCCCCGGGCAACGCCCAGCGACCGACCCGGCGGGTCGGACCCCCGAGATTCCATCACGCCGCCTCGCAAAGAGAAAGCCCAGGTTGGTACCCGCCGATGGTGTGATGAGATGTTGATGCAATTTGATAGCAGACCGTCTGGCCGGAGTTACTAAAGGTAATGAGACACCCGCACCGCGTCGTCCTGCTCGCCGGCCCTTCCGGCTCTGGAAAGTCGTACATAGCCCAACGAACCGGCCTTCCGGTGCTCTGCTTGGACGACTTCTACAAGGAGGGCGATGACCCTACGTTGCCGCGCCAAAGCGGTCAGGTGGACTGGGAGTCACCACTGTCCTGGGACGCCGAGGCGGCCGTGGAAACCATTGCCAAGCTGGCCCGGGAGGGTCGGGCGGAAGTGCCGGTTTATGCGATAGGCGCGGACCGCCGGGTGGCCACCCGGGCATTTGACATAGCCGGATCGCCACTTTTTGTGGCCGAAGGGATTTTCGCCGCCGAGATTGTCGCGGAGTGCCAACGGCGCGGGCTGCTCGCCGGGGCGTACGCCCTGCGCCGGCCGCGCGGCGCCACCTTCCTCCGCCGGCTCAGCCGCGACCTGGCCGAGCAGCGCAAGGGGCCCCGGGTGCTGCTCCGCCGGGGGTTGGCGCTGTTGCGTGCCGAGCCGGCGGTGCTGCGCCGGCAGACCGGGCTGGGCGCCGAGGCGGCCCGGGGCCGAGAGGTGCTGCGCCAGGTGGCCAGCCTGCTCGCCGGCCACCCGCAGCGCGCCGATCAGTCGAGCAGCAGCTCCGCGTAGGCCGGCTTGATCACCTCGTCGATGATCCGCAGCCGCTCGTCGAACGGGATGAAGGCGCTCTTCATCGCGTTGATGGTGAGCCACCGCAGTTCGGCCCAGCCGTAGCCGAAGGCGTCTACCAGCAGCGCCATCTCGCGGGACATCGACGTGCCGCTCATCAACCGGTTGTCGGTGTTCACCGTCACCCGGAAGCGCAGATCGCGCAGCAGCCCGATCGGATGCTCGGAGATCGAGGCCGCGGCACCGGTCTGCACGTTCGACGACGGGCAGAGCTCCAGCGGGATCCGCTTGTCCCGGACGTACGCGGCCAGCCGGCCGAGCACCGGCTCGGGCCCGGTGGTGATGTCGTCCACGATCCGTACCCCGTGGCCGAGCCGGTCCGCGCCGCACCACTGGATGGCCTGCCAGATCGACGGCAGCCCGAACGCCTCGCCGGCGTGGATGGTGAAGTGGAAGTTCTCCCGCTGGAGGTACTCGAAGGCGTCCAGGTGCCGGGTCGGCGGGAAGCCCGCCTCCGCGCCGGCGATGTCGAAGCCCACCACGCCGGCGTCCCGGTGCCGCACGGCCAGCTCGGCGATCTCCTGCGAGCGGGCGGCGTGCCTCATCGCGGTGAGCAGCGTGCCGACCCGGATCGGGGTGCCGGCCGCGGCGGCCTGGGCACTGCCCTCGGCGAAGCCGACGAGCACCGCCTCGACCACCTCGTCGAGGCTGAGGTCCCGCTCCAGGTGCTGCTCCGGGGCGAAGCGCACCTCGGCGTAGACCACCCCGTCGGCGGCCAGGTCGAGCGCGCACTCGCGGGCGACCCGGCGCAGCGCGGGCGCGGTCTGCATCACGGCGACGGTGTGCGCGAACGTCTCCAGGTAACGCTCCAGCGACCCGGAGGCAGCCGCCTCGACGAACCAGGCCCCGAGCGCCTCGGCGTCGGCCGTGGGCAGCTCGTGCCCCACCTCCGCGGCCAGCTCGACGATCGTCGCCGGCCGCAGGCCGCCGTCCAGGTGATCGTGCAGCAGCGCCTTCGGGACCTTGACGATGTCCTCGTACCGGATAGTCGCGACCATGCTCAGACCCTAGTCAGCCGCGGGCGCGACCGCGCCGGGACCGGCCGCGCCCGTTACGGGCGCCACCCGTAGACCCGTTCGACGGCGAGCCGGAGCACCAGCCGGCCGTCGGCGACCATGGCCGCCCGGTACTCCGCCCAGTCCGGGTGCTCGCCGCGGATCCGCCGGTAGACCTCGACGAGCTCCGCGACGGTGGCGTCGTCGTTCTCCGCCGCCGGTGGGCTGAGGCTCACCGTCCCCTCCGCCACCGCGTACGCCCCGCCGTCGGCGGTGGTGACGTGGAAGCTGGCCCGCGGGTCGCGGCGCAGGTTGCGGACCTTCGCCCGGTCGCCGGTGGTGGAGCAGCGGATCAACCCCGGCTCGGCCAGGTAGTCGAGGTTGGACAGCTGCGGCCGCCCGTCGCGGCGCAGGGTGACCAGCACTCCGCGCCCGCGCCCGCCGAAGAGCTCCCACAGCCGGGCGGCTCCGCCGTGATCCGGCCCGGGCGGCGATGTCGATGACATGTCATCGACCGTAGGCGGCAGTTGATGATGTGTCAACAATGTGGCTAGGATCGATGACGTGGACGAACCCCGCTGGCTCGACGAGCGGGAGGACCGGGCCTGGCGCGGCTACCGCCGGATGCGACGCCTGCTCGACCTGCATCTGGCTCGCGACCTGATGCACGACGCCGGGCTCTCCGAGCCCGACTACGACGTGCTCTCCGACCTCTCCGAGACGCCCGGCCAGCGGCTGCGGGTCAGAGAGTTGGCCGACCGGATGCTCTGGTCACGCAGCCGGCTCTCCCACCACCTGACCCGGATGCAGCAGCGCGGCCTGGTCACCCGCGAGGAGTGCCCCACGGACGCCCGAGGCGCCATCGTCGTGCTCACCCCGCAGGGCCGCCGGGCGATCGAGGCGGCCGCCCCCGGCCACGTCGCCGCCGTCCGCCGGCACCTGATCGACCTGCTCGGCCCGGACGAGATCGCCGCGCTGGCCGCGTTCAGCCACCGGGTCGTCGAGAACCTCTCCGACGCGGAGAGGTCACCACCCCGCTGACGGTGGTGCCAGCACCACCATGGACTGTCGTGCGCACACCATCGAAGCGGCCCACCGATCCACCTAGCGTCATTGCTGGGCTGACGAGCGTGGAGGCGGCGATGGGGACCACGATGACGACGGGCGTCGGCGGCGCGGCCACCGGTCACCGCTGGCCCGGTCCCCCCGGGGTCGGCGGCGAGCAGGAGCCGGTGAGCATCGCCGGTCAGGCGGTACGGGATCTCGGCCACCTCCTGGCCGGCGGGCCGGTCGCGCTCGCCGGCGGACTGCTCGCCCTCGGCGCCCTCGTCGGTGCCGCGCTGAGCCCGGCCGGCATCGGGCTGCCGCTGCTCGACGGGGCGGTGACCCGGTCCCGCGCCCTCATGGACCGGCAACGCCGGCGGGTGGCGGGCGAACCGGTGGCCTCGCCGTACCGGCCCGCCACCGGGCCGGCCACCGCCCGGCTGTCAGCGCTGGTGACCGATCCGGCCACCTATCGGGACCTGCTCTTCCAGCTCGTCTACCTGCCGCTCACCGCCGTCGGGGTGCTGCTGCCGGTGGTGTGCTGGCTCGGCGCGGCGCAGGGGCTGGCCGCGCCGGTGCTGCACGGGATCCGACCCGGCCTGATCGACCCGTACGCCGGCCTGCCCGTCGACTCCCCCGCGCTGGCCGCCGTGGTCGGGCTGCTGGTGGCGTGCGTCGCGTACCGGCTGCCACGCGGCCTGGTGGAGCTGGACGCGCGGCTGACCCGGGCGCTGCTCGGGCCGACCGCCCGCCACAGCCGGGCGGCCTTCGACCCGCCGGCCGGTGGGCCTACCGTGGTCCAGGTGGAGCTACCGTGCCGATCGTGAACGCCGAGGAGTCGAAGCCGCTCCGGGGCGCGGGACCGGACCGTGATCACGGCCGGGTCCGCCCGGCACCGACCCGCCCGGACGCCTGATCATGGACGCTCGCATCCTCGACCGGCTGCGCTGCCCGGTCTGCGGCGAACCGTTGGCCGAGGCGGTCGCCGGCACCGCCCAGGCGCTGCGCTGCCCGCGCCGGCACAGCTTCGACGTGGCCCGGCAGGGCTACGTCAACCTGCTCGCCGGTCGCGCCCCGCACGTCGGCGACACCGCCGAGATGGTGGCCGCCCGCGCCGATTTCCTGGCCGCCGGGCACTACGACCTGATCTCGACCGCGCTCACCGAGGCGGCGGTGGCCGCGACGCCACCGGTCGCCGGGGCGTACCCCCTGGTGGTGGATGCCGGTGCCGGGACCGGCCGGTACCTGGCGGCGGTGCTGGCGGCGCTGCCGGACGCGGTCGGTCTGGCCCTGGACGTGTCGAAGCCGGCGCTGCGCCGGGCCGCCCGGGGCCACCCGCGGGCCGCGGCGGCGCTCGCCGACACCTGGCAGCGGCTGCCGCTCGCCGACGGCGCGGCCCACCTGCTGCTGAACGTCTTCGCGCCGCGCAACGGTCCGGAGTTCCGCCGGGTGCTGCACCCGGCCGGGGCGCTGCTCGTGGTGACCCCCGCCGAGGAACACCTCGCCGAACTGGTCGGCCCGCTCGGGCTGCTCCGAGTCGATCCGACCAAGGAGGACCGGGTGGCCGGCAGCCTCGGCGCGCAGTTCACCCGGGTGGGCGGTGCACTGCACCGGGGCGAGCTGACGCTGACCCGAACCGAGGTGGCCACGCTGGTGGGCATGGGGCCCAGCGCCTGGCACACCGACCCGGCCGGGCTGGCCAGCCGGATCGCCGCGCTGGCCGAACCGGTCCGGGTCACCGTCGCGGTCCGGCTCGCCGTGTGGCAGCCCACCCCGAGCTGACCGGCGGGGCTCAGGTGGAGAGGTCGACCTCTTCCCAGCCGGGGGGCTCGTCGTGGTACGGCCCGCGGAGGATCACCGCCCACTCCAGCGCCCACCGCCGCTGACCGATCGCGTTCGCGTCGACCAGCCCGGGCAGCGTCTTGCCGTGCCGCTCCATCTCCAGGTACGCCCAGTCCAGGCAGTAGTGCAGATCGAGCAGGGCGGCCGCGTCGGCAGGGTGTTGCGGCGCGGCGAGGATCCGGGACCGCCACTGGCCGAAGGTCTCCCCGCCGGCGATGTGCGGCATCCGCTCGACCAGCCGTTCGTCCACCGGCAGCGTCGGGTCGAGCACCTTGGTCAGGCCGAGCACCCAGGCGAGCGAGAAGAGCGCGTCGTGGTGCAGCACGAACGAGCGGTGGTCGCCCTTGCTGCCGGTGACGAACTGCCACTCCGGCGGGGTGACCATCTCGACCAGGTGCGACGCGAGCAGCCAGCTCATCGCGGCCTGCGGCGGCATCCCGAAGCAGCGGGCCAGGATCAGGTGCAGCACGGCGATCCGGGCCTCGATCTCCACCGTGGGACGCAGCTCGATCTGGTCGTCGGGCTCCCAGACGAGCGGGAACTGCGGCGGCGGCAGCGGCAGGCCCAGCCGGGACAGCTCGTCCAGGCTCGCCTCGCGCACCTCACGTGGGTCGGGGGCAGGTACGGTCACGGCGAAATTCCCTTGCTCGCGACGACTCAGCGCCGGTTGTCCCCCCTTGGCCAGGCAGGATAGCGGTCCCAGGTGGCCGACGACACGCCGCCCCGGCGCCGCGGGGTCAGCCTATCCGCTCCATCACCAACGGTGCCGTCACCGGCGCGCTCGGTGAGATCCGTACCGCGCGGGCGGCCTCGGCCAGCGCTGCGGGCAGCCGGTCGGCCTGCTCGGCGCGCAGCTCGTAGAGGGGTTCGCCGGCCCGCACCGGGTCACCCGGCCGCTTGTGCAACAGGATCCCGGCCGGCACGCTGACCGGGTCCTCCTTGCGGGCCCGGCCAGCGCCGAGCCGCCACGCGGCCACTCCCATGGCGTACGCGTCGATCGACTCGACGAACCCGTCGGCCGGCGCCGCGACCACCTCGACCTCGGGAGCGGTCGGCATCGGCGCGTCCGGGTCACCGCCCTGGGCGCGGATCATCGCCCGCCAGGAGTCCATCGCCCGGCCGTCGCGGAGCGCGGCCGCCGGGTCGGCGTCCGGCAGGCCGGCCGCGTCGAGCATCTCCCGGGCCAGGGCCAGCGTCAGTTCGACCACGTCGGCCGGACCGCCGCCGGCCAGCACCTCGACCGACTCGGTCACCTCCACCCCGTTGCCGATGGCCCGGCCGAGCGGGGTGGACATGTCGGTGAGCAGGGCGACCGTCCGTACGCCGTGCGCCCCGCCCAGCTCGACCATGGTGCGGGCCAACTCGCGGGCGTGCTCGACGGACTTCATGAACGCACCCGAGCCGACCTTGACGTCGAGCACCAGCGCGCCGGTGCCCTCGGCGATCTTCTTGCTCATGATCGAACTGGCGATCAGTGGGATCGCCTCGACGGTGCCGGTCACGTCGCGCAGCGCGTACAGCTTCCGGTCGGCCGGGGCGAGGCCGGCGCCGGCCGCGCAGATCACCGCGCCGACGTCGCGCAGCTGGTTGATGAACTCGTCGTTGCTCAGCGCCGCCCGCCAGCCCGGAATCGACTCGAGCTTGTCCAGCGTGCCGCCGGTGTGCCCGAGGCCCCGTCCGCTCAGCTGCGGCACGGCGGCGCCGCAGGCGGCCACCAGCGGGGTGAGCGGAAGCGTGATCTTGTCGCCGACCCCGCCGGTGGAGTGCTTGTCGACGGTCGGCCGGTCGACGGCCGAGAGGTCCAGCCGTTCTCCGCTGGCGATCATCGCGGCGGTCCACCGGGCGATCTCCGGGCCGGTCATCCCGCGCAGCAGGATCGCCATGGCCAGCGCCGACATCTGCTCGTCGGCCACCACGCCCCGGGTGTACGCGTCGACCACCCAGTCGATCTGCGCGTCCGACAGCACCCCGCCGTCCCGCTTCGCCCGAATGACATCAACCGCCGCAAACTCACTCATCACAAAAGATCTTTCCTAGTCGAATGGCAGAACCGGCCAACGGAACGTGCCCACGGGGGACGGGGCCGACCGCGCCCGGCGGAGGGATCAAGCCTGACCGCCCGGAGCCGGGCGCGGTCGGCCCCGGCCCTGAAGCTCAGCCACCCCAGCGGCTAGGGATCTCCATCGGCGGCTCACCCTCGCCGGCCCAGAAGATGCCGCCGTTCGCGTCGACGACCACCACCCGGGGCGTACGGGCCAGCCCCCAGGTGATCGCCTCAGCCGGGTCGTCCCAGCTCGGGCCCTCCTCCAGCACCCCGGTCTCGGCCTGCGCGTCGTCCCCGGCGGACCGCTCCCAGTACGCCGTCCAAACCTGCTGGCCGGCGTTGAGGTCGGCGTGCACGAAGACCGTGCCCCGGCCCCGCCAGGCGGCCAGCCGCTCCGGCACCACCGGTAGCGGGGTCTCCCCGATCACCGCGTCCAGGTCTTCCACCCCGAACGCGTGCGGCAGCAGCTCGGCCATCCGCAGCGGGCGACCCTTCGTCTCGACCAGGCACTCCGGGCCGCCGTTCTCCCAGAGCAGCTGCCGGCACCGGCCGCAGGGCATCAGCGGCTCGCCGGTCGCGTCCACGCAGGAGAGCGCGACCAGCCGGCCGCCGCCGGTGGCGTGCAGCGAGGAGACCACGCCGCACTCGGCGCAGAGCACGACGCCGTACGCGGCGTTCTCCACGTTGCAGCCGACCACCACCCGGCCGTCGTCGACCAGGGCGGCCGCCCCGACGGGAAACTTCGAGTACGGGGCGTACGCGTGCCGCATCACCTCGACGGCGGCGGCGCGCAGTTGGGTCCAGTCGATCTCCATGTGGTGCTCTCCCCGTCAGCCCTTGATGTACGGCTTGCCGTCCGCGGCCGGTGCCCGCACCCTACCGACCAGCCCGGCCACCGCCAGGATCGTCGCCAGGTAGGGCAGCATGGCCAGGAACTGGCTGGGGATCACACTGTTGATCGCGCCCAGGTAGGTGGCGAGCTGGTCGGCGAAACCGAAGAAGAGCGCGGCGAGCAGCGCGCCGGTCGGGTTCCACCGGCCGAAGATCAGCGCGGCCAGCGCGATGAAGCCCTTGCCGCCGATCATGTTCTTGGTGAACGAGAAGAGCGCCAGCGTGTAGGAGGCGCCGCCGATGCCGGCGACCACACCGGCCAGCAGCACGTTGCGGTAGCGCAGCCCGAGCACCCGGACGCCGAGGGTGTCGGCGGCGGTCGGGTGCTCGCCGACCGAGCGGGTGCGCAGGCCCCACCGGGTGCGGAACAGCCCGATGTGGATCACCAGCACCAGCAGCAGGCCGAGGTAGAGGAAGATGTTGCCGCGGAACAGCGCCGGGCCGAGCACCGGGATGTCCTTGAGCAGCGGGATCTCCCAGTTGCTGAAGCGGGGCGCGCTGTTGTAACGCTCGATGTTGGTCTGCATCAGCCGCTCGTAGAGGAAGCCGGTGACGCCGACCGCGAGCAGGTTCAGCACGATCCCCATGACCACCTGGTCGACCAGGTAGCGGATGGCGAAGATGGCCAGCAGCAGCGAGATCGTCGCGCCGCCGATCGCCGCCGCGACCAGACCCACCCAGACGTTGCCCGAGATGCTGCCGAAGAGCGCGCCGCTGAACGCGCCCATCAGCAACTGCCCCTCGATGGCCACGTTCACCACGCCGGAGCGCTCGCAGAGCACCCCGGCGAGCGCGCCGAAGATCAGCGGCAGGGCCAGGATGAAGGTGCCCCGCAGGATGTTGACCAGGGGCATGAAGTTCTGCCCGGTCGGGGCCGCGGAGACCTGCCAGCAGAGGAAGGAGAGCACGAAGCCGACCAGCCCGACGCCGAGCACGGTGACGAACCAGCGCTTCGGCACCCCGGCGAGCAGCGCCGCGCCGGCGGCGAGCGCGACGATCCCGAAGAGGATGGCGCCGAACGTGCCGTTGATCTCCAACGCGGCGCCGGCGGCGTCCTCGCTGAGCGTGAACCGGGCCTGCTGGTCGGTGGCGAGCGCGCCGAACAGCACCGCGGCCAGCAGGCCGAGCACCGCCAGCACGAGGCCGACCTTGCGGTTACGCGTCCAGAAGCCCTCGTTGACCGGGGCGACCGCGACGTCCGGGACAGCCATGGTGGACATGAGTTACCAGCCCTTCGCCAGGCTCGTCTGCAACCGGGCGGCCCGTGCGGCCCGGAGCTGGAAGATCGCCTTCACCAGGGCCGGCGCGGCGATGAAGATGACGATCAGCGCCTGGAGCACCGTGACCAGCTCCAGCGAGATACCGGAGTACGACTGCATCCGGTTGCCGCCGGCCTGCAGCGCACCGAAGAGCAGCGCGGCGAGCGCGACACCCCACGGCTTGACCCGGCCGAGCAGGGCCACCAGGATGCCGTCGAAGCCGATCTGGGCCACCACCAGCGGGGTGAGCGCGCTGGCGGTGGAGCCGAGCACCATGTTCGTGCCACCCAAGCCGGCCAGGGCCCCGGAGAACACCATGATCAGGATGAACGTCCGGGTGACGCTGATGCCGGCGGTCCGCGCGGCGTCCGGGTTGGCCCCGACGGCGCGCAGTTCGAACCCGAGCGTCGAGCGGTTGAGCAGCCAGGCGACCGCCCAGGTGGCCAGCACCGCCACCAGGATGCCGGCGTGCACCCGCAGGTTGTCGCCGAGCAGCCGGGGCAGCTGCGCCGAGGGGTCCACCGGCCTGCTGATCGCGTCGGTGCGGTTCGGGTCCTGCACCCCGTTCTGCACGATCAACCAGGTCAGGAAGTACGTGGCGACGTAGTTGAGCATGATCGTGTTGATCACCTCGTGCGCGCCGGCCCGCGCCTTGAGGATGCCCGGGATGAAGCCCCAGATCGCACCGCCGAGGCCACCGGCGAGCACCGCGACGAGCAGGTGCAGGCCGGGCGGGAGCGGCAGCAGGAAGCCGGCCAGCGCGGCCAGGATCACGCCGATGGTGGCCTGGCCCTGGGCGCCGATGTTGAACAGGCCGCCGCGGAAGGCAAGCGCCACCGAGAGGCCGGTGAAGACCAGCGGCGCGGTGTAGGTGAGCGTCTCGGAGATCGGCGCGAGCACCGCCTGCCACCCGTTGTCACCGTTCAGCCAGTCGGAGAAGGCCTCCGGGTCGAAGACCGAGCCCTTGAACAGGTTGGCGTACGCCTCGCTGACCAACGTCCAGCTGGCGCTGAACGCGTCCGACGGGCGGGCGGTGATGTACGAGTAGGTCGACAGGACTTCCGGATCCGAGATGATCATCAGGATGCCGCCGACCACGATCGCCAGCACCAGCGAGAGCAGGGTGACCGTGAAGGTGTTGGCCGCCCAGAGGTTGTCCAGGAACAGCCGGCCGAGAGTGGGTCGGGGCTCGGGCGCGCCGCCCTGCGGCGTCGTCGCCGGCTCGGCCCGCTCGGTGTTGCCGAGCGCGTTCTGCGCCGCCTGCGCCTCGGTCGCCGGCTCCTTGTCCGGCGAACCCGACTGCGGGGTGGGGTTGCTCATGCCTGCACTCCGCTGCGCTCCGTGCCGGCATGAGGCTCGGCCGCACTGCACCTGATGATTCGCTCGCTGCGCTCGCTCATGCCTCGTCCTCGCTACCTGGGCCCTCGGCGGACGTCGCGCCACCGTCGCTCGCCGCCGCGCCACCGGTCTGCCCGGGCGCCGCGCCGTCGGCCGGCTCGGCCGCCGGGCCACGAACCTGTTCGGCCGCCACGTCCGGCGCGATGCCGGCCATCAGCAGGCCGATCTCCTCGCGGGGGGTCTCCGGGCCGACGATGCCGATGATCCGGCCGCGGTACATCACCGCGATCCGGTCGGCCAGCCCGATCACCTCGTCCAGCTCGCTGGAGACGACCATGACGGCGGTGCCGATGTCCCGCTCCCGGATGACCCGGCTGTGGATGAACTCGATCGATCCCACGTCCACGCCGCGGGTCGGCTGGGCGGCGATGAAGAGCTTCAGCGGTCGGGAGAGCTCCCGGGCCACGATCACCTTCTGCTGGTTGCCGCCGGAGAGGGTGCCCACCGGCGCATCGGCCGAGGAGGTGCGCACGTCGAACTGCGCGATCCGCTCCTTCGCCGAGGCGGCGATGGCGTCCGGCTTGAGCGAAAGTCCCTTGCCGAACGGCGCCCGGTCGTAAATGTCCAGCACCAGGTTCTCGGCGACGCTGAACTCCTTGACCAGCCCGTCGACGCTGCGGTCCTCGGGCACGTAGCCGACGCCGGCCCTGAGCACCTTCTTGGTCGCCCAGCCGTCGATCCGGTCGCCGTCGAGGGTGACCGTCCCGGCGAGCACCGGGCGCAGGCCCATGATCGCCTCGATCAACTCGGTCTGGCCGTTGCCCTGCACGCCCGCCACGCCGAGCACCTCACCGGCGCGCACGGTCAGGTTGATGCCGTCGACCGCGCGGATCTGCCGGTCGTCGTCCACCACCAGCCCGGCGACCTCGAGCACCGGCCGGCCCGGGGTGGCCTCGGCCTTCTCCACGGTGAGCCGGACGCTACGGCCGACCATCAGCGCGGCCAGCTCGTCCCGGCTCGCCTCGGGGGAGGCCGTGCCGACCGTCTTGCCGCGCCGGATCACGGTGATCCGGTCGGCGATCGCCTTCACCTCACCGAGCTTGTGGGTGATGAAGACGATCGACTTGCCGGCGGCCT
The DNA here is from genome assembly GCF_040649635.1 of Micromonospora sp. NPDC048909. NCBI lineage: Bacteria > Bacillati > Actinomycetota > Actinomycetes > Micromonosporales > Micromonosporaceae > Micromonospora > Micromonospora sp. NPDC048909. The sequence goes on along the minus strand of NZ_JBEZFU010000001.1, from coordinate 1,002,293 downwards.
TGAGCGACCGCATGACGGCGAGCAGCTCCTCGGTCTCCTGCGGGGTGAGCACCGCGGTCGGCTCGTCGAGGATGAGCAGGTCGACGTCACGGGTGAGCGCCTTGACGATCTCCACCCGCTGCTGGATGCCGACCGGCAGGTCCTCGATCACCGCATCCGGGTCGACCCGCAGGTTGTATCGCTCGGAGACCTCGGTGACCTGGCGGCGGGCTCGCCGTCGATCCAGGAAACCGGCGATGCCGCCCCGCACCTGTTCCGCGCCGAGCATGACGTTCTCGGCCACCGTGAAGACCGGCACCAGCATGAAGTGCTGGTGCACCATGCCGATCCCGGCGGCGATCGCGTCGGACGGGCCCTTCAGCTTCAGCGGCTGGCCGTCGACCAGGATCTCGCCCTCGTCGGGCTGGTAGAGCCCGTAGAGCACGTTCATCAGGGTCGACTTGCCGGCGCCGTTCTCGCCGAGCAGGGCGTGAATCTCTCCAGGCTCCACCGTCAGGTCGATGTGGTCGTTGGCGACCAGATCACCGAACCGCTTGGTGATGCCGCGCAGTTCGAGTCTCAGCGCAACCTCCTGGAGTGCGAGCGATGGTGCAGCGTAGCTGCCGGTCGACCCGACCGCTGACCGGGCCGGGCGCCGTTGCGGGCGCGCGATCGGCCGCCCCCGCCCGGCGGGGTGGGTGCCCCCGCCGGGCCGGAGCGGCCGGATCGGTCGTACCTGTTACCGCCGGCTCCACCCGATGATCTCACCGGTGGTACCGGCCAGTCGTCACTTGGTCGGCTGGGCCTTCGAGGTGACGGTGATGGTGCCGGCGGAGATGTCCGCCTTGATCTTGTCGACCTCGGCCTTCAGCTCGGCCGGAACCTTGCTGTCGAAGTCGTGGTACGGGGCGATCGAGACGCCGGTGTTGGCCAGGGTGCCGACGAAGCCCGGCTGGGCAGCGAGCTTCTCGCCACCGGCGGCCTTGAGCACAGCCTCCTTGACAGCCTCCGGGATGTTCTTGACCACGGTGGTCAGGATCGCGGAGCAGTCCGGGGTGCTCTCGCAGCCGTCGACGTCCACCCAGATGGTGCTGTACTTGCCACCCGAGGCCTTCGCCGCGGCGGTGGTGCCGAGGCCGGAGCCGCCGGCGACCGGCATGATGATGTCCGCGCCCTGGGCGACCAGCGCGTCGGAGACCTTCTTGCCCTCGTCCTGCTTGGCGAAGTCGTTGGTGAAGGAGCCCTTCTGGGTCTCCTTGTTCCAACCCAGGGCCTGGACGTTCTTGCCCTTGGTCTTGTTGTAGTGCGCGACGCCGTCGACGAAGCCGTCCATGAAGATGGTCACCGGCGGGATCGGCAGGCCACCGTAGGTGCCCACCTTGCCGCTCTTGCTCATCCCGGCGGCCAGGTAGCCGGCCTGGAAGGCGGCCTGGGCGGTGTCGAACTGCATCGGGTAGACGTTCGCCACGCCCGGGTTCGCGTCGACGATGCCGAACTGCTGGTTCGGGTTCGCCTCGGCGATCTTCTTGGTGGCGTCACCCATCAGGCCACCAACGGCCAGGATGAAGTTGCACTTCTGGTTGACGAACTGCGTCAGGTTGGGCTCGTAGTCCGCCTCGGCCTTCGACGCCACGAACTTGGGGTCGATGTTGCTGTTGGCCGCCTGGGCATCCTTGAGCCCCTGCCATGCCGAGGTGTTGAACGACTTGTCGTCGATGCCGCCGACGTCGGTCACCATACAGGCGGTGAACTTCTTGCCGCCGTCACCGGCGCCGTTGTTCTCATCCGGCGCCTCGCCACAAGCGGCGGCGCTCAGCACGAGCCCACCCGCCGCCACGATCGAGGCGATCCGCATCCCACGCACCGAGCGCAAGACGTCTCCTTCCCATTGCACACCGCGCCTAGTGCGGTGGCAGCCCTTGAGCCGGCTTGCGCTGTGCCGCCGGCGTCCCACGTTACGGACGGGAGCGTACGCCCGCGCCCACCCACCGGCCGACAATCGTGCACGACTGTTGAGTGCCTGTTACCCCTACGTAACCCTTCGGTGGGGCAGATCACTCTTCGTGCCGGTAGACGCGCGCCCAGGCGTGGCGAAACGTCCGGTTCTGCGGACGTCGCCGCAAGCCTGACGTTACCGCCAGAAGACCGCCACCGCCGCGTTGACCAGGGTCAACCCGACAATTGCGAGGAAGTGACCCCGGTTGACGTCGGCCCGCTTGCGGGAGAAGAAGACCATTACGAAGATCAGCACCGCGATGACGAACTTGGTAACAAGCTTCGCCGGTGCCGGTTCGTCCCCGTCGCGCAGCGGCGCGCTGAGCCCGATACCGGTCAGCAACTGAATCACGGCGCCCCAGAGCATGGCCGCGTTGATCCGCAGCCGGCCGCTCGCGTACTGGGCGATCGAACCGCCCAGCAGCAACGCGAACCCGATGAGATGGACGTAGAGAAGGATCAGCCTCAGTGCTTCCACGGGCACCATCCTCCCCTATCAACGACACTTTGTAGTAGGGGGCGGCGGGCGCGGCGAGCCGCAGCCCGCTGAGCTGGGCACACCGCCGCCGTCCGACCCGCGGCCCGACCGGTCAGCCCACGGACACCGCGGCGCGCTCGGCCGGACCGCCGACCGCCGGCGCCGATCCGGCCCCGCCGGGCGAGCAGCACCAGGAGCAACCCCGCCACGGCGTACCCGGCGAGGATCGCCACCGCCTGGCCGGCGCCGGCGCCGGCGAAGAAGGCGGCGGAGCGCAGCGCGGTACCGCCCGCGCCGACCGGCAGCCACTGCCCGATCTCGCCCCAGGGTTGGGGCAGCAGCTCGGGGGCGGCGGAGACCGCCGAGAGCGGGTTACCGACCAGGAAGACCAGCAGTGCGCCCAGCCCGATCCCCGGCCGGCCGAGCACCGCACCCAGCCCGGCGACGGTGGCCCCGGCGGCGAGCGCGAAGAGCACGATCACCCCCCTCGGCGAGCCGGTCCCCGCCGATCACGCCCAGCCAGTCGTGCAGCACGACGACACCCGCTGCCCCGGCGACCACGGCGTAGGCCGCCAGCGACCCCGCGGTCGGTCTGACCCCCGCCGAGGGAGGTCCGCACCGGCCAGCCGGAGCGCGTGCCCGAGCTCAGCTCAGCCGCCAGACCTGGAAGGTGGGACCGTCGCCCGGCAGCGTCACCGCGCCGTCCCGGTCGGGCCGCAGCGCGGGCGCGCCGCCGTACAGGTTCTCGCCGACCGGAAGCCCGGCCAGCCGGACCGGCCCGGCGACCGAACGTCGAGCCAGCACCAGCACCGAGCCCGCCGGTGACTCGCGCAGGAAGATCAGAGTGTCCGGGTCGGAATGCAGCCACCGCAGGCCGCCGTGGCGCAGCGCGGGCTCGGCGCGACGCAGCGCGAGCAGCGACCGGTACGCGGCGAAGGTCCCCGCGTCCCAGCTCTCCGGCCGGTGCCACGGCATCGGGGTACGCGAACCCTCGCCGTTGACGCCGGTGAGGCCGAGTTCGTCCCCTGCGAAGATCATCGGAGTGCCGGGCATGGTGGCGAGCAGCCCGGCCGCCACCTCCTGCCGGGCGGCGTCGCCGACCACCGTCCGGATCCGGGCCGAGTCGTGCGAGCCGAGCAGCTGCCACGAATGGGTGTACGAGCGCCAGGAGACCAGTGACCGGAAGGCGTGCATGGTGGCCAGCACCGCCTCGGCGTCCCGGCGGCGCACCCCGCCCGGGGTGCCGAGGAAGTTCGGCACCGGCTGATCGCCGTGGCGCAGCCAGGACCAGACCGGGTCGGTGAAGCCGACGTAGTTCATGGTCCCGTGCCAGCCGTCGCGGTCCAGGTCACCGGTGTGGTCGTGCCCGTGTTCGGCCATCACCAGGCCGTCCGGCCGGGTCTGCGCCACCACGGCCCGCAGCAGCGCGGCCACCTCGTGGGTGTACGCGTCGGCGCCCCGCCGACCGGTCATGTTCGCCACGTCCACCCGCCAGCCGTCCAACCGGTACGGCTCGCGAAGCCAGCGGCGCAGCAGCGAGTCGGGCGCGGTGGCGAAGCGGCGGCGCAGCTCGGCGCTGCCCCAGTTCAACTTCGGCAGCGACCTGACCCCGTTCCAGGACTCGTAGTCGCCGGTCACCTCGTCGAAGTAGTACAGCTCCCGCTCGGCAGCGTGGACGTCGGCGGTGGCCGCGGTGAACCAACCGTGCGCGTCGCCGGTGTGGTTGCTGGTGATGTCACCGAGCAGCCGCCAACCGCGGGTGTGCACCGCGTCGGCGAGCCGGGCCAGCGCGGCGTCCCCGCCGAGCAGCGGGTCGACGGTGTCGAAGCTCGCCGCGTCGTAGCGGTGGTTGGAGCGGGCCGGGAAGATCGGGGTGAGGTAGACGGTGTTCACCCCGAGCCGGTCCAGGTGGTCCAGCCGCTCGACGACGCCGTCCAGGTCGCCGCCGTAGAACTGGTGTGGTGTCTCCGGGCCGCGCCCGATCACCGGCGTCTCCCAGTCGCACGGGATCGCCCAGTCCGGCGGCACCCGCCCGTCCGCGTTGGCGGAGCGGGCGAACCGGTCCGGGAAGATCTGGTAGATCACCGCGTCCCGCGCCCAGGCCGGCGGCGGGGCGTGAGTGACCAGCTTGAAGTCGCCGTGGTCCGGGACGTCGTGGCCGACCACCCCGGCGGCGTTCAGCCAGCGTTGGCCACGGCCGCCGGTGAGCAGGAAGCGGTAGTTGCTGACCGGGTTGCGGACCTCGACCGGAGCACGCCACCAGACCTCGTCGCCGTCGACCCGGTCCACCACCGCCTCGGTGAACCGGGGCTCGCCGTCACCGGTGGTGCGAACGTGTACCCGCCGGACGTCGGCGCCGGCCGGTGCCCGGACGAAGACGTCGACTGTGTCACCGAGCGAGGGCTCCTGCTCGGGGACGTGAAGAGCGGAGCCGTCGTGGTGCGCGAGCACGGCAGGGGGTCCTTCCGTTGTGGGCTGGGCCGGGCTGGACGGTGCGCGGCGGGCCGGCAGGCCCTGTCGGCCGGGCCCGCGAGCCAGGTCGACCGGGCCCGCGAGCCAGGTCGGCCGGGCCCGCGAGCCAGGTCGGCCGGGCCCGCGAGCCAGGTCGGCCGGGCCGGCCGGGTCCCCGTCGACTCCTTTGCTCTGCTTCAGCCGAGGCAACGGCGTCCGTCCGGATATCGGACGGCAGCCGTTGCCGTCGCTGAAGCAGAGCAAAGGACGCGACGGACGATGCCGCGCCGCCGGGCACTCCGACGTTGACGCCTCGGAGCAGTACCACTCAGCTCGCCCTCGGCGATGAGCGGCCACCCCTCCGATTCACCCCTTCACCGCTCCGGAGGTCAGGCCGGAGACGATGTAGCGCTGCAGGAGCTGGAAGACCAGCACGGTGGGGATCGCGGTGAGCAGGGTGGCCGCCGCGAACATCCCGAAGTTGTTGTTCCGCTCGCCGGCCACCATGCCGTACATGCCGACCGCGAGGGTCTTCGACTCGGTGTCGGTGAGGAACACGTTCGCGAGCATGAACTCGTTGATCGTGCCGATGAAGGAGAGCAGCGCGGTCACCGCCAGGATCGGCGCGATCAGCGGCAGCATGATCCGGAAGAAGATCTGGGCGTGCGTGGCGCCGTCCATGGTGGCCGACTCGTCCAGCTCTCTCGGCAGGGTGTCGAAGAAGCCCTTCATCAGCCAGGTGTTCACGCCCAGCGCACCGCCCATGTAGAGCAGGAACAACCCCCAGGGCGTGTTGAAGCCGATCCCCGGCCACAGGTCGGTGATCGTTGTGAAGATCAGGAAGATCGCCACGACCGCCAGGAACTGCGGAAACATCTGGATCAGCAGCAGCGCGAGCAGCCCGATCCGGCGGCCCGCGAAGCGCATCCGGGAGAAGGCGTACGCCGCCAGCGCGGAAAGGAAGATCGACACCAACGCGGCGAGGCCGGCGACGAGCACGCTGTTGGCGAACCAGCGGGCGAACGCGAACTGCGCGAAGAGGTTCCCGAAGTTCTCCACCGACACCCCGTCGGTCGGCACCAGTTCGGTGGACGAGAGCGTGCCGCGCGGGTTGAGCGCCGCGGAGAGCACGAACACGATCGGGAAGAGACTGAACACCACCGCCAGCACCCCGACCAGGTGCCGCCAGCCGACCTGGCGGAACCACCGGCCCTTCGACCCGCCGCGCGAGTTGCGGTTGACGACCGACGCGCCGCCGGCCGTGTCGCCGGCGGCCCGGACCCCGCTGAGCGTGCTCATGCCGGCACTCCGCTGCACACCGTGCCGCCAAGAGGGTTCGCTCGCTGACGCTCGCTCATGCGTACACCTCCTCCTGCTTGCGGGTACGTCGGAAGCTGATCGCCGAGACCGTCGCGACGATCGCGAAGATGAAGATCGAGACCGCGGCGGCCGTGCCGTACTCGGCGCCCTGAGCGCCGAAGGCCAGCCGGTAGGTGTAGGTGATCAGCAGGTCCGTCGCCCCGTTGCGCGGGTTGTCTGCCGGGAACGGGCCGCCCTCGGTGGTCAGCCAGATCGCGTTGATGTTGTTGAAGTTGTACGCGAACGACGCGATAAGCAGCGGAGAGAGCGCGACCAGCAGCAGCGGCAGGGTCACCGCGCGGAACGACTGCCAGGGTGACGCCCCGTCCACCGACGTCGCCTCGGTCAGCTCCGCGGGGATGGCCTGCAACGCGCCGGTGGCCACCAGGAACATGTACGGGTAGCCGAGCCAGAGCTGCACCAGCAGCACCGCCGCCCGGGCCGACCAGTCCTGACCGAACCAGTCGACGCCGAGCCCGAACAGGTTGTTGACCAGGCCGAAGTCGGTGTTGAACATGTCCCGCCAGATCAGCAGCATCGCGAACGACGGCATGGCGTACGGCAGGATCAGCAGCACCCGGTAGAGGTTGGTGCCGCGCACCCGCGGCGAGTGCAGCGCCAGCGCGATGGCCATACCGAGCAGGAAGGTGAGCCCGGTGGAGCCGATCGCGAAGCCGAAGTTCCAGATCAGGGTGCCGAAGAACGGCCCGGAGATGTTCGGGTCGGTCAGCACCCGGCTGAAGTTCGAGAGCCCGACGTTGACCTTCCAACCCTGGGCCAGCCGCTCACCGTCGGCGGCGACGAAGGAGCCGGTCTCCTCGTCCGCGGACCAGGACTTGCCGGTCTCGCTGTCTCGGACGCAGTCGCAGCCCGCGTCGTACGCCCGGACCGCCTTGCCCTCATAGGCGCGGGTCAGCCCGGTGGACCGGATCGCGCCACCGGCGGTCGGCACGACCAGGTCGGTGATCTCCTGACCGCGGGCGCCGGCCTGGCCGAAGTTCAGCACGGTGTAGCCGTCGGCGGCGGTGACCTTGCCGCCCGGTGCGACGGTGACGTCGGCCGGGTCGAGCTGGCGCAGCCCCTCGGCGTCGCCGACCGAGACGATGCCGGTGCTCGGGTCGGTGACCAGGAAGACCAGCGGACCGGCGGTCGGGGCGCCCTTCGTGGCGATGGAGAGGGCGTACTCGACAGAGCCGGGCACCTGCTTGACCGAGGCCGTCTGGATGGCGACGACCGCGTCGTCCTTGGTGCCGCGGTGCCCGTCACCGAAGTTCGTGAAGGCGGTGCTCGCCGTGTAGAGCACCGGGAACACCTGGAACGCGATCAGGAAGAGCGTTCCGGGAACCAGGTACTTCGCCGGGATGTGCCGGGGGGTGAGGTAGAGGTAGAACAGGCCGGCCGTGGTCGCCGCCAGCAGGGCCAGCCCGACCCACTTCTCCGCCTCGACCAGCGGGAAGGCGGCCCAGGTGGCAATGCCGGCGGTCAGGCCGAGCAGGACCACCTTGACCGCCAGTCCGGTCAGGGTGGTCGGCGCGTGGTCACGCGCGGCGCGTTGCCCCGGGGGCCGGGAGCCGACGGGCTCCCGGCCCGGGGCCTGCTGGGCAGACCCCGGGCCGGACAGCGGCGCGTTCATTACTTGATCTGGCCAGCGATCGTCTTGCCGGCCGCGGTGATCGTCTTGGCCGGGTCGGCGCCGCCGATGACGGCGGCCTCCGCCTTGCCGAACGGGTCCCAGATGGCGGCCATCGCCGGGATCGCCGGGAGCACCTGGCCGTTCTTGCCGGCCTCGGTGAACTTGGCCAGGTCGGGGTCGGTGCCCTTGACCTGGTCGAGCGCGGCGGTCAGCGCCGGCGGGCGGGGCTCGGCGTTGTAGAGCGCGACGGCCAGGTCCGGCTTGGTCACGTAGTTGGCCACGAACTCCTGGGCCAACGCCTTGTTCTTGCCCTTCGACGCGACGTAGAACGCCTGGACGCCGACGAACGGCTGGGCCTCCTTGCCGCCGGCGAAGCCGGGGACCGGGGAGATGTCGTACTTGATGCCGGCCTTCTTGGCGTCCGCGATGGCCCACGGGCCGGAGACCAGGAAGGCGCACTTCTTGGCCCCGAAGGTGGCGATCGAGTTCTCGCCGGTGATGGAGCGCTTCAACGCCCCCTCGCCCTTCTCGCCGAGCGCGCCGATCTTCTTGAACGCCTCGATCGACTCCGGCTTGCCCACGCCCAGGTCCTTCGGGTCGTAGTCGCCGTTGGCCGCCGTGCCGAAGAGGTAGCCGCCGGCCGAGGTGTAGAGCGGGTAGATGTGGTACGCGTCGCCGTTCTGGCCGGACTGGAGGCAGAGGATCTCGCTGGCCTTCTTGTCCGCCTTGAGCTTCTTGCCGGTGGCGACCAGGTCCTCGATGGTCTTCGGCGCCTCGGGAGCCAGCTCGGTGTTGCGGATCAGGGCGAGGTTCTCCATCGCGTACGGCGCGCCGTAGAGCTGGCCGTTGAAGGTGACCGCCTTGATCGCGGTCTCGTTGAACGCGCTCTTCTGCTCGGCGGCGAGCTGCACCGGGTCGATGGCCCCGTTCTGCACCAGGTTGCCGATCCAGTCGTGCGCGCCGACCACGACGTCCGGTCCGCTGCCCTGCTGCGAGGCGGTCACGAAGTTGGTCTGCAGGTCCTTGGAGACGGCCTGCACCTCGACGGTGACGCCGTTCTCCTGGCCGAACTTCTCGGCGAACGGCTTGAGGGCGGCGGTCCGCTTGTCGTCGGCCCAGATCACCAGCTTGCCGCCGGCGGCCTTGGGGGATTCGTTCGTGGCCGGCTCGTCGCTGTCGCCGCCACAGCCCGAGGCGGCGAGCGCCAGGGCGAAGACGGCGACCACACCCGCGGTACGGATGCGCATCGGTACTCCTGTCGTCGTGGCGGGTCCGCCGGGGGAAGGGCGCCCGCCAGTGGGAACCTGAGAAAGTTCTTGCCAACCGGCGCACGGTCACGGCGCCGCTGCTGTCGCGTGTTGCGGGGACGTTAGCAAGGGGTTTCAAAGAATGGAAGACCTTGCAGAACCGTACGCAAGAACTTGCCCTTGGGCTAAAGTGCCGCCATGCGCGCTCGACTGTCCGACATCGCCCAACAGGCCGAAGTCAGCGAGGCCACGGTGTCGCGGGTGCTCAACGACCGCCCCGGTGTGGCCCCGGAGACCCGCCAGGCCGTCCTCACCGCCCTCGACGTGCTCGGCTACGAGCGGCCGGCCCGGCTGCGCAAGCGCAGCGCCGGCCTGGTCGGCCTGGTGGTGCCGGAGCTGGACAACCCGATCTTTCCCGCCTTCGCGCAGGTCATCGAGTCGACCCTGGCGCAGAGCGGGTTCACCCCGGTGCTCTGCACCCAGACCCCGGGCGGGGTCACCGAGGACGAGTACGTCGAGATGCTGCTGGACCGGCAGGTCTCCGGGATCGTCTTCGTCTCCGGCCTGCACGCCGACACCGCCGCCAACCACGAGCGCTACCGCGCCCTGATCGCCCGGCCGCTGCCGGTCGTGATGATCAACGGGTACGTGCCGGACGTGGCGGCCCCCTTCGTCTCCTGCGACGACGGCGAGGCCGCCGAGCTGGCCGTCGCCCACCTGGTCGCGCTCGGGCACCGGCGGATCGGCCTGATCACCGGCCCGGACCGGTTCGTGCCGGTGCAGCGCAAGGTGGCCGGCTGGCGCGACGCGATGCGCCGGCTGGCCGGGCTGACCGAGTCCGAACTGGACGAACTCGCCGAGCTCACCCTCTTCGGCGTCGAGGGTGGCGAGGCCGCCGCCGGTCGTTTGCTGGACCGCGGCGTCACCGGCGTCGTCTGCGGCTCGGACCTGATGGCGCTCGGCGCCGTCCGGGCAGCCCGGCAGCGCGGCCTTACGGTCCCCGCCGACCTCTCCGTGGTCGGCTACGACGACTCACCGCTGATGGCCTTCACCGACCCGCCGCTGACCACCATGCGGCAGCCGGTGATCGCGATGGCGGTGGCCGCCGTCCGGGCCCTGGTCGACGAGATCAACGGGCACGCCGCGCCGCACTCCGAGTACCTGTTCCGCCCCGAGCTGGTGGTCCGCGGCTCCACCGCGGTCGCGCCGGCGAACCCGGCCCGCCCGGCGCCCGGTGGGTCGGCCCGGCGGCGCCCGACGCCACCCGCGCTGGCCATACCGGCCTGACCCAGCCCGCCAGCCGGGCTCTGCGGCCCGCAACGCCGACCATTTCTTGCGCAAGCGCTGCTTGACTCTTGCAGCGCCCGGCCGGCATTCTGCTCAGACACCCACCGCACCCCAGACCACCGGGTGTCGACGTCACGCGCCCGAGAACGGACACGCCACCGATGACCGCCACCTCCGCCGACCCGCCGACCGACGCCGCCGAGGACTGGTGGCGCTCCGCGGTCGTCTACCAGGTCTACGTCCGCAGCTTCGCCGACGCGAACGGCGACGGCATCGGTGACCTGCGGGGCCTCCGGGAGCGCCTGCCGTACCTGCGCGACCTCGGGGTGGACGCGCTCTGGCTGACCCCCTTCTACACCTCCCCGATGGTGGACGGCGGCTACGACGTGGCCGACTACCGCGACGTCGACCCGATGTTCGGCACCCTCGTCGACTTCGACGCGATGATCACCGACGCGCACACCCTCGGGCTGCGGATCATCGTCGACCTGGTGCCGAACCACACCTCCAACGCGCACCCCTGGTTCACCGCCGCGCTCGCCGCCACCCCGGGCTCCCCGCAGCGGGCCCGCTACCTCTTCGCCGAGGGCCGGGGCGAGCACGGCGAGCTGCCACCCAACGACTGGGAGAGCATCTTCGGCGGCCCAGCCTGGACCCGGGTGCCGGACGGCCAGTGGTACCTGCACCTGTTCGACCTGGCCCAGCCGGACCTGAACTGGCGGCACCCCGAGGTCCGCGCCGAGTTCGAAGACGTACTGCGCTTCTGGCTGGACCGGGGCGTGGACGGCTTCCGGATCGACGTGGCGCACGGAATGATCAAGGCCGAGGGGCTGCCCGACGTCGGATTCAGCACGCTGACCACCGGCCAGCGCCAGGTCGAACTGCTCGGCAAGGGCCGGCTCCCCTACTTCGACCAGGACGAGGTGCACGACATCTACCGCTCCTGGCGGCCGATCCTGGACAGCTACCCCGGCGGCCGGATGGCGGTGGCGGAGGCGTGGGCCGAGACGCCGCAGCGGCTGGCCCGCTACATCGGCCCGGACGAGCTGCACCAGGCATTCAGCTTCGACTTCCTCGACGCAACCTGGTCGGCCGACTCGTTCCGCAAGGTCATCGACACCGCGCTGGCCGAGTCGACCATCGTCGGCGCGCCGACCACCTGGGTGCTCTCCAACCACGACAAGCAGCGGCACGTCACCCGCTACGGCGACGGGCCGGAGGGGCTGCGCCGGGCCCGCGCGGCCACCCTGCTGATGCTCGCGCTGCCCGGCTGCGCCTACCTCTACCAGGGCGAGGAGCTGGGCCTGCCGGAGGTGCTGGACCTGCCCGACGAGCTGCGCCAAGACCCGGCGTTCCTGCGTACCGGCGAGAGCCGGGACGGCTGCCGGGTGCCGATCCCGTGGAGCGGCGAACTCGCGCCGTACGGATTCGGCCCGGCCGACAGCGAGCTGAGCTGGCTGCCGGCCCCGGCCACCTGGCGTGCGCTCTCGGTCGCCGCCCAGACCGGCGACCCCGGCTCCACCCTGGAGCTCTACCGCGCCGCCCTGCGGATCCGACGCGAACACCCGGCGCTGGCGGCCGACGCCGGCCCGGTCACCTGGCTGGAGACCGGGCCCGGCGTGCTGGCCTTCACCCGCACCGCGGGCGACGCCGTGCTGACCTGCGTGGTGAACATCAGCGGCGCCCCGGCGCTGATCGACGGGTACGGCGAGCCGCTGGCCGCCAGCGGACCGCTCACCGCGCAGGGCACCGGGCACCTGCTGCCGGTGGACGCCGCGGCCTGGTTCGATCGGAGCTGAACGGGTAAGCCCTCAGCAACCTGGTCGTCCGTTGTGCCCCGCGCCGACGGGCGACTGGGCTACCGGCCCCTTGTGGTGGGGGGTGAGGTGGCACCGGCGTCTCGCGGGGTCCGCCCTGCGGGGCGCCGGCGTCCGCCCGGAACCGGAAAACCACAATGGTCGGTGCGTCCACGTGTCGCCCCGCCGCCGCCCGGGTACCGCACCGGGCAGTGGCGACGGAGGTGGTGCACATGGTGGCACGGGTGACGCAGTACACCCTCGACGTCGAGGACGTCGATCTGATGGTGACGTTCTGGTCCGGGGCGCTCGGTTACACCGTCGAGCAGGGCGATGACGGCAGCGCGAAGCTCTGGCCCGCCGACGGTGCGACCGGCCCCACGGTGTGGCTGCAGGGCTCCGGCACCGCGAAGCGGGGCAAGAACCGGCTGCACCTGGACCTGGTCAGCGACGGCGACCCGGGCGCGGAGGTACAGCGGCTGATCGGGCTCGGCGCCCGGCACGCCGACGTCGGGCAGACCGGCGAGGAGCAGTTCGTGGTGCTCGCCGACCCGGAGGACAACGAGTTCTGCATCCTGAACGCCCAGCCGACGCGGCCCTGACCCCTCGGCGGCCGGGCCCGCGACATCGCCCGGGCCGACCCGCGCCGGATGCCCGCCTGAGCCCTCGCGGGCCGAGCGGTCACGCCCCCTTGGCGGTGAGGATCTCGGCGATGCGGCGGAACCCGGCGCGCAGCTCGGCCTCGGTGGGCGGGACGGCCCGCTCACCGTGGCCGGCCTCGTCCGCCGCCGCGTCCAGCTCCTCGTCGATGGTGTCCTCGAAATCGCCGTAGAGGTCGGCCTGGTCGACCTGTGCGGCCTCGTCCGCCGCCGCGATCTGGGCGGCGGCGATCTCGCTGCGGATCTCCTCGGCGGAGAGCGCCGGCAGCAGCGGCTCGACGACGGCCATCAGCTGTTCGTCGGCCACCACCGCCTCGGCCAGGGCGAGCGCGTGCGGACGCTCGTAGGGGCCGCAGACCACCGGCTCCCACTCGTCGTCGTCGCCGAGCGGACCGAGCGTGATGATCCACGGCAGGCCGAGCATCGGCGAGTCGCTCGGCAGGTCCAACGTCACGAGTGCGCCCACCGGCCCATCATCGTCCGTCTCCCCCGAGCCTCGGGCGGCAATCGCCCGATCCACCCTCGTCGGCGACCGTCAGGGGGCCGGTGGGAGCGCGGCGTGCCAGCGGCTGTTCCACTCGTCGCGGAGGCGGGCCGCGGCGTCGTCGTCCAGGCCGTAGCTGCTGACGGTGAGGCTCACCGGGGCCACCTCGCCCGCGTCGAGCGGCTGCTCGGCCAGGGCGGTCAGCAGCCGGCCGTCGCCGTCGACCACCATCCGCAGATAGCCGCTCCGGTGCCACAGCTCCCCCGGTGGCAGGGCGGCGAGCAGCTGCGCGCCGGTGGCCGCGCCGGTCAGGTAGACGGTGCGCCGAGGCTCGACCGGTTGCCGTTCGAGCAGGAAGCGCAGCTGCTCGAAGAAGGCCCGCCAGCCCTCCAGGATCAGGTTGAAGGCGTCGTCGCCGTCACCGGGCATGACCACCCGCACCAGCGTCCGCCCGTCGTCGCCGGCGAGCACGATCTCCGAACCGTCGGCCATCGCCAGCCGGCCGGGCGGGAAGCGCTCGGCGTGGTCGACGAAGATGTGGCGGATCTCGTCGGCCAGGCCGTCGTACTCCCAGCCGAACCACTGCCCGATCTCGGCCGGCTCGGTCAACGCCGCCCAGACCCGGTCGATCGGCGCGGCCACCGCGACCTCGACCGTCAGCGCCTCCGGTTCGATCACCGATGCTCCCCTCGTCGTTCGGATGTCATCCCGGCCGCGTCGCGTCCAGGGCCGCGCGGACCAGGGCGAGCGCCGCAGCGGGCGGCACGCCGAGCCGGCGTGCCTCGGCCGCGTAGTCGGTGGCCACCCGGTGCAAGCGGTCCATCGCATCATCCCGGCCGGGTGCGACGAATGTGCCGTGCCGGCCCCGGGTCTGAAGCAGGCCGGCCGATTCCAGCTCCCGGTACGCCCGGGCGACCGTGTTCGCGGCCAGGTTCAGATCGGCGGCGAGCTGCCGGACGGTGGGCAGCCGGGTGCCGACCGGCAGCCGGCCGTCCCCGATCATCTCGGCGAGCTGCCCGCGCAGCTGCTCGTACGGTGGCACGGACGACCCCGCGTCGACCGAGATCAGCAACGCCCGCTCCCCTCTGGTCACACCGCACCGCCCGGGGTGCCGGGCCCGGCTTCGTCGTCGATGTCGTCCGGCGCCGGGCCCTCCGCCAGGTCGACCACCCGGCCGCGGGTGCTGGTCGCGGCGAGCGCCGCGCCGAAGAGCACCAGTTGGTTGAGCAGGTAGAGGTAGAGCAGCAGCCCCACCGCGCCGGCCACCACCGTGTACGCCGGATTCCGCTCGGTACGCACCACGTAGTAGCGCCCGACCGTGTTGAGCAGCGTGATGCCGATCGCGACCAGCCACACCACCGGGCGCAGCCGGGCCCGGCTCATCCGCAGCCGGGGAATCGCGACCAGCAGCAGCACGGCGAGCACCGCGTTGACCAGGATGCTGAGCAGCGCGCTCAGCGTGGTCAGGCCGAGTGAACCGGTGCTGCGCAGCAACCAGCGCAGCACCGACTCCAGCGCGTCGACAGCGGCCACCGAGCCGCCGAGCAGCACGAAGACGACGACCATGACGCCGATGTCGACCAGCCGGCGGATCACCAGGTTGCCGGGCTGCTGGTTCAGCCCGTACATCAGCCGCTGCGAGGAGCGGATCGCCTCGATCCAGCCGATCCCGGTGAAGGCCAGGATGACCAGGCCGACCACGCCGACCGTGCCGCTGCTGTCGGCGATCTGCACCGGGTCGAGGAACGGCAGATTGTCCCGGAGGAAGTCGGCTGCGGCGGAGCTGACCTCGTCGTTGTCGTCCAGGATCGCGCCGAAGATGGCGTACGCGACCAGAGCCAGGGCGAAGACCGCGAAGAAGCCGTAGTAGGCGATCGCGGCGGCCAGCCGGCCGCCGAGCACCTCGGCGTAGAGCGCGCCGGCCCGCCACACGTGGTCGAAGACCGGCGATCGACGGCGGGCGGCGCTCACCCGGCGGTCGATGGCCGCCTCGACCCGACCGATCACGTTCACGCCGTCATCCTCGCCGATGTCGGCGGGTCGTGGGGGTAACCGCCGTCGGGCGCGCCCACACCCCGGTCGTCAGCCGCCGAGCCGGAAGTCCCGGCGCGGCTGCCACCGGGTCTGCCCATGGGAGAAGAGAGTGAACCCGGCCACCTCGAACACGGCCGAGAAGTCGGCCAGGTCCTCGTACGCCTTGTCCAGCGCCTCCGGCGCTACGTCCTGCGCCACGGTGACGTGCGGGTGGTACGGGAAGCGCGCCTCTCGGCGCAGTTCCGGTGCGGCGTTGATCGCGGCGGCGAGCAGTTCGCACTCGCTGATCCCGGCGGCCACCGCCACGAAGACCACCTGGGTCACCGGCCGGAACGTCCCGGTGCCGCGCAGGTGCAGGGTGAACGGCAGGTGGGCGCCGGCGACCGTGGCCAGGTGCCGCTCCACGGCGGGCAGCGCGGTCGCCGGAATCTCGGTCGGCCCGAGCAGCGTCACGTGCGCCGGGACCGCCAGCGGATCGCCGGCCTCGACCCGCCGCCGGGTGAGCACGCTGCCCCACGGCTCGGGGATGTCGACGGCGATGCCGATCTGGAGGGCGTCACCGGCCTCCGGCGACCCGTCCCTGCGGTCCACGCTGCGCGCCACCTCTCCGGCCACCGGCCCCTTCATCCCGTCCCGCGTCGCGCCGCGGCGCTACTCGCCGCGCACCGGCGGGAAGAAGCCCACCCGCTCGTACACCGCGCGCAGCGTCGGCGCGGCCACCGCACGGGCCTTCTCGGCGCCGGCGGCGAGCAGCTTGTCCAACTGGGCCGGGTCGTCCAGGTAGGCCCGGGTGCGCTCCTGGATCGGCCGGACGAACTCGGACACCACCTCGGCCAGGTCCTTCTTCAGATCGCCGTAGCCCTTGCCGGCGTACGCGCCGACCAGCTCGTCGGTGCTGCGGCCGCTCAGGGCGGAGTGGATGGTCAGCAGGTTGGAGATGCCGGGCTTGCCCTCGGCGTCGAAGACGATCTCCCGCCCGGTGTCGGTGACCGCGGAGCGGATCTTCTTGGCCGAGCGGGCGGGATCGTCAAGCAGGTCGATGATGCCGGCCGGCGAGGACGACGACTTGGACATCTTCGCGGTCGGTTCCTGCAGGTCGGTGATCTTCGCGGTGTCCTTCACGATGTGCGGGGCGGGCACGGTGAAGGTCTTGCCGAACAGCGAGTTGAACCGCTGCGCCAGGTCTCGGGAGAGCTCCAGGTGCTGACGCTGGTCCTCGCCGACCGGCACCGCGTGCGCCTGGTAGAGCAGGATGTCGGCGGCCTGCAGGATCGGGTAGGTGAAGAGGCCGACGCTGGAGCGCTCGCTGCCCTGCTTCTGCGACTTGTCCTTGAACTGGGTCATCCGGCTGGCCTCACCGAAGCCGGTGATGCAGCCGAGCACCCAGGCCAGCTGCGGGTGCTCGGGCACCTGCGACTGGACGAAGAGGGTGCTGCGCTCCGGGTCGATGCCGACGGCGAAGAGCTGGGCGGCGGCCACCCGGGACCGCTGCTTGAGCACCTTCGGGTCGTGCCCGGCGGTGATCGCGTGCAGGTCGACCACGCAGTAGAACGCGTCGTGGGTCTCCTGCAACGCCACCCAGTGCCGCACCGCGCCCAGGTAGTTGCCGAGGTGGAACGAGTCGGCCGTCGGCTGGATGCCGGAGAAGACGCGGGGGCGGGCGGGAACGTCGGACATGCCGGCAATTCTGTCAGCAAGCCGGGGCGGGCGTCATGACGGGCCGGCGGGTCGGCCGCCGCTCGCCGCCGTCGGCGCCGTGACCTCACGTCGCTGCTCGGGCAGGCGCACGGCGGAGACGGCGAGCCGCGCCACCCGCCGCCCGTCCAGTGCCAGCACCCGCAGCAGCCAACCGCCGGCCGGGTCGCCGGGCTCCGGGGCGGCGGCGTCGGCCGGCCCGGGCGGCACCGGCACCTCGTCGCCGACGACCGGCAGCCGGCCCAGCGCCGCCATGACGAACCCGCCCACCGTCCCGTACGGCCCGGGCGGCAGCGTCACTCCGGTACGTTCGGCGAAGTCGGCCAGGTTGAGCCGACCGTCGACCACCGCGGGCAGCCCGGCGCGCACCGGGTCGGGCGCGTCGTCGTACTCGTCGTGGATCTCGCCGACCAGCTCCTCGATCAGGTCTTCGAGGGTGACGATGCCGGCGGTGCCGCCGTACTCGTCGACCACGACCGCCAGGTGGTGCCCCTCGCGGCGCATCTCGGTCAGCGCGGCGAGCACCCGCTTGCTGCCGGGCAGCCGCTTCACCTCCCGGGTCAGCTCGCCGACCGTGCCGCACCGGTCGGTCTCCGGGCGGAGCAGCACGTCGCGCAGGTGGACGAAGCCGACCACGTCGTCGTGGGTGCCGTCGGTGACCGGGTACCGGGTGTGCGGCTCGGCCCGGACCAGACGGGCCGCCTCGTCGATGGAGAGCCCGGCGGGCAGGAACACCACCTCGGTGCGGGGCATCATCACCTCACGGACCAGGCTCGCCCCGGCGACCAGCACCTCGTCGATGATCCGGCGCTCGTCCGGGTCGAGCAGGGTGTTCGCGGCGACCAGGTCGCGCAGCTCGGCTTCGCTGATCCGCTCCCGGCCGGCCGCCGGGCTGGCGCCGAGCAGGTCGGTGACGAGGCGGGTGGCGGCGTCGGCGGCCCGGACGACCACGCGGGCGACAGCTCGGGCTACCGGGCTCGGGTCAGGGCGGGGCGGCCGCCGCACGCGTCGCCGGTGCTCGGGACCGCCCGCTTCCCGCATGCCAGAGATGGTAGACACCTGCGCCCTTCCAGCACCGGCTTTCCGGCCGGCTCGGGCCGCCGGCTTCCGCACGCCGGGCATGTTCAACTCTGTTGAATCATGAGAGTTTATGATGGAATCAGGATGACCGCAGGCACGGCCGGGCTCCGGCCGCCACCGTAGGGTGATCACCGAAGGGCCGCGTCCCGGGCCGGCCAGGCAGGAGGCAACGACGTGAAACTGCTCGTCACCGGCGGTGCCGGGTTCATCGGCAGCGTGGTGACCCGGATGCTGCTCGACGCCGGCCACGAGGTGGTCGTCCTCGACGACCTGCGCACCGGGCACCGCGAGGCGCTCGCCCCCGACGCCACCCACGTCGACGCGTCCATCCACGACGCCGCCCGGGTGCTCACCCCGCAGGCCGGCTTCGACGGCGTGCTGCACTTCGCCGCCCTCATCGCCGCCGGCGAGTCGATGGTCAAGCCGGAGCTCTACTGGCACACCAACACGATCGGTTCGCTCGCCCTGCTCGACGCCGTCCGGGCCGCCGGGGTGCCCCGGCTGGTCTTCTCCTCCACCGCCGCGGTCTACGGCAACCCCACCGAGCTGCCGATCCCCGAGACCGCGGTGAAGGCCCCCACCAACACGTACGGGGCCACCAAGCTCGCCGTCGACATGGCCCTGACCTCCGAGGCGATCGGGCACGGGCTGGCCGCCGTCTCGCTGCGCTACTTCAACGTCGCCGGCGCGCACCTCGAGGGCGACGTCGCGCTCGGCGAGCGGCACGATCCGGAGACCCACCTGATCCCGATCGCGCTGGAGGTCGCCGCCGGCCGGCGGGAGAAGCTCCAGCTATTCGGCGACGACTACCCCACCGTCGACGGCACCTGCGTGCGCGACTACATCCACGTGGCCGACCTGGCCCGGGCCCACCTGCTCGCGCTGGACGCGGCCACCGCGGGCCAGCACCGGATCTACAACCTCGGCAACGGCAGCGGGTTCACCAACCGGCAGGTGGTCGACGTGGTCCGCGAGGTCACTGGGCACCCGCTGCCGGTCGAGGTCGCGCCGCGACGCGAGGGCGACCCGTCCGAGCTCGTCGCCTCCTCCCGGCTGGCCCGCGAGGAGCTGGGCTGGGTGCCGCGCAAGCCGACCCTGCACGACATGGTCGGCGACGCCTGGGCCTTCTACCGCACGCACATTTTGGAGCAGGCATGACCGACGTCGCCGACCGCGCCACCGCGGGCTTCCAGCGGGAGTACGGCGCCGCGCCCGCCGGCCGTTGGGCGGCACCGGGCCGGGTCAACCTGATCGGCGAGCACACCGACTACAACGACGGCTTCGTGCTGCCCTTCGCGCTGCCGCTCCGGACGGTGGCCGCCGCCGACCGGCAGGACGGCCAGCGCTGGACGGTCTGGTCCGAGCTCTCCGGCGAGACGATCACGTTCGACGCCGACGACGTCGCCGAGCCCGGCCGGGTCACCGGCTGGGGCGCGTACGTCGCCGGGGTGGTCTGGGCGCTGCGCGACGCCGGTCACGCCGTACCCGGGGCCCGGCTGGCGATCGCCTCCGACGTGCCGCTCGGCGCCGGGCTCTCCTCCTCGGCCGCGCTGGAGGCGGCGGTGCTGACCGCTCTGGTCGACCTGGGCGGCCTGGACCTGCCCGCCGCCCGGCAGCCCCGGCTCGCCCAGCGCGCCGAGAACGCCTACGTCGGCGCGCCGACCGGAATCATGGACCAGTCGGCCGCGATCCGCTGCCGCGACGGGCACGCGCTCTTCCTCGACTGCCGTACGGAGGAGGTCGAGCACATCCCGTTCGACCTGCACGCCGCCGGGCTCGCCATGCTGGTCGTCGACAGCCGGGCACCGCACCGGCACGCCGACGGCGAGTACGCGGCCCGCCGCAAGTCCTGCGAGGCCGCGGCCGACCGGCTCGGCGTGACCGCGCTGCGCGACGTCGGCGTGGACCAGCTCGACTCGGCGCTCGCCCGGCTCGACGACGACGAGACCCGGCGCCGGGTCCGGCACGTGGTCACCGAGGACCAGCGGGTGCTCGACACCGTGGTGCTGCTGCGCGCCGGCCGGGTCGGCGAGATCGGCCCGCTGCTGACCGCGTCACACGCCTCGATGCGCGACGACTTCGAGATCACCGTGCCGGAGATCGACACCGCGGTCGAGGCCGCGCTCGCCGCCGGCGCGCTCGGTGCCCGGATGACCGGCGGCGGCTTCGGCGGCTGCGTGCTGGCCCTGGTCGAGGCGGACGCCGCCGACGCGGTCGCCGAGGCCGTCACCGCCGCCTACGCCGAACGCGGCTTCCAGACCCCCGCCCACGTCACCGTGCTCCCGGCCCCCGGCGCCACCCGCCTGAACTGAGCCCCCCGTTCCCGTCGAGTTGATCAAGAGGTTTGCGTCAGGATCCGGCCGGGACATGACGCAAACCTCTTGATCATCGAGAACGGGAACGGCAGCGGGAACGGGAACGGTGCGTAGGGGCGGGGTGGGAGGGGGTCAGGAGGCCTCGACGATCATGCCGGCGCCGACGGTGCGGTTGGTGGTCTCGTCGATGACGACGAAACCGCCGGTGGTGCGGTTGCGGCGATATTCGTCGGCCAGCAGCGGGACGGTGGTCCGCAGCCGCACCCGGCCGATCTCGTTGAGCCGCAGCTCGCCCGCCGACTCGTCGCGGTGCAGCGAGTTGATGTCCAACCGGTAGTGCAGGCCGCGCACGATCGCCCGGGCCGACCGGGTGGTGTGCTTGATCGCGTACTTGCCGCCGACCTGCAACGGGCGGGTCTCGTCCATCCAGCAGATCATCGCCTCGATGTCCTGGGCCACCGCCGGGGCGTTGTTCGGCCGGCAGATCAGGTCGCCCCGGGAGATGTCGATCTCGTCGGTCAGCCGTACCGTCACCGACATCGGCGGGAACGCCTCGGCGACCGGCCCGTCGGCGGTCTCCACCGCGGCGATCCGGCTGGTGAACCCGGACGGCAGCACCATCACCTCGTCACCCGGCTTCAGCACACCCGAGGCGACCTGGCCGGCGTATCCGCGGTAGTCGGTGACCGTGGTCGACTGCGGACGGATCACGTACTGCACCGGGAAGCGGACGTCGACCAGGTTGCGGTCCGAGGCGATGTGCACCCGCTCCAGGTGGTGCAGCAGCGACGGCCCCTCGTACCAGGGCATGTTCGCCGAGCGCCCGACGATGTTGTCGCCCTTCAGCGCGGAGACCGGCACCACGGTCAGGTCGGGCACCTCGAGCTTCGCGGCGAACGCGGTGAACTCGTCGGCGATCCGCTCGAAGACCTCCTGCGAGTAGTCGACCAGGTCCATCTTGTTGACGCAGAGCACCAGGTGCGGCACCCGCAGCAGCGAGCAGAGGAACGCGTGCCGGCGGGACTGCTCCACCAACCCCTTGCGAGCGTCCACCAGGATCAGCGCGAGGTCGGCCGTCGAGGCGCCGGTGACCATGTTCCGGGTGTACTGGATGTGCCCGGGGGTGTCGGCGATGATGAACTTCCGCCGTGGGGTGGCGAAGTACCGGTACGCCACGTCGATGGTGATGCCCTGCTCCCGCTCCGCCCGCAGGCCGTCGGTGAGCAGCGCCAGGTTGGTGTACTCGTCGCCGCGCGCCGCGCTGACCGCCTCGACCGCGGCCAACTGGTCGGTGAAGAGCGACTTGGTGTCGTAGAGCAGCCGCCCGATCAGCGTGGACTTGCCGTCGTCCACGCTGCCCGCGGTGGCGAACCGGAGCAGATCCATTGGCCGGGCCTCCGGTGTGCCGGTGGCAGCCGGGGCTTCCGTTGCGTCCGCGCCGGCCGGCGCGACGGTCTCGGCGGTCATCAGAAGTAGCCCTCCCGCTTGCGGTCCTCCATGGCGGCCTCACTGACCCGGTCGTCACCGCGGGTCGCGCCGCGCTCCGTGAGCCGGGTCGCCGCCACCTCCTCGATGACCTTCTCCACGGTGTCGGCGTCGGAGCGCACGGCCGCGGTGAGGGACGCGTCGCCCACCGTGCGGTAGCGCACCCGCGCCTTGAACCGCTCCTCGCCGGCCCTCGGGCGGAAGTACTCGTTGACCGCGTAGAGCATCCCGTCGCGGTCGATCACCTCGCGCTCGTGCGCGTAGTAGATCGACGGCAGCGCGATCCGCTCCCGGGCGATGTAGTGCCAGACGTCCAGCTCGGTCCAGTTGGAGAGCGGGAAGACCCGGATCGACTCGCCCGGGTGGTGCCGGCCGTTGTAGAGCGACCAGAGCTCCGGGCGCTGGTTCTTCGGGTCCCACTGGCCGAACTCGTCGCGGAAGCTGAACACCCGCTCCTTGGCCCGGGCCTTCTCCTCGTCCCGACGGGCACCGCCGAAGAGCGCGTCGAAGCGGTGCTTCTCGACCGCGTCGAGCAGCACCGGGGTCTGGATGCGGTTGCGCGTCCCGTCGGCCGGCTCGCGCACCAGGCCACTCGTCAGGGCCTCGGGCACGCTCGCCACCACCAGCTGCAACCCCAGCTCGGCGACGCGCCGGTCGCGGTACTCCATGACCTCGGGGAAGTTGTGCCCGGTGTCGACGTGCATCACCGGGAAGG
Organism: Micromonospora sp. NPDC048909; assembly: GCF_040649635.1. Taxonomy (NCBI): domain Bacteria; kingdom Bacillati; phylum Actinomycetota; class Actinomycetes; order Micromonosporales; family Micromonosporaceae; genus Micromonospora; species Micromonospora sp. NPDC048909. The sequence goes on along the minus strand of NZ_JBEZFU010000001.1, from coordinate 979,601 downwards.
GGATGTTCGCCGGGGCGAACGCCTTCTGGGCCAGCCGGAGCATCACGATCGAGTCCTTGCCGCCCGAGAAGAGCAGCACCGGCCGCTCCATCTCGGCCACCACCTCGCGCATCACGAAGATGCTCTCCGCCTCAAGGGCAGCCAGGTGCGAGACCTGGTAGGCGGCGGGGGCGGTCACGACCGGGCCTCGAATCGCTCGCTCATCCGGTTTCCAGACCTTTCAGGTCGGGGAAGTCAAGAAGTGCCTCAGGCTACCCGGAATGGCGCTGCAACGCTGCAAGCAGCCGGGGGGCGAGATCCTTGCGGCAGACCAACAGGTCGGGCAGGCGCGGATCCGCTTCGTTGTATTTCAGCGCAGAACCATCGATCCGGGAAGCGTGCAGTCCGGTGGCCGTCGCCACAGCCACCGGCGCCGCCGAGTCCCACTCGTACTGCCCGCCGGCGTGGATGTACGCGTCCACCTCGCCGGTCACCACCGCGGCGATCTTCGCTCCGGCCGAACCCATCGGCACCAGGTGCGCCCCCACATCCTCGGCCAGGTCGGTGAGGAACACCGGGGGACGGCTCCGGCTCGCCGCGAGTCGGATGATCCGCGCGCCGGCGGTCGCCGCCTCCAACGTCATCGGCGGGTACGCCGGCGGATAGTCGGTGCCGAGCACCCGGTGCTGCGCGGGCAACCCCACCGCGCCGGCGATCAGTCCGTGCGGGCTCGGCGCGGTGCGCGCCCAGAGCGCCACGTGCACCGCCCAGTCCGTCCGCCCGTCCTCGGCGAACTCCCGGGTGCCGTCGAGCGGGTCGACGATCCACACCCGGTCCGCGGTCAACCGGGACACCGCCCCGGCGTTCACCTCCGCCGCCCAGGCCAGTCGCGACCCCTCGTCCTCCTCGGAGAGCACCGCGTCGCCCGGGCGCCACTTGGCCAGCTCGGTGCGGATCAGGTCGTGCGAGACCTTGTCCCCGGCCGACTTCAACGCCCCCGGGTCGGCGAAGCCCATCTCCGCGCGCAGCCCGAGCAACGCCTGCCCGGCCCGGCCCGCCAACCACCGGGCGAACGCGCCGTCGATCATCGGAGGACTGCCCATGACTACCGCTCCCGTCGCCTCGCCACGGCCCGGGTCGTCCGCCGGACCGTCCCGCCGCGACCCGCGTCGCCGGTCGCGCCACGCCGAAAGGCGCAGACTACCGGCCCGGTACGCCCGATCCGGTGTGCCCCGCCCGGTGTCAGCCGCCGTGGTACAGGTTCTGCGTCGGCTCCACGCCCCGGGCGATGACCGACTCCACCACATCGGCCGCCCGGTCCACCAGGAACTCCAGCTCCTTGCGCTCGACCGGGCCGAAATCCGACAGTACGTAGTCCGCCGGATCCTGCCGGCCCGGCGGCCGGCCGATGCCGAACCGGACCCGCACGTACTCCTTGGTGCCGAGCGACTTCGACATCGAGCGCAGCCCGTTGTGCCCGCCCTCGCCGCCGCCGCACTTCACCCGCAGCTGCCCGTAGCCGATGTCCAGCTCGTCGTGCACCGCGATCACCTGGCCCGGGGCCACCTTGTAGAACTGGGCCAACGCGGCCACCGGCCCGCCGGAGAGGTTCATGTAGGTCAGCGGCTTCACCAGCACCAGCCGGGGCCCGCCGAAGCCCAGCCGCCCCTCGGCGACCTCCGCCACCGCGCGCCGGTGCCGGCCGAACTTCGCGCCGATCCGCCCGGCCAACAGGTCGGCCACCAGGAAGCCGACGTTGTGCCGGTTACCGGCGTACTCCCGGCCCGGGTTGCCCAGGCCGACCACCAGCCACGGCCCTGCCTCGTCCGTCACGACCCGCCCTTCCCGCCGTCGAACTCACCCGATACGCCGACAGGCGCCCCCGAACGCTCGGGGACGCCTGTCGCACAGTACGAACCGATCAGGCCTCGGTACGGGCCTCGGTGTTCTCGGCGCCCTCGGCGGCCGGGGCGGCATCCGCGCCCTCGGAGCCCTCGGTGACCTCGCCGACCTCGGCCTCGGCCTCCTCGGTGGCCTCCTCGACCTCGGGCAGCGTCGCCTCGAGCTGCTCGGCGGTCGGCGCGGCGGTCACCGCGGCGACCGGCAGCTCCTGGTCGACGGCCAGCTCGACGCCGGACGGCAGCGTCACGTCACCGGCGGTCACCTGGGAGCCCGCCTCCAGGCCCTCGATCGAGGCCTCCAGGTGGTCGGGGACCTTGGTGGCGTCGGCGGTCACCGAGAGGGTGTCGTGGTCGTGCACGATCAGGGTGTCCTTCGCGGCCTCGCCGGTCAGCTGGACCGGGACCTCGACGGTGACCTTCTCGCCCCGGCGGACCAGCAGCAGGTCCACGTGCTCGAAGGTGTCCTTGATCGGGTCACGCTGGATCGCCTTCGGCAGCGCCAGCACCTGGGTGCCGTCGGTGATGTCGATCGCGAACAGCTGGTTGGCGCCACCCTTGCGGATCGCGGCCGCGAACTCACGGGACGGCAGCGCGATGTGCTTGGGCTTCTCGCCGTGGCCGTACAGCACGGCGGGCACCTTGCCGGCCCGGCGGGTACGACGGGCACCACCCTTGCCGAACTCGGTACGGGGCTCGGCGCTGATCTTTACCTCGGACACGGCGAAACTCCTGATGCTTTTTGCGCGGCGGCTTGTCGACTTGCGGTGCTGGGGCGAGGGGCTCGCTGGGGCTCATGCGTCATGAACGACTGCCCGGAGCACCGCGTCGATGACGGTGCCTCCGTGCGGCGCTTCGTCAGCGGCCCGCAGGGCACCCTCGCCGTGGCAACCGCACCAGTCTACCCGAGGGAATTCCCGACTCTCCGCCAGTCCCCACATCGCCGTTCCCGCCGGTGCTCGGCACCGGCGGGAACGGCGGAAAAGGTCAGCTCAGGCCACCGAAGAGGGTGGTCACCGAGCCGTCGTCGAAGACCTCCCGGATCGCCCGGGCCAGCAGCGGCGCGATCGACAGCACGGTGATCTTGTCGAGCTGCTTCTCGGGCGGCAGCGGCAGCGTGTTGGTGACCACGACCTCGCTGATCGGGCTGTTCTTCAACCGCTCGGTCGCCGGGTCCGAGAGCAGCGCGTGGGTGGACGCGACGATCACGTCGGCCGCGCCGGACTCCTTGAGGATGTCCGCCGCCCGGCAGATCGTGCCGCCGGTGTCGATCATGTCGTCGACGATCAGGCAGACCCGACCCTCCACGTCGCCGACGACCCGGTTCGCCACCACCTGGTTCGGCTTCATCGGGTCGCGGGTCTTGTGGATGAACGCCAGCGGGCAGCCGCCGAGCCGGTCGGTCCACCGCTCGGCCACCCGTACCCGGCCCGAATCGGGTGCCACCACGGTCATCGGCCGGCCGGCGTACTTGTGCTCCACGTACTCGGCGAGGATGTCCATCGCGAAGAGGTGGTCGACCGGGCCGTCGAAGAAGCCCTGGATCTGCGCGGTGTGCAGGTCGACGGTGAGGATGCGGTTGGCCCCGGCAGTCTTCAGCAGGTCGGCGATCAGCCGGGCCGAGATCGGCTCCCGGCCGCGGTGCTTCTTGTCCTGCCGCGCGTACGGGTAGAACGGCAGTACCACGGTGATCCGCTTGGCCGACCCGCGCTTCAGTGCGTCGATCATGATCAGGGTCTCCATGACCCAGGTGTTCACCCCGTGCGTGACGGACTGCACCACGAAGGCGTCCGAACCACGCACCGAGTCCCTGAACCGTACGAAGATCTCGCCGTTGGCGAACTCGTACGCGTCGGCCGGCGTCGGCGCGACGCCGAGCACCTCACCGATCTCCTTGGCCAACTCCGGAAAACCACGCCCGGTGAAGAGCATCAGACTCTTGCGGTTTTCGGCGACGATGCTGCCCATGGGCCCGTCTGCTCCCGTTGGTCGGTGTGACCCGGCACTGCACGGTGGTGGTGGGCCGGGACTATTCGGTTGCAGTATCTCCCGTGGCGGACGCACCGCCCACCGTCTCGGCATCCCCGTGGATTGCCTCACTGTCACTTGCCAGCCGTGCCTCGTCCGGCGCACCCTCGGCGGCCCGCAGGGCCCGCTCGGCCGCCGCCGCCGAGACCGTTCCCGGCCGCTTGCGAGCCACCCAGCCCTCGACGTTGCGCTGCGGCGCCCGGGTCACGCCCAGCGCCCCCGGCGGCACGTCCTGGGTGATCGCGCTCCCGGCCGCCACGTAGGCCCCGGCGCCCACCTCGACCGGGGCGATCAGGCTGGTGTCGCAGCCGATGAACGCCGCCTCGCCGACGATGGTCCGGTTCTTGTTCACCCCGTCGTAGTTCACCACGATCGTCGCCGCGCCGATGTTCGCCTTCGCCCCGATCGTCGCGTCACCCACGTACGACAGGTGTGGCACCTTCGCACCCGGGCCGACCTCGGAGTTCTTCACCTCGACGAACGTGCCGACCTTCGACTTCTCGGCGAGCCGCGCGTCCGGCCGCAGGTAGGCGTACGGGCCGACGCTGGCGCCCGGGCCGACCTCGGCGCCCACCGCGTGGCTGCGCAGCACGGTCGCGCCGGCGCCGACCACCGTGTCGATCAGCGTCACGTCCGGGCCGACGACCGCCCCGGTGCCGACCACCGTGGCGCCGCGCAGCTGGGTGTTCTGGTCGATCACGGCGTCCCGGTCCAGTGCCACGGTCACGTCGATCCAGGTGGTCTCCGGGTCGAGCAGGCTCACCCCGGTACGCATCCAGCCCTCGTTGATCCGGTCGCGCAGCAGCCGGCGCAGCGCCGCCAGCTCGACCCGGTCGTTGCAGCCCAGCGTCTCCACGTGGTCCGCCGCGACGTGCACGGTCACCGGCTCGCCCGCCGAACCGAGCAGGCCGAAGACGTCGGTCAGATACTCCTCGCCCTGGTCGTTGTCGGTGGAGAGCTTGCCCAGCGCGTTGCGCAGCCGCGCCACGTCGAACGCGTAGATGCCGGCGTTGATCTCCCGGATGGCGCGCTGCGTCGCGGTCGCGTCCCGCTCCTCGACGATCTGCTCCAACTGGCCGTCGGCGGCCCGGACGATCCGACCGAGGCCGGTCGGGTCGGGCACCTCCGCGGCGAGCACCGTGGCCGCCGCGCCGGCCTGCTCGTGGGCCTGCACGAGAGCGCTCACCGTCTCCGGGCGGAGCAGCGGCACGTCTCCGTTGATCACGATCACGGTGCCGGTGGCGTCCGGCACCGCGTCCAGCGCGATGCGTACCGCGTGACCGGTGCCGAGCTGCTCGGCCTGGAGCACTCCGGTGGCGTCCGGGGCGATCTCGGCGAGGTGGGCGCGGACCTGGTCGGCGCCGTGGCCGACCACCACCACGGTGCGATCCGCGGCCAGCGGCCCCGCCGCGCTCAGCACGTGGCCGAGCAGCGTACGACCGAGCAGCGGGTGCAGCACCTTGGGCAGCGCCGACTTCATCCGCTTGCCCTCACCGGCGGCGAGCACGACAACGGTGCGGGGGTGAGGCTGGGACACGACGTGGGCTCCCGTCGGCAGGCGGACACTCTCGCGGCCATGCTAACCAGAGGGTGTGGGGGGATTGTCCGATACCCCGTGCGCGGGAAGTCCTGAGGAAGCTCGGCCGCCAGGATTCGAACCTGAAACTCAAGAGCCAAAATCTTGGGTGTTGCCAATTACACCACGGCCGATCAGCGACGCGAGATGCCTGCCGCCCGCGGGCCTTCCTCGCCCCGCCGCTACACCTTAGCGCCCCGGCCCGGCGGCGCCATCGCTCATTCCCACCATGATCCCTCCGCGTCCCGCACCCCGGACGGACAGCGGGCCGGTCGCGCACCGGAACTCTTCCGCGCAGAACGGGTCTACGCAGCTCAGCCGCGAACGGGGCGGGTACGACGAAGCCGATTCGCGAACTTCCCCGTGCGATCTACGGTCCCGTAAGTTACGGTGACGTAGGCGTAGCTTCGTTGATCTTCCCCTTCCCCTCTTCCTGCGAGGTGCCATGACGACCGCTCTGCTCGAACCCAAGACTCCCGGACCGAAGCCGCTCACCGAAGGCTCCCAGTCACCCGGCATCCTGATCGCCCTCTGGGCGTTCGTGGTGATCCCCTTCGTGGCGCTGATCGCCGCCATCCCGATGGCCTGGGGTGGCTGGCTGAGCTGGACCGACGTCGGTATCGCCGGTTTCTGGTACGTGATCTCGGGGCTCGGCATCACGGTCGGCTACCACCGCTACTTCACCCACGGCTCGTTCAAGGCCAAGCGCTGGCTGCGGGTCGCGCTGGCGGTCTCCGGCTCGTTCGCGGCACAGGGCGACATCATCCAGTGGGTCGCCGACCACCGCCGCCACCACGCCTTTTCCGATCTGGAGGGCGACCCGCACTCGCCCTGGCGGTTCGGCGAGAACGTCTGGGGCCTGACCCGTGGCCTGTTCCACGCGCACGTGGGCTGGCTCTTCGGCCGGGAACTTTCCAACCGGGAACGCTTCGCCCCGGACCTCATGGCCGACAAGGACATCAGCCGCGTCGCCAAGCTCTTCCCGGCGCTGGTGGCGGCCTCGGTGCTCGGCCCGGCGCTGATGGGCGGCCTGCTGACCTGGTCCTGGCAGGGCGCGCTGACCGCGCTCTTCTGGGGCGGCCTGGTCCGCATCGCGCTGCTGCACCACGTGACCTGGTCGATCAACTCGGTCTGCCACGTCTACGGCGAGCGCCCGTTCGTCATGCGCCAGGGCGACCGCGCGGCCAACTTCTGGCCGCTGGCGATCCTGTCCTTCGGCGAGAGCTGGCACAACCTGCACCACGCCGACCCGACCTCGGCCCGGCACGGCGTGCTGCGCGGCCAGGTGGACATCTCGGCCCGGGTGATCTGGTTCTTCGAGAAGATCGGCTCGGCGTACGACGTCCGCTGGCCGAAGCCGGAGCGGATCGCGGCGAAGTTGGTCGAGCCGGCGGCCAGGTAATCCGGGCGATGGGGCTGGAGGTTACCTGGCAGTATGGCCGGGTGACCGAACCAGGCGGGGGGCGCGCCGGAGGGTCCGGCGGTACAGGGGCCGGGCCCGCGGCGAACACGGTCGGTGGGCGCGAGAGCGCCTTCCGACCGCACGCCAGTGAGGCGGCGACGTGAGCGGGCACAGCGGAGACACCATCCCACGGCAGGGCGTCGCTGAGCGCCAGCGAGGTGACGAGATGTCGGATGTCCCAGGCAATGACAGTGGCACGGGCCAACGACGGTCGGTACCCGCGGCGGGCGGCAAGCGCGCCTCGCGGGTACGCATGCCGGCGGCCCAGCGCCGCGAGCAACTGATCTTGATCGGTCGGCAGCTCTTCGCCGAGCGCGGGTTCGACGCCACCTCCATCGAGGAGGTGGCGGCCCGGGCGAAGGTCTCCAAGCCGGTGGTCTACGAGCACTTCGGCGGCAAGGAAGGGCTCTACGCGGTGGTGGTGGACCGGGAGGTCCGGGCGCTGCTGGACCGGATCACCACGGCGCTGACCGCCGGCCACCCGCGGGAGTTGCTGGAGCAGGCCGCGATGGCCCTGCTGGGCTACATCGAGGAGGAGACCAGCGGGTTCCGGGTGCTGGTCCGCGAGTCGCCGCTGATGTCGGCGACGGGCAACTTCAGCAGCGTGCTCAACGACATCGCCCACCAGGTGGAGCACATCCTGGGCGCGGAGTACAAGAGCCGCGGCTACGACCCGAAGCTCGCCGAGCTCTACGCCCAGGCGCTGGTCGGCATGGTGGCGTTGACCGGCCGGTGGTGGCTGGAGGTCCGCAAGCCGCGCAAGGAGACGGTGGCGGCGCACCTGGTGAACCTGGCCTGGAACGGGCTGTCCCACCTGGAGTCGAAGCCGGGGCTGATCACCTCCCGGCCGCGCTGAGCCTGCCTGACGCGCTGAGCCGGCCGGGCCACGCCGATGAGCCGGCCGGCCGGCGTCCAGCGGGTCAGCGGGTGTGCGCCTCGGAGACCGGGTGCTTGCGGTTGTTCCGCTCCGCCTCGGCATGCTCCGGCAGGCCGACCTTGTCGTAGAGGCCGGTGCCGAGCAGCACCAGGCCGAAGAGCATCGAGACGATGACCGTCGACATCGAGAAGTTCAGGAAGTTCGCCTCGGTCTGCAGCACGGACATCATCAGGATGCTGGTGACCAGGAAGATCGTCCCGGCGGTCAGATTCATGTAGTGGCCGAGGTTGCTGCGTCGGGAGGCGCCGACCAGCAGGACGACGCCGAACACCACCGAGGCCAGCGAGAACGCCAGGTTGGTACGCAGACCGAGCACCCAGTGGCTGTCGCGACCGAAGAGCGGGCTCCCGGCGGTCTCCGCGACCCCCCACACGCCGAAGACCAGGATGTAGAGCCCGATGAGCCCGGAGAGGATCCGGTAGATCGGCCGCGCCGGATGGTTCACCGGAAAGTGCGGCATGGTGCCCTCCTCCGCCCGAGATGGCCTTTTCCGGAGGATTGTCACCCGAATCCGCGGAGGATGTGCGGCAAACGCGGGGGCGGCGGGCGGAACCCGGCCGCCGATCTGCCGGACGCCGACGGGCCGAAGACGGGTTTCGCCGGAGCCCGAGTGGCCAGCGGTCGGGGACGACCACCGGAGCACAGCTCGGACCCCGGCGAAACCGGAGCGCGACCGGCGAGCTCAGAGCACCAGGCGAGCCTTCTGCCAGGCTTCCTTCTCGTCGTCGGTGCCGACCTTGCCGTACATGCCGACCATCAGCAGGACCAGGCCGACCGTCATGACCGCGATGACCGTGGCGATGCTGAAGTTGAAGATGTTCGCGTCGGTCCGGATGAAGGCGAGCCCGCCGAGGCTGACCACCATGAGGAGGTACGCCAGCCACTGGTTGATCACCACGTCGACGTTGCGGCCGAGCGCGGTGCCGGCCAGCACGATCAGGCCGAGCAGGACGCTGAGCAGCGAGAAGCCGAGATTCGTCCCCTGACCGAGGATCTGGGTGTCGTCCTGGGCGAAGAACTCGCCGCCAGCGCTCGCGATGCTGCCGAGCACACCGAAGACCACCAGGTACAGACCGGTCAGCCCGCCGATCGCCCGGTAGATCGGCCGCGCGGGGTGGTTGACGGGGGTGTGGGCCATGTCAGAGTCTCCAACGCCGTTCGGGTGAGGTCGTCGACGATTCTCCCGCATGTCGGGGTGTGACGCCGCACACGGGCCCCCTGCCTGACCAGCCCAGCGACCGTCAGTCCGCCGGCAGCTCCTCGGCCAGGGTCAGCCAGGTCTCCTCGGTGCGCTCCCGCTCGGCGCGTACGTCCTTGAGCTGGCCGTCCAACTCGGCGACCCGTGCGTAGTCGGTCGCGTTCGCGGCGAGCTGGTCGAGCAACGCCGCCTCACGCTGGTCCAACTTGCTGATCTGCCGCTCCAGCCGGGTCAGCTCCTTGCGGGCCTGCCGCACCTCCGCGGCGGACATGCCGGTACGGGCCGGCGCCTCCGGCGAGGCGGCCGGGACCGCTTCGGCGCCGGCGGACCCGGGCCGGGACGCGGCCCGGCGCAGGTACTCGTCCACCCCGCCGGGCAGATGCACCAGCCGGCCGTCACCGAACATGCCAAACACGGAATCGGTGACCCGCTCGATCAGGTAGCGGTCGTGGCTGGCCACGATCACCGTGCCGGGCCACGAGTCGAGCAGGTCCTCGAGCGCGGCGAGGGTGTCGGTGTCCAGGTCGTTGGTGGGCTCGTCGAAGAGGAGCACGTTCGGCTCGGCGGCGAGCAGCCTGAGCATCTGCAGCCGGCGGCGCTCGCCACCCGAGAGGTCACTGACCGGGGTCCAGAGCCGCCGGTCGTCGAAACCGAAGACCTCGGCGAGCTGGGCGGCGGAGATCTCCCGGTCGCCGAGCTGCACCCGCCGGGCCACCTCCTCGACCGCCTCCAGCACGCGCAGCTGGCCGGGCAGCTCGGCCAGCTCCTGCGAGAGGAACGCGGGCCGCACGGTGGAGCCGGTGACGAACCGGCCGCCGTGCGAATGGGTGACGCCGGCGAGCATCCGCAGCAGGGTGGTCTTGCCGGCGCCGTTGGCGCCCAGGATGGCGATCCGGTCGCCGGGGCCGACCTGCCACGTGACGTCGTGCAGAATCTCCTTCGGGCCGGCGTGCAGGGTGACCTGCTCCAGGTCGTACACCTGCTTGCCGAGCCGGGCGGTGGCGAGCCGTTGCAGCGACATGGTGTCCCGCGCCGGCGGGACGTCGGCGATCAGTGCGTTGGCCGCGTCGATCCGGAACCGTGGCTTGGAGGTCCGGGCCGGCGGGCCCCGCCGCAGCCAGGCGATCTCCTTGCGGAGCAGGTTCTGCCGGCGGGCCTCGGTGGCCGCGGCGACCCGCTCGCGCTCGACCCGGGCGAGCGTCCAGGCGGCGAAGCCGCCCTCGTACGCCCGGACGGCCTGGTCGGCGACCTCCCAGGTGGTGGTGCAGACGGCGTCGAGGAACCAGCGGTCGTGGGTGACCACGACGAGCGCGCCCTTGCGACCGAGCAGGTGCCGGGCCAGCCAGTCGACGCCGCCCACGTCGAGGTGGTTGGTGGGCTCGTCGAGGATGAGCAGGTCGGAGTCGCGGACCAGCAGCGCGGCGAGAGCCACCCGGCGGCGCTCGCCACCGGACATCGGGCCGACCGGCTGGTCGAGGCCGAGGTGGGGCATGCCGAGGCCGTCGAGGATGGCCCGCACCCCGGCGTCGCCGGCCCACTCGTGCTCGGCGCCCATGCTCTCGTCGAGCCACTCGGTGCCGAGCACCACGTCCCGGACGGTGGCGTCCGGGGCGAGGGTGAGGTTCTGCGGCAGCCAGGCGACCCGCAGGTCCCGGCGGTGGGTGACGCGGCCGTCGTCCGGCTCCTCGGTGCGGGTGAGCAGCCGGAGCAGGGTCGACTTACCGGCGCCGTTGAGGCCAACGACGCCGATCCGGTCGGCGTCGTCGAGGCCGAGCGAGACGTCGGTGAGCAGCGGCCCGGCGGCCCCGTAGCCCTTGGACACGCGGTCCAGGTTGACGATGTTGGCCACGACCTACCTTCCATGATCAAAGCGTCCCGGTGCCGGCTGGCACGGGACGCCTGGCCTCCCAGCGTACGCGGACGCCCCGCGCGCCGGCACGGCCGCCGCCCGGGTGTCCGCTGTCCGGGTCGGCGTCGTGGCGGCACCCCGAGCCCGCGGAAGCCGCCCCGACCGTGCCCGGACCGACCACGCCGCCGCGGGCGAGGGTCGACCGCGTCGCGTCGCGGAGCCTGGTGAGGATCCTGCCCGCCCTGGGTGCTACCGATCGACCTCGGGCGCAGCCTCAGACGACCCGGGCGCCCGCCATCGGCCCGTGGGCGACCCGGACCTCGCGGCACACCTCGGCCGCGGTCAGCTCGGCGGCGATCCGCCCGGCGTGCGCCTCGTCGGCGGCCAGGAAGACGCAGGTCGGCCCGGAGCCGGAGACGAGGCCGGCCAGCGCGCCGGCCGCCTCGCCGGCCTTCAGGGTGTCGGCGAGCGCCGGACGCATGGCGAGCGCCGCGTCCTGCAGGTCGTTGCCGAGCGCGGCGGCGAGCACCCGCGGATCCCGCTGCCGCAGCGCGGCGAGCAACCGGTCGGTGCTGCCCAGCGGCGGTCCGGCGGTGCCGGCCTCGCGGAGCCGGTCGAGTTCGGCGTAGGCGGCCGGGGTGGAGAGACCGCCGTCGGCGATGCCGACCACCCAGTGCCAGGAGGTGGGGCGGGCCAGCACCGGGCTGACCGCCTCGCCCCGCCCGGTGCCCAGCGCGGTGCCGCCGTGGATGAGGAACGGCACGTCCGAGCCGAGGTCGGCGGCGATGCCGGCCAGTTCGTCGCGGGAGAGCCCGGTGCCCCACAGCGCGTCGCAGGCGACCAGGGCGGCCGCCGCGTCGGCGCTGCCGCCCGCCAGCCCGCCGGCGAGCGGGATCTGCTTGCGCAGGTGCAGCCGGGCGTGCGGGAGCACGCCGGCGTAACCGGCGAGCGCGTGCGCGGCCCGGATCACCAGATTGGAGTCGTCCAGGGCCAGTTCCCCGGCACCCTCGCCCTCCATGGTCAGCGTGAGCGTGTCGCCCCGGCGGGCCGTGAGCTCGTCGTGAATGGAGATGGCGTGGTAGACGGTGTTCAGCTCGTGGTAGCCGTCGCGGCGCAGCGGCCCCACCCCGAGGTGCAGGTTGACCTTGGCGGGCACCCGCACCTTCACCGGGCCGCTGGCCCCGCGCCGCTCGTCGTCGTCCGGTCGCCAGGCCTCGGTCACGTGGTGACGTCCCGCAGCCGCAGGTGGATGTCGAACGGCTTCTCCACGATCAGCTCCTCGGCGGCGTCGGCGGCCGGCGCCTGCCGACCCCCGACCAGGTCGTACGCGTACACGGGCAGCGGATGCTGCGCGTCCTCGGCGGGCACCGCGCCAGCCTACTGCCCGCCGGGCGCGGCAGCCGGAGCCGACGCGGCGATCGCGGCGAACTGCTCGACGGTCAACGACTCGCCGCGGGCACCCGGGTCCACGCCGGCCGCGGTGAGCGCTGCGGCGGCCCGGTCCGCGCCGCCCGCCCAGCCGGCGAGGGCCGCCCGGAGGGTCTTGCGGCGCTGGGCGAACGCCGCGTCCACCACCGAGAAGACCCGCTCCCGGGGAACCTCGGGGCGGGGCGGTTCCCGCCGGGTGAAGGCGACCAGGCCGGAGTCGACGTTCGGCACCGGCCAGAACACGTTCGGCGGGACCTTGCCGGCGGCCCGGGACCGGGCGTACCAGGCGAGCTTGACCGACGGGATGCCGTACACCTTCGAGCCGGGGCCGGCGACCAGCCGGTCGGCGACCTCCTTCTGCACCATCACCAGGCCGTGCCGCAGGCTGGGCAGCTCGGCGAGCAGGTGCAGCACCACCGGCACGGCGACGTTGTACGGCAGGTTGGCGACCAGCGCGGTCGGGGTGGGGTCGCCGAGCTGGGCGGCGGTGATCCGCAGCGCGTCGGCGCGGTGCACGGTGAGCCGGTCGGCGTCCGGGCCGGCGTGCCGGGCCGCGGTCTCCGGCAGCGCCCCGGCGAGCACCGGGTCGATCTCCACGGCGTGCACGTGCGCGGCGACCGGCAGCAGGGCCAGGGTGAGCGAGCCGAGCCCGGGGCCGACCTCCACCGCCACGTCGTCCGGGGTGAGCCCGGCCGTGGTCACGATCCGCCGCACCGTGTTCGGGTCGTGCACGAAGTTCTGGCCGAGCTTCTTGGTGGGCGCGACGCCCAGCCGGGCGGCCAGCTCCCGGATCTCCGCCGGGCCGAGGAGACCGGTCATGGCAGCAGCGTAGGCCGGCCGACCGGCAGACCTCGCGTGCACCCCGGGCCCGGTCCACGCCGGGTCGGGCCGGTCACCACGGCCCGAAGACCCGCTCGCCGGTGGCGGAGATGGCGGCGCAGAGTTCGTCGAGGTCCGCGCCGGTGGTGGCGGCGAGCGACCGGACGGTCAACGGAATGAGGTACGACGCGTTGGGCCGACCCCGGTGCGGCATCGGGGTGAGATAGGGCGCGTCGGTCTCCACCAGGATCTGGTCGAGCGGGGTCAGCGCGGCGGCCTCTCGCAACGCGGCGGCGCTGCCGAAGGTGACCGTACCGGCGAAGCTGAGCAGGTAGCCCCGGCGCACGCACTCGGCGGCGAAGTCGGCGTCGCCGGAGAAGCAGTGCAGCACCACGGTCTCCGGCGCGCCCTCGTCGTCGAGGATGCGCAGCACGTCGGCGTGCGCGTCCCGGTCGTGGATGACCAGCGCCTTGCGGTACCGCTTGGCGATGGCGATGTGGGCCCGAAAGCTCGCCTCCTGCGCGGCGCGCCCCTCGTCGCCGGTGCGGAAGAAGTCCATGCCGGTCTCGCCGATGCCGCGGACCCGGTCCCGGGCGGCGAGCGCCTCGATCTCGCGTAGCGCCTCGTCGAGGTCGGGCAGGCGGGGGGCCTCGTTCGGGTGCAGCGCCACGGTGGCGAGCACCGCCGGGTACTTCTCGGCGGTCTCGGCACCCCAGCGCGACGAGGCGACGTCCACCCCGACCTGCACCAGCCGGTCGACCCCGACCTGCGCGGCGACCGCGACGGCCGCCGCGACCGGGTCGTCGGCGGCACCGCCGCCGGGGACGCCGGCCTCGCTGACCGTGATGTCCAGGTGGGTGTGGCTGTCGAGCACCGGGCGGGGCAGCGGCTCGGGCGCGGGCGGGAACTCGCCGGCCCGCCGGGCCGCCCGGGCGCGGCGAGATTCAGCGGGCCCGGTCATCTGTTCGGTTGGCTCGGTCATCCACCAAAGGATCACACACTGGCCGGTCCACCTGTCCGTCACCCGCAGTTCACCTTGACTACTCAGGGCGACTCTACGGTCGCCAGGTGAGCGAGCGAGCCGGCAGGCCGGCATGAGCGTCACTCCTCAGGCCAGCGGCGACGCCGGCGAGCGGACCGGGCTGCGGGTGGCGTACGGCGGCGGCGTCTACCCGGCGGAGGAGATCGCCCGGGGCGCCGCGTACGAGCTGTTCAGCGCCGACGAGGTGGCCGGTTTCGAGTGGGCGCCCCGAACCGGCTCGGCCCTGCCGTGGCGCCGCTTCGTGCACGTCACCGAGGTGACCGCGGTGCACGGCGCAGCGGAACCGGCCGAGGATCCGGACACCCCGCTGATGATGCCGGCGCACCGCGAGCGGGGCTGGGCGCAGCTGCACCAGCTCAGCCAGCGGCCGGACGCGTCCGGCGACCCGATGCTCACCGCGGCGCGCAGCTCGGCGGTGATCCGGCGGGGCACCCGAATGGTGAAGGTGCTCTCCCCGCGTCAGCTCGCCGGGTACGTGCGGGGTTGGCTGCCGCACGGCTTCTGCTACCGGGAGCACGACGTCGCGCACCTGCGTACGCCGGCGGCGACGACGCTGCTGCGGACCGACGGCGAGGTGAGCCGGGACGGCCTGGACGTGGCGTACGCGCTGCGCTGGCGGGCCGCCGACCCGGGCGACTACGACGTGCCGGTGGGCGAGGCGCACCGAGGGCTGAGCACGCTGCCGCCCCGGGACCGGCTGGGCGCGCCGGTGCTGGGCACCGGTTTCGTGCCCAGCAACAGCCAGCTGATCCCGGAGTTCGTCACCCGGGACTTCGCCGACCTGCCGATGCCGGCGAACGCCACCCTGCTCGCCTATCCGGCGGAGGGGGTGGAGGTGGTGCTCTACAGCTACCAGGCGGAGCAGCGGGGCTGGCTGCGGATGGTCGGGCCGCAGTGGCGGCATCTGCTCGCCGCGGTGCCCGGCCTCTCCCCCGACCAGGAGTACGTGCCGACCGGGGACGCGCCGCGCTCCACCCAGCTGGTGGGGGCGTACGCCGGCAGCGAGTACGAGGCGGTCGCCGACCTGCCCGGCGGGTTCCGGGTGCTGGCGATGACCCGGGCGGCCCGCTACCCGGTCGAGAGGGTGGCCCGCCGGCTGCGCTACGCGAGCTGGCGCGGGGTGCCCTGCCTGGTGCTACGCGAGGAGGCGGGCTGGCTGCGACTGCGGCTGTGCCGGCCCGATCCCGAGACGGTCGCGACCACCGCGGCCCAGTGTCACGACCGAGGCGTCTACGAGACGTGGGCACCGGGGGCAGAGGTGACGGACGACCAGGTCACGGACATTCCGTACACGCTGTAGGCGGTGGCCGGCGGCACGGCGGCGACCGGTGGGTGCCGCATATCAACCGGTGGGACGGGAATGCGCCGGGCGAGGAGACAACCGAGCCCGACATCAGGAGAAGAGCATGCCGTTCATCACCGTGGGTACGGAAAACTCCGCGCCCATCGACCTGTACTACGAGGATCACGGCTCCGGTCAGCCGATCGTCCTGATCCACGGCTTCCCGTTCAACGGGGCGACCTGGGAGAAGGAAGCCATTCCGCTGCTCAACGCCGGATATCGGGTGATCACCTACGATCGCCGCGGTTACGGCAACTCGGCGCAGCCGACGATGGGGTACGACTACGACACCCTCGCCGCCGACCTCGACGTGCTGATGACCGAGCTGGATCTGCGTAACGCGGTCCTGGTCGGCCACTCCATGGGCACCGGCGAGGTGACCCGCTACCTCGGCGCGTACGGCTCGGAGCGGGTGAGCCAGGCGGTGCTGCTGGCGCCGCTGGCGCCGTTCCTGATGCAGACCGCGGACAACCCGGAGGGCGTTCCGAAGAGCCTCTTCGACGGCTTCCAGCAGGCGATCATCCAGGACCGGTTCGCCTACCTCACCCAGTTCTGCGACGCCTTCTTCAACTACAGCGAGAACAAGGGGAAGTGGGTCAGCGACGAGGCCTACCGGGCGCACTGGGAGATCGGCGCACGCGCCTCGGCGAAGGGCACCCACGACTCCGTGGACGCCTGGCTGACCGACTTCCGCGGTGACCTGCCGCAGATCGACGTGCCGGTGCTGATCGTGCAGGGTGACAAGGACAACGTGCTGCCGTTTGCGAAGACCGGGCAGCGGCTGCAGCCGATGCTCGCCGGCAGCCAGCTGGTCACCCTGAAGGGCGCGCCGCACGGCATCCCGTGGACGCACCCCACCGAGGTCAACAAGGCGATCATGGACTTCATCGGCGCGCCGTCGATGGCCCGCGCCTGACGCCGACTCCCGTCCGGCGCCCGGTGCGGGCGCCGGACGGGTGGCCCGTCGGCCACGCGGCCGGCCGAGAAAGGTTGCGGCCCCGGGGATGCCCCGGGGCCGCTTCGTCGTACCGGTTCAGCCAGCCAGCCGGGCCAGCTCCTCGTCCACGATGGACGGGTCGAGCTTGCGGAACACCGGCTTGGGCGCGGCGAGCGCCCGGCCCACCACCAGGGGTACGGACTCCCAGCGCGTGCCCTGCGTGTAGTCGCCGGTCAGCACCGGGTACCCGGGACCGCCGTCGAGGTCCTCGACCTCCATGATCGACGGCATCGGCGCGTGTACGCCGGTGCCGCCGAGCAGCTCGTGGACCCGCTGCGCGGAGTGCGGCAGGAACGGGGTGAGCAGCGTGTTGGCGTCGCTTACCACTTGGAGGGCGACGTGCAGGATGGTGCCCATCCGGGGCTTGTCGGCCTCGTCCTTGAGCTTCCACGGGGCCTGCTCGGAGAGGTACCTGTTGGCCTCGGCGACCACCTTCATCGCCTCACCGATCGCCTGCTTCTGCCGGTGCCGGCCGATCAGGTCGCCCACGGTAGCGAAGCCGGCCCGGGCGGTGGCGAGCAGCGCCTCGTCGGCCTCGGTGAGTCCGGCCGGGTCGACCGGCGGGATCGCGCCGAAGTTCTTCGCCGCCATCGAGATGGACCGGTTGACCAGGTTGCCCCAGCCGGCGACCAGCTCGTCGTTGTTGCGGCGGAGGAACTCGGCCCAGGTGAAGTCGGTGTCGTTGCTCTCCGGACCGGCGGCGGCGATGAAGTAGCGCAGCGCGTCGGCGTCGTAGCGCTCCAGGAAGTCGCGGACGTAGATGACCACCCGGCGGGACGAGGAGAACTTGCGCCCCTCCATGGTGAGGTATTCGCTGGAGACCACCTCGGTGGGCAGGTTGAGCTGGCCCAGCTCGCCCGGTTCGCCGTCGCGCGACCCCTCGCCGGAGTAGCCGGCCAGCAGCGCCGGCCAGATCACCGAGTGGAAGACGATGTTGTCCTTGCCCATGAAGTAGTACGTCCGGGCGTCCTTGCCCTCCCCGTCGGTGGACCACCACCTGCGCCACGCCTCGGGGTCGCCGGAGCGGCGAGCCCACTCGATCGAGGCGGAGAGGTAGCCGATCACCGCGTCGAACCAGACGTAGATCCGCTTGTCGGAGCGGTCGCGCCAGCCGTCCAGCGGGATCGGCACACCCCACTCGAGGTCCCGGGTGATCGCCCGGGGCTGCAGGTCGTCGAGGAGGTTCCGGGAGAAGCGGAGCACGTTGGGCCGCCAGCCCTCCCGGCCGTCGAGCCACTGCCGCAGCACGTCGGCGAGGGCGGGCAGGTCCAGGAAGAAGTGCTCGGTCTCCACGAACTCCGGCGTCTCGCCGTTGATCTTGGACTTCGGGTTGATCAGGTCGATCGGGTCGAGCTGGTTGCCGCAGTTGTCGCACTGGTCGCCGCGCGCGCTGCCGTAGCCGCAGATCGGGCAGGTGCCCTCGATGTAGCGGTCGGGCAGGGTGCGGCCGGTGGACGGGGAGATCGCGCCCATGGTGGTCTTGGGCACGATGTAGCCGTTGCGGTACATCCCCTCGAACAGCTCCTGCACCACCGCGTAGTGGTTGCGGGTGGTGGTGCGGGTGAACAGGTCGTAGGAGAGGCCGAGCCCGTGCAGGTCCTCGACGATCACCCGGTTGTACCGGTCGGCCAGCTCGCGGGGGGTGACCCCCTCGGCGTCGGCCTGCACCTGGATCGGGGTGCCGTGCTCGTCGGTGCCGGAGACCATGAGCACGTCGTGGCCGGCCATCCGCATGTACCGGCTGAAGACGTCGGAGGGAACGCCGAAACCGGAGACGTGGCCGATGTGGCGCGGGCCGTTGGCGTACGGCCAGGCAACCGCCGCGAGAACGTGACTCATGACCAGCAAGCGTAGTGACCCGCTACGGCAAGCCGCGAACCAATAGGGGTGCCGGGGGCGTCGCCGGGTCGACGGACCGGCGGAACCCCCTCGGCTTTTGGTCCGATTTGTCGCCGACACGCGGCTGAGCTGCCCGATCCTCCCTCGGCTCCGGTGTGCAATGAACGTCGTGACTGGCAGACGAGCGGCCCGGAAGCAAGACGACCGCCCTTCGGGGGCGACGGTCGCCGAGAGTTCCGACCCGCCCGACACGGCGGGTGGCGGGGCGACCCGGGACGGCTCTACGGCCGGTGCGGGGACGTCAGCGGGCGGCGGCCCGAGCGCTGGCGGCTCGGAGCCCGCCGACGCCCAGCCGGGTGATCCGCCCCGTGGCCGGTCGGGCCGGGCGGCGACGGTCGCACCACAGCCCCGCCCGGTGCCCAGCGCCAAGGCCGCACCGCCGGCCCGGTCAGCCGCACCGGCGCAGCCGAAGACCTCCAAGCGGGCCACGCGCGCGGCGCAGGCCACCACCGCACCGGCCCAGGCCACCGCCAGCAGCGCCCCGGCCCAGGCCGGCGCGCCGCCGGCCGGGGCACCCGGGCCGGGCACGTCGGTGCCGACCCCCGCGCCACCGCCGCCGAGCCCGACCCGCCCCCGCCCGATGCCCACCCCGATCCGACCCGGCCCGCCGCGCGCCGGTCCGGCGCCCACCGACGTTGGCCCGGCGCCCACCGGCGTTGGCCCGGCTCCGGCACCTGCCGAGAGCGACCCGGACTCGACTGAGGGCACCGCGGCGGGCGGGCCGGACCGGTCCGACCCGGCGCGCCCGCACCAGCGGGAGGCGTCGCGGCGGGCCCGGGCACCGCAGACCACGGCCGACCAGCCCGAGGCCCCGGTCGAGCTGGAACCGACCACCGGGGCGCCGGTGGACGCGGTGCCGCGCCGGGTGCCGGTACGACAGCCGAAGCGCTGGCGGCGGGTCGCCCGAACGGCGGCGAACGGCGCGCCGGACGACGCCGACTCAGCGGTCTGGGCACCGATCGAGGAGGTGCACTGGGACGGCACCCCGATCCGGGAGGAGGCGCGCCAGCCGGACCGGGAGACCCGGGACGGCGGTGTCCGGCGGCGGCGGACCAGAGCCGCGACCCACCCGCCCGACCCGCTGCGCGGCCTCGCCGTGCTGCTGGCGCTGAGCCTGCTCGCCGCCTTCTTCGCCTGGGTCAGCGCCGGCCCGCTCTGGGTCGCGGTGGGCCACGCCACGGGCGGCACGGTGGTGATCGGCGACTGCACCGGCGGCGGGCTGACCCAGCGCTGCCGCGGAATCTTCGCCGCCGACGCCGGGCGCTTCGTCGCGCACGGGGTACGGGTCAGCGGGGTGCCGTCCGAGCGGACCGCGACCGGCACGACGCTGCCGGCCAGGATGACCGGGCCGCACGGTGAGACCGCCTACGTCGACACCGGGATCGCCCGGCACCTGCGCTGGGTGCTCGGTCTGCTGGCGGTGGCCGGCTGCGGCGCCGGGATCGCCCGGTGGACCGGTTCCGCCATGCTGACCGGGCGACGGGCCCGGCGCTGGGCGATCGGCGTCTCCTTCGCCGGGCCGGGACTGATCGCGCTGGGCTTCCTCGTCGCCGCCTGGTGACCCCGGGAGCCCGCTCAGCTGTGCACGACGGCGTAGACGTCCCGCCGGCGCAGGCCGTAGCTGGTGGCGACGTCACTGATCGCATCGCGGCGGGAGAGGCCGGCGGCCTCCCGGTCGGCCACCGCGGCGCGCAGCGTGTCGTCGTCGGGGCGCTCCGGCGGAGTCGCCGGGGCGCCCGCCACCACCAGCGTGATCTCACCCCGGGGGTCGCCCTCGGCAGCCCACCGGGCCAGCTCGCCGAGGGGACGGCGAAGCACCTCCTCGTACGTCTTGGTGAGCTCACGGCAGAGCGCGGCCGGCCGGTCGGCGCCGAACGCGTCGGCCAGGTCGGCCAGCGCCGCGGTGACCCGGTGCGGCGCCTCGAAGAGGACCAGGGTGCGCTCCTCGGCGGCGAGAGCCCGCAGCCGGGACCGCCGGGCGCCGGGTGAGCGGGGCAGGAACCCCTCGAAGCAGAACCGGTCGCAGGGCAGCCCGGAGAGGGCGAGGGCGGTGGTGACGGCGCTCGGGCCGGGTGCCGCGGTGACCGGCGCCCCGACGTCGAGCGCGGCCCGGACCAGCCGGTAGCCCGGGTCGGAGACGCTCGGCATGCCGCCGTCGGTCACCAGCGCGACGAGGTAGCCGGCCTGGATCACCTCGACCAGCTCCGGGGTGCGCCGCTCCTCGTTGCCCTCGAAGTACGAGACGATCCGGCCGGGGATGGTGACGTCGAGGTCCCGGGCCAGCCGGGTCAGCCGGCGGGTGTCCTCGGCGGCGACCACGTCGGCGGTGGCCAACATCTCGCGGAATCGGGCGGAGGCGTCGGCCGGGTTGCCGAGCGGCGCGCCGAGCAGGACCAGTCGCCCGACATCCGACATATCACCCACAGGTTGTGCTCCTGAATCTTCAGCGGTTCCGGTATCGGCGACGACGGGCGCCACCGGCCACCTTCGCAGCCTACGATCGCCGGGTGACGAGTGCGTCGACAGCGCAGAGCGCGAGCGCGGGCCCGGCGGGGCCGGACGGGCCGGCCGACGACGGGTCGGCCGAGGCGAGCGCCGCCGTGCCCCCGGCCGGCGGCAGCGGGGTGCCCGGCGTGGTCCGTCGGCGGCTGGCCACCGTCGAGGCCCGCCTCGACGGCTGGTCGTGGCTGGCCACCGGCGCGGTGGTGCTGATCGCCGGCATCCTGCGCTTCGTCGGCCTCTCCGGCCCCGGCGGCAAGATCTTCGACGAGGTCTACTACGCCCGTGACGCGTACGGCCTGATCGACCGCGGCGTCGAGTGGAACTACAAGGACGGCAACGCGTCGTACGTGGTGCACCCGCCGCTGGGCAAGTGGCTCATCGGGCTCGGCGAGTGGGCCTTCGGCTACCAGGACGCCGAGGGCCGCATCTCGGTGCCGGGGCACCTGGTCACCACCGCGCCGGAGTTCGGCTGGCGGTTCTCGGCGGCCGTCGTGGGCACCCTCTCGGTGCTCCTGCTGATACGCATCGGCCGACGGCTGTTCCGCTCCACCGCGCTCGGCTGCGCCGCCGGCCTGCTGCTCGCCCTGGACGGGTTCCACCTGGTGCTCTCCCGCACGGCGCTGCTCGACATCTTCCTGCTCTTCTTCGTGCTGGCCGCGTTCGGCGCGCTGGTGCTCGACCGGGACGCGCGACGCCGGCGCTGGGCGCGGGCGCTGGACGCCGGGCTGGATCCGGCCCAGCCGGGCCGGGCCGGGCGGCCGGCGGGCGGCTGGCGGAGCTGGCCGTGGTGGCGGCTGGCCGCCGGGGTGCTGCTCGGTTGTGCCTGCGCGGTGAAGTGGAGTGCGCTCTACTTCGTGCCGGCGTTCGCGCTGCTGGTGCTCTTCTGGGAGGTCGGGGTGCGCCGGTCGGCCGGGGTACGCCGGCCGTGGCGGGACACCCTGCTCGACGAGACGCCGTGGCTGGTGGCGGCCGGTGGGTTGCTGCTGGTCACCTACGTCGCCACCTGGTCCGGCTGGCTGCTCGGCGACGAGGGCTACTACCGGCTCGCCACGAACTATCCCGGCGCCCCGCTCAGCGACGCCCCGGTGGTCGGGCCGCTGATCAACCTGTTCGAGTACCACAAGGCGGCCTACGGCTTCCACACCGGGCTGGAGACCCCGCACAAGTACCAGTCCTGGCCGTGGCAGTGGCTGCTGCTCGGCCGCCCGGTGGCGTTCTACTGGACCGGCGAGGGCGCCTGCGGGGCACCGAGCTGCGCCTCGGAGATCCTCCTGCTGGGCACGCCGCTGCTCTGGTGGTCGTTCCTGCCGGCCCTGGTGGGGCTGGCCTGGCTCGGCGCGGCCCGGCGCGACTGGCGGGCCGGGGCGATCCTGCTCAGCGTGGCGGCGGGTCTGCTGCCCTGGTTCTGGTTCGCCCTGGACGGGCGGACGATGTTCTCCTTCTACGCCGCGCCGGCGCTGCCCTTCCTGGTGCTGGCGGTGGTCTACGTGCTCGGCGCGATCGTCTCCCCCGCGCCGGCCGCCGGCGCCGGCGAGGCCCGGGCGCCCGCTGTCGGCGACGCCGGCTACGACCGCCGCCTGATCGGCGGTGTGGTGGTGGGCGCGTACGTGCTGCTGGTCGCGCTCTGCTTCGCGTACTTCTATCCGATCTTCGTCGGACAGCTGCTGCCGTACGCGGACTGGTCGGCGCGGATGTGGCTGGACGGCCGCTGGATCTGATCAGCGCGACGGCGCCGGACGGCGGCCGTCGGGGAGCGGCGAGAAACGACAGCGGGCCCGCACGTCTGCACGTGGGAGCCCGGTCGACATAGGTGCGCGCCCCGATCGCCTGCCACGGGGGAAGCGGGCGATTGGGGCGCGCAAGAGAAGCTTAACCACCGCGCACCACCGGCACAACGGGTCGACTTGGGTCAGATTTCTGACCGATGCCCGCCCGATAACCCGGCAGATCCGGCAGTTGACCGACGGTTACCGGTTACCGGCCGCGCACCGTCTTGACTGGACGCCACGGGACGCCGATCCGGCGGCTGGCCCGACCTGGGATCAGGTGACGGCCGAGCATGGGAGGTGCGCGAATGCAGCTGCTCGACCGGGTCCGCGCGAGTTGCCTGGCCCTGCCGGAGGTCACCGAACGGCCCAGCCACGGCTCGCCGACGTGGTTCGTCCGGGGAAAGAGCGTCTTCGTCACGCTGCACGTCGACGGCCACCACCACAACGCCTTCCCGCACCTCTGGTGCGCGGCGCCGCCGGGCGCGCAGGAGGAGCTGATCGCCGCCGACCCCGCCCGGTTCTTCCGACCGCCCTACGTGGGCTCTCGCGGCTGGCTCGGCGTACGGCTCGACGGCGAGGTGGACTGGGCCGAGATCGACGAGCTGTGCCGGGACGCGTACCGGGACGTGGCCCCGAAGCGGCTGGTGGCCCTGCTCGACGCCGAGCCGCCCCGACCCGCCGGCTGAGCGGTGCACACCGCCGGCCGGCCGATCTGAGCGAGCAGGCCAGCTGCCGCGGGTGATCGGCCGCCCCGACCCCGATGATCATCCTAAGTGGATCGCTCCTACACTTCGCCGGTGATCAACTCAAGACGATCCGGCACCGTCCTCGCCGGACTGGTGCTGGTCTCCGCGCTGCTCGGGCCGGCGCCCGCCGCGGCCGACGAGCCGACACCCACCGAACCACCCCGGGTCGAGCTGGTGCTCGACGTCAGTGGCTCGATGCGGGCCCGGGACATCGACGGCCGCAGCCGGATCTCCGTCGCCCAGCAGGCCTTCAACGAGGTCGTCGACGCGCTGCCGGCGGAGACCCAGCTCGGCATCCGGGTGCTCGGCGCCACCTACCGGGGCAAGGACAAGAAGGTCGGCTGCCAGGACACCCAGCAGATCGTGCCGGTGGGCCCGGTCGACCGGACCGAGGCGAAGGCGGCGGTGGCCACCCTGCGGCCGACCGGGTTCACCCCGGTCGGGCTCGCCCTGCGCGGCGCCGCCCAGGACCTCGGCACGGGCGCCACCGCCCGGCGGATCGTGCTGATCACCGACGGCGAGGACACCTGCGCCCCGCCGGACCCGTGCGACGTGGCCCGCGAGCTGGCCGCCCAGGGCACCCGGCTGGTGGTCGACACGCTGGGCCTGGCCCCGGACGAGAAGGTACGGCGACAGCTGCTCTGCATCGCCGGCGCGACCGGCGGCACCTACACGGCGGCCCAGAGCACCGAGGAGCTGACCGACCGCATCAAGCAGTTGGTCGAGCGGGCCGGCGAGACGTACACCCGGACGCCGACGGCCGTCGGCGGCGGCACAGGTTGCCCGGGCGCGCCGCTGCTCGGCCCCGGCGTCTACACCGACCGGGAGATGTTCTCCGAGCACCGCTGGTACCGGGTGCCGGTACGGCCCGGTCAGGAGCTGCGTGCCTCGGTCAGCGTGGCGCTGGACCGCCCGGTCAACCGGGACTACGGCGTCCTGCTGCGGGCGGTCGCCGAGGACGGCCGCGAGCTGGTCCGGGGCGCGGACGCCGGCAGCGGCCGGGCCGACGTCATCTCCGCCGGGCTGCGCTGGTCCGGGGACGACCCCGACGAGAACGACCCCGACCAGAACGACGGCGCCGAGGCCGACGCCGACCAGTCGCCGCCGGCGACCACGGTCTGCCTGGTGGTCAGCAACTCGTTCGCACCCCGCCCGGGCACCGGGGTGAACCCGGGGATGCCGGTCGAGCTGACCGTCGACGTGGTGGCCGCCGCGCCGGACCCCCGGGGACCGGACCTCGGCCGGGGTTGGGTGCTGCTGGCGCTGCTGACCGTGGCCGGGCTGCTCACCGGCCTGGTGACCGGGCTGCTCACCCGCTGGTGGGTGGCCACGTGGAGGGAGAAGTGAGCGTGCGTACCGCATTGATCCGGTCATTGGCGGCCCTGGTGGCCGCCGCCGGCCCCGCGCTGCTGCCCACCGCGGCGCTCGCCGACCCGAGCGCCGCGCCCACCCCGTCGCCCGGGGCCACGACGGT
Source organism: Micromonospora sp. NPDC048909 (assembly GCF_040649635.1). Classification (NCBI taxonomy): domain Bacteria; kingdom Bacillati; phylum Actinomycetota; class Actinomycetes; order Micromonosporales; family Micromonosporaceae; genus Micromonospora; species Micromonospora sp. NPDC048909. The sequence goes on along the minus strand of NZ_JBEZFU010000001.1, from coordinate 954,656 downwards.
GACCCGGGCGGGCACCTCGTTCCTCACCGCCACCGCCATCACCGCCGGCCAGCCGGTCCGGGTCGCCGCCTCCACCGGCGACCACCTCTACTGGTCCTATCCGGCCACCGCCGGGCAGGTGCACGACATCACCGCCGCCGTGGCCTTCCCCAGGAACCGCAGCGGCGCCGCCACCTGGACCCTCGACGTCTTCGACGGGCTGCGTCGCCGGCAGGCGTGCACGGCCGGGGCGCAGACGCCGACCGTCGACGCCACGGCCGCCCGGGTGGCGCTCGGCTGCACGCTGCGCGAGGTACGGCCGTGGGCCGAGCCCTGGTCGGCCGACCCGCTGCCCGGCACCTACTTCGTCCGGCTCTCGGTCGTCGACGTGCCGGAACCGGATCTCGGCGCGCCGATCGAGGTGGAGCTGCTGGTCAGTGCCGACGGCGACGGTGGCGCCCCGGCCGACGACGGCGAACTGGCGGCGCCGCTGGTGCCGAACACCCAGGCCGGGGCGGTGCTGACCGACGACGCGCTCGCCGCCCCCGCCGACGACGCGGCCGAGGAGAGCGGCGGGCTGGACGAGCTGCTGCCGGCACTCGGTTCGCGGTGGATCTGGACCACCGCCGGCGGCATCCTGGCGGCGGTGGCCGGGGTGGTCGGCTTCGCGCTGACCCGCCGACCCCGGCGCGGCTGAGCACAGGGGTGGTCGGCGTCGACCGGGCGCCGACCACCCGGCCGGAGCCGTGGACCACCGCGGTGATCAGGCGTTGCGCGGACCTCGGGGCAGCCAACCGATGAACCGGTCCTGAAGGGACGTCACCGGCGCGGCACGCAGGTCCTCGGTGGCGGCGGCGAGGCAGGAGCCCAGGTAGACGCTGAGCATCGCGCGGTCCCCGTACTCCTGCAGAAGCCGACTGCGCCTCGTCGCGCACGGCCACTCGTCGCCACAGGAGCCGCAGCTCCAGCTCGGCGGCACCGGGGCATGTTCGTCGCTGCGCGGGCTGGACGGATCCGCACCACCGGTCATCGCACTCCCTCTCCGGTTCCTCACAGGGTCGGGCGACTGCCCGGGCACGGATCGATCGCCATCGCGGCCGACCGCCGCCGCACCAGCGCTACGGAACCATCCGCTGTTACATCGTTGCGGTACTTTCGGCATTCGTGGCAGTCAGAAACCTGACGATTGACCCGGCGCCGGCCCGGCGGGTCCGGCGGCACCTGCTGAACCGCGGGGTCGGCGATGCGTGACCTGCTGCCGCCCGAGGTCGCGGTTGCCGTTGCCGGCCCCCACGACTGGACCGGGCAACTGCTCGCTGCGGAGCTGGCCTGTCTCAGTGAGCGGGCGGTGGAGAGCCGGCGGCGGGACTTCACCGCCGGGCGCGTCTGCGCCCGGCGGGCGATGGCCACGCTCGGGCTCCCGCCGGCGCCCGTGCCCTCGGCCGACGACCGGGCGCCCGTCTGGCCGGCCGGCGTGGTCGGCACCATCACCCACACCCGCGGATACTGTGCGGCCGCCGCGGCCCGCAGCACCGCCGTGCGCTCCGTCGGCATGGACGCCGAGCAGCATCGGCCGCTCAACCCGGGGGTACGCCGGATGATCTGCCTGCCCGAGGAGGAGGAGCGGCTGGCCGCGCTGCCGACGGGCATCTCCTGGGCGGCAGTGCTGTTCAGCGCGAAGGAGACGGTCTACAAGGTCTGGCACCCGGTGGTCGGCACCTGGCTGGACTTCGCCGACGCCCTGGTGGCGCTCGACCCGGACGCCGGCACGTTCTCCGCCCGGATCGCACCGGCCCGGATCGACGCCGCGCCGGTCGAGGCTCCACCGAGGACGGTGAGCGGCCGATTCGTGGTGGCGGACGGTCTGGTCCGCACCGCCGCCGTGCTCCCGCAGCCCTGACCCGTCACCGTCCGGGGGTGCGAGGCCGGCCACGCGGGGGACAGACCGGGCCGCCGGCTCACGGTAGCGTCGGCGAATTGCCGACCCGCCCACGTCATCGAGGAGTACGGTGAGCCACCCCGAGCCGCCCGCCGGGCCGCACGACCCCGACCAGCCGCAGCCGGAGCCGCCCACCCAGGCGTTCCCGACGGCCCCGATGTCGCCGGTACCGGGCGAGCCGGCAACCGTGCCGCACCCGCCGGTTCCCGGTGGCCCGCAACCACCGGCGCCGGGCGAGCCCGGGTCGGCGCCGACGCTCCCCCAGCAGCCGGTTCCCGCGGCGCCCCAGCCGGCCGGGGAACCGTGGTCCACACCGACCGTGTCCCCGATGCCGCCGACGCAACCGTGGGCGCCGCAGCCGCCGATGCCGGCCGCCCCGGCCGAGTCGTGGACCCCACCGACCGCGCCGCTGCCGCCGGTGTCCGGCGCACCCCAGCAGCCGTACCCGACCGCGCCCTATCCCCCGGTGTCCGGCGTCCCGCAGCCGACCACACCGTTTCCGACGGCGCCGAATGCTCCGCAGCAGCCGTACCCGCCGGTTTCCGGAGTACCGCAGCAGCCCTATCCGCCGGCCCCCGGGGCAGCGCAGCAGCCCTACCCGGGCACGCCCTACCCGCCGGTGCCCGGCGCGCCGCAGCAGCCGTACCCCGGCGGCAGCTATCCGCCCGGCGCGCCGCCGCCCGGCGTCGGCTACCCGCCCGGCGCGCTACCGGCCGCGCCCGCGAAGTCCCGGAAGACCCTGCTGATCGTCGTCGCGGCCGTAGCCGTGCTGGCCCTGCTCTGCTGCGTCGGCGGCATCGTCGCGGTGATCATCGGCGCGAACCGGGCGGCGGACGACGTGACCGACGCGCTGCCCACCCCCGGGGTGACCAGCGGTGTGGGCGATCGCCCGAGCAGCCGGCCGTCCTCCGCCGCCCCGTCCACCGGCGAGACCCGGAACATGGCGGCCGGGGAGACCCTGGTGATCGCGGACGACGACGGCACCATGGAGATCACCGTGACGACGTTCCGGACCTCGACCAAGGCGTGCGAGTCGTTCGCGCTGGACCCGGAGGAGGGCATGTACCTGATCGCGGAGGTGACCGCGGTGGTCACCAAGGGAAGCGGTTCGGTCAACCCGCTCTTCTTCCAGTGGGTGGCCGCGGACGGCACCGAGACGAACGCGATCGCCGGGGCCTTCTCCGGCTGCGGCAAGCCGCTGCCGGCGGGCAACCTCTCCGTCGGGAGCGAGCGGAGCGGCACCGTCGTCTTCGACGTGCCCGACAAGGACGGCGCGTTGGAGTACCTGCACCGCTTCGAGCCGGCGGGCTCCTGGCGGCCGTAGCACCGACCGGTGGGCGCCGGTCACACCACGCAGAACTCGTTGCCCTCCGGATCGGCCAGCACGACATGGTCGAGTCGGCCGTCGACCACGTCCTCGTGCAACGCCGTCGCACCCACCGCCACCAGCCGCTCGACCGCCGCCCGTACCCGCGGCGCCCGCAGCTCCCACGGCACGCCACGCCCTCCGCCGGCCTGGATGTCCAGGTGGAGCCGGTTCTTCGCCACCTTCGGCTCGGGCACCCGGAGGAAGGCGGCCAGGGCCGGCGGGTCCGCGCTGTCGAAGGTCATCGTCCGCGGCTCGGCCATCCGGTCAGCGTTCCCGACCGCTCCCGGTCAGGCAAGCCGCGAAGCCGATCAGGACCGGCCGCCTCGGCGCGCCAGGCCGGGTGCGGGGCCGACTCCGATATTGTTGCCCGAATCGGGCAGGTCCCTCTCGGCACACCAAGTGGGGAGCGGTATGCGAAAGCTGGTGGTCTACACGCTGCTGTCCCTCGACGGCGTCGCTGAGTCCCCCGACCGCTACCTCTTCAACTTCGACGAGGAGATGTACGCCAACCTCAGCCGGGTCATCGACGCCCAGGACACCGTGCTGCTCGGCCGCCGCATGTACGACGAGTGGGCGCCCTACTGGACGACCTCCACCGACGAGCCGTTCGCCAGCTTCATCAACGGCGTCCGGAAGTACGTCATCACGTCGACCGAGCCGACGCAGCCGTGGGCCAACACCACCGTCGTCAGCGGCCCGCTCACACCATTCGTCCAAGACCTCAAGGCGCGGCCCGGCCGCGACATCGGCGTCCACGGCAGCATCCAGCTCGCCCGTTCCCTGTTCGACGCGAATCTCGTGGACGAGCTGCGGCTCCTGATCGCCCCGGCGGTCGCCGGGGCCGGGCGGAAACTCTTCAGCGACGACACCAGCCTGCGCAAGCTGCGCCTGCTGCGCGCCGCCAAGACCTCATCGGGTGGCCTGCTCGTCGACTACGAGGTGCTGAACCCGGCGTAGCGGCGGAAGCCTTACACATCGCTCGGCAGGGCCGGCCATCGATGGCTACGGTCGTGGATGCTCAGGTTTCCCGACCGCTCGAGGAGTGATCGCATGCCCCCCTCCCCCTCCCGGCTCTTCTCGGAGATAGCAACGGCGCAACGGCCGACCGAGGCCAGCGTGGTCATGCGCCGTGCGGTGGTGCTCGGCGGCAGCGTCGCCGGCCTGATGGCGGCGCGGGTGCTCAGCGACCACGCCGAAGAGGTGCTGATCATCGAGCGGGACCCGTCCGATGTGGATGACGGGCCTCGCCCCGGCGTGCCGCAGGGCAGCCAGGTGCACGCCCTCCTGCCGGCCGGCCAGATCCAGCTGGAGCGGTGGTTTCCCGGCATCGTCGACGAGGCGTTGGCGCTCGGCGCGCCGCCGCCGAGCGAGGAGGTGCCGGCGAAGATCTTCGTGAACGGCGTACTCGGGCTGCCACCGGCACCGGCCGCCACCGGCCCGATGCTGATCACCACGCGGCCGTTCCTGGAGGCGCTGGTCCGGCGGCGGACCCTCGCCGTCGACAACATCCGTATCGCGTACGGCCGGGCGGACGGCCTGGTCTTCGCCGACCGGCGCGTCACCGGCGCGCGGTACGTGCCCGAGGGCGGCACCGAGCCGGTCGTGGAAGCGGCGGACCTGGTGGTCGACGCGATGGGGCGGTCCAGCCGGTTGAGCGACTGGCTCGCCGATAACGGGTGGCCCCGCCCACCCATGCAGCGGATGCCGATCAAACTGAACTACGCGACCGCGCTCTTCAAGCGGGACGAGAAGGTCAGCGATACGTGGGTGGTGGTCTACCACACCATGGCCGGCAAGGGCCGTACCGCGCGGATCGGCGGGATCAACTCGGTCGAGGGCGACCGCTGGATCATGCTGGTCGCCGGCTACGACGACGACCGGCCCAGCCGCGACGTCGCCGACTTCACCGCCCGCTGTCGCGAGCACTATCCGCAGATGTTCGGCGACATCGCCGAACGCGGGGAGATGCTCGGCGGGGTGGTCACGTACCACCAGGCCGACAGCCGACGCCGCGACTTCCACCGGCTCGACCGGCTGCCCGCCGGGCTGGTCGCCGCCGGCGACGCGATCGCCTCGTTCAATCCGGTGTACGGCCAGGGCATGACCTCCGCGACCCTGCACGCCTCCTGCCTCTCCGCGTACCTGCGGTCGGGCCCGAAGCCGCACGACGAGCCGGCGTGGGCGTACTTCGACCAGGTCCGGGTGATCGTCGATGCCGCCTGGCAGATCTCCACCTCCGCCGACATCGAGCTGCCGCACGTCGACGGGCCGTATCCGCGCGGGTACCGGGTCACCAAGTGGTTCGGTGACATGGTCTTCCGGGCGTCGCTGACCGATCAGGTGCTCAGCGACCGACTCAGCCGGGTGACCACCATGGTCGACCACCCGGCGACGCTCAGCCGGCCCGGCACCCTGCTGCGGGCGCTCCGGCTCGGCCTGCTCCGGGGCGGGGGTGCCCCGACACGACCGGAAGACCGCCCCTAGCCTCGGGGGTGGGAGTGCTGGTGACCGCGGAGGAGCTGCTGAAGCGCGGCTATCTCGGCGGCCAGCGCCTCCTGCCCCTGCCGGGTGATCCTGATCCAGGTCTTCGGCCGGCGGCCGTGGTAGCCCCGCTCGATCTGGATCAGACCCGCCTCCTCCAGTACGGCGAGGTGTCGGGAGAGGTTGCCGGCGGTCAGTTCGAGCGTGTCGCGCAGGTAGGCGACCTCCACACGCTCCGACTCGGCCGCGATGGTGAGGATGCCGAGCCGGTGGCGCTGGTGGACGACGTCGCTGAGGCCGTTCGTCGGATGCCCGGCACTACTCGCCGTCGGGGCCTTGTCGTCGTCTTCAATCTTCACGTCGACCTCGTGGCACCTTCCCGGTACGAAGGAGGGCGACGCCTCCGGCGAGGATGAGGATCGGCGCCGGCAGCAGGGCGGCGATCATGAAGCTTGTCCGACTCAGATCGCCCGGTTCGAACTCCGTTGTCTGGAAGTGGACGTTCACCAGGACGATGGCCGCGACGTAGAGCAGGGCCACGGCCGCCAGGCCGCGGCTGCGCTCCAGCCGCGCAAGGACCACCAGGCCCACCGCGATGATCAGATGCGGAAGCATGCCGCGGTTGGCGACACCGGACAGGGGTGTGGTCAGCCAGCTCGTCGCGTCCGATACCGCCGTCGCCGCGTTGAGCAGCAACAGTCGCAGTACGACCGGCAGCACGAGCCCCACCAGCACGCCCGCGATGCCGGCGACGAGGTAGGCCCTCGTCGGGGTCTGCACGCCCACCCGCTCGCCATGCCGCCGGTACCACCAGAGGCTGAGCAGGTAACCGCCGATGAGGGCCGCGAGCCAGTACCAGCCGAGGGCCGCCGAGCGCTCGAGGAAGTCCCCGCCGAGGCTGGTCAGTGCGGGATTCTCGGCCGAGGCCCGCATCCCGGGCGGTTCCACCGACTCGACGTAGAACGGTGCCGCGAGCACGGTGAGCAGACCGAACAGCAGGAGCGGAAACCAGTAGGCGTGCCGAACGGCCCGGGTACGTCGCCGCAGGGCGGCCACCGAGGCGAGGAGTTCCGCGGGTGTGGCCTCACTGTGCTGGCTGGGGTGCGGTTGGTCCGGCACGGCGGCCTCCAGGGATCGACTCACAGTCGCTGCACTACCAATAGGTTTACATTGCAAACCATTCTGCGCAAGCGTTCCGGCGGTTCCCGCGCAGCCGGAGGCTCCACTGTCCGCGGAGCAGTCGAGGGCCATCGCCTTGGAGATCGCCGAGCAGGTCAAGGCCTGACGAGGGTCGAGGCGGACGGCGGAAGGAGCCGAGCGGGGCTGGGGCCGGGGTCAGCGCCTCCAGCCCCGCCTCGCCGCGCTGGCCGGATTCGACCGGAGGCGGAAGCGCCATCGCGGCGCACGGCACGCCGTCGTCGAGCCGTTCACTGCTGCGGGCCGTCGGTCTCCGCGATCGCGCCCAGGCGATCGCGGATCAGCCCGATCACGGTGTCAGCGGTCCGGTCGAGGTGACTGCGGCCATCGGGTAGCCGCGCCCCCGGGCTGACGTAGCTGAGCGGACCGACGTGGGTGGCCGGGTCGAGCCGGTGCACCGTGATCTTCCCTGCACGGTCCGCCCGGTTCCATCCGCTGCGGCGAAACAGCCGCCACCGCTGCGGGAACATCACGGTGCCGACCCGCTCGATCCAGTCGCCGGCACTGGTGAGCTGGCAGAGGAACTGGGCGTGGGTGACGTCGTTGGCGCCGTTGTGGAACCCGCCGAGAGTGATCAGCCAGAGCGGTGAGCGCAGCTGGGCCCACAGTTCGTTCACCGCGCCGGTGGCGACCTGGGCGCCCCCGCTGTAGGAGAGCAGTACCACGGGGATACCGCTGTCCGGCTGGTAGCCGGCGAGCCGGAGCTGACTGGCGATCTGCGAGCCGACGGCGCGGTTGTAGAGGGGGCGGTAGCGGCGGTCGGCGGCGACGAAGATCTGCACCACGTTGTGCAGGAACAGCACCAGCCCGATCCGGCGGCGCAGCCAGATCCACACCGGCCGGTTGGCGAGCGGGTCGGCCAGCGGGGAGTAGGGCTGCACCTGACCCAGCACCCTGAGCTCCGGCGCCTTGGCGATCAGAGACTTGACCAGTCGCCCACCGTCGCGGGTGTCGTGGAAGCGGCGTTTGCCGATGCCGTCCAGATAGACCAGGTAGGCGTCCGGGGGGCGGTCCGGGTCCGCGCCCCGGGCGTACGGCATGCCTGTGGGGAGTTCGGTGGTGGGAGTCCGCCAGCCCGCGGCATAGGCCAGCACCTCGTAGCGGGCGAGCAGAGCTTCGGCGAGCAGGATCGGTCCGAGCCCGCCCAACAGCAGCAGGAGCGCAAACTCGATCATGCGCGTCGCTCCGGTGCTCTCCTCGTGTTGAGCCGTACGACCAGGTGGCGGACGCCCTCGACGGCGACGCCGAGCCCGACTCCCGCGACGGCCACGCAGCCGGCGGCCTGCCACCAACCGATCCCGGCCACCGTGGCGAGCTCAGCGCTGAGGCCAGCCCCCACTCCCACCATGAGCACCAGGTGCAGCAGCGGCCCGAGCAGCGGAAACGCGAGGACCGCGGCGAGCAGCAGCGGGGCGACCAGGCCCGGCGTCCAGGCCAGCGCGGCCCCATCGGGCCGCGAGGTGGGCAGCACCAGCTCGGCAAGCGTCCACGCGGACAGCGGCCAGAGCGCGAATACCGCGCCGTCCACGACGGCGCCGGCCAGCATCAGCCCGACCACCCGGGCGCGCGACGCGCCGGAGAGCCGTGCCACCACGGGCAGGAGACGACCGGCGGCCTCGGACAGCCCGGCGAACAGCAGCAGGGCGGTGACGAAGGGGGACATCGGTCAGTCCTGCGGTGGCTGATCGACAGAGACCGGCTGGGCGACCGGCCCGGCCTGCCGCACATGGCGCTCGAGTTCGTCGGCGGCGCGCGAATAGCCGCCCGCCTCACGCTGAGCGACCTGCAGGGCGTTCGCACCGGCCCGGAATCGGGGATCGTCGAGCAGGCGCTGGGCGAGGCCGCGTACGACCTCCACGTTGACGTCCTCGGTGCGGATCGAGAGGCCGGCATCGAGCTCGACGACCCGGGAAGCCACCAACGACTGGTCGGCGCCCTGCGGGATCACCAGCATCGGGACGCCGGCGTACAGGGCCTCGTTGACGCTGTTCACCCCGCCGTGCGTGATGAACAGCGCTGCGCGGGCCAGCACCTCCGGCTGGGGTACGGAGCGTTGGGCGATCACGTTCGCCGGCAGTGGACCGAGCGCGGCGGGATCGGTGTGTCCGGTCGAGACGATCACGGTGCCGCCCAGCGGGGCGAGCGCCTCGGCGAAGCCGCGCAGCAGCCGCGGGCCGGCCTCGAACACCGTGCCCAGCGAGGCGTACAGCACCGGATCCCGCAGCTGGTCCACCGGGAACGACGAGTCGACCGGGCGGGCGCCGAGGCTCGCTCCGACGAACCGGTAGGACTGGTCGAAGCTGTCGGCCGCCGGGTGGAACGCCCGCGAGGTGTAGACCAGGTTGAGCGGCTGACGGATGTTCGCCAGGTCGACCAGGGGCAGCGCACCCGTGTCGTACCGGCGGCGCAGCTCCCAGCGCGACCTCAGGTACGCCCCGGTGTGGCGGGGCAGGGCCGCCGCTGCGGCGAGCAGTTCCCAGGAACCGTGGGTGGGGCTCGGCACCTGCCGGTTGAACGCGAACGTGGTGAACGACGACGCAGCCGGCACGTCGAGTTCCCGGGCGGCCACCGGCCCCCACGGGCAGAGGGAGTCGTGCACGATCAGATCGGGCCGGGCGCCGCGCAGGTCGTCGAGGACGCCGGGCAGCACGCGTACGGCGGTGCGCACCAGCTGAGTCAGCAGCGTGACCGGTGTCGGCGGGCCGGCGAGCGGCAGTTCCTCGCCGGAGTAGCGGAGCACGCGCGCGCCGGTGGCCGCGACCTCGTCGGCGTACGCGGGCGTCGCGTGGTAGGTGACGGAGTGACCACGACGAACCAGCTCGGCCACGACCGGCAGCGTCGGATTGATGTGGCCGTGCATGCCGATGTTCAGGAAGGCGAACGCGCTCATCGGCCAATCCCGGGCGGGGAAGGAGTCAGCGCCCGGCACCCTGTAGCGATCATGTTCCGCCTTCCTCACCCCGACGCAGCTTCGCGTCCGTCCGCACCTGTCACGGCAGCCGTCCAGGGAGCTTGGTTGGGGGCCGGCAAGCGCAGCGCAGCCACCGCGTGGGCTCTGTGTTTGGACAACAGTCGCCTGTTGCGGTGGCCGCTGGTCACAGCGTAGACGTTGCCGGTTCGCAGCACGTCGCGGACCAGGCACTCACCCCGTTCGCGGGCGGGTCTGGGCCGCGCCGCACCCCGACCGGGGCTCATGGCACGCCCGCTCGGCCAAACTGGCCCTGGTGCTACCGCGTCCTGAGTCGACAGCCACTCGAAGCTCGTCAGGCCATCACGCCGGGCAGGCATCCTTGCACCGGGAGCCAAACTTCGCGGCCGCAAGTCGAGCATCCGGGCGATCTCGGTGCAGACCACCTGGCGGCCTGCGCCTCCCCGTCGGGGAGCCAGCCTCATCCGTAGGCGTACTCGTCCACGTCCAGCTCTGCTCGCGTCAGTCGGAGGAACTCCAACATCCGGGCATCGAGGTGCCAGCCCAACAACTGATGCTGACCGGCGAGCTTCTCGAAGCCTTCGGACGGGCCTGTCAGGTCCTCCTCCTCACCATCCGGGTGCTCGAACACCCGGACAACCTGCAGCATGCTCGCGCCCGGTTCTCCATCGAATTTGTCCAGCTCGACGGCCAGCTCGCCGATCCGCTCGGCATGAATGAAAAGCCGATCCACAATCCGATCGATCTGTTCGTCAACCGTCCAGCCAGGCACGCGACACGTGATCTTCCACCGGTGGCAGGCGGGCCTCGCAGGGCTGGCCAGACGGCTGCCACGAACAGCGATCTCGTCCGGTTCGATGCCGAGCCTCGCGGTAATCTCGGCAGCCGAAACCCGGTTCGAGCTCAGCGCGAAGTACGTGTACTGGGAGATGAGCACTGGCGGACCCTACCCACGCAGGCACCGACGGTGCCGTCGGTTTCTTGCTGCATTCCGCAGCCGGCAAGATCGAAAAAGGCCGTCTCCGACGAGCGGAAACGGCCTTTGACCTGGGGTGGAGCTGAGGGGATTTGAACCCCTGACCCCCTCGATGCGAACGAGGTGCGCTACCAGTCTGCGCCACAGCCCCTCCACCGGCGAACCGGCTTCGGTCCCACCCGGCTTTCACCGGGCGGGCCGGCGACAAGGCTAACAGGTCGGCTCCCTCCACCGCGAATCAGCCCCGGCGAGGCGCGCCGATGATCGACTCGGGCTCCGCGAAGGCGGCGTATCCACGCAGACGGGATACCCCGACTTCCAGGAACCCGGGCGGGCCGGGCGGACTCACCGCCCGGACCCGGCGGGCCGGACCGCGAAACGGACAAATGCCGGGGCGTCAGGCGGTGTGGGAGCCGGGGCCGGTCTGGTAGGGGCGGCCGCGGAGGCCACCGGATCGCCGGTAGGAGACCGAGCCGCCGTTCGCCACGGCCGGCAGGTCGGCGGGCCGGTCCAGGCCCATCGCCGCGCGGCGTACCACCTCGCGCTGGGCCGCCAGTCGGCGCTGCGCCTCCCGGCGAGCCGCCGCCCGGCGGGCCTGCTCCCGCCGGACCTCGGCCTGCCGGGCGGCCAGCCAGGCCGCCTCACGGGCCCGCGCCCGCCGGCGCCGGCGATCCGCCACCGCGCGCTGCCGCAGGTGTACGACGTACGCGACGAGCAGCGTGCCGGTGACCGAGACGCTGATCCAGAACCCGGGGCCGACCACGATCACGCCGACCAGCTCGACGACGTTGAGCAGCAGCAGTGCGGCGAGCACCCGGCGGCGGCGGTAGATGGCCGGGGTGTGCGGCCGGCGCGGCGGCGGGCGGCGGCGGGCCCGGCGCTGGGCGGGCGGCACTGCGCGCAGCCGGCCCGATCGGCGGCCGGCGGCGGGTGGACCGGAGACCGGCGCGCCCAGACTCCCCGTAGTCGAGTTTTCACTGAGCGTGACGACAAGGGCGCGAGGCGGGTGGACCGGCCGGCGTCCCGGCACGGTACGACGCCGACGGTGGCGCTGCAGCACCCGCGCCGTCGACTGCGCCCGCTCCGCCACCAGCCGCTCGGTGGCGTCGTACCGGCGGACGAGCGCCGGAGCGAGGGCGAGCAGACCGGCGGCGGCGAGGACGGCGAGGAGCACCGAGGTCGGCACCCTCACCCCTCCCGTCACCAAATTCGGAGCAACCGTCACCCGGCCGCAGGATCTTCCACCGATCGGTGTCGACCGCGTGGATCATGCGGGCGTGCAGCGCTTGCCAAAGCTTGCAGTTACTTGAGGTTACGGGCGAGCGTCCGGGATGCCGGCACGCCGCGCCGATCCCGTCCGTGGGACGGTTCACCTCGCCCCGGCGCGCACCCGGTGCCAGCGGGCCAGCAGCCCGCCCTCCGCGGCGACCTCCTCGCTGGTCATCGCGTATCCGATGTGGTCCCGCCACGCACCGTCAATGTGCATGTAGCGCACGTGGTACGCCTCCTCGCGGAACCCGAGCTTCTCCACCACCCGGCGGGACGGCCGATTCTCCGGCCGGATGTTCACCTCCACCCGGTGCAACCCGCCCGGCCCGAAGGCGTGGTCGACGGCCAGCGCCAGCGCGGTCGGGATCACCCCACGCCCGGCCACTCGGTGGTCCACCCAGTAACCCACGTACCCGGAGCAGAACGCCCGCCGCACGATGCTGCCCACGTTGAGGTGGCCGACCAGGCGCTCGCGCCCCTCCTCGTGCAGGCAGACCGCGAACGGCATCCCCTCACCGGTCCGCGCCGAGCGGCGCTGGTCCCGCTGGACCCAGCGGAACGCGGCCGGCGAGTTCAGCTGGTCCCACTCGCCGGGCATCGACGACTCCCACGGCGCCAGCCAGCTCTCGTTGGCGCGCCGCACCTCCGACCAGGCGGCCGCGTCGGAGCGCCGGTACGGCCGCAGCACCACCGGACCGTCGACCAGGACCGCCGGCCAGCCGGGGGCCCGTCCGGTTCCGAAGAGGCTCACGGGCCGGACCCTACGCCCGCGACGGCCGGGCGCGCACCCTCCCGCGACCCGGCCGAACCGTCGACCCGTTCACCGCAGCGGTGCTTAGCTCGCAAGCTCACTGCCCGCGCTCACCGGCGACGGTCGAGCAGCAGGACGTCCACCGTGGAGCCGGCCGCGGCGGTGGTGACCCGCTCGCCCAGGACCAGCAGGCCGTTCGCCTCGGCCAGCCCGGAGAGGGTGAACGGCCCACCACTCAGCGGCTGGACGGTGTAGCCGCCGCCCCGCCGCTCGGCGACGTGCGCCGGACGGAACTCGCGCAACCCGACCGGGGACGACACGGTCTCCAGCAGGTGCGCGCGGACGCTGGGCCGGAACACCGGCTCGGCCCCGGCCAGCAGCTGGATCGCCGGCCGGGCCAGCACCTCGAAGCCGATCAGCGCCGCACCGGGTTCACCGGGCAGGCAGACCACCGGCACCTCCTCGGCCCCGACCGTGCCGAAGCCGAGCGCGGTGCCCGGGTAGAGCGCCACGTCGGTGAAGGTGACCGGTCCGGCCCGGCCGCCCTCCCGGCGGGAGAGGATCCGACGGACCATGTCGCCCGGGCCGGTGCCGGTGCCACCGGTGGTGATGATCAGATCGGCGCTCAGGGTCTGGTCCTCCAGCAGCCCGCGCAACCCCTCCGGATCGTCGTCGCAGATCCCGACCCGGTAGGCCAGCGCGCCGGCCTCGGCCGCGGCCGCGGTCAACGCGTGCGAGTTCGCGTCCACCACCTGGCCGGGCTGACTGCCCCGGCCCACGTCCACCAGCTCGTCGCCGGTGGCCACGATGACCACCCGCGGGCTGGGCCGCACCACCACGTGGCCGATGCCGGTGGCGGCGAAGACCGCGACCAGTGCCGGGGAGACGTACGTGCCGGCGCGGGCGAGCAGCGTGCCCGCGGGCAGCTCTTCGCCGGCCCGGCGCAGGCCGTACCCACGCTTGGGGGTCCGGTAGATCTCCACCGCGGCCATGCCCTGGTCGGTCCACTCCACCGGGACCACCACGTCGGCGGCGACCGGCAGCGGCGCCCCGGCGGCCACCGAGAAGCACGAGCCGGGGGTCAGCCGGACCGGTCGCCAGCTCGCCGCGCCCAGGTCACCGACCACGTTGAGCCGGACGGCCCGCCCGCCGGCGGCCCGCCCGGCACCCGCGAGGTCCTCCCAGCGGGCCGCGTACCCGTCGACGGCGGCCTGGTCGAAGGCCGGGAAGGCGTGCGGCGCGACGACGTCCTCGGCGAGGACGTTGCCGTGCGCCTGGGTGAGGTCGAGGTCGAGCGGAGGCAGCGCGCGTAACCTGCGCAGCACGCTGCCCAGGTAGTCGGCGAGCGGCGTCAACTCGTTCGCGGCCGCCTCGGCGTCGGCCGTCGCTGTCATGTACCAGATCCACCCGACGCGTCGGAGTTGACGAAGTCGGCCAGCCACTTGCGGAACTCGGTGCCGAGGTCCTCCCGCTCGGCGGCGATTTGCACCACCGTCTGCAGGTAGCCCAGCGGCATGCCGGTGTCGTAGCGGGTGCCCCGGTAGACGATCGCGTGCACCGGGATGCCCTCGGCGCGCAGCAGCTCCATCGCGTCGGTCAGCTGGATCTCACCGCCGCTGCCCGGCTCGGTACGCCGGATCGCGTCGAAGATCTTCGCGGGCAGCACGTAGCGGCCGAGCACGGCCAGGTTGCTCGGCGCGTCCTCCGGCTTGGGCTTCTCCACCATGCCGGTCACCTTGACGACCTCGCCGATGTCGGTCAGCTCCCCCTCGGCCGGCTCGACGGAGGCGATCCCGTACCGCTTGGTCTCGGCCGGGTCGACCTCGAAGAAGGCCAGCACCACGCCACCGGTGCGGGCCTGGAGCTCCAGCATCGCCGGCAGCAGCGGCTGGTCGAGCTTCACGAACTCGTCGCCGAGCAGCACCGCGAAGGGCTGCTCGCCGACGTGCGACTCCGCGTACCCGACGGCGTGGCCGAGGCCGAGCTGTTCCGGCTGCCGGCAGGTGTAGATCTCGGCCAGCTCGCTGGGCCGGCGCACCGCGGCGAGAGTCTTCTCGTCGCCCTTCTCCTCCAACCGGGCCTCCAAGTCGGGGCGGCGGTCGAAGTGATCCACCATCGAGGTCTTACCCCGCCCGGTGATCAGCAGAACATCATTGATGCCGGCCTGGGTGGCCTCCTCGACGATGTACTGCAGCACCGGCCGGTCGACCACCGGCAGCAGCTCCTTGGGCACCGCCTTCGTCGCGGGCAGGAACCGGGTGGCCAGACCGGCGGCCGGGATGACGGCCTTGACCGCACGGGCACGGCCGGTTGCGGCAGCCGTGGTTGAGGGGCTCGCTGAGTGCTCCGACATGCCGCGAGACTATCGGCCACGGCTCTGTCGCGGCGGGTGTGGCCCGGAAGACGCGCCGCCCGCCGGGGCCGACCGCGGCGAACCAGGCCCGGCTCGCGCGACGTCCGGGCCGCCGAACGCCGGGCCGAGCGGCGCGTCGGCGGTGTCGACCTCGGCGTGTGCCGGTTCGGCGCAGGCGGACGCGGGTACCTCGGCGCGGCCCGCAGTGGCGGATTCCGGACAGCCGGGCGCGGCGACCTGGACCGACCCGGGAGCGGCGGCCGACTCGGGCCGGCTGGGCGCGGTGGCCCGCCCGGCGCGGGGCAGCCCGTCGGCCGGGCTGGCCGCGCCGGCGGGCACCGGGAGTTCCCGCGCGGTGAGGGCTCGGCGGCTGCTCACCCGGTAGGTGTCGCGGCCGGCGCCCTTGGCGGCGTAGAGCGCGTCGTCGGCCGCGTCCAACACCTGCTGGCCGGTGCTGGCGTGGTCGGGGTAGACCGCGATGCCGATGGAGACGGTGACCCGGATCGGCACCGGGGCGCCGGCGTGCGCCTCGACCGGGATCGCGGTGTCCCGGATGGCCGCGCCGAGGCGCTCCGCCACGATCGCCGCGCCCCGGGCGTCGGTCTCCGGCAGCATCAGCACGAACTCCTCGCCGCCCTGCCGGAAGGCCAGGTCGACCTCG
Organism: Micromonospora sp. NPDC048909; assembly: GCF_040649635.1. NCBI lineage: Bacteria > Bacillati > Actinomycetota > Actinomycetes > Micromonosporales > Micromonosporaceae > Micromonospora > Micromonospora sp. NPDC048909. The sequence continues at coordinate 938,752 of NZ_JBEZFU010000001.1, read as the reverse complement.
CGGATCTCGTCGCGTAGCCGCCGGGCGAACTCCGCCAGCACGGTGTCCCCGGCCGCGTGCCCCCACGTGTCGTTGACGTCCTTGAACCGGTCGAGGTCGAGGGCGAGCACGCTGAGCATCCGGCCGAACCGGCTGGCCCGCTCGACCTCCCGGCGGATCGACTCGCGCAGGTAGCGGTAGTTCCACAGCCCGGTCAGCGGGTCGGTGAGCGAGAGCCGCTGCGCCTCCTCGTGCACCCGGACGTTGTCCACGGCCACCGCCGCGTGGCCCGCGAAGGTGCGCAGGGTGTCCAGGTCGTCGTCGTCGAACTCGTCCGCGCCGAGGCGGTCGTAGAGGGCCAACACGCCGAGCGCCGCAGCCGGGGCGACGGGGTCGGTCCCGCCGCCGGCACCGGGCAGCTCGACCGTCGGCGTCTCGTCCGGCCCCCCGGCGGGCGGCGCCGCGCCCGCGCTGGTCCCGCCGGTCGCCGCCGGGTCCGCCGGACCGCCGGCAGCACCGCCCGTCGCGCCCGGACCGCCAGGGGTGGCGAACGGGACCGCGATGTACGTCCGGCAGCGCGGCTCACCCGGCGGTACGTCGGTCGGCTCCATCCGCCCGCGCTGCGGCTCGCCGGTGGCCGCGACCGCGCCGACCACGCCGCTGCCGACCGGTACTCGCAGCAGCGCCGCGCCGTCCGGCTCGGGGCAGCGCCCGTCGAGGCCCGCGGTGCACTGCGCGACGAGCATCCCGTTGGAGTCGACCAGCAGCACCGCCCCGGCCCGGGCGCCGGTGGCCGCGATCGCGCTGTGCAGGATCACCCGCAGGATGCGTTGCAGGTCGTGGGTGCTGGCCAGGGTGTCCCCGAGCACCGCCAGGTGGCCCCGCAGCTGGTCCCGGCTGCTGGTCAGCGCGGCCACGTAGGAGCCGGTCTCCCGGGTCATCCGATTGAAGGCGCCGGCCAGCCGGCCCAGCTCGTCGCGGGTGCGTACCGGAACCCGGGCGGTCAGGTCGCCCTGCGCCACCCGGTCGACCGCGGCGGCCAGCTCGACCAGCGGCCGGGTGGTGACCCGGGCCAGCCGCCAGGCGGCCAGCACCGCGAGCACCGCCGCCAGCACCACCGCCGCGAGGAGCACGGTCGGCAACCCCGGTGGCCGGTCGCTCGGGATCGAGAGCACCAGCGGCAGCGGCTGCCCGGACGAGGGACCGATCCGGCGTACGTACCGGCCGTCGGCGGTCTCGCTGACCCCCTCGCCGTCCAGCGTGCCGGCGGCGGCCAGCACCGCGTCGCGTACCTCCCGGGATTCGGTGGTGTGGGTGACCCGCGCGGGCCCGGCGTCGTCGTCGAGCAGGGTGACCGCCACGCCGGTCACCGCGGCCAGGCGGGCGACGAAGGCCGGGTCGACCGGCTGCGCCGCGGTGACCGTGCCGAGCGTCGCGCCGGCGCGGTCGCGCAGGTCGACCCGGGCGGTCAGCGCCCGGACCGGGCCGCTCGTCGGCGGAGCGCCGGCGCACTCCGACCAGGGGGTCGGCGGCGCGCCGGGGGTGGTGTACGTGATCCGGCCGGCCATGTCGCTGACCATCACCGCGGCGGCCAGGCCTCGGCTGACGACCTGAGCGGCGGCGCCGCTCGGGTCGCCGGCCAGCGCCACCGCGTCGGCGGCGGCGCGCAACTGCTGGCAGAGGGCGTCGACCGAGGTACGCACGGTCGCGGCGGCCACCGCCAGCCGCTCGGTGGAGCGACCTCGGTCGACGGCGTTCACCGTCGAGGCGACGAAGAGCGCGCCGAGCACGACCGGGCCGAGGACCACCACGAGGAAGGCCGCCGTCAACCGCCCGCGTAGCGTCACTCGGTTCCCCCCGGAAGTTCCGCCTCCGATGCTGCGATGCTGACACAGAGCCACCATGGGAGAGGCGTTGCGTCAGGAGTGTTGCGTGCCGGAATTTTCTGATGGAGCGGAAGTGACTCATGTGGCGAAACGCGACATGCGTATCGAGTTGCTCGCTCACCGTCGAGAACTCACCGTTGCGGACCGGGCTGCCGCCGCGGGCCGTGTCCAGGCCGAGCTGGTGGCGCTGGTACGCCGGCTGCGCCCGGCCCGGATGACGGCGTACGTGCCGGTCGGCTCGGAGCCCGGCGGGTCCGAGCTGCCGGAGGCGTTGCGCGCGGCGCTGCCGCCCGGCGGCGAGCTGCTGCTCCCGGTGCTCCGCCCGGATCTCGACCTGGACTGGGCCCGGTACGCCGGGCCGGGCTCGCTCGCCGCGGCGGGCCGGGGGATGCGCCAGCCGACCGGGCTGCGGCTCGGGGTTTCCGCGATCACCGGCGCCGAGCTGGTGGTGGTGCCCGCGCTGGCCGTCGACCGGCGAGGGCTGCGGCTGGGCCGGGGCGGCGGCTCGTACGACCGGGCGCTGGCCCGGGTGCCGGCCGCGACGCTGACCGTGGTCCCGCTGCACGACGGCGAGCTGGTCCCGGCCGTTCCCGCCGAGCCCCACGACCGCCCGGTACGCGCGGTGGTCACCCCCGCCGGCGGCCTGCGTACGCTTGACGTCGCGCCACCCGCACCGGGTGCGCCGCCGGGTGTCGCGCCCCACACTTCCGCTGGACGAACCCGGGGCGAATGACGCACCATTGGCACTCGAAGATGCCGAGTGCCAACCGGCCGAGTCTGATCCGGAGGAAACGTGCCCACGTACCAGTACGCCTGCACCGCGTGCGGCCAGCAGCTCGAGGCGGTCCAGTCGTTCTCCGACGCGCCGCTGACCGAGTGCCCGGCGTGTGCGGGGCGGCTGCGCAAGGTCTTCAACTCGGTCGGCATCGTGTTCAAGGGCTCCGGGTTCTACCGCACCGACTCCCGCTCGGCCGGCTCCGACACCGTGCCGAACGGCGCCAGCAAGCCGGCGAAGTCGGAGTCGTCCTCCGACTCGTCCAGCTCGACCCCGTCGTCGACCTCTTCCTCTTCGTCGTCGAACGGCTCGTCGAACGGCTCGTCGAGCGGCTCGTCCAACGGCGGAGCTTCGAAGGCCTCGGCCGCCAGCAGCACCAGCGGCTCGGCGTCCTGAGCCACGGGGCCGGCGCATAGCAGCCCGGTCCGCCCCGCGGGGGTTGTCCACAGGTCGGCCGGTTGTCCACAGGCCGCCGGCCGGTGGCCGGACCGGCGTCCCGCCCGCCCCTAACCTGCTGCCCAGGGGCGCCTCGACGGCGCTCTGCCGAGGGCGGGAGCGATGGCGATGGCGAACGACGGCGCGGGCACGGCGGAATCACTGCGCCCGGTACGCCGACCCCGCCTCCCGCGCGGTGGCACGCTGCTCCGAGCCGGGCTGGTCGCCGCACTGCTCGGCCTGGCGGCGGCCGTGCTGCACACCCCGTCCGACTGTCCCCCGGCGCCCCGGGTCGCGCCGGGCACGTCCGGTGCCGCACCGACCGCGCCGGCCGCGGGTGATACCCCGCACTCGACGGCCGGCCCGCAGCCGGCCATGGCACCCGAAGACCCGCACCCGACCGGTGTGCCGTTCCCGCTGCCCACCGGGCTGGTCGGGGTGCCGGTCCGGCTGGCCGAGCCGGCCGCGCTAGCGGTGGTCCGGCCGGGCGCGCGGGTCGACCTGCTCGCCGTGCCGGCCGGTGGTCGCCCCGGCAAGGCGAGCCTGTTGGCGGCCCGGGCGCTGGTGCTCGACGTGGTGGGCGCCGGGGCGACCGACGGCTCGGCCGCCCTCTACCTCGCCCTCCGACCCGATCAGGCGCAGCGCGCGGTCGGCCAGCCGGAGGGCAGCCGCTTCGCCGTCGTCGTACGCGGCTGAGCCGCAGCCGACCGCGACCTCTTCGACGGTCGCTCAGTCCCAGTGCGGTGGGCGCTCGGCGAGCAGCCAGTCGTCGCTGCCGCCGGCCCGCTCGCCCCAGCCACGGTCGGTGTCGTCGGCCGTCTGCTCCGGCAGCACCACGAAGTCGTCGTCGCTCAGGTCGACCGGGCGGTCGTCGTCGCCACGGGCACCCGGGTCCTCGGTGTTCACGACGGGCAAGACTAACGCAGCCCGGGCCACCGGGCCCCGGCCGCTCTGCCGCGTCGCCCGGTTCTCGGGTCGCGCCGTTGGTAGCGTCGGACGGCGTGACGACCCCCACCGGTGGCAGCTCCCCGGACGACTACTGGCGGCGACCCCCAGCCGGCGGTGAAGGGCCCGCGGACCAGCCCACCGCGCCCCCGGCCGGCGGGAGCGGACCGCCCGGCGGATACACCGGCCCGCCGCCGAGCACACCGCCGCCGGCCGGCTGGCGTCCACCGGTGCACCTGGAACCGGCCCCACCGCGCCGCCTGCCGCCGCAGGACATGGCCGCGCTGGACGTGGCGGAGCAGCGGGCGCAGCGGGTGACCTACAGCTTCGGCGCGTTGGCCGGAGTGGTGCTGCTGGTTCTGGTCTGCCTGCTCTGCTCCCGGATCATCCTGTGACCGGCCGCCCGACGGCGGTCAGAGCGTGGTGCCCCAGACCGTCTCGGCGCCGGAGTGCCCGGTCAGGTAGACGTAGACCAGCGAGGCGCCCGCCAGCGCGACCACCGCGACGGCGAGCACCGGGGTGACCAGCGCCGGCAGCCTCGGCACCCGCGGATTGCCGCTGGTCACCACCAGCAGCAGGAGGACCAGGATGCCGAGCGGGACGACGATCCGGAACAAGATGTCGCCGTACCGGGAGTGCTCGAAGATCTGATCGAGGATCGGGCCTTGGAAGCCCCGCGCGACCAGCGCGTCGGTGAACGCCTCACCGGACTGCACGGCCACGAACGTGGCCACCGGCGCGACCACCGCCAGGATGCCGGTCGCCCAGTCCAGCCGGGAGCGCCAGCGCGGCAGCGCGGCGTACGCCACGGCGAGCACCGCCAGCAGTGGCACGAACACCACGACCGCGTGCACCACCAGGACGTGCAGCGGTAGGCCCAGGACCTCCTCGAACATCGACCCCTCCAGGTTGATCACGGTTGCGGCCTGCCAGCCTACGGTCCAGCGGCCGACGGTCTCCTCGTTCGCCTACACGCAGGCCGTCCCGAACCGGTTCACCGCCGCCCGGACCCGACCCGCTCGGGCTGTGTCCGCGACCACCCGACGCCGCAGCCCGGTTGTCGATGGAGGTGACGCGTGCTGTCATTGGCGCATGTCCAGTCCCGAGGAGCTGCTCCGGTCCAGGGGCCTGCGGGTCACCCGGCCGCGCCTCGCCGTGCTGGACGTGCTGGCCGCGGGCGGTCACCTGGAGGTCGACGAGATCACCCGCCGGGTCCGCGAGCGGCTCGACTCGGTCTCCACCCAGGCGGTCTACGACGTCCTCGGCGCGCTGTCCCGGGCCGGTCTCTCCCGCCGGATCGAGCCGGCCGGCAGCCCCGCCCGCTACGAGTCCCGGACGGGCGACAACCACCACCACGTGGTCTGCCGAGGCTGCGGCGAGATCGCCGATGTCGACTGCACGGTGGGCAGCGCCCCCTGCCTCGACCCGCACACCACGCACGGCTATGAGGTCGACGAGGCCGAGGTGACCTTCTGGGGGCTCTGCCCGGGCTGCCAGGCCCGCCGCACCGCCGACGAGTGACCCGCGCCGCCCGGGTCGTGGCACTCTTGATCCGTGGACTCCGATGATCTCGGCCTCTTCGGTCCGGGTTCGGTCACGTGGAAGGTGCACGAGGAGCCGATCCTGATCGTCGCCGGCCTCCGCTCGCTCTACCTCCAGGCGCTGCACCCGCGCGCGATGGCCGGGGTGGCACAGAACAGCAACTACCGCACCGACGCCTGGGGGCGCCTCGTCCGCACCGCCAACTACGTCGGCGTCACCGTCTACGGGACCATCGCCGAGGCGGAGTCGGCCGGTCGACGGCTGCGCCGTCTGCACGCCCGGCTCCGGGCCACCGACCCGGCCACCGGCGAGCAGTTCCGCATCGATGACCCTGACCTGCTGCGCTGGGTGCACGTCACCGAGGTGGAGTCGTTCCTGGACACCGCCCGGCGGGCCGGGTTGCCGCTGTCGCCCGCCGAGGTCGACGGCTACTACACGGAGCAGCGCCGGTCGGCCGCGCTGGTCGGCCTCGACCCGGCGACCGTCCCCGGCACCGCCGCCGAGGTGGCCGACTACTACGGGGCCGTCCGCCCGGAGCTGCGGATGACCCGGGAGGCCGCCGAGACCGCGCTCTTCCTCACCGCGCCGCCGCTGCCCTGGAAGCTGAGCCTGCCGGCGCGGCTCGGCCTGACCCTCGGCCCGCCCCGGTGGGCCTACTTCGGCGTCGCCGGCACCGCGCTGGCGCTGCTGCCGGCATGGGCCCGTCGGATGTACGGCGGTCTCGGCCTGCCGACCACCGCGCTGTCGGCGGACCTGACCGTCCGGGCGCTCCGGCTCGCGCTCGCCGCGCTGCCCCGCCGCTATCGGGAGGGGCCGTTGCAGCAGGCCGCCAAGGAACGCGCGGCCCGCCTCGCCGGCACCCCGGCCGCCGGCTGACCTGGCCACCCGCCGAACCGGCGCCCTGCCCGCCGGCTGACCTGGCCACCCGCTGAGCCGGTGGCGCTGCCGCGAGCCGTTGACCGGGCCCGCCCGGTGATCCGGCCGCCGGTCACTGCTGAGCCGGCTCCCCCTCGGGCGGGCGGTCGACCGCCGCCCACGGCTCCTTGCCCGGCGTCTGCGCCCCGGCCGGACAGACCCGCCGGTAGTCGCACCATCCGCACCGGGGGCTCGGCGAGGTCGGGAAGGCCTCGTCGGGATCCGAGCCGTCGGCGACCGCCCGCTCGGCGGCCATGATGTCGCGGGCGGTCTCCTCGGCGCGGCTCAGCTGCCGGGCCAACGACTCCGCGGTGTGGTCGTGCCCGGCCACCGTGCCGGTCGGCAGGTGGTGCAGCTCGACCCGGCGGCACGGCCGGCGGAAGACCCGCTCGGCCGCGTACGCGTAGAGCGCCAGCGCCTGGGAGCCTCGGGCGTCGTCGGCGTCCAGCCCGGTGCGGCCGGTCTTGTAGTCGACGATGACCAGCTCAGTGCCCTCGGGACCGGGGCGGGAGTCGATCCGGTCGGCCCGGCCGTTGAAGGCCAGCACGGCGGTCTTGACCGCGACGACCCGCTCCACCCCGAGCGGGTCGACCTCCGGTTCGAGCGTCTCGACGTAGGCCTCGAGCCAGCCCAGCGCTCGCCGGTAGGCCGCCCGCTCCTGCTCGTCGTCGCGATAGCCCTCGCGGACCCAGGTGCCCCGCAGCAGCCCGGCCAGCGCCTCCGGCCGACGTCGATCGAGGGGCACCGCGTACCAGTTCTTCAGCGCGGTGTGCACGCTGGCACCGAGCGAGTTGTGCGCCCACGGCGGGCCCTTGGGCGGCGCCGGGCGGTCGACGTAGGAGTAGCGGTAGCGGCGGGGGCAGTCGGCGTAGGCGCCGAGCTTGCTCGGGGTGCAGACGAAAAGGCGCTCCGGCATGCCCTCGAAGCCGAGCTGCTCGGCCTGCCCCTCGCGGGGGCGTGGGGCGCGCCCGGAGGAGGGTCGGCCGGCTGGGGTGGGTCGTCGCACGCCTGCGATCCTGCCATCCACCTACGACAGCCGCGCGGACGCGCTCAGACCATGTTCACGTACTGCGTGACGAACGCGGCCACCGCGTCCGCGATGAGCTGCACCGCGATCGCGGCCAGCAGCAGGCCGGCGATGCGGGTGAGCACCTCGATCCCGCCCGGCCGCAGGATCTTCACGATCCCGCCGGAGAAGCGGAGCACGATCCAGACCGCGGCCATCACCGCGATGATCGCGGTGCCGATCGCCACGAAGTCGGTGACGCCCTCCGCCTGCTGGACGAAGAGCATGGTGGCCACGATCGCACCCGGGCCGGCCAGCAGTGGGGTGCCCAACGGCACCAGCGCGATGTTCGAGGTGGACTGCCCGCTCGGCTCGTCGCCCTTGCCGGTCAGCAGCTCCAGCGCGACCAGCACCAGCAGCAGCCCGCCGGCGGCCTGGAGCGCCGGCAGGTCGACGTGCAGGTAGTCGAGCAGGGTCTGCCCAGCCACCGCGAAGACCACGATCACGCCGAGCGCCAGCGCGACCGCCTGCCAGGCGGCCCGGTACCGGTCCCGGGGGGAGAGCGGGCCGGTCAGCGCGAGGAAGATGGGCATCATGCCCGGCGGGTCGGTGATCACCAGCAGGGTCACGAAGACCTCACCGAAGAGCTTGAGATCCACCTGATCAACCTAGCGGCGGCGCCGGAGGCCGATCCGCGGATCAGCCGGAAGCGACTTCGGTCACCCCGCCGGCCTCCGCGACGATCCGCTCGTACGCCTCGGGGTCGGTGGTGAACGCGCCGAGCCGGACGGTCTTGTGCGTGCCGTGGAAGTCGGAGGAGCCGGTGACCAGCAGCCCCAGCTCGGCGGCGAGCCCCCGGACGTGCGCCCGCTCGGCCGGGGAGTGGTCCTCGTGGTCCGCTTCCAGCCCGGCGAGCCCGACCGCCGCCAGCTCGGCGATCAACTCGTCCGGCACCACCCGCCCCCGCCGGGTGGCGCGCGGGTGGGCGAAGACCGGTACACCGCCGGCCGACCGGACCAGCCGCACCGCGCGGAACACGTCGATGTCCTCCTTGGGCAGCCGGTAGCGCTCGCCCAGCCAGTCCGGCCCGAACGCCTCGCTGGTGCTGGTGACCAGGCCGGCCCGGATCAGGGCCAGCGCGATGTGTGGCCGGCCGACGGTGCCGCCGGCCGCGCCGGCCAGGATCTCCGGCCAGCTGACGTCGATGCCGTCGGCCCGCAGCAGGTTCACGATCCGTTCGCCGCGCTCCTCGCGGGCGGCCCGCACCCGGGTCAGTTCGGCGACCAGCTCCGGTGCGTCCGGGTCGAAGAGGTACGCCAGCAGGTGCAGCGGCACCGCGGGCTCCGCGCCGAACCATCGGCAGGAGAGTTCCGCCCCCCGGACCAGGCGGAGCCCGGTCGGCAGCGCGTCCAGCGCGGGCGCCCAGCCGGCGGTGCTGTCGTGGTCGGTGATCGCCACCACGTCGAGCCCGGCGTCGGCGGCCGCGCGTACCAGCTCCGCGGGGCTCAGCGTGCCGTCGCTGGCCGTGGAGTGGGTGTGCAGGTCGATCCGGCCGGCCGGACTGGTACGCGGGGTCATCGCCCGACGCTACCGGCGACGCCGCCCGCTCACCCGCCCGGGCCGTGACGCCCCGGAGCCGGGACGCCGCGGTCGCCGGGCGGTCAGGAGCCGCTCACCACCACCGGGCGGTCGCTCGGGCCGGCGCCGGGCACCGGGGACGGGGCGGCCGGCTCGCCGGCCAGCACGCTCTTCACCTGCACCCGGACCAGCTCGCCCGAGCCGTCGACGTACGCCGCGGCGTCGGGCGACGCCCAGGCCACCGCGCCGGTCATCGGAGGTCCGGCGGGGCGGGCGGCCACTGTGCCGCCGATCCGCGTCACGTCGATCAGCAGGGCGCTCTCCGCGCCGTCGTACCGGCCGTTCGCCAGCAACCACCGGCCGTCCCCGGAGACCGCGCCGAGCCCGTCCGGGCTCAGGGTGGCGCCGCATCCGGTGTGCACCGGGGCCAACTCGCGGCCCGGGTCGACCACGGCGAGGCAGGGGCCGTCGGCGCGAGCGCCGGAGATCTGCCCGACCAGTCGACCGTCGGGCAGGGCGCCGTAGAGGTTCAGGGTGGCCCGATCGGCGTCCACCGGGACCGGGCCGACACTCGGGTGCCAGATGGTGTGTCCCGGCCGGGCCGGGTCGAGCCGGACCAGCACGGAGTCCCCGACGAAACCGTCCGGCACGGCGGTGGCCGGCGCGGGGGTGCGGACCGGCGCGATCAGCTGGGTACCGACGACCCCGGCCGAGACCAGGTCGGCGCCGTCGCGCCAGGCCACCTGGCGGCCGTCCGCCGACACGATGATCGTCCCCGCGCCGGCCAGCAGCACCTGAGCGTTGCCTTCCCGGGACACCGACCAGAGCGAGCGGCCCGCGGTGGTGGCGGCGCCGACCACCAGCCAGCCGGCGTTCTCGGGCAGCCGATGGGCCCGCTCGGCCGGGCCGACGCCGGGCAGCGCGACCCGCCGCCCGTCCGCACCGACGATGACGGTCCCGACGATCAGGTCCACCTCGGTGCCGGGCGCCTGCCCGTCGACGATCGACGGCTCCGAGGAGAGGACGGGATCCGGCCGGGCCGAGGCGTACGGGTCACCGAGCACGACCGTCGGCGGGGCCGACCGACGCGGCTCGGCACCAAGCTGGGCCACCCCGGTGCTGACGGCCACCGTGGCGACGGCGGCCAGGGCCAGACCGGTCATGGCGCGCTGGCGCTGGACCCGCCGGGCGCGGCGGATCGCGGCGCCGGCCGGGTCGACGGCGAGCGGCCGGGGCACGGCGACCTGCTGGGAGAAGGTCTCCCGCACCGCGGATTCCAGCTCGTCCTTCGTCACCTCCAATGGACGCGCCGGGACGGCAATCCGGTTGCCACCCCGACGCCGGGTGGCGGTCATCGCTGTTTCCCGCGGGCACTGCCGGCCGGGACGCCGGAGACCGGGGCGGCGAAGGCAACGGCCGGGACCGGGACATCGTCCACCGGCCCGCCGGGCGGGACTCGTCGTGCCCGGTCGGCCGCCGGAGCGTCGCCGGCGGCGGCCTGGTCGCCGCGGTCGGGCGCCGCCGCCGTGGCCTGCCGCGGGATCGCATCGGAGGCGGTAGCGGGCGCGGAGCCGGCCGCCGAGACGGCCGGCTCGGGTGACCGGGCGTCGGGGCGAGCCGACGGGGGTCTGGGCGCCGCCGGCCGGAGCCCCCGGCTCGGCCGTGCCGGCGCGGCGCTCGGCTCGACGGCCAACTCCTGAGCGGCCTCGGCGCCCATCCGCTTGCGCAGGGTGGCCAGCGCGCGCGACGTCTGGCTCTTCACCGTGCCCGGCGAGATGTCGAGCAGCGCGGCGGTCTGCGCCTCGGACATGTCCTCGTAGTAGCGCAGCACCAGCACGGCCCGCTGCCGGGTGGGCAGCGCGCTGAGGTGGCGCCAGAGCACGTCCCGGTCGAGCTGCTGCTCGATCTCGTCGGCGGCGGCCCGCTCCGGCAGCACCTCGGTGGGGCGTTCACCGTGCCAGCGTCGCCGCCACCAACTGGTCGACGTGTTCACCATCACCCGGCGGGCGTACGGTTCGATCGCCTCGATCCCGCCGAGCCGCTTCCAGGCGAGGTAGGTCTTGGTCAACGCGGTCTGCAGGAGGTCCTCGGCGGTGGCCCAGTCGGCGGTCAGCAGGTAGGCGGTGCGCAGGAGGGCGCCGGATCGGGCCGCGACGAACTCGCGGAACTCCTCCTCCAGCGGATCCCTGTTCCCCACTGCCCACCTCCACACCCCGACCGTCCTGGCAGGTTGCCATGCCAGGGCGGCCGAGGTCCATGGCGAAAGGTGTGCACTTCCTCCGATGTTCGGACAGATTCGGTCACGCGCCGTCGTCGGCCTTGGCCTCGTCGGCTTCCTTGCCCAGCCGCGCCTCGACCGCCTGCGGCTCGTACATCTCTTCGACCACTCGCAGGTAGAGCTCGTTCGGGTTGGGCAGGTTCTTGATCTCGCGCAGCGCCTGCTCCTGGCCGGCGGACTCCAGCACGAAGGTGCCGTAGTTGAGCGCCCGGCCGCTCGGCGTCTGCTCGTACTTCATGTCGGTGACCCGGACCAGCGGCATCATCGCCACCCGGCGGGTGATGATGCCGTTGACCACCATCACCCGCTTGTTGGTCAGGATGAACCGGTCATACCACCAGTCGGCGACCTTCCACGCCACCCAGCCCATCACCGCGAACCAGAGCAGCACGGCGATGGTGGTGAGCGCACCGACGTCCTGCCCGGCGAGGAAGCCGGAGAGGTAGCCGAGCACGAAGGTCGCGGCGATCCCGATGAGGATCGGCGTGGCGAGGTGGATCCAGTGCCGCTTCCACTCGCCCCGGTAGCGCTCGGTCGGGAAGAGGTAGCGGGCGACCAGGGAGCTGGGTTCGTCCTCCAGCGGCAGCACCCGCCGGGGCGCGTTGCCGGCCGCGTCGGCGCGCAGACCGGCCAGCTCGTCCTCGGAGATCGCCGGGGCCTGGTAGCCGGCCTCCGGGTCGCGGATCCAGGACCGGCCGGAGCGGCCCTCACCCGCGTAGCCGGGACCGTCGCCGAAGCCGACGTCGTCCGAAAGGGACGGACCGTCGGAGAGGCCTGGACCGGCGCCGTAGCCGGGCCCCTCGTCCGGGGGAACCCGGGGGATCGGCTCCGTGTCGCGTTCCCGGCGCTCCCGGTCAGGGTCGTCCGGGTCGAAGGGTGGACCGGAGGGGCTGCCCATCGGGGGTCAGGCGACGAGGCTGGTGAAGAAGTCGCCGAACCCCTGGGCGATGTCCATGATCCCGCCGCCGAGCGACTTGAACACATCCGCCGCAGAGTTTGGCCGGTAGGCGACGAAGAAGATCAAGAATGCGATACCGGCCCAGGTGAGGACCTTCTTGACCATGGCGGGCCATCCTCTCGCGCGGCGCCGGGTCCCATTACCGCAGCGGCACCCAGAGTATCAGTGTGGTGTCGTACAGTGAATATCTGCGTCCGTTCTCCGTCATTCCGGGAGGGTTGTCAAGCCCTACCGTGCAGGTACGGAGATGGTGCGCCGTACACGAGTTCGGGTGGAGTCCACTCGGTCAGGTCGTGCAACACGACGTCCTCCGCGAGCAGGTGACCCGCACTCGCCGGCCAGGCTATCGCATGCAGCCACATTCCCCGAGCCTCGCCGGCGTACGCGCTTCGATCCGTCGGTGAATGGACCAACCACAGTGGAGTAGGGTGCCCGGCCACCCGGATCCGCGCCTGGCCGACGTGCTCGGGGTGGCCCGGGCCCGGGTCGGTCAACGCCTCGGCGAGCTGCGGACCGGGATCCGGCCCGGCCATGCCCGCGAGCCGGGTACCCAGGCCGACGCCCGGCTCCTCGGCGACGAAGACCAGGTCGGCCGGGCCGCCGCCGAGCGGCTCGGGGCCGGCGCAGGCCACCGCGGTGGCCCGTACGCCGGTGCGGTCGTCCCCGGCGTACGCCACCCCGGTCATCGTCCAGCCCGGCGGCAGCGGCCACGGGCACCAGAGTGGCGCGGCCGGCCGATGTGGTGGCTCGGCGCCGGCGGTGATCCGTTCCACCACGCTCGCCACGATCTCGGCTCCGATGTGTTCGGGCACGTGCAGCGGTGACACCGGCCCGCACCGCACACACCTCGACTCGGTGTGCATGAGGTCCGGTGACCGGACCTGACTTCCGCATCTGGGACAACTCACCGCGACACTCACATCCCCACCGTCACCCCGTCGGGCGGGGCCGTCAAGCGGAGCAGCCGTTTCCGTCGCGAATGGCGAGGAATCGGCGCGCACCCCTGCCCGAACACGGGCCACCCCTCGAACGGCGGCAGGTGGCCGGTGTGGTCCTCCCCCGGATCAGTCCGGCGGCGGGCCGGCGTACGCCCGGATCCAGGCGTGCATGGCGATGCCGCTGGCCACCCCGGCGTTGATCGAGCGGGTCGAGCCGTACTGGGCGATGGAGAAGAGTTGGTCGCAGGCGGCCCGGGCCGGCGCTGACAGGCCCGGCCCCTCCTGACCGAAGAGCAGTACGCAGCGTCGCGGCAGGGTGGTGGTCTCCAGCGGGCGGGAGCCGGGCAGGTTGTCGATGCCGACGATCGGCAGCTCATGAGCGGCTGCCCAGGTGACGAACTCCTCGATCGTCTCGTGGTGTCGCACGTGCTGGTAGCGGTCGGTCACCATGGCGCCGCGCCGGTTCCACCGTCGCCGGCCCACGATGTGGACCTCGGCGGCGAGGAAGGCGTTCGCGTTGCGCACCACCGTGCCGATGTTGAGGTCGTGCTGCCAGTTCTCGATCGCCACATGGAAGTCGTGGCGGCGCCGGTCCAGGTCGGCGACGACCTCCTCGCGCCGCCAGTAGCGGTAGCGGTCGACCACGTTGCGCCGGTCCCCCTCGGCGAGCAGGTCGGGGTCGTACCGCGGGTCGTCCGGCAGGTCTCCCGGCCAGGGGCCCACGCCGACATCGAGCTGCTCACCGGTCACGGTCAGCAGAGGTTACGGCACCTGGCGGGGTCGTCCGCGCAGGCATCGGCCGGTCATCGCAGCCCGAGGGCGTCACCCAGCCGGTCGAGGAAGCGCCGGTCGGCCGGGGCCGTGACGGCGATCCGCGCGGCTCCCGCCGGCACGGCACGGCAGACCCGTGCCGCGACCGACTGCACCCACTGGCGGTACGCCGCCGAGTCGGCCGGGTCGGCCCGCCGGTCGAGCACCCGTACCACCGCCCGACAGGCCGCGAGCAGGTCCACCAGGTCGGTGGCCCGGTCGCCGGAGGTCGTGGCGCCGTCGTGCCGGGCGTAGATCGCGGAGACCACCGCGCGGATCAGATCGCTGTCGAAGGATCGGCCGGCGGCCACCGCGTCCAGGCCGGCGAGTCCGTCGCTGACCCCCCGCGGAGGTCGACCGGGACCGGACGCGGTGGCGGCGACGATCACCCGGCCGGGCAGGTTGGTGAGCAGATCCCACTCGTCGGCGGAGTAGCCGGCGGTGGTCAGCGGTGCGGCGCGGGGGCCGGCAGAGGGCGGCTCTCCTGCGACGGAGTGGCTCATGGGGACCTCCGGCGCCAGCATATTGCCCCGGATCGCGAAAAGAGCCCCCTTCCCACCGGAACACGGCGGGAAGAGGGCTGGACGCTGTCCGGGGGCCGGCGCTCAGCGCGGCTCGGGAAAGCTCGGCCGCTCCGGGTCGACTCCCTCGGGAACCGTGCTGGCCGCGTACTCCCGCTTCGGGACCATGACCCGGCGGCGGAAGACGCAGACCATCGTGCCGTCCTGGTTGTAGCCGCGGGTCTCCACCGACACCACGCCCCGGTCCGGCTTGGAGTTCGACTCCCGCTTGTCCAGCACGGTGGTCTCGCCGTAGATGGTGTCGCCGTGGAAGGTGGGTGCGACGTGCCGGAGCGACTCGACCTCGAGGTTGGCGATCGCCTTGCCGCTCACGTCGGGCACGGACATGCCCAGCAGCAGGGAGTAGATGTAGTTGCCGACCACCACGTTGCGCTTGAACTGGCTGGCGGACTCCGCGTAGTGGGCGTCCATGTGCAGCGGATGGTGGTTCATGGTGAGCAGGCAGAAGAGGTGGTCGTCGTACTCGGTGACGGTCTTGCCCGGCCAGTGCCGGTAGACCGCGCCGACCTCGAACTCCTCGTAGTAGCGGCCGAACTGCATCCTGGTCCCCTTCGACGGGCGGCGATGGAGTTCGGCACAGCATGCCTTATCGAGGGTTAAGGCGATCCCCGGGGCGCGGGCCGCGCGGAAAAGTCACACCGGCCACATCTGGGGGGAGACGCAATGAGCGGCGGGGCCCTCCCCGGCACCCGCCGCCCACGCTCTGATGAGAAAGATTCTGCCGTACGCCTGTCCGGCACCGACAGAGACAGAGGTCACATTTATACTTTTGTAACACTACGCTGAGTCACGGCCGGCGGCCGGGTGAGCGATCTTTGCAGGCCGGATAGCCCCATGTCAGGTGGCAGGTCACCAATTCGTTCCGGTCAATGCAGTGGATCATGTTGGAAACGCTCCCATCACGGCTTGTCACGCAAGTGCGACGTGCATTTGCGTTCGGCAGGGCAGGCCCGGACAGACACGGGTCGATGACTCGTCGTGGCCGAGTGCTCGCTACGTCACAGGTTTGCCCTGCCCATGCGTGGGAATGCGACACAGTCAGCCCTGGTTCTACGGGACGTAGGTAATCCGCGGTGATCGGAGAGAGTGCAATGGCTACCGTTGAGCTGACCACGGCGAACTTCGACGAGGTGACCGGCAACGACGGCATCGTGCTGGTGGACTTCTGGGCCGACTGGTGTGGTCCGTGTAAGCGGTTCGCCCCGGTCTACGAGCGCTCCTCGGAGAAGCACCCGGGCATCGTCTTCGGCAAGGTCGACACCGAGGCGCAGCAGGAGCTGGGCGCCAAGTTCGACATCCGGTCCATCCCGACCATCATGGCGATCCGGGACGGCGTCATCGTCTTCGCGCAGCCCGGCGCCCTGCCCGAGTCGGCGCTGGAGAACCTGATCGAGCAGGTCGAGGCGCTCGACATGGATGACGTCCGCAAGCAGCTGGCCGAGCACAAGCACTGAGCCGGCTACCCGTACGGCGTTGACGGCCGGGCCCCGATCGGGGCCCGGCCGTCGTCGTGTCGGCCGAGCCCGCGCAGGCAGGTCAGGTATGGCCGTCAGAGGGACCCGGGCCTTGCGATGTTTCCCGTATCGTCACGATCCGATGGAAACGTTGACAACCCGCGGACGGGCCGCCCGGCTCGGCGTCACCGCGCTCGGTCTCGCCGTGCTGCTCGCCGGCACGGTCTGGGGCAGCGACGACGACTTCCCGTTCGGCCCCTTCCGGATGTACGCCACCTCCAACCCGCCGAACGCGCCGGCCCCGGACACCCGGGTCGAGGGGGTGGACGCCACCGGTGCGGTGGTGAGTCTCGGTCAGGACGCGACCGGCATCCGCCGAGCCGAGATCGAGGGCCAGCAGGGCCGGTACGCCGCCGAGCCCGCGCTCCTCGCCGAGGTCGCCGACGCGTACGCCGAGCGGCACCCGGCCGCCCCCGAGCTGGTCGAGGTCCGCATCGTGATCCGCTGGTTCGGCATCGAGGGCGGCCGCCCCACCGGCCGGCACACCGACGAGACGGTGGTCCGCTGGCAGGCTCCGCGATGAGCCGCTGGTTGACCGAGCCGGTCCCGCGCGGCCGGATCGCCGCCTTCCGGACCCTGATCTACCTCTTCGTCGCCGCCGACCTGGTGGTCTTCACCCCGTGGGTACGCACCCGGGTGAGCGTGCCCGGCGATCTCTACCAGCCACTGCTGATCGGCCGCTCGCTGCCGCTGCCGACACCGACCCCGGCCCTGGTGGCGGTGATCTTCTGGGCGCTGCTGCTGCTCTCGCTGCTCGCCGCGACCGGGCGGGCGCCTCGGCTCCTCGGTTGGTCGGTCTGCGCGCTGTACCTCGAGTGGATGATCATCGCGATGAGCTACGGCAAGGTCGACCACGACCGCTTCGGCCTGCTCGTCGCGCTGGCCGTGCTCCCCACTGCCGGACGCGCCCGCCACGGCGACGCGACCCGGAGCGAGGCCGGCGGTTGGGCGCTGCGGGTCACCCAGATCGCCGTGGTCTGCACCTACTTCCTGGCCGCCTGGGCGAAGCTGCGTTTCGGCGGCCTGGACTGGCTGACCGGTTCGGTGCTGGCCCGGGCGATCATCCGGCGCGGCACCGAGTTCGCCGACCTGATCGCCCAGGTGCCCTACCTGCTGATCGTCGCCCAGTTCGGAATCGTCGCGTTCGAGCTGGCCAGCCCACTGGTCTTCCTGCTGCCCGAGCGGTGGCGGCATGCCATGGTCGGCTTCTTCTACTCGTTCCACGCGGTCACCATGGCGACCATCACCATCTCGTTCGCCCCACACCTGGCCGCGATGACCAGCTTCCTGCCGCTGGAGCGGGTTCGCCCGGTCGAGTGGCTGCGCCGGCTCCGCCGCCGCGGCTCACCGGCCCCCGTCGGCCAACTCGGCGAGCATTCCCTCACAACTGCGGACCACCACCTGCGCCCCGCGCCGCTGGGCCAACCGGAGTAGCGGGTCCTCGGCCCGGTCCCGCCAGCGCCACTGCGCGTCGGCGGCGACCTCCCAGAGCCGCTGCACACTGGCGTCGTGCTCGACACCGAGCCGGACGGCCAGCCCGACGCCGTCGCCACCCACCAGCCGCCGCGCCTCCGCGGCGATCTCGGCGTCGAAGCCGAGCCGCGCGTCCCGTAGCGCCGCCAGCATGCGCAGCTCCTGGAACTCGTGCGCGCCGGCGAGGATCTGTTCCACGGTGCTGAGCAGCTCCGCGGTGCCCGGGCCGGGCTCGGCCCGGGCCAGCGCCTCGACCGCCGCCAGGGCCGAGCGCGACTTGAGCGTGTCCCGCCGGTCGACGAAGAAGCGGGTCACCGACTCGCGCAGCTCGGCCAGGCCGCTACGGCGGATCAGTTCGGCGGAGAGGGTGGCCCGGCTGTCGCAACCGGTCCGCACCAGCGTGGCGGCCAACCGGACGCCGAACAGGCCGAGCCGGTCCAGCAGGCCGGCGCGTAGCTCCGCGTCCAGCGGCACCGGCAACGCGCCGCGCAGGAAGCGGTCGGCGGAGAGCAGGTACGCCTCCAACTCCGGGCGGGGCACCGTGGCCAGCTGGGCGAGGGCGGCGAAGTCGGACTCACTGAGCACCCGACCGGCCAGCCCGATCAACCCGCTGCACGGCACCACCGCGACACTGAGCGCGTTCACCCGCGGGTCTCGGTAGTGCCGTCGGGCGAGCTGCCGCGCGGTGAGCAGCGCATCGATCTTGCCCCCGCCGGTCTCGTCGGCCCGGGAGAGCAGCATGATCACGTTCACCGGGGCGGCCTGCCCGACCGCGCTCTCCCGGCCGGACTCCAGCACCCGCAGGTCGCTGCCGCGCCCGTCCCGGGTCAGGTAGAGCACCGCGTCCGCCTCGCGCAGCACCCGGTCCATCACCGGTGAGCGGCCGTGCTCGCCGGGCTGACCGACCGCCGGCGTGTCGATCAGGGTCACCTGCCGCAGCGCCCGGGTAGGCCAGCGGACCACGATGTCGCGCAGTTCGCCGGCCCGCCAGCCGACCAGGTCGACCCGCATCCCGGTCGCCGACTTGGCCATCGCCAGCTCCTGCGGCGGATGGCTGGCCGAGTATCCGGTCGCCCGCGGTTGCGGGCCGTCCTCGTACCAGGTGAACACGGCACTGCCGTCGGCCCCGACGACCGGGGCAACCTCCTCGCCCATCAGCGCGTTCAGCAGCGTCGACTTGCCGGCGCGCCACGGGCCGGCGATGGCGACCCGCAGCGGCTGCTCCAGCCGGGCCAGCTGACGACGCAGGTGACCGGTGGCCCGGGGATCGTCCCGATAGAGCTGCAACGCCTGGTGCAGCAGCCCCCACACCGCCTCGTCCAGGCGCAGGCCGACGGTCATGACCGGGGCTCCAGCGGGGCCGGCGCCGGCCGGGCCCCGGTCAACTGCTGGGCCTGTTCGTAGAGCGCCGCCAACCGGGTCATCTTCAGCTTGATCTCGCGCTGACGCTGGTCACGCACAGCCGCGTCGGTGTCGGCGGCCTGCTTGGCGCTCCGCAGCGACTGGACGATGGCCTCCTGCAACTCGTCGGTGAGCGCGGTGAAGTGGTCCCGCAGCATCCGCTGCACCTGGCGGGCGGCGTCCCGGCAGTCCTTGGTCATCCGGACGAAGAAGTCGTCGACGTGCCGCTGGATCGCCGTCTTCACCGTCGCCTGCCGCCGGCGGAGCAGCTGGCGGCTCTCGTCCCGGATGCTCTTGCCACCGAAGAGCGCGCCGGCGCCGATCGAGACCGGATTGATCATCGGCATACCGGCCAGCGTCAGCGCCAGGCCGAACATCAGCAGGCCCCCGTACGACCCCTTCATGCCGGTGATCACCTTCTGGGTGGCGGTGAACCGGTCGATGCTCGGCCGCTCGATCTCCGGCAGCCGATCGACCAGATCCTCCGGCACCGTCATCGACCAGGGCGGCAGCACGTCGTAGCCGTATCGGGCGAAGTTGCCGGCCACCCGCCGGGCGGCGTGGTCGCAGCGCTGCGCCAGCCACTCGTGGTTGGCCTCCGCCGCCTCGACCAGGCTGCGGCTCAACCACTCCTGGAAGGTCTCCCAGGCGACCAGCGGGTCGGCGGTGTCGAAGGCCTCGTCGACCATCCGCAGGATCTGCCGGGTGCGGTCACGCAGGTCGTACTCGATGTCGGAGAGCAGGTCGGCCATCTCGTCGTTGAGCGCGTTCTGCCAGCGTGTGGAGCACCGGCGCAGCTCGTCCACCTCGCGCTGGGCCGCGTGCAGCCGGGACATCGGCCCGGACTGCTCCTCGGCCCGCTGGCTCTCCAGCTCGGCGCGCAGCGGCGCGGCCAGCTGTTCCACCACCGTCCGGGCGGTCAGGCCGACCGCGGCCCGGGCCAGCACGTCGGCCTTGCCGGCCAGGTCCCGCTGGAGCCGGCCGATCAGCGCCGGGAAGCCCGACTCGGCGTTGAGCCCGCGGTCGTCGACGGTGGCCGCACGCAACCGCAGCGCCGCCGACACCGGGATCAGCGCCGCCGGCACGCCCGCCTCGGCCAGGTGCCGCCGGTTGCGCTCGGCGACCACCCGCCAGTCCGGCACGAGGTCGATCTTGGTCTGCACCACCACCACGTTCGGGTGCGACCGGGTGACGTGCAACAGCAGGTTCAGCTCGGCCACCGAGAGTTCCCGGGTCGAGTCGGAGACCACCAGCACGGCGTCCGCCCGGCTCAGGCCGGCGACCGGGCCGGCGCCACCGAGCGCGGCCACCTCGTCGCTGCCGGGAGTGTCCACCAGCACGAGTCCGCCGGCGAGCAGCGCGCGTGGCAGTCCGATCTCGACGTACGCCGGCCCGCCGCCCGGCCGGCGGCCGAGCGTCCCGGCCACGCCGGCCGCGATCCGGTCCAGTGGCACTGGGGTCCGCTCGACCGCACCGGGGAGGGCGCCGCCGCCGGTCCGATCGGGGGTCGCCGGGGGCGCCTGGACCACCGCCACCGCGGGTTCCTCGGCATGCTGCACCACCGTCGGCAGCACCGTGGTGCGACCGTCGCCGACCGGGCAGACCGGTGCGTTGACGATCGCGTTGACCAGCTGGCTCTTGCCCTGGTTGGGCTCGCCCACGACCAGCACGCGCAGGGTCGGGTCGAGCAGTTGGGCACGCTTGTGCCGGACCGCCTGCAGCAGGTCGCCGCGCCCGTGTTCCCGGCACGTGCGGGCGATCCCGTCGAGCACGTCCAGCCAGATCCCCGCCATCACCGCACCAAGTGTGCTGGTTTCGGATCAATTATCAAGAGGGTGAGGATCCTGGAAACGGGGAGTGGCCGGGCCGCCACAACGGGCGACCCGGCCTTTCCCTGCTCCGACCGGGCGTCGGTCAGAGCAGACCGTCGGTGATGCCCAGCAGCCCGCCGCCGTGAGACGCGGAACCGTCCCCGTGGACCCCGGCGTCGCCGGTCACCCCGTCGGTGACGCCACCGGTCACGCTGCCCACCGTGCCGGTGACGCCGGAGAGAACGCCATCCACCTGATGCGTCACGCCGCCCACCGTGGACGGCACGTCGACCGGCCCGACCCCGCCGCTGTCGCCGCCGGTGAGGCCCAGCCCGCCCAGGGTGTCGTCGACGCCGAGCGAGTCGACCAGGCCGCCGACCTGGCCCGTGGTGCCCGAGAGGGTGCCGCCGAGCAGACCGTCCGGCGTACCCAGCAGGCCGTGGTCGGTCGAGTCGAGCACCGTCTCCGGGCTGCCGACCGTGCTGGTGACATCCCCGATCACCGGGTCCGCCACGGTGTCCACCGCGCCCACCACGTCGGCGTCGAGGGTGTTCGCGACGTCGTGCACCCCGGTCAGGTCGGTGGCGAGGCCACCGGGCCCGACGCCGAGGCCGATCCCGGGCAGCACCATCGCGCCCGCGGCGACCGCCGTCGGGTCGACGGCGATGGCGCCGAGCACACCGGCCTTGACGTCCACACCGGAGTAGCTGCTGCTGATGGTGATCTGCTGCGCCACGCTCTGCAACTGGCCGACGACGTCGGTCGCGTCGGTCACCAGCGGGTCCGCGCCGAGCTGGCCGACCACCGGGGCCACCGGCGCGAGCCCGTTCACCGGGGCGTAGTCGACCACCAGCGGAACCACGTCCTGCACGTCGGCGGCGGTGATGTCGGTGAGCCCCGCGGCCTGCAGCGCGCCCTCCGGGTCGAGGTCGAAGGCCGACCGGGCGTCGGCGTCGGTGAGCAGGTTGAGCACGAAGTCGTGCAGGGTCTGGTCCATGTGCCGGTTTCTCCTCGGATGTGGGCGTCGTCGACCGCCGCTCGTCGGAAGCGACGCTATGGGCACGGACCGGCACCGGGCATCGGGGATGATCCCGCAACCCGCCCCGCTCGATTAGGGCGTCGACCCCCTCGTACGTTAGGGGGACTGGGGGAACCGGGCCGGTCAGATTTAGGGTCTCGATGCAGGAGAGATCTCTGGTACGAACGTAGGAGCCCACGGGGATTCGCCGGGGGTGGGCCGTACACGGGGTGGGATACCCGCGGCCCTCGACCGGCCGACTCGTGGTGAAGGAAGAAATAGGCGGATGCCGTACGTCCTGGGGATAGACATCGGGAGCACCACCACCGTGGCCACCGTGGCCCGGCGACGGGGGGCCAGCTGGGCCCGCCCCGAGGTGGTGGCGCTGGACGCCGCCTCGACGACCGTGCCGTCCGTGCTGCACCTGGGCGAGGACGGGACTCTCGTGGTCGGCGAGTCGGGCACCGACGACGGCAGCCGTACCGCGCGTGGCTTCGTGCACCGGGTCGGCGACGACGTGCCGCTGCTGCTCGCCGGCGAGGCGTGCCCGCCACAGATGCTGACCGCCGTGCTGGCCACCTGGGTGGTCGAACGGGTCCACGACCGGGAGGGCGCGCCCGCCGAGGCGGTCGTGCTCAGCCACCCCGCAGGGTGGGGACGGCACCGGCGGGACCTGCTGCACGCCGCGCTCTGGGAGCTGGGACTGTCCCACGTGACGCTGCTGCCGCGTACCGTCACGGTCGCCGAGAGCCATGCGGCACGGGGCTTCGCCGGCAGCGCCGCCGCGGTCTACGCCCTGGGCGGCAACAGCTTCGAGGCGGCCTTGGTCCGGCGCAACGCGCGCGGCCGGTACGAGACCTTCGGCTTCCCCCAGGGGCTGGACTGGATCGGCGGCGCCGACTTCGACGAGGCGCTGGCCGAGCACGTCCGCACCGTGCTCGCCCGGGAACTCGCCGCCGCCGGCCGCCGGGAGACGCACGCCACCCTGCGCGCCCTGCGGCCCGAGTGCGACCGGGCCAAACGCGCGCTGACCGTCGACACCGGGACCGACGTGCTGCTGAACCTGCCCGCCGGGCCGGCCCGGGTACCGGTGAGCAGGGTGCAGTTCGAGGAGATGATCCGCCCGGCCGTGCAGGCCACCGTGGACCTGCTGCTCCGGACGGTGAACTCCGCCGGGCTGCGGCCCGCCGAACTCGACGCCGTCCTGCTGACCGGCGGCTCCACCCGCATTCCGCTGGTCGGCGAACTGCTCGCCGCCGCCTTTCCGGTGCCGGTCGAGGTGGAACCCGACCCCCAGCTGACCGCCGCCACCGGCGCCGCGCTGGCCGCCTGCCAGGTGGTGTCGCCCCGCCCGCGACCGGCCGAACCGGACCGGACCCCCCGCCCCACCGCCGAGGCCCGCCGGGACGCCGCACCGGCCATCCCCTCGCCGCGCCGCCCCGACCACGGCCGCCCGGCTGTCCACAGTGAACCCCCACCCCGTCCCCCGGTCCGGATCGCCCCGCTGGATCTGCCGAGGCCGTCCCGGCTGGCGCTGGCCCGGACCCGGGGACGCGAAGGATGACCACCATGATCATGAGCACTGCCGCCGGCGGCGGACTGGTGCTGGACCGCGCACCGAAGGCCCTGCTCGACGCGGTGGCCACGGATCCGGCGGCGCCGCTGGCGTTGGCCGTGACCGGCCCGGGAGGGCACGGCCGCAGCGCGTACCTCCAGGAACTGGCCCGGGTCTACCGCCGGGCCGGGGTCACCGCTCGGGAGGACGTCCCGGAGCTGCCCGAGGAGATCGACCCCGACACCGTGCTGCTGGTCGACGACGCCCATCTGCTCGACGACGGTCGGCTCCGCGCCCTGCGCCGCCTCGCGGCCGGGCGGCGGCACCGGCTGGCCGTCGGCTACCGGCCGTGGCCGCGGCCGGGCGCGCTGGTCGAGCTGGCCGACACGCTGCGGCGGGACGGGCAGGTCGTCCTGCTCACCCCGTTCGCCCGCGACCAGACCGCCGCCTACCTCGCCACCGCGCCCGAACTCGGCCGGCGCGCCGAACTCGTCGACTTCGTGCACGGCCAGACCGCCGGCGTGCCCCGCGACGTCGAGCGCCTGGTCCGCGGGCTGCGCGGGCGGGAACTCGGCCCCGGCGTACCGGCCGAACCACCCCGGCAGGCCGTCCTCGAGTTCGGGCCGGACCTGGACGATCTCGCGCCCGACGTCCGGCGGCTGCTGCTGGCCGTCGCCGCCGGCGTACCGCTGCCGGTGGAGCTGCTCGGCACGCTGCTCGGCCGCGAGCCGGCCGAGGTGGACGGCATCGTCGCGGCGACCCGGGCGGCGGGCCTGCTCGGCGCGGACGGCCGGCTCGCGCCGCTGGTCCGGCGGGCGGTGACCGCCCTCAGCCCGGCCACCGAACGCACCGCGGTCTGGCGCCGGCTCAGCGAGGTGCAGCTGGCCCGGGGCGGCCCGGTGCTGCCGCTGGTCCGCGCCCTGTTCGCGGCCGGGGTGGCCGGCGACTGCCCGGGCGGAACGCTGGAGGCAGCCGCCGAGGAGGCGCTCACCACCGAACCGGCCCTCGCGGCGGAACTCTTCGCCGCCGCCGCTGCCGCCGGACGCCCGGTCGGCGCGCGGCAGGCGGTCGCCGCCGCGCTCGCCGGGGACCTCGACGCCGCGCTCCGGCTCGCCGACCGACTGCTCGCCTCAGCCGCACCGACCG
Source organism: Micromonospora sp. NPDC048909 (assembly GCF_040649635.1). NCBI lineage: Bacteria > Bacillati > Actinomycetota > Actinomycetes > Micromonosporales > Micromonosporaceae > Micromonospora > Micromonospora sp. NPDC048909. The sequence continues at coordinate 914,208 of NZ_JBEZFU010000001.1, read as the reverse complement.
ACCGGGCCGAGGCCGCGGTGGTCGCCGCGACGGCTCTCGCGCACCGCGGCCAGGTCAGCCGGAGCGTGGAGCTGTACCGGTGGTCGGGCGCCGCCCCGGCCGCCGCGTTCGCCACCGTCGGCGCGCTGGCCAGCGGCGATCCGACCGGATCGACGGCCGCCCCCGGCGACGACCGGGACGGACCGCCCACCCTGCACGCCAGCGCCGCCCGGCTGATGGCCGCCGGGGTCCGGGACAGCGTCGACGGCGTACCCACCGCCGCGCTCTCCACCCTGGTGCAGGCGACAGCCCTGCTGGAGCCGGACGGCCGGGCGGTGCTGCTGCCGGACAGCCCGGCCGCGCTCGCCGCGCTGACCGCGGTGCACTGCGGCGAGCTCGACATCGCCGACCGGGTGCTCGACCGGGCGCTGGCCAGCGGCATCGGCGGCCCGCTGATGGCCCGCCGGCACCGGCTGCTGCAAGCGTGGATCCTGATGGTCCGGGGACAGACGGTCGTCGCGACCGAACGCCTCGGCACGGTCACCGCCGGCGGCCGACCGCTCGAATCGCGCGACCTGCTCTTCGCCACCGCCCTGGAGCTGGCCATCGCCCGACGCAACAGTGACCTCGGCGCGCTCCAGCGCGGCTGGGGGCACGCGCTGGAGGCGCTGGTCCGGCACCCGGTGGACCTCTTCACCCTGCTGCCGCTCGGCGAACTGGCCATCGCCGGCGCGCGACTCGGCGACCTGGACCGGCTGGCGCCGTACCTGCGCGAAGCCCGATCACTGTTGGCCCGACTCGGCGATCCACCACTGTGGAGCGCGCCACTGCACTGGAGCGGCCTGCACGCCGCCATCCTCACCGAGGAGCCCGCCGTCGCCGACGACCACGTGGCCGCGCTGACCGCCGCGGCACCGCACAGCCGCTACGCGACCGTGGTCGCCGCGGCCGCCACCAGCTGGGTCGACGTGCTGCGCGGCGTAATCGACGCGACCCGGGTGGAGACTGCCGCCCGCGGGCTGCACGACGCGGGGCTCTGCTGGGACGGTGCCCGCCTCGCCGGGCAGGCCGCGATCCGGACCTCCGACCGGCGGGCGATGACCGCCCTGCTGGACTGCGCCCGGACGCTGCAGGGCCGATCGGCCGGGACCAAGGGCGAGCAGCGACCCGCCGGCACCGAAGGGCAGGTCGCGGACGCTCTCACCACCCCGGCCGGGCAGCGCCTCAGCGACCGGGAACGGGAGGTGGCCGAGCTGGTGCTGGCCGGGCTGACCTACCGGGAGATCGGCGACCGGCTCTTCATCTCGGCGAAGACCGTCGAACACCACGTGGCGCGGATGCGCTCCCGACTCAACTGCGCCAACCGGGCCGAGCTGCTGGCCCTGCTGCGCACCATCGTGGCCGACCGGTCCGGCGTCGCCGCCGGGCAGCCCTGGCCCGAACGGTCGGCCCGATGAGCGCGGACGGGAGCGGCCCGGTGAGCGGAGGTGGGACCACGATGAACCCGAACGGAATCCGGCGGCAGCTCCTCGCCGTGGCGGTCGTGCTGATCGCGCTCTGGTCGTACGCCGCGTTCCTGACCGGGCGGGACGCGGCCGACCTGCTTCGGATCCGCGCCCTGGCGGAGACGCTCGGCCAGCCCACCGACCGGCTGATCCTGGGCCTGCAGACCGAGCGGCGACTCAGCGCCGGAACCGTCGCCGGCGCCCCCCGGGCGCGCACCACGCTGGCCCGCGTCCGCGAGGACACCGACCGGGCCGCGGCCGCGCTGCGCGACACCGCCACCGGCAGCGACCTCCGGCTGCTCACCGCCGGTGCGGTACGCGACCGGGCCGACGAGCTGCTCCGCCAGCTCGACGGGCTGGCCGGCCTGCGGGGCGAGGTGGACGCCGGCCGGGCCGAGTCGATCGCCGGCTACGACCGGCTGATCGACAGCGCTTTCGCGATCTACGGCCCCGAGTGGGGCGCGCGGGAGAGCGCGCTGGCCGCGGAGACCCGTGCGGTCGTCGCGCTCGCCCGCTCCCGGGAACTGCTCGCCCGCGAGGACACCCTGCTCACCGCCGTCCTGACCAGCGGCCGGATCAGCGCCGACGACCGGCGGCGGCTCACCGAACTGGTCAGCAACCAGCGGTACGCCGGCGCCGAGGCGGTGGCCGGACTGCCGACGGCGGACCGGAACGGCTACCGGGCCCTGCTGGAGGGCCCCCGGTTCTCGGTACTGCTCTCGCAGGAGGACCGGCTGCTGCGGGCCGACGACGGCCCACCCCCGCTGACCGCGGAGGAGTGGCAGGCCGCCGCCGATCCCGCCCTGGCCGGGCTGCACGACCTGGTCCGGTCCGCGGCCCTGGGCAGCGTCGAGCGGGCCACGCCCGGCGCCGCCCTGGTGGTCGCCCGCACCGGCGCGGTGCTGGGGCTCGGACTCATCGCGGTGCTCGCCGCGCTGGTCGCCGGCGCCCGCACCGTCCGCCGGCTGACCGGCGAGCCCGGCCGCCCCGCCGCGACCCCACCGGCCGCCGGTCCGGACCCCGCGCTCCACCCCCACCAGTGGGAAGACGCCGGACCGGAGCGCGGCACCCGCCCGGTGTCGCCGGCCGCGGTGGTGGCAGCGCCGCAGGCCATGACGGACGCCGGACCCGGGCGGGACGAGCGCACCTCGGCGGCGGCCACCCGGGAGCTGTTCCTCCGCCTCACCCAGCGCAACCAGGCGCTCCTGCGCGAGCAGCTCACCCTGCTCGACACGATGGAGCGGCGCGAGCACAGCGCGGAGGAGACCGCCGACCTGTTCCGGCTCGACCACCTCGCCACCCGGCTCCGGCGCAACGTCGAGAAACTGGTCAGCCTCGCCGGCGCGCGGCCGGCCCGGCGCTGGCGCCGGCCGGTGCCGCTGCTGGACGTGGCGCGCGGCGCGGTCGCCGAGGTCGCCGACTACCAGCGGGTGCTGGTCGCCCCGCACTGGCCGGGGTCGCTCGCCGGCCCCGCGGTCACCGACGTCACCCACCTGCTCGCCGAGCTGGTCGAGAACGCGCTGGCGTTCTCGCCGGCCAGCACCACCGTGCGGCTGGCCGGCGAGGACCGCCCGGAAGGCCGCGCCCTGGTGGTCACCGATGACGGGCCGGGCCTCGACGCGGCCGCCCTCGCCGCGGCGAACCACCTGCTGGCCGAACCGCCCCCGACGGGGCCACCCGCCGGCCGCAACGGGCTGTACGCTGCTGCCCTGCTCGCCGCCCGCTGCGGTGCCAGGGTCTCGCTGCACCCCGGTCCCCGCGGCGGAACGGCAGCGGTCGTCCTGCTCCCGGCCACCCTGGTCACGCCGGTTGGGCCCGACGGGGCGGCGACCGGGCCGGCCGGCCCCCAGCCCGTACCGCCGACGCGGTCACCAGCCGGATCCGGAGCCGGCGACCTGCCGGTGCGGAGCCGACACCCCGGGCCGGTGCGGCCCGGGCCGGGAACGGCCGGCTCCGACACGGTCGAGATACCGGTCTCCAGAGCAGCGAGAGGACGCTCATGACGCAATCAGTGGTCACTGCCGACAGCCTGACGGACGCCCTGAACGATCTGGTCGATCGGGTGCACGGGGCCGAGTTCGCGGTGGTGCTCTCGCCGGACGGGCTGCTGCTCGGGGCCAGCCGCGAGGTCGACGACCGGCTGGCGAACCAGCTCTCCAGCCTGGTCGCCGGCATGGAGGCGCTCGGCACGGCGGCCACCCGGGTCTGCGTCGGCGGCGCGCTGCGCCAGGTCGTGGTACAGATGGCACGGGCGTTCCTCTTCGTCGCCACCACCCGCAACGGCGCGATCCTGACCGTCCGGATCGGTGGCGACGCCGAGGTCGGCGACATGGCGTACGAGGTGGCGCTCTTCGTGGGCCAGGCCGAGCGGCACCTGCCGGTGTATCTCGAACCGGCTTCGACAGTGACGGGCGGGGAGATCGGTGCAGCCGACCGGGGGCGGTGAGGAGGCGTGGTACGACGACGACGCCGGGCCGGTGGTCCGCCCGTACACCATGACGGGCGGGCGTAGCGCGCCCGACAAGGGTCGGTTCGACCTGATCACGCTGGTCGTCTCCCGGGGCCCGGCGCCGCCGACCGCGCAGCTCTTTCCGGAACAGGCGGCGATCGTCGAGATGTGCCGGCGACCGCTCTCGGTGGCCGAGATCGGCGCTGATCTGGACCTTCCGGTGGGCACCGTCCGGGTGCTCCTCGGCGACTTGCTCGCCGCCGGTCTCATCGAGACGCACGAGCCGCCGACCCTCTCCGAACTGCCGTCCGAGGACCTGCTCAGGGAGTTGCTCGCCGGGCTACGCGCGCTGTGAGCCGCTGGCCGACCGCGATGCCGGTGCCGCCACGGCGGCTACTGGTGGAAAATCTGAAAGGGGTACGAGGTAGTGCCGGCATCACCGCCGCAACCACGACGGACCGTGGCGATCATCCTGCTCGACCGGATCATGGACGTCGCGAACGCCATCCGGTACGCGGTCACCGGGCGGGGTGAGGGGTCCCGGTTCGCCCAGATCGCCATCCTCGCCTCGCTGGCGGTGCTGGTGGCCACGGCGGTCCCCGTAGTCCTGGTTCTGCGGACCCCGGAACGGCTGGCCCCGGTGGCCCTCGACCCGCCACCGAATCCCTACGTGCCGAACGTCCCCGAGCCGGGCACACCCGGCGCGGAGGCTCTGCCGCCGGCGTCCGCCCGTCCGTCGCCCACCCGGCCGTCCGCCACCGCGACCCCGACCTCCGCTGCGCCGCCCACCACCGCCGGCCCGGCAACCACATCCGCCCCGGCGGCCGTACCGCTGCGGGCCGACTTCGCCATCGGGGAGAGCGCGCTGCTCAGCTACGGCGCCACGGTGACCATCCAGAACCCGGGCCCCGCCCCGGCGCCGAAGTGGACGCTGGTGGTCACGCTGCCCCGCGAGTCGCTCGACGTCACCGCGGTGAGCGGCGCCCGAGCCAGCCGCGACGGCGCGAAGTGGATCTTCGTGCCGGACGGCGCCGCCGGCCAGGTGCCGGGGCGCGGCTCGACCCGGGTGACGTTCCGGGTGGCCGGCGCTCCGATCAGCGCCGCACCCACCGCGTGCACCATCGACGGCGCGGCCTGCGCCGGTCTGCCGGACTGAGCCGCGGCGGGGGTCAGTCCCGCCGCGCGGCCGGCACCGCACAGGCCGCGGTGCCGCCGGGCAACCGGTGCCGGTTGCGGGCCACCCAGCGGTACGCGGGCCAGGCGGCGGCGCGTACCGGCGGGAACCGCAGGCCGGCCCCGGCCACCCGCCAGAACGGCCCGCTGTCGCCCAGCAGCCGGGCGATGGCGTCCGGCCCGGCGGCGCGTACGCCGTCGACGCCCACCCACTGCACGGCCTGCTCGCACTCGACCTCGGTCAGCCCCAGGGCGGCCAGGTCGGCGAACTGCCACGGCACCACCCGGGCGGAGGTGGGGATGCGCCGCTCGATGAACTCGGCGCAGCGGGTGCAGAACGCGCAGTCCCCGTCGTAGACGAACGTCGACCTCTCCATGCCTCCATCCTCCACCCGAGGGTCGGCGCGGCATCGACGAGGTGGGGAGGAACACCGGCGCGTTCGCTTGCGGCGTGCTCGTACGCGTGTTCGAATAGTGGCCATGCGCTGGGACAACCTCACCGCTCCCCCGGTCGAGGGAGTTCCCGAGCGGGCAGCGCCAGCGACGCCACCCCTGCCGCTGGCGCTGCCCGGCGCAACCGTCCGCACCTTCGACACCCCCGCCTTCGCGGGGATGACCTTCTACGAGGTGCGGGCCAAGTCGATCATCAACCGGGTGCCGGGCACCTCCCGCGTCCCGTTCGAGTGGACGATCAACCCCTACCGTGGCTGCAGCCATGCGTGTGTGTATTGCTACGCGAGGAATACTCACACTTATCTCGACCTCGATGCCGGGGCGGACTTCGACAGCAAGGTGATCGTCAAGGTCAACGCGGGCGAGCTGGTCCGCCGCGAGCTGGCCGCGCCGCGCTGGCGGGGCGCGCACGTCGCGATGGGCACCAACGTCGACTGCTACCAGCGGGCCGAGGGGCGCTACCAGCTCATGCCGCAGATCATCGCGGCGCTGCGCGACTTCGCCAACCCGTTCTCGATCCTCACCAAGGGCACGCTGGTCCTGCGCGACCTGCCGCTGCTGCGCCAGGCCGCCGAGGTCACCCGGGTCGGCGTCTCCTACTCGGTGGGCTTCGTCGACGAGCGGCTCTGGCGCGCCGTCGAGCCGGGCACCCCGAGCCCGCGCCGGCGGTTGGACGCCGTCCGGGCGCTGAGCGACGCGGGGCTCTCCGTCGGCGTGCTGATGGCGCCGATCCTGCCCGGGCTGAGCGACAGCGACGAGTCGATCGACGCCACCGTGGCGGCGATCGCGGCGGCCGGCGCGACCAGCGTGACCCCGATCGCCCTGCACCTGCGCCCCGGCGCTCGCGAGTGGTACGCGCACTGGCTGGCCCGGGAGTTCCCGCACCTGGTCCCGCGCTATCGCGAGCTCTACCGCGCCGGCGCCTACGCCCCGCAGGCCTACCAGCGCGAGCTGACCGCACGGGTGCGGATCGCGGCCCGCCGGCACGGCCTTTACCGCAGCGAACCCGCCGAGCACGCGGAGCCCGGTGAGTCCGGCCAGGGTGGTGGGCCCGGTGAGCGCGGTGGGCATCGCCGCCTGACCAAATCGCCGCCGCCCCCGGCCGCCGAGCAGCTGTCCCTGCTCTGACCGAACCGGGTCGGCGCACTCACGCCGCCCAGCCCCGACAGCGTCTCCGTCGCCCGCCCGCGCGGTCGGGAGCGCCGCAGCGGAGTTACAGTCGCCAGGTGCGTACCGCTCAGCAGATCCTCGCCGACTCCGCCGTGATCGCCGTCGTCGGCGCGTCCCGCGACCCGCTCAAGCCCGCGCACACCGTGCCGTCGCAGATGCAGCGGTACGGCTGGCGGATCATCCCGGTCAACCCGACCGCCGACGAGCTCTTCGGTGAGCCGGTCTACCGGTCGCTGGCCGACATCCCGCACCCGGTCGATCTGGTGGACGTCTTCCGCCCGGCCGCGGACGCGGTCGAGGTGGTCCGCCAGGCGGTGGCGATCGGCGCACCGGCGGTGTGGTTGCAGCTCGGTATCGTCTCGCCCGAGGCGCGGCGGATCGCCGAGGAGGCGGGCATCGACTACGTCGAGGACCGCTGCCTGATCGTGGAACGGGCCGCGGCCGGCCTGACCCGCCTGGGCTGACGACGGCGAAAACGCCGGGCCCGGTAGGCCCACGCCCGGCGGTCGCTCAGGCGGCGGTCAGAGCTTGTACTCCTTGAGCAGGCCGCGGGAGATGATGGTCTTCTGGATCTCCGAGGTGCCCTCGCCGATCAGCAGGAACGGCGCCTCCCGCATCAGCCGCTCGATCTCGTACTCCTTGGAGTAGCCGTAGCCGCCGTGGATGCGGAACGCCTCCTGCACCACCTCGGCGCAGTACTCGGAGGCGAGCAGCTTGGCCATCCCGGCCTCGACGTCGTTGCGCTGGCCGGCGTCCTTGAGCCGGGCGGCGTTGACCATCAGGGAGTGCGCCGCCTCGATCTTCGTACCCATCTCGGCGAGCTTGAATGCGATGGCCTGGTGCTTGGCGAGGGGCTGGCCGAAGGTGCGGCGCTGCTGGGCGTACGCGACGGCGAGTTCGAAGGCGCGCAGCGAGATGCCGCAGGCGCGGGCGGCGACGTTGACCCGGCCGACCTCGATGCCGTCCATCATCTGGTAGAAGCCGCGGCCGACCTGCTCCGCGCCGCCGAGGACGGCGGAGTGGGGGACGGTCACCCCGTCGAGCACCATCTCGGTGGTCTCGACGCCCTTGTAGCCCATCTTGTCGATCTTGCCGGGGATGGTGAGGCCGGGGGCGGTCTCACCGAAGCCGGGCTCCTTCTCGAGCAGGAAGGTGCTCATGTTTCCGTACACCGAGTCGGCGCCGGTCTCGGTCTTGACCAGGGTGGCGACCACGGAGGAGTACGCGCCGTTGGTCAGCCACATCTTCTGGCCGTTGAGCACGTAGCTGTCGCCGTCGCGGACCGCCTTCGACTTGATCGCCGAGACGTCGGAGCCGCACTCCGGCTCGGACATGGAGAACGCGCCGCGCACCTCGCCGGTGGCCATCTTCGGCAGCAGCCGGCTCTTCTGCTCGGCCGAGCCGTGCTGAGAAATCAGGTACGCCACGATGAAGTGGGTGTTGACGATGCCGGAGATCGACATCCAGCCCCGGGAGAGCTGCTCGACCACCAGCGCGTAGGTCAGCAGGGACTCGCCCAGCCCGCCGTACTCCTCGTCGATGGTGAGGCCGAAGAGGCCCATCTCGCGCATCCCGTCGAGGATGTCGGTCGGGTACTCGTCGGCATGCTCCAGCCGCTGCGCGTGCGGAATGATCTCTTTGTCGGCGAACTCCCGGACGGTCTCCAGGATCGACCGCTGCACATCGGTCAGGCCGGGTGTCTGGGCGAGTCGAGCCATCTCAGCCTCCGGGGGATCGGCGTATTACTCCTGGGTAACTGAACGCTGGGTCAGTATCGGTCGCCACGGCGGCGAGGCCAAGGTGACCAGTCCCCACAACCGCTGTGAAAAGGTTCACCGCTGCGGGTAGCGTCCGGCAAGAGGGCCCCGACCGGCGGCGCCGGCAGAGGAGGAGACCGTGACCAATCCGCCGCCGTCCGAACCGTCCGACCCGTCCCGCCCCGAACAGCCTCCGTCGCCGTACGAGCCGCCGCCGGAGCGCTCGCCCTACGCGCCGCCGTCCGACGGGTCGCCGTTCGGGCGGCCGCCGGAGGGATCGCCGTACGGGCCGCCGCCGGAGGGATCGCCGTACGGCCCGCCGGCCGACCAGCCGCCCGCCCCGGACCAGCCGCCGTTCGGCCAGCCCAGTGGCTACCCGCCCGGCCCGCAGTGGGGGCAGCAGCCGTCGTACGCCCCGCAGACGCCCTACGGCCAGTACGGTCCCCCGCCGGGCGGACCCGGGCGCGGCACCAACGTGCTCGCCATCCTGTCGCTGGTCTTCGCGTTCGTCTTCCCGCCCGCCGGCGCCGTCCTCGGCCACCTGGCGAAACGGCAGTTGCGCACCAGCGGCGAGGAGGGCGAACAGCTCGCCACCTGGGGGCTGATCCTGGGCTACGTCTTCACCGGGCTGGGGCTGCTGGCCTGCTGCGGCTGGATCGCCCTGCTGGCGTTCACCGGCTACAGCGGCGACAGCGGGGGCTACTGACCGCTCAGCGTCAGCGGAACTGGGCCTCGCGGACGCTGTTGCCCCCGTCGACCACCAGCATCTGCCCGGTGATGTAGGACGCGGCCGGCGAACAGAGGAACGCGATCGCCGCAGCCACCTCGTCGGGCGTGCCCGGCCGGCCGACCGGCGTGCCGAGGCCCTGCTTGATCTCGGCCATGGTGGACGCCGCGGTGTAGATGGTGCCCGGCGCGACCGCGTTCACGGTCACGCCGTCGGCGATCATCTCCATGGCCAGCGCCCTGGTCAGGCCGATCACGCCCGCCTTCGCCGCCGCGTACGCGGCCTCGGTGGGCAGCGCGTTGACCGGGCCGGCGGTGGCGGACAGGTTGACGATCCGCCCCCAGCCGCGCTCGGCCATCCCGCCGATGAACGCCCGGCTGCACAGGAACGCCGTGGTCAGGTTGCGGTCGATCTCGCCGCGCCACTCGTCGTAGGTGAGCTGGGCGACCGGGCGGAGCACCTCGGGGCTGGCCCGGCTGGCCAGGCCGGCGTTGTTGACCAGCACCTCGACGTCGCCGAGCTGGTCGGCGACCGCGTCGGCCAGCGCGCCCACCTCGGACTCGTCGGTCAGGTCGGCGACGAAGCCGGTGACGCCCAGCTCGCTCGCCCGCTCGTGGATCCGCCGGGTGGTCGAGACGATCGCCACCCGGGCACCCAGGTCGGCGAGCCGGCGCGCGGTCGCGTAGCCGATCCCGTCCGCGCTGCCCGCCCCGGTGACGAGCGCGACCCGGCCATCGAGCCGCATGGTCACCGGCTCGGGGAGGGCGGCGGGCCCGTCCTGGCCCTCCTGGCCGTGCTGACCCGCCGGTGCGCTCGCGCGGTTGCGCCGGCCCAGGCCCGGGCGGCTGGCGTCCCGCCTCGGTCGGCTGCCGGAACGGTCCGCGGCGCGCGCGTCGATTGCCATGCCTGGATCCTGCCCGTTCGGGCCTGCCCGGGCAATGCGGCACCCGGTAGCAGGGGCATCGGGTTTGCGCGGTGCTGGCTACCCTGACGGCGCACCCGATGCGACGGAGAGAGCACATGACCTATCCCCCACCGTCCGGCGGCTGGAACGATCCGGCGTGGTCGGGCCAGCAGTCCGGCCCGCCGGCCGACCCGACGCTGCCGATCGGCGGCCAGCCGGTGCCCACCCAGCCCGGCCCGGTCGATCCGTACGCCCCGGTCGACCCGTACGGCGCCGGGCAGCAGCCGGTGCCCACCACGGCGTACGCCCTGCCGGGATACCCGGCCCCCGGTCATCCGGGCTACGGCTACGCCCCGCCGCAGAAGACCAACGGGCTGGCCATCGCGGCCCTGGTGCTCTCCCTGATCGGGTTGACCTCGTGCATCACGGCGCCGATCGGCGCGATCCTCGGGCACATGGCCCAGAAGCAGATCCGGGTCACCGGCGAGGGCGGCGAGGGGATGGCGAAGGCTGCCATCATCGTCGGCTGGATCCTCACCGCCCTGCTGGTGCTGGTGATCCTCTTCTACGCGGCGGCGATCATCTTCGCCATCACTCAGAGCGACAACACCAGCTACTGACCGTTCCCGGCCCGTCGGCGGGGCTCACTCCGCCGGCGGGCTGAAGGACGAGGTCCGGCTCATTCCGGCTGCCCGGCCCTTGGCCGCGATCACCAGGGCCATCTTCCGGGACGCCTCGTCGATCATCTCGTCGCCGAGCATCACCGCGCCGAGCCGGCCGCCCGCCTCCGAGGTGTAGTGCTCGTACGCGTCGAGGATCAGCTCGGCGTGGTCGTAGTCGGCCTGGGCCGGCGAGTAGACCTCGTTCGCCGCGTCGATCTGACCGGGGTGCAGCACCCACTTGCCGTCGAAGCCGAGCGCGGCGGAGCGCTTCGCCACCTCGCGGAACGCGTCGGTGTCCCGGATCTGCAGGAACGGGCCGTCGATGGCCTGCTTGTCGTGCATCCGAGCGGCCATCAGGATCCGCATCAGGATGTAGTGGTAGGGGTCGCCGGGGTAGTCGGGGATCAGCGCGCCGACCACCAGCGACTTCATGTTGATCGAGGCCATGAAGTCGGCCGGGCCGAAGATGATGGTCTCCACCCGCGGCGAGGCGGCGGCGATCTCGTCCACGTTGACCAGTCCGGCGGCGTTCTCGATCTGCGCCTCGATGCCGATCCGGCCGACCTCCAGGCCGAGGGTCCGCTCCAACTGGGTGAGGGTCAGGTCGAGCCACTGCACCTGGGCGGCGCTCTGCACCTTGGGCAGCATGATGCAGTCGAGGTTGGCGCCGGCCCCCTCGACCACGTCGATGACGTCCCGGTAGGTCCACGGGGTGGTCAGGTCGTTGACCCGGACCACCCGGGTCTTGCCGGCCCAGTCACCCTCGTTGAGGGCGGCCACGATGTTCTTGCGGGCGTCCGGCTTGGCCAGCGGCGCGACCGCGTCCTCCAGGTCGAGGAAGACCTGGTCGGCGGGGAGGCCCTGGGCCTTGCCGAGCATCTTGACGCTGGAACCGGGTACCGCGAGGCAGGACCGGCGGGGGCGACCGACAGCGGCCATGGATGCGCTCCTTCCAGCGTCCGGCGGGCATGCCGGCGCACCTGACGACGGGCCGGCGGGGACACCGACGGCCTTAACGATCCCAAAGGTGTTTGTGACCACACGGTAACCTCGCGCCATGACCGGGGTGAATGGACCTGTGGAAGATCTCACTGGGCGTCGGCTGGTGGTGGTGACCGGGGCCAGCTCGGGCATCGGGCTGGCCACCGCCGTGGACCTGGCGTGCCGGGGTGACCAGGTGGTACTGGTCGGTCGGGACCCGGCCCGGTTGCAGGCCGCCGGGGATCGGGTCCGCGAGGCGGCGGGCGAGCGGCCGGAGCTGTTCCGGGCCGACTTCGCGGTGCTGGACGACGTGCGCCGGCTGGCGGAGCGACTGCGGGCCGCGTACGACCGCATCGATGTGCTGATCAACAACGCGGGCGCGATCGTGTTGCAGCCGATCACCACCGTCGACGGTTTCGAGCTCTCCATCCAGGCCAACCACCTGGCTCCGTTCCTGCTCAGCAACCTGCTGAAGGATCGGATCGGTCGAACCCTGGTCACCGCCTCCGGCGCGCACCGCAGCGGGGCGCTCGACGCGGACGACCTCAACGCCACGCTGCGCCGCTACCGGCCGATGACCGCGTACGGCACCAGCAAGCAGGCGAACATCCTCTTCGCCGGCGAGGCGGCCCGGCGCTGGCCGGAGATCCCCGCGCACTCCTTCCACCCGGGCGTCGTGCGCACCCGGTTCGCCAACGACAGTCGGCTGGTCGCCCTCGGCATGCGGGTGCTGCCGTTCCGCAGCCCGGAGAAGGGGGCGGAGACGTTGATCTGGCTCGCCAGCTCCGACCCGACCCGGCTGGTGAACGGCGGTTACTACTACGACCGCCGCCTGCGCCGGCCGCTGCGCAAGGCGACCGACCCGCAGCTCGCCGCCCGGCTCTGGACAGCCAGTGCCAAGGCCGTCGGCGTCGACGCCTGACGCGTTTCACGGCGCCCGGCTCGCTCCGCCCGCTGACATACTCCGCGCCATGACGACGGGGAACGACACACCAACGCTGCGGGTGTCCGGTGAGGACGCCGAACTGGCCGCCCGGATCGACCGGGAGCTGACCGTCTTCAACAACGCCGCCACCGGCGCGGACGACGAGGCCGGGCTCTCGGTCCGGGTCACCGACGCCGACGGGGAGCTGCTCGGCGGCCTGACCGGCTGGACCTGGGGCGGGCGGGCCGGGATCAACACGGTGTGGGTCCGAGCGGAGCGCCGGCACGAAGGGTGGGGCGGCCGGCTGCTGCGGGCGGCCGAGGAAGAGGCCGGGCGTCGGGGCTGCACCGAGATCTCGGTGTCGTCGTTCTCGTTCCAGGCGCCGGCCTTCTACCGGCGGCACGGCTACACCGACACCGGGATCCGGGACGGCATCCCCGGCGGTCACGTCGACCACCACTTCTGGAAGTCGCTGGTGGCCGACCCGGCCGACACCGTGCGGTTGGTCGCGCTGGTCGAGCTGCCCGACGTCGAGGCCGGGCAACGGTACGAGGACGCGGTGCTCGCCCTGTTGGACCGGCACGGTGGGCGGCTGGAGCGACGGCTGCGCACCGACGACGGGCGGACCGAGGTGCACGTGATCCGGTTCGCCAGCCGGGCCGGGCAGGAGAGCTTCATGGCCGACCCGGAACGGCTCGCGTTGCGGGCCACGCTCGGCGACGCCGCGCCGGTCACCCGGGTGCTGCCGGTCCAGGACGTCTGACCGCTTTCCGCGGGCGCGACCCCGATCGGCGGCTACGCCAGCGGCCGAACAGGACGAGCAGCGGGACGGCCACCGCCGCCGTACCGAGCAACCCGAGCGCGACCAGCCAGTACGGCAGCGGACCGTAGTCGGGCTGGCCCGACTCGCGTACCGCGCCGTCGAGCGCCAGGTCGGCGGCGACGGACAGGTCGGTGATCCCGGCCGGGGTACGGAGGAGCACCTCCGGTGCGGACGCGCCGCGGCGCAGCACCACCAGCTCGACCGCGTCGGTGCCCGGCTCGTGGTACGGGCCCCAGGCGATGTCGTGCTCCTCCGGCCGGTCGACCGCCTCTCTGCCGGGCACCCCGACGAGGGCGACCGCCTCGTCGGCGGAGCGCCAGCCGAGCAGCTGCACGTAGGTGCGGGAGCGCAGCTCGGGGAAGACCGGGCCGGCCTGCGGGGCACCGTCGGCGGTGGCGCGGGTCGCCAACCGCCAGGTGCGCGGGTATGCCGGCACCGGACAGTTGGTGCAGCGGGACCGCTCCAGGACGGCCACCGACCGCCCGTCGGCCGACCATGAACCGGCACCGGCGAGCCGCCCGCCGGCGAGCGGCAGCTTCCGGTACGGCTCGGCGGTGCGGTCGGGGCCGGCGTCGGAGACCCGGGTCAGCCACACCTCGTCGCGGACCTGGAGGGCCACCTCGCCGCCGTCGGGCGAGAGGGCGGCGGTGCGTCCCGGAGGTATCCAGGCGGTACCCACCGGAATCCGTAGCACGTCGGTCCGGCGTTCGCGGTCGTACACCCCGACGTACGGCGTGGCGTAGGTGTTCGGCGGGGTGAACGTGGCGTCGTCGTCGGCGTAGGCGAGCCGGACACCGTCGGGCGCGAAGGCGAGCGGGTAGCCGTCCAGGACATCCGGGGTGGATCGCGCGGACGTCAGGTCGAGCAACCGCCTACCCGTCCAGACGTACCGCCCGTCCGGTGAAAGCAACGCGTCGAAGCCGGGCACCTGGTGTCCGGCGTCGAGCACCCGGTACCGGTCGGCGTCCGCGGCCACCACACCCAGCCGGGTCTCGTGCCAGTCGGTGCGGACGGCCGGACCGCCGAAGAGCATCGCCGCGGCACCGGGGGCCGAATCCTGCACAGTGGCGGTGCGCAGTGGCGGCGCGACGAACCGGCTGGGCAGGCCGGGGGCGTCGAACCGGGGGGCCGCGGGCGCCGGCAGGGCGACCGGGCGCAGCGCGTATCCGGTGCCGAGCAGCAGCACCAGGACGGCGAGCGCGCCGGCCGCGGTGGCCCGGCGACGCCGGTGCTGGGCCCGCGCGACGTCGAAGAGCTCCTCGGGTACGACGGCCGGCGGCACGCCGTCGGCCAGGCCGCGCAGCGCCTCGGTGAGTCGGGTGGTCATCGGGTCACCTCCTGCGCGCTCCGGCCGACCAACTCGGCCAGCTCGGGGGCGAGGACGCGCAACCGGCCCAGGGCGTGCCGGGTCTGACTCTTCACCGTAGTCAAGCGTCGAAAGAAGCCAACAAGCTCATACCTGCCCGACCTGGGTTCCGGCACCCGACGGCGGCCGGCGCTATGAGCTGACCAAGCGGGAAACTGGCCCGCCCCCAACCGGTTCCGCATCAGCGTCAGCCATGGTCCGAGTGGTAGGGCCCGGGTTGTCCACTACGTCTCGGCCGGAGGTCGTGGTAGCGGCCGACAACTAAAGGTTGCCCGAATGTTGACGAGTCTTGCTCTGCCGCAGCCTTTGGGCACCGCTCATGTTGAGTCGGTATCGGAGCATTTCTGGGCTGATGCCGTAGCGGCGTTGGGCGGCGTCCGCTGGGACGTTCCGCGTGACGAGACCCCGTGCGGCTTGGTCCGTGAGCAGTAGCTTCCCGCCTAGGCAGTCCGCCTCGTCCTCCATCTCCTGGTCCCAGTGACGGCACCCGCTGGCATTGAACGCTATGGCGGGGGTATGTAGAAGTAGACCGTGTGCGAGTTCGTGGCAGATACTGGAGTATTGCCGGGGGAGCCCGTGTGCGTCGTTTACGACGATGCGCCGCTTCGAGCCCTTGAACACGGTCGCGGCGCTGAGCGACTTGTCGTCCTCCTCCAGCAGGCACGACACCGCCGGTACTTCAACCGCGATGTCGCTGAGTTTCCGGATCTCGATGTCCAGGTGCGCGGCTAGCTTCCACGGGTCCAGTGGGTCGAAGTTTCCGAGTCCAAGCTCGGCTCGGATGGACTCGGCTGTCTCGTTCGCCTCGCGATGGAAGCCTTTACGCAGCTTGCCCGCCATCAGCTCAGCCGTCCGTCATCTGGCGATACATGACCTCGATGACTTTCTCGATCGCCTCGGCCTTGCGGTCGTCGAGGTTCTTGTCTGCACGCAGGTAGGTCGAAACGCCAGCGAGTGTGCCGTGTGTTTCCTGCCTTGGCTGCGTCCGACGAACGAAGTCGTCGGCGCTCAGCCCGGCCCAGTCCACCAGCGCGGCCAGGCTGTCGACATCCGGTCGGCGTCCCTGGGCCAGCCGGGTCAGCGTTGACGGACTGACCTTGGCCTCGTCCCCCACCTGCTTCCAGCGCAGCCCTCGCTCCGCCCGGGTCCGGTCCAGCGCTGCGTAGAACGCTGCGGCGTCGAAGCGCCCCTTCTCAGGCTCATCGCTCATCCCGTCTCCCTCGTCTCGTCGAGCCACCCCATTATTGCACGAGTGAAACGGCTTGCATCGGCGGCATATCCGTGCGAAGGTCAAGTTGCAACACCGGCACGCGTTGCGATGTAGCAATCGCAGCGCACCGTGAGGTCGGGGTGAAGTCTGCCCGCCTCCGGCACCAAGATTCACTGCGCGAGAGAGAGCAACCATGCCCAACAAGCCCCACGACATCAAGGTCACGGTCACGTTCGCGACCGCCGAACGGCCGTACCACCGCGAGTACGCCGGCTCGGTCACGATCGGCAACGTGCTGGGAGACTCCTTGACGGCCTTCGGCGTGACCGCTGACGGGACCACCCGGTACTACCTCAAGCACGACGGCGACGAGATCCCCGTCGACAAGACGCTCGGAGAGCTCGCGGGCCACGCTCACGCTCTGCACCTCAAGCTGCGCACCGAGACGATCCAGGGCGCGAGCTGACCCGATAATGGATATCGAGAGCACGATCACTCTCGCACGGGACGTCCCGGCGGTGGAGGAATTCCTGTCCTCCGCCGGCGGGCGGCTCGTGCACCGCGAAGCCGACCCGGCGGGTCTCTACTGGGCGGTCGTTCAACCCACCGCTCCCGGCAGTAACCAGTTCGTCGCACGGATCTCCTGGACGGTGTACCCCCACCGACCACCATCGCTACTGTTCGCTCCCGCGATCGGCCAGCCGACCAGCGATCCGCGGGGCTGGCCCGCAGCGAGCGGATATCGCGCTCCGAACGACATCTGCAAGCCTTTCACCGCTGAGGGGCAGTCCCTCCACGCGGAATGGGCGACTGGCCCGCACGCCTGGCGCAACACCGGCAATCCGTTCCTCTTCGTCGTCGAGAACCTCGTTGAGGACATCAACCGGATCGGGGGTGCACGAGCCGCATGAGTCAGCCAAACCTCATCGTGCCGACTCCAGCCGTCACCCGCCTTTGCGCCGACATTCGCCGCTTCGGCCGAGCCGGCGTCGAGACAGGTGGCCTCCTGCTCACAAAGCCTGGCGACTCGACGGTGAGCGTCGTAGCGGTCGCCGGCGCCACTGGCATCGTCCGTAAGCACGGGTTGTTCTGCATCACCAGGCCCGCCTTCGATGCAATCTTCACCTGGGCCGAAGACAACGAGCTGCAGGTCCGCGCGATGGTTCACTCGCACGCTAAAAAAGCGTTCCTGTCCCGAACCGACCGCGAGGGTGGCCTGCGGGTGAAGGGCTTCCGTAGCGCGGTTGTTCCCACGTTCGACAACCCGCCCGAGGACCTCGCTCTGTGGCGCTGGTGGACCTTCACGTCGGACTGGACGCCGACTGAAGCGCCACGATGCGACGCAGCGGCTTGTATGGACAGTGTTGTCTTCGACGGAGATGGTGTACGTGCCGACTGACTACAGCCGCAGTCTCCTGCTC
Organism: Micromonospora sp. NPDC048909; assembly: GCF_040649635.1. Lineage (NCBI taxonomy): Bacteria > Bacillati > Actinomycetota > Actinomycetes > Micromonosporales > Micromonosporaceae > Micromonospora > Micromonospora sp. NPDC048909. Next base: position 896,703 of record NZ_JBEZFU010000001.1, on the reverse strand, counting down.
GCCGCAACCGCTACGGGCGGTGAACCGGAGAGCCTTCGCGGTCGGATCGAAGCGTCCCAGGTCCACATCTCCGTGGACCTCACTGTGCCTGGCAGCAGCACGTGCCTCCGCGTCCTTGTCGCAGACCTGAGGCGCCTGCCCATCCAACTCAGTCTCGACCCCGGTCACGGCTCCGGACGCCTGGGCGACGACCTCCTAGACCAAGTCGTAAGCATCGCCGCCGGTATCGACCCGGAACGGCCGATCACGGTTGGTGCTGCACCGCCGGACGCGCTTCACGTGCAGGTCGGTGTCGACCATGCAGCCGCGCACCTCAGCGGCGTCCCCGACGGACACGGCACGCATATCCGAAGGCCTGGACAGCCGTTTCCGAAGTTGCGGTACGCCGGCAGCGGCCTCGGCTCCGTCCTGACCGCCGCCATGCTCACTGGCGAAATCTTCAAGACGGTCACCGCGCTCCGACCAGGATCACACCGCCGCATCGAGGCGCTCGACTTCTGCCCAGTCAGACTCTTCTCACCGCGTGAGCAGGCTCCCCAGCACCTGCACGTTGAGCGACTCGCGCTCATCGGCGCGGGTGCGATCGGCACCGCCGTCGCGCTCATCCTTCGCGCGCTGGAAGCAACCGGAGAGATGGCCGTCGTCGACCGACAGATCTTCGAACCGCCGAACGTGATCACCTACAGCCTCGGCACCGGTCAAGACGCCGCCGCCCGACTCCCCAAGGTCGACATAGTCGAAGCAACGCTCCAACACATGAACATTCGCCGCGTTCACGGGACGGTCGACGACTTCATTGCACAGATCGACGCGGGCCACAAGCCTATGCCGCAGTCAGTGCTCGGTGCCGTCGACAACATCGCGGCACGCCATGACCTCCAACGCATCTACGCCGACCTTGTCCTTGACGGCGGCACCGGTGGACGCGCCGGCACCACCGTCAGCCTGCACGAAGCCTTGCCCACCGGTCCATGTATGCGCTGCTACTTCCCCGCCAGCACGACGACATTGACGGCTGAGCAGCGCCTCCACCAGGCTACCGGGCTGCCGCTGGCGCGCATCGCTCGAGGCGACGATGCCCTCACTGAGGATGATCTGCGCGGCCTACCCCGCCAGGGCCGTCAGTTGCTCGAACGACACGTTGGACAACCCGTGTGCGGCCTCGGCCGTGTCATGGGTCTGACCACTGCCGCCGGCGACGACGGCTATCAGCCGTCGGCAGCGTTCGTCGCTCAGCAAGCCGCGAGCCTCATGGTCGGTGCGCTGATCGCTCGCACCCACCCCGGAGGCAGCCGTATCCCGATCCGTCAGATCGAGTACGACACGCTGTACGGCCCCCGGCCCGACATGGTCGACGATCGTCGACCGCGCTCAGACTGCTACTGCCAGACCAATGCGGACGTCATCCGACTGGTACGGGCTCAACGCGCCAAGAACATCCTCACGCAGTGAGCATTTCAAGCTAACGGCCCTGATGACGCCATGCGGTCGGCCGTGTCGGTGGCTTCCAAGGCGGCAGCGACAGCCTCGAATTCGGCCAGGGCTGCGGTGAGATCCTCGACGATCTCTCTTGCGATGACCTCGGGTGCCGGGAGGTTTTCCATGTCCTCGAGGGACTCGTCGCGCAGCCAGGTGATGTCGAGGTTGACCTTGTCCCGGGCCAACAGTTCCTCGTACGTAAACGCCTTGAACCGCTCCGTCTCGACGCGCTCGGACCGGGGCTTGCCCGGGAGGTAGGAGGCGACGAAGTCGTCGAGGTGGCGGCGGCGTAGCGGGTTCTGTTTGAGGGTGAAGTGCTGGTTGGTGCGCAGATCGTGGATCCAGAGCCGGTCGGTCCAGGGGCGTTCGGCGGCGGGCTTCTTGTCGAAGAACAGCACGTTGGCCTTGACGCCTTGGGCGTAGAAGATGCCGGTGGGCAGCCGCAGCATCGTGTGCAGGTCGAAGTCGCGCAGCAGCCGCCGCCGCAGGGTCTCCCCCGCCCCGCCCTCGAACAGCACGTTGTCTGGCAGGACGACGGCGGCGCGGCCGTTGATATCAAGGATTGTGGCGATGTGCTGGAGGAAGTTGAGCTGCTTGTTGGCGGTGGTGACGACGAAGTCCTGCCGCTCGATTTCGCGCTCGTCGCGGGCCTCTCGGCCGTCCGTGCCGACCATCGTTAGGGACGACTTGCGGCCGAACGGCGGGTTGGACAGCACGACTGAGTACCGCTGGCCTGGGTCGGCGATCAGCGCGTCCTTGACCTCGATGAGGCTGTCGCCGGTCGGGGTGCCGATGCCGTGTAGCAGCAGGTTCATCGCGGCGAGCCGGGCGGTCCCATCGACCAACTCAACTCCGCGGACGAAGGTGTCGCGCAGGTGGGCGCGTTCGGTCGGGGTCAGCGTCTCTGCGCGGCGGGAGGCGTACTCGTGCGCCGCCAGCAGGAAGCCGCCGGTGCCGGCGGCCGGGTCGACCACGGTATCGCGGACGGTCGGCCGGATACAGTCGACCATCGCCTGGATCACCGGACGGGGGGTGAAGTACTGCCCGGCGCCGGACTTGATGTCCTCCGCGCCTTTGGAGAGCAGTTCCTCGTACGCGTCGCCCTTGATGTCGGTGCCGGCGGCCGACCAGTTCTCCTTGTCGATCAGATCGACGATCAGCCGCTTCAGCTTAGCTGGGTCCTGGATGCGGTTCTGCGCCTTGCGGTAGATCGTCCCAAGGGTGCCGGGCTGGCGGGCCAGGTCTTCGAGGATGTGCCGGTAGGTGACTTCCAGGTGGTCACCCTCGGCGTCCAGCAGCCGCTGCCACGAACAGTGCGCCGGCACGATCCGCTCCGGCATCAGCGGCCGGGTCTCGCGCTCGTGCGCCATCTTCAAGAACAGAAGGTAGGTGAGCTGCTCGGTGTATTCGATCGTGCCGATCCCGTCGTCGCGCAGCACATTGCAATACGACCACAGCTTGTCGACCAACCGCCGCGCGTCAGACACCCGCCAACTCCTCATCCAGGTTTATGTCACTCGCCCGCCCAGTCAACCGGCCCGAGAACGCCGCGTCCAACAGCGCCCGCCGCAGCGATGCGCTCCGTCGTCTCGCTGCGTCCGTCGCCGCCGCGATTCGATCAGCATGGTCCAGCGCTTCCTGAACCCGTTTCATTACCTCGCCCTGCACAGGGAGGTCAGGAATCCGGATAGCGATCCGTTTCAAGTCGGTCCCGGATACCCCGGCTTGACCCGACGTTGTCTTCACCTTTGACTGGATTTGCCGTCGACCCTCGCCAAAGCTGCAGGCTAGCGCCACAAATCCCGGCTCGGCAATGTTCCTGTCAACCTGGACACGGATCAGTTTATCTGGATAGGTGAGATCGCTAACGCCATACGGAACCATGGCGCACGCCCCAACAAACCGTGGATTCCCGTTGTAGCGAGTGAACAGCAGGTCACCGCCATTGAGGAGCGCATCCTTCGTCGCTAGGTCATGGCGATCTCGCTCGGAATAGCGCAGATCTGTCAGATCCAGCAACAGGGGTCGCACAGCGCCGATTCGGAGAATAGGCACACCGTTAGGTTCGGGCTTTGCCCGTGAAACGAAGATGCCGTTTCGTACTGCAGTAGAGATGGATGCAAGGGAGGCGTATTCACCGCCGGCCGCCTCAAGTTCGGTAACCGCCGCCGCAGCCTTATATGCAGCAGTCCTCTGGTCCGCTTGAAATAGGCCCGTGGTGGCGGCATCGATGCGGGAGAGGTGGTCCTCGAGGAGGTCGACGATACGCTGCTGCTCATCGACTGGGCACATAGGAATCTCAACTGCTTTGACCTTAGCCGTGCTCAGCGTGTACAAGCCACTTGTTGATCCCGCAACATCCCGTAGGTGCTGGGCCGTTTTCGGCGAGTTCCACGCGTAAGCCAGGTATTTTGGCAGGAGTCCGCACGATGGTCTAACTCGTATCAGATGGTTTTGGTGGACGCATTCAGGGATCGTTTCGTCCCAAACTGCGGCACGTCCGATTTGATCGGGACTACCATTCCCCTCTACCACGAGGAGGTCCCCGTATTCCAGCTGGTAGCGCTCCAACTCGCCATCGAATAGCTCAACCTCGTGCACCTCGCTGAGATCGAGCTTTCCCCGAAGCACATTCGCTACGCGCAAGAATGGGTACCTATTCTTGACCGGCCGGCGCTTGCCTTGCTTCTGGATTCCTCCTTGCACCCGTGCGACTCTGTCGATGCGTGCGTATGACCAGCCAGGCGGGAGTCTGTTCACGCTGTCAACTCCGTATTGAGTTGGTCGATGAAAGCGGCGGCACGGGGGCCAAGGTCGCGGATGGCGCCGTCGATGCCGCCACGCTCGGCGAAGGGAGCGTTGTCGAGGTCGTGTGAGCTGATGCCGGCCGACGCGGCGATAACTTCGACCATGCGGTCCAGCCACCACCTCTCCGTCTCGGTGAACGTCACCCCGGCCTGTTCCTGCTGGCGGAGCCAGCCGGCGTACCGCTGGCGGATCTTCTCCGCGTAGGGCACGAGTTCGTTATCTTGCCCGATGGTGTACCGGATCAGCGACACCAGGTCGGTGAGGGTGTGCCGGTCGCTGTGCCGGACGAGGTCAGCTTCGATGGCTTCGTGAGCAGCCCAGATGAGGTCGATGGTCCAGTTGCGGGGCGGGCGCTGGATGCGCTCGGCGAGTTCCTTGATGTCGGCGAAGGAGATCCGCCGCTCGCGCGCCTCAGCCAGCAGCTGGATCGCGGTGATCTCGTCGCGGTGCTCGTCCAGGTACGCCCGCCAGGACTCGACTATCGACCGGGCCCGGGAAGTGTCGACCACGCCGTAGGCGTCTTCGAGCACGTCGACGCTGACCTCGTCGATGATCCGGTCGTGGGTGCGGCGTAGCTCCAAGATCCGCTGCCGCAGCTGCGGGTTCGCCGCGATGGGGCGTACCGCGGTGTCGAGCAGGGCTTGGACGGCGGCTGCGGGGTCAGCGGCGTTGGCGGTGGCGCGGGCTTGGGTGTCGGGGTCGACGGCGTCGACCAGGCCGCGGACGATGTCGCGCACTGAGCCGCCGGCGACGGCGTCAAGTTCCGTGCGCTCGTCGGGCGTGAGTTGCAGTTCCAGTGCCGCCAGGCGGGACGCGAGGGTGGCGGTTTCGGTCTCGGTGAGGGTGAGGGTGGCGGCCTTGTCGAGCAGTTGCTTGAGCGAGACGCCCTTTTCCCGGTTCAGGGGTGGGTCGACGAAGTCGTGTTCGGTGACGCCGACGGCGTCGACGATGACGAACCGGGTCTTCTGGGTGGCGTCTGGGGTGACGGCCTGGAAGTCTGCTGGCGCGATGGTGCGGGCGCCGCGGCCCTTCATCTGTTCGAAGTACGCTGCGGAGCGCACGTCGCGCAGGAAGAACACGCATTCCAACGGCTTGACGTCGGTGCCGGTGGCGATCATGTCGACGGTGACCGCGATGCGCAGGCTCGCCGAGGTGCGGAACGCCTGCAACTGGCCCTTGGGGTCGCGGGCACTGTAGGTGATCTTCGCGGCGAAGTCGTTGCCCTTGCCGAACACCTCGCGGACGGTGGTGACAACTTCCTCGGCGTGGGCGTCGTCCTTGCAGAAAATCAGCGTCTTGGGGACGGTGTGCCTGCCGGGGAAGATTTCGGTGAACAGTTTGTCGCGGAACGTTTCCAGCACCAGGCGGATCTGCGAGGTGGCGGTGACCGCCCGGTCGAGTTGCTTGTGGGTGTACTCCAGGTCCTCGTCGAGGGTTTCCAGCCGCTGGACGCGGGTCCGACGGTCGACCTTCGGCACCACTGTGCCGGCGTCGATCTTCGAGCCCTGGCTACTGATCTGGGTCTTGATCCGGTACAGATCGAAGTCGACGTTGACGTTGTCGGCCACCGACTGCGGATAGGTGTACTCCGACACCAGGTTCTGCCGGAAGAACCCGAAGGTCTGTTTGCCGGGGGTGGCGGTCAGGCCGACGATGTGCGCGTCGAAGTACTCCAGCACCCCCCGCCACACCCCGTAGATCGAGCGGTGCGCCTCGTCCACGATCACCAGGTCGAACGTCTCCGGCGGCATCCCGGCGTCGTAGACAACGCTGACCGGAGCGTCAGGCACGAAGCCGTCGAGGCCCGGGTCGTCGCCCTCGGGAGCGGTGTCGCCAGCGAGGACCTTGAAGACCCGCTGGATCGTGGAGATCACTACGCTGGAGCTGCCCAGCATGCCGGCACTGGTGAGCTTGTCGACGTTGTAGAGCTCGGTGAACCGCCGCCCGTCACCCGGCGTGCGGTAGTTCTGGAACTCGGCCAAGGTTTGGTCGGCCAGGTTGTTGCGGTCGACCAGGAAGAGCACCCTGGCGAAGCCGCCGTGCGTGAGCAGCCGGTAGCACTCGGTCACGGCCGTGAAGGTCTTGCCCGCGCCGGTGGCCATCTGCACCAGCGACCGGTCGAACCGCTGCTCGGTCAGCGACCGCTCGATTCCTTCGATCGCAGTGATCTGCGCTGGGCGCAGTGGAGCGGTATCCAAGGGTGGCAGGTGAGGGACCTTAGCCCGCCACGTCGGTCGCCTCGGGTCGGCTTCCGCGTTACGGACGCTCCTGGCGAGGGTGCCAGGCTGCGGGAAGGCGAACACACGGCGGGCCCGGGGCTGGGGGTCGTAGCCGTTGGTGAAGTGGGTTTCCGAGCCACTGGCTTCGAACACGAACGGCAGCCGTCCGTCGCGGGTCAGCGCCTTCAGCCGCACCGCGAGAGGAAGGCCCTCGGCGTACATGGCCGACTGCCACTCCACCCCTGACAGCGGGGTTCCCTCCGGCTTGGCCTCGATCACCCCGGCGACCCGCTGATCGACATACAGGAGGTAGTCGACCCGGCCGTGGCCTTTCGCCATGATCGCCTCACGAACGGCCACACCCGCGCCCGCAAAAAGGTTCGTTTCGGAGCGGTCTTGCACAAGCCAGCCGGCATCTCGAAGCTGCCGATCGATCAGGACCCGGGCCCGCTGCTCTGCTTGAAGCCGGACATCGCTAGACATTGCCCCCACAACCCAGGGAGGCTAGTCGATCAAACGCACTCTCCGCATCCCCCTAGTGACCGATCATGAGTTGCCCTGCGGACTTCGAGAAGCACCGTCAAGGCGTGAAACGCCCCGGGATGGTGGGTGAAACGCCCTTGCCCCTGCCTCATCAGCATCGTCTGCCGGATGGGTTCGCTGCCTAACTAACGGTGATGCAGCGGGGACACGTCGGGCTTTGCGGAGCCTGCCAGCTAGCAGTTGCCGGTGGGCCGGTGGCGGACGGAGACGGACGCCCCTTCAACTCTGGCTCAGATCCAGTTCAGGCGGAGCCGACCACCTCGTAGTTCGACCCGCAGGAGGTGCCTCGCAGGTCAGAAAGGCGGCGGGACCAGGGCCCAAGTCGGAGCTATAGCACGCTTCGGCAAGAAGCCAGGGTTTCGTCCTTGGCAAGGCCTCACGGTGTAACTTCGACTCGCCTAGGCCGTGGCAGCTGTTGATAGGGGTCTACATGCGTGAGATTCTGCGTCGGTCGGTACGAGCGATTCTGTGGGACGAAAGCAATCAGCTCGTGTTGATCAAGAGAACGAAGCCCGGCCAAGCCCCTTACTGGACTGCGCCCGGTGGCGGCCTTGAGCCGACGGATACATCCCTTGATGCAGCCCTGCGCCGTGAGCTGCAGGAGGAGTTGGGCGCGGAGGCAGAGCGGCTCAGCCAGGTGTTTTTGTTCAGCTCGCCGTCGGGTGATGGGGTATCCGTACAGCACTTCGTCTCCTGCCGGCTCACACGGGTTGACGAGAGTGCCCGTACGGGTCCGGAGTTCGCTGAACCGGGCCGGGGTGGCTACGTTCTCGACCGGGTAGCTGTCGACCGCCTTCCTGAGGTGGATCTGAAGCCTGCCGCCCTGAAGGATTTCATCCTCGCGAACACTGACGCGTTGCTATCGGAGTTGACCTGAATCGGGCCAGATCCCTGCCGGCGCGAGCGTGAAGCGGCGCGCAGCTTGGAACACGTCCTGAGGGCGGCTCGCTCCGGCGGTGATCGCTGCGACCGCGCCGATGAACACTCGGTGCGAGACGATCAATGCTGTGTTTCCTCCACCCGCGTGTCCGAGGATCGCCGAGGCGGCCGTCGCCCGTTCGTAAAGCGCTGTAAGGCTCTCGCCGCCGGCCAGGGCCGAGTCTGGGTCGCGGAGCCGGTGCGTGCGCCAGGTCAGGTACTCAGGTGGGTAGTCGTCAGGCCCTTTGCCGAGGACGCAGTCGGGGGCGCGCCACTCGGCGTACAGCGGGTTTGGGCTGGCGAGCGGCACGCCGAGCAGCGCAGCCAGGATCTCCGCGCTTGTGACCGCGCGCGGATGCGGGCTGGTCAAAACGATTGCAGGCCGGACACCGCGGTCACGAAGTGCGTGGGCGGTGGCGGCAATCTGTGCCGCGCCGCGCGCGGTAAGGGGCGTGTCGGGGCGGGCATGGGCGTGGGGTCGGGTGATTCCGTCGAGGCTGGTTCCGTGGCGGATCCAGAGGGTCGTCATGACAGGTGCCAGCCGCCGTCAATGTTGATCGCTTGGCCAGTAATGAATCCCGCTTCCGAGGCGGCCAGGAAGGCGATGGCGGCAGCGACATCCGAGGGTTGACCCCGTCGTCTGATGCACTGTCGGTCGAGTTGGCGTCGGACCATGGCCGCGTGATCGGGTACGACGCTACGTTCTGCGGGGACCTCGATCGAGCCGGGCCGCACGGTGTTGACGGTGATGTTGTGGGGACCGAGTTCGCGGGCGAGCGCGCGGACGAGTCCTTCCAGGCCGCTTTTCGCGGCGATGTAGCCGGCGAGGTCGACGCGTCCGAGCTGGGTCATGACTGACGAGACAACGACGATGCGGCCGTAGTTGTTGCTGATGAAGGCTGGTGTGACGGCGCGGATCGCGGCGGCGTGCGCGACGAGGTTGAGTTCGAGCTGGTCACGAAGGACGTTGAGGTCCGTCCGACTCCACGGGATGCGGGGGTACGCGCCGGCGTTGCTGATCAGGACTGCGAGTTGGTTGGCGTGTTGCTCGATAGTGGCGCGGAGTGCGGTCTGGGTGTCAGCGGCGGTCAGGTCGCCGGTGACCGTGTGGGCCTGTGCGCCGTGGCGGCGGGCGGCCTCGACGACCGCGGCGAGGTTGGTGTCGTCGTATCGGTGAGTCAGGACGAGGTCGAAGGCGGCTGAGAGCCGGGCGGCGATGGCCGCTCCGATGCCTGTGCCTGCTCCGGTGATGACGGCGATGGGGCGGCTCATAAGGGCGGCTCCGCTGGCGTCTGAATGGTGAGTCCGAGGATCTGCTCCAGTTCGGCGTCGGGTGCGTAGAGGTCGGCGAGTAGGCCCAGCGACAGAGCGGCGTCGCGGGGTTCCAGGAGCTGTAGTGGGTATACCGCGAGGACCCGCATGGCGAGGTACGGGCGTATCCAGGTGAGCAGATCGGTGGCGGCGGAGAGTGCGAGCGGCCGGGCGAGCGTCGTGAGGTATCGGGTGATGGCTTGCTGCCGGGCCGGCGATGGTTGGTGCTGGTAGTCGATGCCGACGGCTCGGTGGGAGAGCCTTCTGAGCCGTACGGTGGGTTCGACAGCTTCGGCGAGTGCCTTCTTGTGATCGGCGTAGGCGTCGGTGTTGTAGTGAGGGACGAGCCAGGCGCCGTGCAGTCTCTGGTACCAGAGGAAGCAGGCGATCTCGCCGGGGATGGCGTTGAGGCCTGCGGTGTCGTAGTCGAACCAGACGGGCTGGTTGTCGGCGTCGAGGCCGATGTTGAAGTCGGTGGGGTCGCCCTGGGTCATCGCAGCCCAGACCTGCTCGTCCAGGTGTAAGGCGTCGCGTAGCTCGCCGACGAGGGCAGGAAGGTCGAGCCGTCGGGGCTGTCCGTTGACCATGAGGGTGGTTTTCCGCAGCTCGGAGGGGCGGAGACCGTCGGCGTCGGTAAGTTTGAGCAGGATCGGGTTGTGGCCGTAGTAGTGGTCCAGCCTGCCGCCGGGCTGGGCCCGGTCGCGGTAGAGCTTGCTGTTGGCGCGTGAGGCGGGGACTCGGCAGATGGTCGCGTCGATGGTTCGGCGGTAGTGCTGGAAGGTCGCGTCGAGCCCGCAGTCGAGGTTGTGCGCGCTGCCGGGGCCGGTGGACGTGAGAGCGTCGAGGAGCAGGCCGGTGTCCGGAAGATCGGGTCGGTGGCGGTCGTAGAGGGTGAGGGTCCAGCGCCCGATGCGGTGCTGGGAATGCAGCCTCGGTAGCCGGTAGTGGCGGCGGATTCGGTGGTGCCCGGCGACTTCGGCCGCAGCCTCCACGGGGTTCGGATTCACCTTGGCGAAGAGGCGGTGTGCGCCGATGTCGAGGTGGAAGGTGCGGTTCATGGTGAAGCGGCGGTAGCGGCCGACGCGGATCATCGAGTCCACCAGCCCGCGCACTGCCCCGCGAAGTCGGCTATGACCTTGGCGGGGATGGCGCGAAGGTCGCTCGCGGTGGACCAGAGCGTGTCGTCGTAGCGGTCTCGCACGGGACACGCGTCGGCGACCGACATCAGGTGCGAGAACGGCGTGGCCACCGCGTGGTGGCCTGCTGATCCGGTGATCCACTTAGCGTAGCCGTGCCGTCCGTAGAGGCCGACCACATGCGGCTGGGTGCCGTCCGCTCGAATGGTGAGCGCGGCAAGATGGGTCAAGCCGGTGTCGTTGCCGATGACCAGCTCGGCGGCGGCGAACAGGTCAATGCACTCGACCGCCGTTGGTCCGTGAAGTACTTCAATCTGCCCTACGGATGCCGGAGGCTGGTGGTCCGGTGGTGTCACCAGGCTGAAGCGCCAGGCGCCCGAGTGGCGGGCTGACAGGTGTTCGGCGAGGGCGCCGAAGTTGTCGATGCCGTAGTCCTTGCGGTCGGGGCGACTCGTCGTGCCCACGAAGACCACGTGAAGTGGCTCCGGCGCAGCGACCGACGACCGGAACCCGGGAGACGGGTCACCGGATGCGGGGAGCCTGACGCCGAGGGCTTGCTCGACGTCGAGGTAGTAGCGCATCGGCAGCGCCGCATGGACCTCGACAGTGTCAACGTCGATGAGGTCGAGCAGCGTTGGAGGCTCTTCCGGTACCGCGTCGAATCCCGAAGCATTGTCGCTGCCGAGCGTCCCCAGTTGGTGCCCGTCTCCGCCCGTGACGGCGACCGGAAGGGTGCACCGGGCGATCAGGTCCGCTCGGCTGCCGGCGTACTCCAGGGTTCCGAACTGATCGTGTGTGGCATCGTGAAGCGCCTGTGCCATGGCGAGGCCAAGCAGCAGGTCGCCGAGTCCGCGAGAGCCGAAGTCGATGCGCCACCCGGTCTCACGAACCGCGTCGAGGAGTACCCGCCGGGGTGGGGTCTCTCCGTTGGCTCGGCGATACGGCAGGAGCCGGCCGAGCGGCGCCTGTTCACGTTGGACGACGTACCGTCCGCCGCGGTGGCACACCGGTTCCTCGACGAGGGTCACAGCGTTGTCAGTACGCACAGCGGGACCCCGTTGCGTTCGAGTAGCTGTCGGCCCTCGCCAGCGGTGTCTTCGACGAGGCCGAGCGCGCCGGTGATGTCGGCGCCGGCCGCGCGGAGCGCCTCGACGAGATTGGCCAGAGTGAGTCCGGTCGTGATCTCGTCGTCCACGATGAGGACGCGCAGTCCTTCGAAGTCGCCGTAGGCGAAGACCTCAAGACGCCGGGCATGCGGCTCGTGGAACACGAGCTTCCCGGGTAGGTCGAGGTTGACCTTCCAGGCGAGCCGATACTGGCTACCGCTGGCCCAGGCCACCGCGATCGTCGGCACGATGCCGCCGGCGTCCAAGCCCAGGAGAAGATCGTGCGGCCGGTACGCCGGGTGCTCGCACCATCGCTTCCACAACGTGCGTCCCGTCGCCAGTACCTGTTCCGCGGCCACGTCGGTGCGGATGCCATCAAGGCCGTGGACGACGCGAATCGGACGAGCGGTGTCGCCCACCCCGAGTCGGGTCACCCGATCGGCGTGGAGGACATCGTCAAAGGCGGTGGTCATCGAAGATCTGATCCTTCCGTCGGGGGAGCTTTCGACGCGACCGAGCAGCCGAGCACGTCGTGGTAGGCGAGGATTTTGGCGGCGGCCCCGCGGACCCGATGGGAGAGGGTTTCGTCCTGTCGCCACCGGTCGCCATTGACCTCGGCCACCGGCGGGAGGTCGATGTCGGCGTCCGGATGGCTGGTGGTGAAGGCGAGACGGACCTCCTCGCTGGCGTCGAGGTCCACCCCGTCGGCGCGCAGGATGATCTTCATGATCAGCACGACGTGCTTGTAGACAGCGCGGACATCGGGCTCGGGGTTCGCGACGAGTCGCCGCAACACCATCGCCACGAGCGGCAGCTCGCTGCGTGAGGCGCGGTCGTCGGCTGGTGCGTCGAAGGCGTTGAGTACGAGGTCGCTTCGGCGGTAGAGCAGGCCGCAGCCGTCGTGGGCTATCTGCTGCACCGCGTGCAGTACTCGGGGTGGGACCGACCCGGTGAGCATCTCCCGGGTGGTGAACGACGACAGCGCGATCTTCTCGCCCGCCGGTCCGCTCTGGGGTACACGCCTGGTCTGGAGCCAGTGAAGAGGCAGCGTGTCGCGTACGACAAGGAGGTCGATGTCGCTCCATCCCGATTGCCAGCCCTGATGGGCGAGGCTCCCGGTGGCGGCGACGAGCGCGGTCTCAGAATCGGTCAGTCTGGCGACGCAGTCGGCGAGTACCGGTTGCAGGGCCTCGGGGATGGTCGTGCCCGCGTGCGGTGGAACCCTGGCCCCGGACCTGCGGTGAACAACTTCCGTGACGGCCCTCTTCAGCGCGGCGAGGCTGTGGCCGTTGTCGATGACCGTGTCGGCGATCGACGCGATGCGGTCTCCACCCCGGCTTCGCTTGATCGCGTCGCGGGCGGAGAGCGACTCCATGGCCTCGGTGGCGCGCTGCGCGCGAAGCCTGTCCGGGAGGCGGAGGAACACAATCTCGCAGCGCTCACCCCAGATCCTGCGGAGGTGTGCTGTGGCCTCCAAGCGGTGCGCGCTTTCCAGGCTGATCCGGTGCGAGCCCGGGTTCATCGCGGCGAACCGCAGGATCTCTTCTGTGAGCATCTGCGCCTGGGTCAGCTCGTCCCATTCGCGATACGGGCCGGCCACCCCGAGCCGATCGGCGGCGAGCTGCATGAGGTAGCCGATCTTCAGCCGGGTGGCTGTGTGCTCCGTGCGGAGCAACTCACCGACCGTGCTCTTGCCGCTCTCGGACATGCCAGCGAGCACCCATAGGTGCTTGATCCGGTCTGGTGGCAGCGGAACGACGGGCACATCGAGTTGCGTCAGGACCTGGCGGATTTCACGCTGCACATCAAGGAGTGGGCGGTACCCGCGCACCACGATGGCCTCGTACTCCCCGCTGCCGACTTGAAGATCGATCGCCTCGGCCAGTCGACGCTGATACTCGGCGTAACGTTCGGTGGTCGGCACAGGCTCGCGTGCCACAGCGTGGTGCGCCTCGGCTACCGGCTGGTCGCTGTGGCGCAGCAGCAGGTGCAGCTCACGGCGCGGCGCGGGGGCATAGCGACGTGCTTTGGCCTCAACTTGGGCGAGCGCCTCGGCGGTGGAGATGCCGTCCTTGACCGCCGCTGTCGCGGCGCAGGTCGCCACAAGCATCGGCCAACCGCGGTCCTCCAAAGCCAAGGGGCCGCCACCGGCACACCGTGCGGCGTGGGAGCTGAAGACGAGGTCGATGTGTTCGTCGGTGGTGCTGTCGACGAACCACCAATGACTGAAGTCTCGTCGCGACACCTCGGCCCATCGCCGGTCCCACCGATCGACTGTCCCGGTGAACTCGACATCCGGCATCGCCGACGCCAGCCAGCGGGCGTTCGTGGTCTTGCCGACATTGTCGGCGCCGTTGAGGGTGACGGCGATCCTCATCGCCGCTTCCGATAGCTCTTCAGCGTGCGCCAGTGAGGAATGCGGCGGCGACCTTCATGGATGTCAAGCACAAGGGTGTCGAAGGCTTCGGTGAGCTCGGTGAACTGCTGGAACGCCAGCGAAGGATCGACTTCGTTCGGGTCCAGCTTGGCGGTCTCCGAGAATCGCCTCCACCGAACCCACGCGATGGCCATGCGGTCGATCACGGAGCCGATGGTCTCGGTGTGCAACGGTGCCCCGCCCGGAGGCCGGATCACACGCTCAACCCAGGAGTCGATCTCCCCGATGAGAGCGACGCGCGTGGTGTTGAGACGATCGATCGATCTCTTGGCAGCAGCCACCACGTGGTCGTCAGCGGCCGGGTCGCGGGAGATTGTCTCCGCCGCCCATTGTTCGCGGTGGTGCGAGGCGAGCCGAGACGCCGCGTGAAGGGGCACCGCCCAAACCTCTGGCAGAACCCGCGGATGGCCGCCGAACGTATTGGTGATCAGGTCTGAGCTGGGCAGCGGTGGATAACGCTGCGGGTCGGGGGCGAGTGGTGGGTCACCGACGGAACGGAGGGGCACGGGTGAGCCTCCTTGATCCTTGGTAGGGCGGCGGCCGGTGCTCGGCCTGTCAGGGCCGGAGGGTGGTGCCGGTGTGGGTGGTGTTGCCTTGCAAGCGGTTGCCGACCGGACGCGGGGAGTTGATCGGCATTGGGTTACTGGCGCGGTGCGGGTTACGGCGCATGGGTCGCAGACTCGGCCCGTTCGGCCCGTTCGGCACGGTGAGGGGCGGGCGGAGCGTGTACCCATAGCGGGCGAGCAGGTGCTCCGGTTCTGCGGTAACGGCGGTCCAGGAGGGCAGGCCGATGCGGTCGAGGCGGACGCGGTGATGGCTGAGCAGGGCGCTGCCGCAGCCGGCCTTCTGCCGCGTTGGGGATACGGCGAGGAGCGCCAGGTGGTAGTGCGGTTCGGTGGGCTGCTGCTGTGCGATCAGGCACTCAAGGGCGGTGAAGCGCTCAGCGTGTGCTCCGGCGGCCTCAACGAGGCGGGTCGGGTAGTTGGCCGGTGGCGGGATCGGTCGGTAGCGGTAGAAGCCGACCATGGCGGCGGTGAGGTCGTCGGTGAGGTGCACGTCGCCGAAGAACATCGCGTGCTCCACCCACACCGCGACGACGTCGGTCATCACCTGGCGGCGCTGCGCCGCGTCCGGTACCAGCCAGGCACCGAGCGGGCTGGGCTGCAGGGCGTCGGCGATCAACGCGGCGACGGCCTGTATGTCTGTCCAGCGGGCGGCGCGGATACGAACGCTTGAGTCCACGGCGTTGTCGTCCCTCTCGGCGATCTATCGGTAGGTGGCGGTGGCGAGGTCACCGATCGCGGCGTCGACGGCGGCGGTGATCTCCCGGATGGAGCGGTGGTGTTGGGCGGCGATGGTCTTCAGGTGGGCGGTGAGGGTGGCGGTGTCGTCGTCGAGGTAGAGGTGGTCGGCGAGGCCGAGGACGGCGACGATTCCGGCGAGCGCGGCGGTGTGGTTGTCCGGTTGTTCACGGCCGGCGGCGAGGTAGCGCAGCCGGGCGCGGGCGACGACGGCCCACTTGGTGTCGGTGGCGAGGTAGGCGTCGGCGCGGATTAGGCCGCCGAGGCGGCGGCGGGCGGTGTGGCGCAGGATGCCGGCGGCGACGAGTCCGGCGCGGGTGCGTTCGTACAGGTCATCGGCGAAGCTGCGCAGGAACGCCTTCACGGTCGGGGTGGTCCGGGAGTGGTGGATCGCGGCGAGGGCGGTGTCGGCGATCAGGTCACCGACTGCCTGGTCGGAGTTCAGGCGTAGCCACCGGTCCGCGGCCGGATGGTCGCCGTATAAGTCGAGCGTGATCCGTCCGGCGAGAAACAGGTCGATCAGCACTCCGCCGGCCATGCCGAGGGCCAAGGCTTGGCGGTGCACGTGCGGCTGGCCGGTGTCGTCGTGGTGCCCGAGCAGGAACAGCTCGTCGCGCAGCGACAGCTGGGGTATCGACGCGGTCATCAGATGCCCCTATTCCTGAACTGCGGCAATGTCCCGCAGCCGGGCGTGCGCGTCGCGGTAGGCAGCCTGCGGCTGCGGGAGCAGCGCTTTGTCGATGGCCGCCAGGACGGTGTAGTTGGGGTCGCAGACGTTGCCTATGGGCGCCCGCCCGGCCTGCGAGATGAGCTGATAGGCGTCCAGGGTCTGCAGGCCGCACAAGTCGATGGTCCAGGCGGTGAGGTCCTGGTGGGCCATGCGGTAGGCGTCCTCCAGGGGGCGGGCGCAGCCGACCGACATGATGGTCGTGTCAGTTTCCAGGCGCGGCCAGGCGGTGGCGGCGCCCTTGACGACCTCGACGGCGAGGGTGGTGACGGTGGCGATCTCCACGCCGACGCCGCAGGCTTCGCCGTGTCCCTGGCGGGCGTGGCCGTCGCCGAGGGCGAGCATCGCCCCGTGCACGTTAACCCCGAGATACAGGGTGGTCCCGGCGCGCAGTTCCGGGGTGTCGAGGTTCCCGCCGTAGTAGTCCGGGACGATCGTGGACCGGGACTCCTTGCCACATGGGGCGACGCCGATGGTGCCGATCATGGGATCCAGCGGCAGCTCGACGGTGTGCTCGCTGGCGGTGGCCCGGTAGCGGACGATGCCCGCGTGCCGGTCGATGTCGTACACCCACACCCGCTCCTCCAGCGGCGGCTGCAGGGTGGCTGTGTGCGAGGTCGACGTGAGTGCCCCGAAGTACGGGAAGGTCGCCGATACGCCCCAGTCGCGGGCCGGCTCGATCGACAGGAGGTGCACGGCGAGGGTGTCGCCGGGCTCGGCGTCCTCCACGAAGAACGGCCCCGACGCCGGGTTCAGATACGGCATCTGGCACACCTGCGACGGCAGGTC
The DNA here is from genome assembly GCF_040649635.1 of Micromonospora sp. NPDC048909. Taxonomy (NCBI): domain Bacteria; kingdom Bacillati; phylum Actinomycetota; class Actinomycetes; order Micromonosporales; family Micromonosporaceae; genus Micromonospora; species Micromonospora sp. NPDC048909. The sequence continues at coordinate 879,929 of NZ_JBEZFU010000001.1, read as the reverse complement.
CGCCGGACCCCGCACGAGACCGCCAAAGCAGTCCTGCGTGTGCACCGTGAAGACGTCGCCGGAGCGGACGTGGGCCACCGGGAGACGGCCGCCGAAGGTGTAGGCCAACTCGTCACGGGCAGGCCGGTAGGTGAATTGACTCATCGAGATCACACCCGTTCCATGTCACGCCGGGCGGCCCGGGTGCGGGTCAGGCCGGACAGCACCGGCCGGCGGCCGGTCAGGTACAGGCTGACCAGGACCAGCACGCCGAGGCCCAGCCAGGCCAGGCCGAGGCGCTGGGCGGCGATGTTGGCGTTCACCACCACGTAGGCGAGGATCACGAACCCGATTCCGGGCATGAGCAGGTGCGCGAACCAGTTGCCGCTGCGACGGCGGATCAGGTGGTGCACGACCACGGAGACGTGCAGGACCAGGAACGCCACCATCGCTCCGAAGTTGATCAGCGACGACAACAGGGTGATGCCATCCGCCCGCGTCGCCATGTACAGGCCCAGGGCGAGGGACGCAACGCCGGTGAGCAGGGTCGCGTTGATCGGCACGTTGCGGCGCACCGACACCTTCGCCAGGAACGCGGGGAGCTGCCGATCACGGGCCATCGCGTACAGCAGTCGGGACGTGGCGACCTGCGCGACCATCGAGTTCGGCAACCCCCATGCGATCGCGGTCGCCACCGCGCACACCGTCGCCAGCCAGCTCCCGCCGGCCACTGCGGCGGCGTCGTAGAAGGCGGTGCCGTTCACATCACCCTCGGCCAGCAGCCCGCCGGGGTTGGGCACGAGCATCGCCGCCAGCCACGTCTGCGCGATGAACAACACCCCCGCCAGGACGAGCACGGCCGCCATCGCCCGGCCGATCTGCCGGGCGCCGTCACGGGTTTCCTCCGCCAACATGGAGATGCCGTCGAAGCCCAGGAACGACAGCACCGCGATTGACACCGCCCCCGCCACGAGGGACCAGGTGAACGTGTCGGCGTTGTAGAACGCGTCCCAACTGAACCGGCCCCTACCCGTCGCGAGGGCCCAACCGGCGACGACCAGGAACAACGCCAGGACGATCAACTCACCGACGAGCATCACCCGAGTGACCACCGCCGTCATGCGGATGCCGACCGAGTTGACGACGGTGTTGACCGCGACGAACCCGAGCAGCCACAGCCACACCGGCACCACCGGCACCGTGGCGTGCATCGCCACCGACGCCACCAGGTACAGCAGGCCGGGAACGAGCACGTAGTCGAGGAGGATCACCCAGCCGGCGAGGAACCCGACCGGCGGGCTGATGCCCCGACCCGCGTAGTTGTACACGCTGCCTGACATCGGGAACGCCTTCACCATCTGCGCGTACGAGAACGCGGTGAACACCAGCGCCACCACACCGATGACGTAGGCGAGGGCCACCATGCCGCCGGAGCCCGCATACACGCTGCCGAAGATCGCCATCGGCGCGATCGGGACCATGTACACCAAGCCGTACGCCAACAGGTCCCGAAACCGCAGCTGGCGGCTGAGTTCCTGCCGATAGCCGTAGCGGGCCAGGTCGTTCGAGGTTGTCATCGGTGATCCTCACGAGGATGAGAAGCGCGAGCAGGGCGCGGAGAGACGCCGGCCGGGTGGTCGTCAACGACCCGACGGCGACGGGCATTCGCGGTTGACGTTGCTGTGGCAGCCACTCCACTCGTCACTGGTGGTGGCTACATCCGGACCGACGGTGATCCGGCTCAGCAAGCTTGCCAAGCGCATCCACATGAGTGGATCCCCAGCGGTGGTGAGGTTTTTCCCCACCCGCGCACGCCCACGACCTGCAGATACTTTGATCGACTAGCGGCGAGCTACCCACCCCGGGGCCGCTGGCCTCGCCGTGCCCCGTACCGATTTCGATGAGAGGGGCGATACCGTGCGACAGGAGGCCGCAGGTAGGAGGTGACCGCGATGGCGAGGACGACGGGCACCAAGGCGCAACGTGATCACGTACGCCAGACCCTGGCTGGTTTCGGAGCGACACCCATAGCCATCGCCGCCGAGCTGCAGCGCCGCTTCGGGCTACGCCCCCGAGATGCCTTCCGCCAGGCCCATGGTTGGACCCAGGACGCGGTAGCCGAGAAATTGAACGCCAAGGGAAACGGTTCGGCGACGTTCACCGGGGCGCGGATCAGCGACTACGAGCGGTGGCCCTTCGGCGGTCGTCGGCCCACCTTGGCCGCCTTGAACGCACTGGCGCAGGTCTTCGGCACCGAACCGGGCAGTCTGGTCGATCTCGACGACCTGACCGCTATGCCGGAAGCAGACCGAGCGGTGCTGGGCGGCAGGAACGCCGCCCCGATGCTTACACCATCGGTCGCATCCTCAGCACCGCCTGGCTCGATGGCTGAGCCTCTGCGGTGGGACCTCGGCGCTCTGCAGGACGAGACGGAACTGGTGATAGCGGTGGCAGAACGCACGGCGAGCTTCGGCACATGGGCGCAAGCCTCCAACGTCGGGCCTTTCACCCTCGACGATGTCGCTGCCTCCACCCGCAGGATTGCCGTCGACTACCTGACCGAGCCGCCCGTCGTCGTCTACGCGCGGGCCGGGCTCCTGGCCGACCGCGTATTCCGCCTTCTGCAGACCGGGCGTCAGAACCCTGATCAGTCTCGGGAGCTCTACACCTGGGCGGGCTACCTCTGCACACTGCTCGCCTGGATGGCCGGCGATCTCGGACACCCGGCCGCAGCCGAGTCCCAAGCGCGCACCGCCTGGATGTGCGCCGAGACCGTCCGCGACAACACCCTCCGCGCCTGGGTCCTCTCCACGATCAGCAAGACCCACCTGTGGGAGCGGCGGTTCGAAGACGCTGCCAGCGCCGCCGTGCGCGGCTACGGCCATGCCGCCGAAGGCAGCGCGGCGGTCATGCTGGCGTGCCAGGAAGCGGACGCGTGGGCGGAGATCGGCGCCGTCGAGCCTGCACGAGCAGCACTGCAACGCGCCGAAGAGGCCCGCCAACATGCCAGCGGCGACCCCGTGGGTGGCCTTCTCGCCTGCGGCACGGTGCGCCAACACAACTACGCTGGTTCAGTGCTGCTCCGCATCGGCGAGGCCGCCAGCGCCATCGAGCATGCCGAGCACGCCCTGACGGAAGCCGCCGCGGACCCCTCGGTTGCCTACGGCACGCTCGCCCAGATCCGCATCTGGGCCGCCGCGGCGCATCTCAAAGCCGGCAGCCTCGACGGCGCGGTCTCGGTCCTGTCACCGGTGCTCGCTCTGCCACCCGAACAGCGGCTCGACCCGCTGGTGCACCGCCTGCGTGGCGTTGGGCGCAACATCGCTGGCAACCCGTTGCTGCGCACGAGCATCGAGGCTCGCAGTGTCCAAGCAGCCATCACCGAGTTCTGCGCCACCGGCGCCGCCCGGCAACTTCCGTGACACCTGGAGAACCCATGGCAGTCCCGCACGCCACCGATATCCGTAACCACTGGTACTGGCGACCGGGTTGGGGTATCGGCTCCCGCTTCTACACCTGGCACATCACCTTCGATGGGCAACCCGAGGTCGAGAAGCTCGCTGACCAGTACCGGTCCCTGCTGTCCTCGCAGCCCAGCCTCGACGTCATTCCGAACCGATGGCTTCACCTCACCATGCAGGGCATCGGCTTCGTCCAAGAGGTCGCCCCCGACGACGTCGACGCCATCGTGGCCGCCGCCAGTGACCGGTGCTCGCGCTTGTCACCCATCAAGCTCACCATCGGCACCCCCCACGTCGATCCCGAGTCCATCCAGATCGCCGTCGACCCGATCGAGCCCGTGCGGCAACTACGCGCCGCCATCCGTGCCGCCATCGCCGACGTCTGGGGCCAGGACCGCGTACCCGAGGCCGCCGAGCCCTACAACCCTCACCTCAGCCTGGCCTACACCAACACCGACGGTCCCGCGGCGCCGCTCATCGAGGCACTCTCCTCCGCCCCGAAGATCAGCGCGGACGCGCTGATCACCTCGTGCCAGCTCATCGTCCTCAACCGGGACGAGGGCATGTACGTGTGGGAACCGTACGCCACGGTGGAACTCGGTTCCTGAATCCTGTTCTACGCCCGCCATGTCACCGCGTGGTGGTGATCGTCAAGCCCATGCTTCCTCGCTCCGCACCTCGTCGCGGGCGACAGAGGTCACCGCCGCAATGGCTGCTCACTCGGCGGGTTCGGGTGGAGGAGGCTGCGCCCGCCCCGAGGCGGGGCGGGCGCAGGTCAGGCGGCGCGTGGCGGTGCGGGTTGGTGTAGGCGGAGCAGGCGGGCGAGGGTGGCGGCTTGGTCAACGGTCGGGAGGCCGGCTTCAGCGGCCAAGGCTTGGATCTCGGTCTCGGTGGCGGGGTCGGTCAGGTAACGGGCCATCGACAGCGTCCCCGGCAGGGGCGGAGCATCCGCCCCCTCGGGGTGTGCGGTCGGGGCCTCGCCGCCGGTTGTCCGCGTGGGCGTGGTCGGCGACGACGGGTGTGGTGTGTTCGCGCGTGATTGCTGGTCACGGCGTGTGGCCATGTCCCTCCCAGGACGGCTCGTGGCGTGAGGTCGACGTGTGGGGCCATGGGCATCTCCTTCTCGGTTGGGGAACTTGCTGAAGTTCGATCGCCAGGTTTCGCCGGCCGGAGTCGACGGCGGTTCGGCGTCGGTGAGGGCCGCGGACTGTAACTCCGGTGGCCATGCAAGTGAAGACGTGCGCCACTCACAGCAACTCACGGAGCCGAGTCGCTGGCGTAAGTAGCGGTCGAGGTCTGTCTGTCGCCGAGCGGCGCCGCTGACAGCGGTTGACAGCTCGTGAGCCCTGCTGCCCGCGCCACACAACGCTCGGTCCGGTCCGGCTTTGCCCGTGAGTGCCGCGCACGGTGGGCGACGACCGCCGCGCCAGAGGTTGGGGCGGATGTGGCGGGCCCGGGCGGCGTGTGGGGCGGCCAGGCCGCCAGCACGCGCCGCCCGCGCCGCCCCGACCTCATCAGGCGGACCGGCCGTCCTGGTCGGGCGCGGTGTGGGTGGGGAACTCGTCGTCGTGGTCGGTGTCGGTGTAGGGCAGGTCGATGAGTCGGTGACGGCCGCCGTGTGCGGCGAGTTGCCAGACCTGGTCGGCGGGGCTGGCGTCGAGCGCGGTGCGCAGTTCGGCGGTGGTGGTGGCGATGACCGTTGTCAGGTCGATGCCGGCGAGGCGGTGGTGCAGGTTCGCCTCCCGCCGTGCGGAGGGCAGGTGGAACAGCACCGGCCACGCCCAGGCGCTCATGAGGTGCAGCCGTTCGTACTTGGCGATCTTTTCGATGAGGACCCGCAGGTGTTCGCCGCTGGTGTCGTACTCGAGGAAGAACGGCACGGAGCGTCCGCGTTCGGTCCACACCCCGGCGCCGTCGGGGCGGGGGAACCCGGTCGCTCCGGCGATGATGATCTGCGGGTCGCCGCCTTCGCGGTAGAGGGTGCCGGGGTCGTGGTAGGCGGATGCGGGCTGCCAGCGGGCCAGCTCGGTGTCGGGGTGGGTGCGGGCGTGGGCGGCGAGGTCGATGAAGACCTGGTTGCCGCCGAGCAGGTGCGGCAGGTCCGGCCGGCTGGTCAGCGATTGTTTGCGGCGGCGGGCCTGGTCCCGGCGGGGTCGTCCGAGTCCGCGTTGGGCGTGGACGTGGTCGTAGCCGAGTTGGTCCAGGACGTAGTGGTAGGGGTAGGAGCCTCCGTAGGCCCGGTTGGGCCGGAACCGGTCCACGACCCGCAGGAGGGTGAGTCGGCGTAGACGGCGTTGGGTGAAGTCCAGGGATGGGAACAGGGCGGCGGCGATCTGGTCGGTGGTGAGGACGCCGTGGTCGTAGAGCCAGTCGAGGAGCTGGTCGTCGCGGGCGGTGATGCTGGCTTGCAGGCGCAGCAACGGATCCGCGCTGTGTATGGGTTTACGCATGGGCAGCCCCAGGGGGGAGGCCCCAGAGTGGAGGGTCTGTCTGGAGCGGCGTCGGAGCGCTAAGAGCGGGGTTGACCTGGGCCGTGAGCGGCTGTGGGGGGTCAGGTTGGGGGTCAGGATCAAGACGGACGGTAGACCGGGGATCGGCGCTGACTGCGACACTGCCGGGCACACCGGGTTCGGCGTGACGGTGCGGTGAGAGTGGGTGTGAGTCGGGTCGGTTGCGCTGGTGAGGTTCGCGGTACGAGGTGATCATCGTTGGTGCTCCAAGGTCAGAGGTGCGAGTAGGTGTGAGATTGGTGCGCCCGCCGCCGCAGGGGGCGGGAGCGGGTGGACAGTTCCGGTCGGCATCTGTCGGCTCGCGGGCCTGCTGACAGGCGCGCACGCTGGTCTGACAGCATCGGCTCGGGCTGACAGGAGCCGTGGGTAGGGTTCTGTCACGCGGCCTCCCGAGGTGACAGATCCGCAGTCGGCGGGGTTGTCTCGGCGCGGAGGACGCGCACGAGGGCTGAGGCGGTGGCGTTGGACAGTTGGTGTCCATCCGCGCGGAGTTGTCGGGCGAGGGCTTTGCGGGACAGGGGTGTCCCTTCGGCGGTGAGGGTGTGGGCGGCGGTCCGGGCGGCCGGGACCAGTGCGGTGACTTCCGGACCGCTGTCGTCGGTCGATGGCTGATGGTCCGGGTAGTCCGGGACCGCCGATGGTTGGTCCGCGACGGCGGGGACGCCTGTCGCGGAGTCCGGGACCGCGACGGCGGTGACGCGGACCGGCGGCTGGTTGTCCGGGACCGACGTGTCGACGGTCCGCGGTGGTTCGGGCTTCGTCGGCGCGGGTTGGACGGTTGAGGTGGGTGGGGTGGGGTCGGCGCGTCCGAGGGCGATCTTCACCATCGCCAGGAAACCCAGGGCGGGTAGGGCGGCGGCGATCCAGCCGATCACCGACGCCTCGGCCTCGACGACCTGCGCGGCCAGGGACAGCAGCACCGCCGCGGTCAGCATGGTGGCCGGGAAGACGATCCTTTTGCCCAGTCGCCGGTTGCGGCGCAGCTCCAGACCGGCGGCGATCGAGGTCAGCTCCAGGACGATCGCATCGGCCCAGGCCAGCCAGCCCGGCTGGCCGTGCGCGGCGGCGACGTCATGCACGTGGGTGAACGACGCCGCGCCGGCCGCCCCGCCGATCAGCAGCATGATCGCCACCTGGGCGCGGTCCTCCAGCCGCTGCCGCCCCGGCCCCGCCGCAGCGGGCGGGTCGCGGCGTCGCTGGTCATGTGTCGCCAAGGGCCCACCACCTGTGGCCGGCTGGCCCGGATGACACCTCGTGAGGCGTCGTCGCCCAGATGTGGACGACCGGGAGGGCGGCCGTGACGGCCGGGCCCGTAGAGACGATGTTGTCGAGTGAAGTCACGATCTCTCCAAGATTGGGGTTGTGGGTTCCAGGTGCGGCACGAGGGCGGGATCGCCCGCGGGTCGCGCCTGCCCCGCCGGGTACGGGCAGGCGGGACCCTGCCGGGTGACCTCCGGCCGGGCGGACCCCTCACGTGGGCGCGGGGGACGGCAAGTCACTATGGTCGAGTCAAGGAACACGCCAGACCCCACGCAAGGGGCAGGCAGCAGGGGAAGCAGGCGTCGCCGCGGCCCGCACAGCAGGCTGCGGTCAACAGCGTGGACACAGGGCGAACGGCCAAGCCGAGCCACAGATGATCAGGACCCACCACCGACAGCGCGCAGGCGCTCAGGCGGTGCGGCGGCTCAACTCGCCGACAGACGATCCTTCATGGGGTCCTCCCATCACTCGACGTACCCGACAGGGTCGGCACCAGCAACGGCAGGCACCCCCGAGTGGGGGTGCCTGCCCGCTGCGTCTGTGGCCGACCGCGCCAGCCGGCGCTGCGGGAACGTCTCTCCATTACGCCCCGGAAACCCGATGGAGTCAACCACTGATTTCCAACAGATCAGCCACCGGGTCTTGCCACCAGTCCGGCTGAGTGCTATAGATGTCACCCGCGTCCGTGATGGTCCCTGTTCGTCCACGCGATCGTGGCCGAGGATCTTTCTGTGATGTCTCGCATGTTGGGATGTCGATCTCTGTAGGCGGATGCTGGGACGCGATCCGCGTGGTCACGTTCTGCCTCAGCCGCTGGTTCGTGGCCTTCTGTTGTCCTGCGGCTGTGGTGGCGCCACGGAGTGCGAACGCCGTGGCGAAGATCGTCGGATGGCGATGGCAGCCGATCCTTGCCGGCCGCTGTCAGGGGTAGCCGCTACACTCCCCGGCCGTGGCAAGAGGCCAGTCGACATCAATGCGCCCGGGCGGGGAACACCTCTACGTCTTGCAGTTCGACAACGAGGTCATCAAGGTGGGCCGCACCGGCGACCCCCGCACGCGCCATGAGCGTCACGAGCGAGATTGCGGTCGCTACGGTCTCACCATCAAGCGTCGCTGGGTCTCGGAGGAATGGCAGGGCGCCCAGTGGGCGGAGCGGCAGCTGATCGCCGTCTGCGCCAAGATCGGCAGACGCACGCCGGCGGGCCGCGAGTACTTCCGCGACGTGCCCTTCAGCATCGCGTGCCAGCAGGCCCGGCAGGCGCACCTCACCACGTGCCCAGACTGCCGCCAAGGGGTGGTGGCCGCGCCGATGCGGATGGCGGCCACCGTCGCGAACGACGCCTCCGATCACGATGGTGAGCTCGTCTGCGACTTCCGGCTGCCGTGCGACGGCGTCATCACCGCACGCCTGCACGACCCGGACATGGCTCCCGACGGCAGATATCCGATGCGCCGGGGCGAGCACTACGACATTGACCTGGAGTACAGCGAGATCGACGCCTGGAACGTCTGGGGGGCCGAACCACGTACCCAGCCGCTCGCACCTGGTCTGCCCGCTCGACTGTGACCGCACGCCTTCCGGGTCTGTCCGGACGCCCGCCGCGACACCGCTCAGATGCGCATGAGCGATCGTGCAGGCATGCCACTGACGCTGGTCCCGCTACGCGACGGCGCTTTTCGCGGGTGACCAGTGCGGGAGGGTCGCCGAACGGCTGGCGGGGCGTGTCACCTCGAGTGGGGACCGCGTCGTGAACCAACCGGCGAAACCGCGCTGGGAAGGTTTGACCACCGTCGCGCGCCCTCGGGCTGGTCGGGTGCATGACGCGGTCGTTCGGGACTGCCGTGCGAGGGCCATCGCGCGGCGGGCAGCGTGCGCGGCGGCGCACATGCCCCGCTGCCCGAGGCACTGCAGATTCCGGCCGTTGCCACGCTCGTTCGGTTGGTGCGCGGCGGCGACATCGAAGGCGAGCCGCCACAAGAGCGGATCGATCACATCCTCGGGCAGGGCGGCGAGAGCACTGAGTCGTTCGCGGGGCATGGTCAGACTCCTGAGCGCCGGGTTCAAGGGCGAACGACCGCACCTTCGGCCGCCACCGCCTCGACTGGGAAAGTCGGCCCACAAGACCAGCAGGTCCCCTGGGCTGCAGGGCTGCTCATGGGAAGCCCGCCAGACGACTTGACCTTCAGGCAGAGGTGAGCGTGGATCGGGTCCGTCGTCCCGCCGCAATCGGGCGGGGCGGCGCGACCCGTCGACGGAAGGTTCCCGCCGTCGGCTTGGACCACTACCAGGTCCGCGGCTGGACCGGCTGGCACCGGTTCATCACCCTGGCCATGCTCGCCCTGGCCGTTCTGACCATCCTCGCCGCCCAACAGCCTGACCCCGGTCCCGAGATCATCGCGTTGACCGTCGCCGAGATCCGCCGACTCCGCACACCCTGCACTGGTCGATCTGGCGACGAACATCCCAAGCCCGAGCCCGACGGTCCTACTACCAGCGCAGACAGGCCAAGTGACGTTGGAGTACTAAGCCGCGAGCGGCCCTCGCATCGGTTTGAAGCGGGCTCGTCGGCGCTCTGACCCTAGCCGGCCCCTGGTCAGCGTCTCCCGACGTTTCAACCTTCTTGGGGCGCTCGTCTTTCCTGGCGTTGTACTAGTTGATCTTCACAGAACAGCCTGTCAGCGCGCCGAGCGGTGTGAACCAGTCGGCCGCTAGGGCTGCCCGTACTGCGCGAAGTCCTTGCAGGCATCGCCTAGACGTGTCAGGCTAGCTAGGACGAGTTTCGTCAGACGAAATAGGGATCGTGGCTAGGTACAAGTACTCGTGGGCACAGTCCGCGACCAAGCACGGCATATCTCGGCCTCGGTCACAGTACGTGATCGAGCACTGCGGCCAGCCGTACGTCTTGGACCCGGAACCTCCGGACCGCCCCGAACGACTGTTGTTCCTAGGCGACGACAAGGACGGCGTGCCCCTTGAGGTCATCGCCATCGAGATGTTGGATGGCACGCTACGAGTGATCCACTCGATGGAGATGCGCCCTAACTACAACCGGCTATACAAGGAGGCGAAGCCATGGCGGGTATGACAGCGCGAGCGACAAAGGATGGTGCGGCCTCGTCTGCCCCTGGCAAGGCCAAGGTGCAGGGCCGTGTTGCCAAGGGCAAGCGAGCAACCAAGACTGAGAAGGACTTCCCAACGCCTAAAGGCGAGAGCAAGGTCCCGAGGACGGGCGGGCGCCAAACCAAGAGTGGAGTTCGGCTCACTCCACAGGTGGAGGCCGAACTGGCGGCCGAAGCAGAGGCCGGTTACGACGTCAACAAGCTTGTCCCGCGAAGGGTGGGCCGACCATCCCTTTCTACCGAGGGAGGGGCATCGCACAGGCTAAGCGTGCGAGTAGATGACCAGACATTCCAGATGATCCAGAAGGTGGCGGAGCTGACAAATCGCCGTCCGAGCGAGCTGGTTCGTGAGGTGCTGCAGGCTGCATATCCGCGCAAGTGAGGACTTTGATCAACTTGTCCGGCCTTGGTCTGCTCGGCTTACGTGTCTCGGTGCGTGGCCTGTAAATTCGTCGCGAAAGCTACAGAGGTTCGATCCTCTACCCGCCACCAGCTGCATGAACGGCCTGTGAGCTGCGGAAACGCACTCCGGTCCGTCCGCGTTGGGTCCAGTCGAGTCCAGCCCGGTCCGGGGCTTCATGAGGATCCACGGGAACATGACGGGAACTAGATCTTGGCCGAGCAGGCTGCCACGCCGCCTCCCATTGCAGGGCACTCCGACACCTCCCCACAGGGCTACCATGACTAGATTGATCGGGCTCATCGGTATCGGTGGCAACCGGCCGGTCGAAACTGTCCTGGTTCAGGAGGAAAAGTGCCGCTTGACTTCGATTCATCTCGCGCACCCTTAACCTCTCAGGAATTTTCCTCTCTCGCCTTGGCTGTCAAAAATGCTCGGGAGAGCGACGAAACCGATTGGATCGAGTGGAAGTCCGTTCTCGATTTGGCCTCAGCTGAGGGCAAGATCTCCATCGCCCGGGGCATCATAGGTATGGCGAACCGCTCGCCAGGCGCAGCATCTGGTTACTGCGAGGGGCGTTCCTATTTCTTGGTCGGTGTCAAGCCGGGAGAAGTGATAGGAATGGACGAGGTTGACCCGGCCGTTCTGGAGGATCGGCTTCGACCGTATCTCGGGGATGACGGGCCACGCTTTAGGCCCTACTGGGTCTCTGTCGATGGCCGAAGTGTCCTAATCATTGAAGTCGCGGCTCCTAGGGACGGCGATCCCATCCACCACCTTCGTAAAGATGGGCCGGGTGGCTGGCGCGATGGGGATATCTTCGTGCGCCGTGGAGCTAAGACGCCTCGGGCATCATCTATCGAACTGCGCCGCCTCTTCGAAAGGGCTAAAAGCGCTTCCGAACTGCATGGAATAACTCTGGCGTTGGCCGAGCCGCGAGAAGTTGCCACGGTCGATTTCTCCGATGATGCCGTGGAGGACTGGGTAGCAGCCACCAGGCGACAGCTACTCGCCAGCCTTCCGCACCCGGGCCTACAGGAGCGAGCGGCCCTGCATCTCGGCTTACCTGCGGAAAGTGCCATATCTAGGCTGGCGCACGAGGCGCAGGAGGAGATATCTCGTGGAATCCGGGGCGCTCTTCGCCGGCGAGAGGAAGATCGGACGCCTGAGCAGTATAGGGAAGAAGTTGAACGATACTTACAGCGGTGCAAGGACGGACTTTCCTACGTTGGCCGTCGAGCCGCCGCCGAGAAGCTAACGCCCGTCAAGCTGACGGTTTCTAACGAGACCAAGGAGAATTACTCGGCGGTAAAGGTGGTGCTTTACATGCCGGGTGCGGTCGAAGCTGTGCAGCCATCGACGCGCGCGATGAATGAGGGTCGTCTTCCGGCCCTGCCTCGCCCCTTTGGTCCATACGTCCAGCCGGTATCCGGTCGCCAAGCGAGCAGGCTATCGCAAATGCTTGTCGGCTCGCACTCGCAGATCAACCTTCATCTGCGTGACGAGAGCACGGTCGACATCGCGAATGGCGGATCAACTACCTTAACTTTCTCTTCGTTCGACCTTCGTCCACTTGAGAGGGACATGCCTCTCGTGCCCGTTGTGCTGCTCGCCCAAGTGCCGTTCGACGGGCCCATAGCTGCTAGTTGGCAGGCCACATCCAAGAGCGTTCGGGGTGTGACAAAGGGAAGCCTCGAAATCCCCCTCGCGAAGCATCCAACACCGATTCGCGACCTCGCTGACCACTACGAGCAGTAGTCCCCCAGCGCCTCGGTGCCATCCCGATGCTCCTATGGAGGTCAAGGGGTGAGGGCGGCGAAGTCGGCGCGTAGGGCGGTGTAGACGTCGCGGACGATGTAGCGCTTGAGGCAGCGCAGGATCTCTTGCTTGCTGAGGCTTCGATGATGCGTCGTTGCTGGTAGGCGCGGATAGGTGGGTCGTAGCGCAGGCGGCAGAGGGCGATGGTGTGCAGGGCGTGGTTGGCGCCGCGGTCGCCTCCTCGGTGGAGGCGGTGGCGGCGGGTCCGTCCGGAGCTGGCGGGGATGGGTGCTGCGCCGCAGAGGTGGGCGAGGGCGGCTTCGGAGTGCAGCCGGTCGGGATTGTCGCCGGCGGTGGTGAGCAGCTGGGCGGCGACCTCGGGGCCGACGCCGAACAAGGCCGTGGTGCGGGGTGCCGCTGCCTGGGCGATGGGGACAACCCGCTTCCTATAAGGATCGAACACGGCGGGGACCGGGCATTGCCGACAGGTGAGACTGCGAGCCCAGCGCCACAAACTCCTCGCGACTTACGGCGCCACTTGCTCATCGAGTCGCCCACGACGCAGAGTCTCATACTCGCCATCCGACGGAGGTCATGTTCCTCCTTCTCCGGGCCGGCTCGGCCGGCTCAGGCCATCTGCTGATCTTGCGGGCCGAACTTCCACCGCCAGTCGAGGCGGTGGCGGCCGAAGGTGCGGCGTTCACCCTTGAACCCGGCGCGCAGGAGCTTGATGTCGGCGACGAGGCGGATGATCTCCCGCTTGACCGGGACGTCGTCGCCCAGGTCCTGCCACGCCTGCACCGCCTGGTCACCGATGCGCCCGCGGAGCACGGCGGGGATCCCGGCGTCGGCGGCGCGTTGCTCGTACTCGGCAATCTGCGCGAGGAGGCCCTTCTCGGCGCGGGCGTAGGCGATCGCGGTGACTTCGCCCTCCTCCCCGAGCTTGCGCCAGTCCTCCAACTCCCCGCGCAGCCGTTGGGCTTCGGCGCGGGCGTGGGCGACCTCCTCGTCGGTGGCGCTGGCAGCGGTGAGGATGTCGTAGACGTCGGGGCGCGACAGCCACGCCCCCACCGTGCGCTGCACGTACTCGTTGAGGAACTCGGCCTTCACGGCGGCGCACCGCTTGTGCAGGCAGGAGTACACCGGCCCCGTCCAGCCGTGCCGGTTCACCTTCTGCGACGACAGCGGCCCGCCGCAGACGCCGCAGCGCACCAGGTACGACAGCAGATGCACCGCGCGGGCAGGACGGGTCGTGGTCCGCGACGGGTCGCCCAGCATCCGCACCACCGACCAGTACGTCTCCTCCTCGATCAAAGCGGGCCAAATCCCGTCGCCGACGATCTCGCCGCGCAGCACCCGCTTGCCGATGTAGGCCGGATTCATCACCTGCTTACGCAGGATGCCGCGCCGCCAAACCCCACCCTGCGACGCGGGAATGCCAAGGCGGTTCAGTTCGGCCTCGCGGACCGTGAGGGGCATGCCTTCGGCGATCTTGCGGAAGTTGTCCCGCACCACCTGCGCGTGCGAATACTCCGTCACTGTCCCGTCCGCCGCCACGGCGCTGCGGGTCTCGGTATCGGGCTCCTGACGCAGGAGTGCTCTGGTGCGCTGGTCGTAGATCCGCCGGTACCCATAGGTGACCTTCCCGTGCGGACGCCCGGCTTCAGCGGCGCCGACGATGCCGCGCAGCACGTTGTCGCGGATGGAGTCGGCCATCCACTCGGCCTGCACCGCCTGGAAGCCGAGCATCATCCGGTCGTTCTTGTCCCGCAGGTCATACAAAACGCCGCCGACCAGCCAGAAGTTGAGGCCGACCTCGTGGCACATGTCGCGGATCTTTACGAACACCGCGAGGTCGCGTTCCTTGCGGGAGATCTCCCAGACCACCAGCACGTCGCCCTTGCTCGCGCGGATCTGCTCGATCAGCAACTCGAACTGCTCGCGCTCCTTGGTAGCGCGGCGGCTCGCCGAGCGGTGGTTGTCCGTGAACGACCCCGCATCGGTCCAGGACCGCTTCGTGATCTCCGCCAGGTTGAGCACGCCCTGGTCGTGGACGCTCTTGCCCTGCTCCTTCTTGTCCTGACTCGCGCGCTGATACCGCAACGCCCGCACCTCCACGCCACCGGCCAGCAGCGCGTCCTTGCTGTCGAACCGGCCCCGGTTCCCCGACCGGGCCCTACGCCGTACCATCAGAACCGTCCCCCTAGATCGACGTTCGTGTCGGCAACATCGACCATAGCTTCTAACGATCCTTGACGGTGCCCACCCGGCAGCCGAGCAGCGCGGCCGTCTCGGTCTCGGTGCGGTCCTCGTAGTAGCGCAGCACCAGCACGGCCCGCTGGCGCACGGTGAGCCGGGCGAGCGCCGCCCGCAGCGCCAACCGCAGGTCGGCGTCGTCGCCGGGGCCGGCGCGGTCGGGCAGGAGACCGTCCAGCCGCTCCGGCGGGCGGGCGCGGCGCCACCGCCACCAGCTGGCCGCCTGGGTGACGAGCACGCGGCGCAGGTAGGCGGCCGGGTCGTCGAGCCGCTCCCAGCGGACGGCGACCCGGGCCAGCGCCACCTGGACCAGGTCCTCGGCGTGGTGCCGGTCGCCGGTCAGCAGGTACGCGAACCTTGTCAGCCTCGCCGTCTCGGCGCGAACGAACTCGGCGAAGCCGGCCCGGACCCGGTCCTCAGTCGTCAACGGATCGCCCTCCTCACCCGGACAGACGCCGGGCGGGGGCGCTGTGGAGGGAACCGTACCGGTGCGGGTTATTCGCTCAGGTGCACCGGCAGGTTGGTCACCACCACGCCGGGCAGCGGACGCAGGGCCCGGCGCAGCCGCTGCTCGACCCGGTTGTGCAACGGGCGGTGCCATCGGCTGCGCAGCACCACCTCGGGCACGATCACGGTGAGCAGCACGTCGGGCCGGGAGACGTGCAGCGCCTCCAGGTAGTGCGCGAGCGGCCCGATCACCGCCCGGTACGGCGACACGATCGTCTCCAGCCGCACGTGGTCTCCCCAGGCCCGCCACTGCTCACGAAACCGGTCGGACTCGGCGTCCTCCGGGGCGATGTGCACGGCCAGGGTCGGCTGGCCGAGCGAGGCCGCGTACGCCAGGGCCCGCAGCGAGGCCCGGTTCAGCCGGGCGACCGGCACCACCACCAGGTGCCGTACCTGTTGCGGAAGTTCCTGCGCCTCGGCCGGCGCGCCCGGTTCGATCGCACCGGGCAGCGGCGCGGGGGTCAGCGCCCGCTTGCCGTTCGGAGACGGCGCCAGCGCCAGCGACCGGTCCAGCGTCCGGTAGTGCCGGTGGATGGCCAGCGACAGCAGCACGAGCAGCGGCACGGCGATCACCACCACCCAGGCGCCCTCGGTGAACTTGGTCAGCGCGGCGGTCACCAGCACCAGTCCGGAGAGGGTCGCCCCGACGGCGTTCACCGCCGCCCGGCGGCGCCAACCCCCGTCGCGCCGTCGACGCCAGTGCACCACCATGCCCGTCTGGGAGAGGGTGAAGGCGAGGAACACCCCGACCGCGTAGAGCGGGATCAGCGCCTCGGTGTGGCCGCGGAACGCGACGAAGACCAGCCCCGCCGCGACCGCGAGCGCGATCAGACCGTCGCTGAAGGCCAGCCGGTCGCCCATGTGCAGGAACCGTCGCGGCGCGTGGCCGGCCCGGGCCATGAAGAACAGCAGCCGCGGAAAGCCGGCGAACGCGGTATTGGCGGCCAGCAGCAGGATCAGGGCGGTGGCGGCCTGCACCAGGCCGAACCAGGGACCGGTCGGGAAGGTGACCCGGGCCAGCTGGGACAGCAGCGTCGCCTGCGTGGTGGGTACCAGCCCGCTGAGGTGGATCAGCACGGTCAGCCCGACGAAGAAGAGCACCAGGATGGCGATCATCCAGCTGAGGGTGGTGCGGGCGTTGCGCCACTCCGGCGGCTTGAACGCGGGCACCGCGTTCGACACCGCCTCGATACCGGTCATCGACACCGCGCCGGAGGCGAAGGCCCGCAGCACCAGCAGCACGCCCAGCCCTTCGGCCGCCGGCACCGGCGGGGGTGCGACGGGGGCGAATCCCCGTTCGGCCGCGCGGACGTAGCCGACCACGAGCAGCAACAGCAACGCGACGACGAAGGCGTACGTGGGCCAGACGAAGAGGTTGCCGGCGGCCCGTACGCCGCGCAGATTCCCGGCGAGCAGCACGGTGATGATCAGCACCCCGAGCGGCACGGTGAACCGACTCATCCCGGGCAGCGCCGACGTCACCGCGTGCACCCCCGCCGCCACCGAGACCGCGACGGTGAGCACGTAGTCCACCATCAGGCCGGCCGCGGCGGCGAGCCCCGGCCGGGCACCGAGGTTGTCGGTGGCCACCACGTAGGAGCCGGCGCCATGCGGATAGGCGACCACGGTCTGCCGGTAGGAGAGGCCGACGGCGACCATGAGCAGGGCCAGCACGGCGGCCAGCGGCAGGGACAGCCCCAACGCGCCGGCGCCGGCCAGCACCAGCACGGCCAGCATCGCCTCCGGCCCGTACGCCACCGAGCTGAGCAGGTCGGACGAGAGCACCGGCAGGGCGACCAGCTTGCGCATCCGCTCGTAGAGCACCGCCGCGCTGCTCAGCGGCGGCCCGAAGAGCGCCCGCCGGAGCCGGGTCAGCTCCCGCCCAGCACGGGTGCCGGGTACGTTGGCCGGCTCGGTCGCGACCAGCTCGCCGGGATCGCCGACCTGGAACATCTCGATCGGGGCGAGTCGGCCGAACCGGCCGGCGGCGGGCTCGGTGGGGTGCCGGCGGAGCGCGGGGTCGATCGGCAGGTCGGCGGCGGCCCGGACGTCCCGCCACTGCTCGCCGATCCGGCGCAGCGCGCCCAGCTCGTCCTCGCTCAGCGGCGGGAACTCGGCCGACGGGGTGACCGCCATCCCCGGCGTCCGCTCCTCGTCACCCCCGCTGTCCCGCCGCCCCATCACCGCTCTTTCGTCGCCCGGCTCCCTCCGCACTGTCACCGAAAGCGGCCCCGCCGGCGGCGGAATGGCGACTCTTCGCCGAGAAGGTGCCCGTCCGGGGCGGCCTGGACGGGTCAGTCGGGGCAGCGGAGCGGAGCGGCGGCGGCCCGGGCGGCCTGGGCGGGTCAGTCGGGCAGCGGGGCGCCGTCGGCGGGGACGGGGACCGGCTCGGTACGGCGCCCGGCACGCGCGCCGCCCACGATCACCACGGTGACCCCGGCGAGCAGCAGCGCCAGCCCGGGCAGGGCGAGCGGGCGGGGCAGCTGACCCAGCCAGACCCAGCCGATCAGGGCGGCGCCCGGCGCCTCCAGCAGGATCAGCACGCTCACCGTGGTGGCGGAGATCCGGTGCAGCGCGTAGTTGAACATCGAGTGCCCGAGCAGTTGGGCGCCCGCCACCAGGGCGACGATGGCCAGCCAGGTGTGGCCGTCGAAGCCGACCAGGCGCACCCCGCCGACCAGGCAGACGACCAGCAGGATCAGCGCGCAGACGCCGTAGCAGATGGTGGTGTAGGTCGTGGTGCTGATGCTGGCCCGGGCCCGTTCCCCGAAGGCGGTGTAGATCGCGGCGAACATCCCGCCGGCCACCGCGAGCAGATCGCCGGCGAACGCCCGCCCGGAGACCGCGACGTCGGCGCCGGTGGCGAGCGCGGCACCGGCGACCGCGACCCCGATCCCCGCCCAGACCACCACCGGCAGTCGGCGACCCTGGCCCCGGGCGATCAGCCCCTGCCAGACCGGCTGGGTGGCGCCGAGGGCGGTGGCGGCGGCGACCGAGGTGAGTTGGGCGCTCGGCATCCAGGTGGCGAAGTGGGCGGCCAGCGCGACGCCGGAGAGCACGCAGTACCAGCCCTCCCGCCGGCCCGCGCCCACGGTCAGCGCCCGGAATTCGGCGCGGCGCCGGGTCGCCGAGAACGGACCGAGCACGGCGACCGAGAGCAGGTTGCGCCAGAACGCGATGGCCAGCGCCGGCGCGGCCGCGAACGCGACCAGCGGCGCGGACGACGAGACGGCGACCACGGCGAGAGCGACGGCCCCGGTGGTCATCGGGTCGAGCGGCGGGCGGTACGGGGATGGGGACACGGGGAGCAATCCTCACATGCCCCGGTCACCACGGAACGTCAGCACTCCGTTACGATCATGCGGTCCGCGCCGGCGACACCCCTACGTCCGGAGGCGCTCCCCCCATGCCGAGGTTCCAGGCGGTGCTCTTCGACTTCTTCGGCACGCTGACCACGTCGGTCCAGCGTGGCGCGGCTCATCACGGCACCGCGGAGCTGCTGGGCTGCCCCAGCGACGCGCTCGCCGAGGTGCTCGACCGGACCTTCTACCAGCGGGCCACCGGGCAGCTCGGCAACGCCGAGGCGACGCTGCGCTGGGTCTGCGCGCAGGCCGGCGTACGCCCCTCGGACGCCGCGGTGCGCGCGGCGGTGGCCTCCCGGCACCGGGCGGTACGCGCGGACACCCGGCTGCGCCCAGACGCGGTGTCGACACTGGCCGAGCTGCGCCACCTCGGCCTGCGTACCGGTGTGATCAGCGACTGCACCCACGAGCTGCCGGCCTTCCTTCCGCGGTTGGCGATCGCCCCGCTGCTCGACGTACGGGTCTTCTCGGTGCAGGTCGGGCGGTGCAAGCCGGACCCGGCGCTCTACCTGGCGGCGTGCCGGCGGCTGGGGTTGGCCCCGCAGGACTGCCTCTACGTCGGCGACGGCGGCAGCCAGGAGCTGACCGGGGCGGAGCGGGCCGGCATGACCGCGGCCCGGCTGGCCGAGCCGGACCTCGTCGAGCACATGGTGTTCAACGCCGACCTGGACTGGCGCGGCCCGGTGCTCGGTGCGCTGTACGAGGTGGTGGACCTGGTCGGGCGGAGGATCGTCCCGGCCGGCGAAGTCGCACCCGAGGTGGCGGCCCGGCCGGACCGGCACCGCCCGGCCACGACCCCGGTGGGCGGCTGAGCCGGCGGACCGGCGGGCGGGGTGCGGCCGGACGGCCGGGGATCAGCGGCGGCGGACCCGGTGCAGCCGGAACGGTCGACGGGCCGCTCGGACCGCCGGGGTCTCCCGGGGCGGCTCGGCCAGCGAACCGCTGGGCAGGGCCTCGCCGGAGAGCGGCTCGCCGGCCGGGGTGAGCCGGTTCAGCGCGCAGCCGTCGTCCGCCCAGCGCCGTATCAGCTCGACGGTCGGCCCGGAGGCGTTCAACCGCTTCGCCGCGACCAGCGGCGCGAGGGTCTCCCACTCCTCGCCGCCCGGTCGCACCCGGCTGACCCGGGCCGGCCAGGTCACGATCCGGCCACCGTGGTCACCGCGCATCGTGACCTGCGCCTGCGTGGCGTCGGCCAGCCCCGGCGCGGCCTGCTCGCCCGGGCCGCTGACCACGACGAGCGCGCCCTCCAGAGTGGCGCACCAGAGCGCCACCGCCGGGCCGCCGGAGACGCTCACCCAGGCCACCGCGGCCTTCTTGATCACCTCGTCGACCAGGGGCGTGCTGCTCCGCCCGTCCTCGTCCGTCACAGCGGCATCCTCCCCCACCGGGGCCGGTCGCGTCAGCCTGGCGGGCCGGGTCGATCACTCAGCCCACGAACGGCGGCACCATGATCTCGCCGCGGGCCACCGGAACGACCTGGCCGCCCACCGTGGCGCCCACCGCCGCGCCGTTCGCCGCGGTGACCGTGCAGGCGAGCGAGGAGGGGCGGTTGATCTCGATGCCCTGGCGGACGGCGTACGAGGAGCGGCCGTCGCCGGGAAGCAGGCCGCTGGCCACCAGCCAGACACCGAGGCCCAGCGCCGCCGAACCGGTGGCCGGGTCCTCCGGAACACCGAGCCCGGGCACGAAGACCCGGGCGTGCGCGGTTTGGCTTGCGGCGTCCCAGGAGAAGACGCTGACGTGCTCCACCCCGTACCGCTGTGCCGCAGCCACGTCCACCCGGGCCCGGGCCACCGCGTCCGGACGGACCGGGAGGTACGGGAACTCCAGCCCGCAGCCGGCGACCCGGGGCGACGGACCGGCGTGGTCGGCCGAGCCGAGGCTGACGATCTCCAGCAGCGGCTCCGGGTCCAGTTCGGGCCCGAGCGTCGGACCGCCGCCGGTCAGCGTCGCCCCGGTCGCGGTGACCTCCAGCGGGAGCACGCCCGCGCCGCACTCCTGGGTGACCTGCCCCACCCCGAACATGCCGCGGCGGCTCGCGACCACCGCGGCGCCCACGCTCGGGTGACCGGCGAAGGGCAACTCCGCCGCCGGGGTGAAGATCCGGGCCCGGTAGGTGGCGCCGACCTGGGTGGGAGGCAGCACGAACACCGTCTCGGAGAGGTTGAACTCCAGCGCGAGCGCCTGCATCTGCTCGGTTGCCAGGGCTTCCGCGCCGAACACCACGGCCAGCGGGTTGCCGGCGAAGGGGCGGTCGGTGAAGACGTCCACGATCTCGTACGCCAAGGTCGACATGCTGACAAACACTAGGCGCTTAGGCTGGTGCCCGTGAGTACCCCGACCCGGGTCTACATCGCCCGGCTCGCCGGCGTCGCTGTCTTCGACCCCAACGGTGACCAGGTGGGCCGGGTCCGTGACGCCGTGGCCCGGCTCCGGCCGACCCAGCGACCGCCCGAGGTGGTGGGGCTGGTCGCCGAGATGCCGCTGCGTCGGCGGATCTTCCTCTCCATCAACCGGATCACCTCGATCGACGCCGACGCGGTGGTCCTCGGCAGCGGCACCCTCAACCTGCGCCGCTTCGAGAAGCGCCCGAACGAGCTGCTGGTGCTCCAGGAGCTGCTCGACCGGCGGGTGCAGCTCGACCCGGGCGGCCAGGCCGGCGCGGTGGTGGACGTGGCGATGGAGTGCAGCCGGGGCGGCGAGTGGTCGCTCAGCCGGGTCGCGGTGCGCGAGCAGACCGGCCGGCTCACCCGGCGGGGACACCTGCACCAGGTCGACTGGGACCGGGTACGCGGGCTCAGTGGCATCGCCGACGACCGGGGCACGGCCAACCTGCTCGCCGTGCTGGAGGACATGCGCCCGGCCGACCTGGCCAACGCGTTGCAGGACCTGCCGGACGCCCGGCGCAACGAGGTCGCCGCGGCGCTGGACGACGAGCGGCTGGCGGACGTGCTCAGCGAACTGCCCGAGCACGACCAGGTGGAGATCCTCGCCGCGCTGGACCGGGAACGGGCCGCCGACGTGCTGGAGGAGATGGACCCGGACGACGCCGCGGACCTGCTCAACGAGCTACCGCCGCCGGAGCAGGACGTGCTGCTGGACCTGATGACCCCGGACGAGGCCGACCCGGTACGCCAACTGCTGAAGTACACCCCGGGCACCGCCGGCAGCGTGATGACCTCCGAGCCGGTGATCCTGCCGCCGGACGCCACCGTCGCCGAGGCGCTGGCGCGGATCCGGGAGCCGCAGCTCTCCCCCGCCGTGGCCGCGCAGGTGTTCGTCACCCGGGCGCCCCTGACCACGCCGACCGGGCGCTACCTGGGCATGGTGCACTTCCAACGGCTGCTCCGCGAGCCACCGGCCGACATGCTCGGCGGTGTGGTCGTCAACGACATCGACCCGCTGCGGCCGACCACCCCGCTGCCGGAGATCACCCGCCGGATGGCCACCTACGACCTGGTCGCCATGCCGGTGATCGACCGCAGCAACCGGCTGGTCGGCGCGGTGACGGTGGACGACGTGCTGGACCACTCGCTGCCCCGGGACTGGCGCGACCGGGACGCGATCGGAACCCAGAGCCCCGCCGAGGCGACGGTGGACGGCGCGGATGACTGAGCAGCGGCGGGCGGGGCGGCTGGATCAGCCGCGCGAGCCCAGGGGCGTCAAGCTGCCCCGGTTCGACCCGGAGGCGTTCGGCCGGTGGTCGGAGGGGATCGCTCGCAGCATGGGCACGGCGAACTTCATCGTCTACATGACGGCGGTGATCGCCATCTGGTTCGGCTGGAACACGCTGGCACCGGCGAACCTGCGCTTCGACCCGTACACCTTCACGTTCCTCACTCTGGTGCTGTCGTTGCAGGCCAGCTACGCGGCCCCGCTGATCCTGCTGGCGCAGAACCGGCAGGCGGACCGGGACCGGGTGGCGCTGGAGGAGGACCGACGGCGGGCGACCGCGCAGAAGGCGGACACCGAGTATCTGGCCCGGGAGATCGCCGCGCTGCGGAACGCGATGGGTGAGGTCGCCACCCGGGACTTCCTCCGCTCCGAACTGGCCCGGCTGGCCGAGGAGCTGGACGAGGCGGCGCAGCGCCGGCAACGGCTCGATCGACGCCAGCAGGAGAAGCAGGCCCGGTCGGCCGGCGGCGAGGGGCTGGACGAGCCGCGCGACGACCTCGACGGTGACTTCGCCCGGGACCGCCGGCCGGACCCGGCGACGCCGCGGACCCCGGAGGGCTGAGCGCGACGGGCGCCGCAACGTTTGAACGCCGCGCGCCTCAAGGGGCCAGGCGAGCGGCGTTCGTCTCGATCGTCCCACTTCGTCGGTTGGCCGTCCAGCCCCCGGATGAGGGCTGGCATCGCCATCGACTCGCTCACACCGACCCCTGCTGAGCGCGGGGCGGATCCCCCTCGACGTAGCATTGCGGGCATGTCAGCACCCGTCAGCACCGTCGAGGACGCGATCCAGGCCGCCCTGGCCACCGTCAACGACCCGGAGATCCGCCGGCCCATCACCGAGCTGGGCATGGTCCAGTCCGCCGTGGTCGGCCCGGACGGCGTGGTACGGGTCGAGCTGCTGCTCACCGTCGCCGGCTGCCCGCTGAAGGACAAGCTGCGCTCCGACATCACCGCCGCGGTCGCCGCGGTGCCCGGCGTGACCGGCGTGCAGATCGAATTCGGGGTGATGAGCCCGGAGCAGCGCCAGTCGTTGCAGGCGACACTGCGCGGCGGCGGCGCGTCCGCGGAGCCGGTCATTCCGTTCGCCCAGCCCGGCTCCCGTACCCGGGTGTACGCGGTGGCCAGCGGCAAGGGCGGCGTCGGCAAGTCCAGCGTGACGGTGAACCTGGCCGCGGCGCTGGCCGCCCGCGGGCTCTCCGTCGGCGTGGTCGACGCCGACATCTACGGTCACTCGGTGCCCCGGATGCTCGGCGCGGACGGCCGCCCGACCCGGGTCGAAGACATGATCATGCCCCCGCAGTCGCACGGCGTGAAGGTCATCTCGATCGGCATGTTCACCGCCGGCAACGCCGCCGTGGTGTGGCGCGGCCCGATGCTGCACCGGGCGCTGCAGCAGTTCCTCGCGGACGTCTACTGGGGCGACCTGGACGTGCTCCTGCTCGACCTCCCCCCGGGCACCGGCGACGTGGCCATCTCGCTGGCCCAGCTGCTGCCCAACTCGGAGATCCTCGTGGTGACCACCCCGCAGGCCGCCGCCGCCGAGGTGGCGGAGCGGGCCGGCGCGATCGCGTTGCAGACCCACCAGCGGATCGTCGGCGTGATCGAGAACATGTCCTGGCTGGAGCTGCCGGACGGCTCCCGGATGGAGATCTTCGGCGCCGGCGGCGGCCAGTCCGTCGCCGAGTCGCTGAGCCGGACCATCGGCGCCCAGGTGCCGCTGCTCGGGCAGATCCCGCTGGACACCCGGGTGCGTGAGGCCGGCGACGCGGGCAACCCGATCGTGCTGGCCGAGCCGGAGTCGCCGGCCGCGGTGGCGCTCGGCTCGGTGGCCGACCGGCTCGCCGTCCGGCGCGAGTCGCTGCTGGGCAAGCCGCTCGGCCTCAAGCCCGCCGGCCGCTGATCCGACCCGGCCCGGCTGTCGTTTCCCCGAAAACGGGGGTGTCCCGGTAGCGGGACACCCCCGTTTCGGCGATACGGAGTCGATCGAGAAGAGCCGGACGGGGCCGCGAACGGCTCAGGTGGCGTCGTCGTAGCTGGCTCGGGGGGCGGGTGCCGGGGCGCCGCCGGTGGCCGTGGACGACCGGGCGCCGGTGGACCGCACGTCGGCGGCGTTGGCCACGTCCTTCAGGTCGTCGTGCACGCCGGTGACGTCCGCCCGGAGGTTGTCGTAGACGCCCTGCAACGGCTTCCGGATCGCCTGCTCGTCCTCTTCGCTGAGCAGGTGCTTACGGATGAACGCCTTCGGATGCAGATCCTCGAGCTGGATGTCGGTGCCGAGCTCCCGACTCAGGTCGGTGGTCGCGTTGCGGGCCATGTTGCGCAGGTTGCGCACCATCCGCAGCCCGTCGGTGATGACCGCGGGCAGCCGGTCACCGAAGATCAGCAGCGCCAGGAGCAGCAGCGCACCGATCTCCCACCAGTTCAGGTTGTCGAGCATCCCGCCGGCCTCCTCTCGGGGTCAGCAGCAAGACTACGCACGTCGGAGAGGAACCGGGGAGGGGGTGACAGGGTCCTCACTTGGCATCCGCTGCGAGCGTGACCGAGGCGTTCTGCCGATCGGAGCCCCGGCGGTACTCGACGGTGACCACCGAACCGGGCGCGAACTTACGAACCAGGGCGATCAGGTCGGTCGGCTCGGTCATCGGCCGGCCGTTCAGCCGCAGGACCACGTCACCGGCCCGGAGCCCGGCCCCGTCGGCGGGCCCGGACGGCTCGACCGCCGCGAGCCGTACGCCGCCGCCGGCGATGCCCGCCCCCGGGCCGCCGACCTGGGCGCCGATCACCGTCCGCCGGGCCTTGCCGGTGCCGATGATGTCCTGGGTCACCCGCTTGGCCTGGTTGATCGGGATGGCGAAGGCGAGGCCGATGTTGCCCGCCTCCTGCCCGTCGGAGACCAGGGACTTGATCGTGGAGTTCACCCCCACCACCCGACCGGCCCCGTCCACCAGTGGGCCGCCGGAGTTGCCGTGGTTGACCGCCGCGTCGGTCTGGATGGCTGCGTAGTAGCGCACCGGGCCACCCGGCTCACCGGCCTGCATCGTCCGGTCCAGGGCGCTCACGATGCCGGCGGTGACCGTGTTGGCCAGCGACAGCGGCGAGCCGATCGCCAGCACCGGGTCGCCGACGGCGAGCGCGTCGGAGTCACCGAACTCGACCGGCCGCAACCCGCTGCGATCCACCTTGATCACCGCGATGTCCGACTCCGGATCCTGGCCGACGAGCTGGGCCGGCGCGGTACTGCCGTCGTTGAAGACCACCGAGGCCTTGCCGGTGCCGCCGGCCACCACGTGATCGTTGGTGATCACATGCCCGTCGGCGCTCACCACGAAGCCGGAACCCTCGCTCGTCCCGGCGAGGCTGCTCACCCGGACGGTCACCACGCTGGGCAGGACCCGTTCGGCGACCCCGGCCAGTGACTCCGGTTTGCGCTGGGCCAGCGCGGGCGCCTGGGCCGGATCGGCGCCGAGCACCGTGCCCGCGGCGCCACCGCGGACCGCGAACGCGTAGCCGAGCGCGCCACCGAGGGTGCCGGCGAGCAGCGCGGTCACCAACGGGATGAGCAGCAGTTGGCGAAGTGCCGGCCGGCCCGGCGCATCCGGATCGCTGACCGCCTCGGGCGCCGTCGCGCTGTCGGTCACCGCCGGTACGACCACCGCGGCCGGCGCGGCCGGGTCCCGCCACGGGTCGACCAGGGCGTCGGACCACCAGGGCGATGCGGTGCCCTCCCCGGCGCTGCGCGGCGCGGCCGACCCCGGTGGGGCACCCGTCCCCGGCGGTCCCGCCGCCGGAGCCGGAGCATCACCGGGCCGGCGCCAGTCCCAGCCGTCGGTCACGTCGGTGCCTCCCAGTCCGTCCCCCGGATCCCGCGCGCTCCGTGGCCCGACGAGAACACCCGTCCGGCCCCGACTGGCGGGACACCGCTTCCAGGATTGCACGGATGTCCGGGATGGGGTCAGCGGTTGCCGCCCCGTGATCGCCAGGGGCCGGACGCGCGTCTGCGCCGTGGACCCGCCGCCTCTAGGCTCATAGCGCCCAACCCGCCCCCTGCACCATTCGCCGCCCGGAGGTGCCCCATCGCCACGGTCGCCGGTTCTGGCAGTTCGACGAGCCCGGCCCAGCAGTTCGCCGAGTCGTACGTTGCCGAGGACCTCGTGCTGCGCACCGCCCGCAGCCTCGCCCGCGAGGTGGGCCTGGACGCCGTGACACCCGGTGCGGGCGCCGCGCTGCGGCTGCTCGCCGCCGCCGGCAACGCCCGCGCGGTGGTGGAGATCGGCACCGGGACCGGGGTCAGCGGAGTCTGGCTGCTCCGCGGCATGCGCGCGGACGGCGTACTCACCACGATCGACGTCGAGGTGGAGCACCAGCGGATCGCCCGGCGGATCTTCGCCGAGGCGGGCTTCGTCTCCGGCCGGACCCGGATCATCACCGGCCGGGCGCTCGACGTGCTGCCGCGGCTCGCGGACGGCGCGTACGACCTGGTCTTCGTCGACGCCGAGGCGACCGGCTTCCACGCCTGCGTCGAGGCCGCGCTGCGGCTGCTGCGCCCCGGCGGCGTGCTCGCGCTCAACGGCATGCTCGCCGGTGGCCGGATCGGTGACCCGGCCGCCCGCGACGCGGAGACGGTGACCGTCCGGGAGACCATCAAGGCGGTCCGGGAGTCGGAGCACTGGATCCCGGCGCTGCTGCCGGTCGGCCACGGCCTGCTCGCCGCCGTCAAGTGTTGAGCCGCCCCGGCGGGGGCGTCGCCCGCCGGGGTCGCCCGCCGTCGCGCGGTCAGCTCAGCGTGGCCAGCCAGCGCATCAGGAACCGTACGCCCCAGCCGGTCGCGCCCTTGGTCAGCTCCGCGTCGTCGGCGTCCGCCCAGGACGGCGCGGACATGTCCACGTGCAGCCAACGGTCGCGCAGGTCGCCGGTGAACTCGCGCAGGAAGAGGGCGGAGGTGACCGACTTGGCCGGCTCCGGAGCGCTGTACAGGTCAGCCACCTCGCTGCCCAGGAACTCGACGTAGTCCGCCGGTAGCGGCATCCGCCAGGCCGACTCACCGGCCGCCTCGCCGGCCGCGAGCAGGTCGGCGGCGAGCTGGTCGTTCTCGCTGTAGAGGGCGCCGGTGCGCTTGCCCAGCGCCACGGCGTTCGCGCCGGTCAGCGTGGCCAGGTCGACCAGCAGGTCCGGCTTCAGCTGCGCCGCGGCGTAGGCGAGCGCATCGGCGAGCACCAGCCGTCCTTCGGCGTCGGAGTTGGTGGACTCGCTGGTCACCCCGCCGTAGTGCCGAATGACGTCGCCGGGACGGAACGCCGAGCCGCTGACCATGTTCTCGGCCAGCGGGGCGAGTGCGGTGATCCGGACGGGCAGTCGCAGCGCGGCAGCGCCGAGGGTGGCGGCGACCACCGCGGCGGCGCCGCCCATGTCCTTGCGCATCAGCTTCATCGCCGGCACCGGCTTGATCGAGATGCCGCCGGTGTCGAAGGTGATGCCCTTGCCGACCAGCACCACGTGGGTGCTCGCGCCGGCCGGGTGCCAGTCCAGTTCGACCAGGCGCGGCCCGCTGGCCGAGCCGCCGCCGACGGCGAGGATGCCGCCGAAGCCCTCGGCCGCCAGCTCGGCCGGTTCTCGTACCCGCAGGTGCAGGTCCGGCGTCCCGCCGGCCACCTCGGCGACCTGCCCGGCGAACCACTCCGGGTTCTTCACCGACGAGGGCGTGTTGGTCAGATCGCGGGCCAGCCGGGTCATCCGGGCGGTGGTCCGGGCCGTCTCGACCACGGCCAGGTAGGCGTCCGGGTCGCCGACCAGCAGGTCGACTCCGGCGAGCGCGGGCGCGTCACCGGCGTCGGTCAACCGGAAGCGGTAGGAGGCCAGCAGCAGCCCCTCGTAGAGCCCTCGGACCGCGGCCGGGGACGCGTCGGCCGGCAGCGCGATGGTGATGTGCGTCTCATCGGTGGTGGCACGGGCCAACGCGGCGCCCGCACGCCGCCAATCGCCCTCGTCGCCGTCGCCGATGCCCATCAGGACCAGCACGCCGGGGGTCCGCCCCGGGCGGAACTGGGTCCTGACCTCACCGGCGCGGCCGGTGAGCCGGGCGGCGGGGGCCAGTGCGGCGGCCTCGTCGGCGACGCCGTCGGGCAGCGTCACCGCGGTCGGGACCGGCACGGTCGGGGCGTCTCCGCCCGCCTCCGTCCCGGCCGGTCGAAGGGGCAGGACGAGAGTGTCGAGCCGGTGAGGCTCGGCGACCAGACGGATGGCGAGCACGCGGGACCGTACCTCCAGGAAAGGGATCGCGGAGCGGGGATCGCCCCCACGGCGCTCCGCGCCGGTAAGCCCTGAGCCACCGGCCGGGCCGGTGGCTCAGGGTATGACGAACCGTCCGGGCGGCAGCTGCCGCCCAGGCCGCTCCTCGATCAGCCGGCGGCCGCCTTCAGCGCGTCACCGAGCGCGTTGGCCTCGTCCGGAGTCATCTCGACGACGAGCCGGCCACCGCCCTCCAGCGGGACCCGCATGACGATGCCCCGCCCCTCCTTGGTGACTTCCAGCGGACCGTCGCCCGTCCGCGGCTTCATCGCCGCCATGTTGTCTCCCCTCAGACCTACACCAGGGTCGGTGGGTTGCCCCACAGCCACTTCTTCACGACCCACCCGCAACCGCCGCGGGGCGTCGACCAACGATTTTCCCTGATGAACACCGCCGGACCCAAACCGAAGCAGCATTGATGTAACAGCATCTAGCTTATCTTGAGAAGGCCTGTCACAATGTGCGGTCATGCAGGCACGGTCGGCACTCTTCGACCTGTACGGCGACTACCTCAGACCGAGGGGTGGCCGGGCGCCGGTCGCCGCCCTGGTCAAGCTGTTGGCGCCGCTCGGTATCGCCCCGCCGGCCGTGCGGACCGCGGTCTCCCGGATGGTCCGCCAGGGCTGGCTCGACCCGCTCCGGCTGGCGTCCGGGCCGGGGTATTCGATCACACCGAAAGCCGCCCGGCGACTCGACGAGGCAGCCGCCCGGATCTACCGGACCGGCCGGGTCGGCTGGGACGGCCGCTTCGATCTGCTCGTGCTGGAGGCGCCGACCTCGCGGCGGGAACGCCAGCGGCTCGCCGCGAACCTCAGCTTCCTCGGCTACGGCACGCTCGACGAGTGCAACTGGGTGGCGACCCGGCCGGGTGAGGACGTGGACCTGCTGCTCAGCGAGGCGGGCGTGCGCTACGAGCGGTTCACTGCGGCGCACGCCGCCGGCACACCGGGCGCGATGGGGGTGGTCCGCCGCGCCTGGGACCTGGCCGAGATCGGCCGGGCCTACGAGCGGTTCGTCGCCGAGCAACGCCCGCTGCTCTCCGGGGTGACGGTGCGCAGCGGGGACGAGGAGGCGTACGCCGCCCGGTTCCGGCTGGTGCACGCGTGGCGTACCTTCCTGTTCCGGGACCCGCAGCTACCCCCGGCGCTGCTCCCGGAGCGCTGGCCCGGCACCGCTGCGGCGAGCTTCTTCGACCGGCACGCGGCCCGGCTGCGGCCGGCCGCCGACCGGTACGTCGAGCAGTGTCTCGACGCCGGCAACCGCATCGTTCGACAGAAGGGTCGTTAGAAACGTGACCGAACCGCTGCTCGTCGACCGGACCGACGCCGTCGTCACGCTGACGCTGAACCGCCCGAAGGCGATGAACGCGCTCGACGTGGCGCTCAAGGAGGCGCTCCGGGACACCCTGGCCGAGCTGGAGACCGACCGGAGCTGCCGGGCCGTGGTGCTCGCCGGGGCGGGCGGGTCGTTCAGCGCCGGGCAGGATCTGCGCGAGCACGTGGCGACCCTGGAGTCCACCAGCGGCGACCCGCTCGCCACCGTCCGGGCGCACTACAACCCGATCGCCGCCCGGCTGGCCAACCTGCCGAAGCCGGTGGTGGCCGCGGTGCGCGGGATGGCCGCCGGCGCCGGCGCGTCGCTGGCCTTCCTGGCCGACATCCGGATCGGCGGCCCGACCACCAACTTCCTGATGGCGTTCGCCAAGGTCGGGCTCGCCGCCGACACCGGCGCCTCGTGGACGCTGCCCCGGCTGGTCGGCCACGCCAAGGCGGTGGAGCTGCTGATGCTCGCCGAGCCGGTCCGCGCCGAGGAGGCCTGCCGGCTCGGGCTGCTGAACCGCCTGGTTGACGACGACGAGCAGGTGCTGCCGGCCGCCCAGGAGTTGGCCGCCCGGCTCGCCGCCGGCCCCACCGTCGCCTACGGGGCGATCAAGCGGCAGCTCTCCATCGCCGACGCCGGCACCCTCGCCGACGCCCTGGCCGCCGAGGCCCAGGCACAGACGATCTGCGGCGCCACGACCGATCACCGGGCGGCCACCCTCGCCTTCGTCGGCAAGCAGAAGCCGGTCTTCGAGGGACGCTGAGCCGCCGCGCCCGACCCGAGCGGGCGGCTCGGTCAGTCGTCCTCCTCCGGATCCTGGTTGGCCTCGGCGCCGAGCACGAACGCCTGCATGGCCAGCTCGTCGCCGGCCGGCGAGACGAAGGCGGGCAGCTCGCGCGGGCCGAGCTCCTGCACGTAGGACCAGAACAGCCGGACCGCCTCGGCCGGGGTGTCAGCCTCGATCGGCAGGTCGAGGCTGACCAGCCAGGTGCGTCGCGCGGGCGGCGGACCGAGCCGGTCGGCCAACGCCCGGTAGGCCGCCGGGTCGAGGGCGGTGACCGGCCCGTCGAGCGCGAGCTGCTCGGCCGGCACCGGCTCGTCGAAAGCCCGCCGGGTGTACGTCACCACCAGCGCCGCCTCCCGGTCGGACTGCGGGTCGTCCGGGTCTTCGGGCCGCGCGCCGGTCGGCGCGGCGACCCGGCCCAGCGCCACCAGCCGGAGTGGCTCGTCGGCCAGCACCGCGACCTCGTCGCCGGGGCGGGGTCGCCCGATCTCGTCCAGGCCGGTCAGCTCGAGGGTGTCGTGGTGCACGAGCCGCTCGGCGTCATAGCGGGCGGCGGGCAGCAGCACGGCCCAGGCACCGGTGCTCGCGGCCCGGCCCGTCCCGTCCCGCCGGTGCGCGATGTCGGTCGTCATGCAGCCAATCTCATCACGCCGTCCCGGTGGGCTTGACGTGACAGCCGGCGAGGTGGTCGTCGACCATCCCGGTGGCCTGCATCAGCGCGTAGGCCGTGGTCGGGCCGACGAACCGGAAGCCGCGCTTCTTGAGCGCCTTGGCCATCGCGGTGGACTCCGGGGTGATCGCCGACAGCTCGGCGAACGACGCCGGGCGGGCCGGCCGGGGTGCCGGCGCGAACGACCAGAGCAGCGCGGAGAGCCCCTCGGGCAGCTCGGTCGCGGCTCGCGCGTTCGCGATCGCGGCCTCGATCTTGGCCCGGTTGCGCACGATGCCCGCGTCGGCGAGCAGCCGGGTCACCTCGGCCTCGCCGTAGCCGGCGACGGTCGGGATCCGGAACTCGTCGAAGGCCAGCCGGAACGCCGGACGCTTGCGCAGGATGGTCAGCCAGGACAGGCCGGACTGGAACGCCTCCAGCGTCATCCGCTCGTAGAGCGCGTCGTCGCCGTGCAGCGGCTGCCCCCACTCGGTGTCGTGGTAGACGGCGTAGTCAGGGGTGCTCGACCCCCAGGCGCAGCGCGGCAGCCCGTCGGCGCCGATCACCAGGTCAGTCACGGCCTACACGCTAGGGCAAACCTCCGACACCCCATTGCCAGCGGGCGGGAGGCTGCCTATCGTGCAGGTTACCGACCGGTAGGGGTGCGGCCACCGGCCGTGGGCGCGGCCGCGCCGAGGGCACCGAGCACGGGAGGCGACCCATGAAGGAGTTCCCGGACGTCATCGCCTGGTCGATCCCGGCGTTCCTGCTGCTGGTCGTGCTGGAACGGATCTCCTACCTGCTGCACCGCGACGACGACGAGATCGGCTACGGCGGCGCCGACACCGCCACCAGCCTGACGATGGGGCTGGGCAGCGTCTTCACCGACCTGCTCTGGAAGATCCCGATCGCCGCCGCGTACGCGCTGCTCTACGCGCTCACCCCGCTGCGGATCGCCGAGGTGTGGTGGAGCTGGCCGCTGATCCTGCTGGCCCAGGACTTCAGCTATTACTGGTCGCACCGCGGCCATCACGTGATCCGGATCCTCTGGGCCTCGCACGTGGTGCACCACTCGTCGCAGCGGTTCAACCTCTCCACCGCGCTGCGCCAGCCGTGGACCGGTCTGACCAGCTGGGTCTTCTACATCCCGATGATCCTGGCCGGGGTGCACCCGGCCGTGGTCGCCTTCTGCGGCTCGGTCAACCTGCTCTACCAGTTCTGGATCCACACCGAACGGATCGACAAGCTGCCGCGCTGGTACGAGGCGGTGTTCAACACCCCGTCGCACCACCGGGTGCACCATGCCTCGCAGGGCGGCTACCTGGATCGCAACTTCGGCGGCATCCTGATCGTCTGGGACCGGCTCTTCGGCACGTTCGCTCCGGAGCGGGAGCGCTGCGTCTACGGCCTGACCAAGAACATCGGCACCCACAACCCGGTCCGGGTGGCCTTCCACGAGTACGTGTCGATCGCCCGTGACCTGCGGGCCGCGGCCGGTTGGCGCAGCCGGGCCGGGCACCTGTTCCGGTCACCCGGCTGGCAACCCGCCACCGCCGAGACATCCCGGCCGGCCACCGGGGCGCCGCAACCGGCACCGGCCGGCGGCGGAGCAACACCGTAGGCCGCAACCCGCCTCGGCCCCGGCGACGGTCAGGGCAGCAGGCCCAGCTCGACCAGGCGGCCGAACTTCCGCAGCGCCCGGGTCAGGCCGTACTTGGAGCCGGGCCAGACCACCGGCCAGGCAACCCGGCCGGCCGGCCCACCCGGCAGGTGGAACCACTCGTGCCACACCACCTGGGTGCGGTCGCGCGCCAGCGGAGTGCAGCGCAGCACGCCCGGGCCGCGCAGCAGCCGGCCGCAGTGCACCACCCCGATCTCGTAGGGCTCGTCGACCCGGACCACCCGCATCTCGTCGCGCACCTCGGCCGGCCCCAGCGCGGTCACCGCCTCCACCAGGCTGCCCTCGCGACCGTCGCCCTCCACCACCCGCACCCGGGTGAACGGGATCCAGTCCGACTGGCGCTCCCAGGCGAGCAGCGCGGCGAAGACCCGTTCCGCCGGAGCGTCGACGATCACCGTGGCGGTCACCTCGCCGGCGCCCGGCTGGGCCGCCTCGCGCAGGCCGTCCCCGCCGTCCGGTTCGGTCACGCCGACTCCGACGGCACCGCCGGGCCGGGCCGCCCCGCCCCGCGCTTCGCCTCCGTGTCGTTCGCCTGGGCATTCGGGTCGTGCTCCGCCGCCGTCACGGTGACCGGCCCGACCGCCGGCCCATCGGCCGCTGGGCCGGTGGCCGCCGGGCCGGTGGCCGCACCCGGCACGGAGACGACTCCGTTGGCCGCCCCGACGCCCGCCGCCTGCTCGCGCGCCCGGCGCAGCGCGTCGGCGTCCGCCGTCCGTCCCTCGCGCAACGCGGCCACCTCCGCTTCCAGCACGCCGATCAGCTCCGACTTGTAGCCGATGTCGTAGGCGGCCCGGCGCATCGCCTGATCGACCTGGATCATCCGGTACCCACGCAGCGCGGTGTCGAACCGCGCCTCACCCACGTCCGACTCCCGCAGCGGACGGTTGCCCGGCAGCGGCACGGCCCGGCCGTCCGGCTCGGCCGGCATCAGCCCCGGATCCCGACCGGTGACCAGCACCGTCACCCCGAACACCACCGCCGCGACGGTCAACGCCACGACCACCATGAGCAGAAGCTGACCCATGCACAGATCGTGGCATGTCGACCGGGCCGGAGCGAGCCCGCCACCCACGCCGGACGGGTGTACCGCACGGGTGGGACACGGATCGACCGGCTAGCGTCGGGACCGGCCGACGGTGCGGCGGCCGACCAGGTGGATCTTCAGGGAGGCGCGATGGCCGGGGAGCTTCGGCTCGGTGGGCGGACCTTCGCCTCCGGCGAGCTGGTGGTGATGGCGATCGTCAACCGCACGCCGGACTCGTTCTTCGACCGGGGCGCCACCTTCGCCGCCGACAGCGCGCTGCGGGCGGTGGAGCGGGCCGTCGCCGACGGCGCCGAGATCATCGACATCGGCGGGGTCAAGGCCGGCCCGGGTGACGACGTCGACGTGGCCGAGGAGATCCGGCGCACGGTCGACACGATCGCCGCGGTCCGGGCCGCCTTCCCGGACGTGGTGATCTCCATCGACACCTGGCGGGCGGAGGTCGCGGTGGAGGCGGTGGCCGCCGGGGCCGACCTGCTGAACGACACCTGGTCCGGTGCGGATCCCGCGCTGGCCGGGGTCGCCGCGAAGACCGGGGCCGGCCTGGTCTGCTCGCACGCCGGCGGTCTGGCCCCGCGCACCCGGCCGCACCGGGCGGCCTTCGACGACGTGGTGGCCGACGTGGTCGCAACGGTCACCGGTCTCGCCGAGCGCGCGGCCGCTCTGGGCGTACGCCGGGACGGCATCCTGATCGACCCGGCGCACGACTTCGGCAAGAACACCCGTCACTCTCTGGAGATCACCCGGCGGCTGGACGAACTCACCGCCACCGGATGGCCGCTGCTTGTGGCGCTCTCCAACAAGGACTTCATCGGCGAGACGCTGGACCTGCCGGTCGCCGAGCGGCTGGAGGGGACGCTCGCGGCGACCGCGGTCTCCGCCTGGCTGGGCGCCCGGGTGTTCCGCGCCCACCAGGTCGGCCCCACCCGCCGGGTGCTCGACATGGTGGCCGCGATCCGGGGTGACCGCCCGCCGGCGGCCACCCGGCGCGGCCTCGCCTGATCCGCGTCGACCGCCCGCCGATCAGGCGTGGGCCGGGCATGACCGACCGCCGGGGCGGCGCGAACGGACGGCCGGGCCGACACGATCGCCGGTGGCCGGGGCGGTCAGGTCCAGCGCAGGATGTTCCTACGCCAGGCGTACAGGATGCCCAGCGCCAGCACCGCCACGAAGATCGCCATCTCGACGACCGTGACCAGGCCGAACCCGGGCCGGTCGAAGACCACCGCCCAGGGGAACAGGAACACCGCCTCGACCGCGAAGAGCACGTAGAGGTAGGCGTAGACGTAGTAGCGGATCTGCATCTGCGCCCAGTCGCCGCCGACCGGGTCCAGCCCGCACTCATAGCTGGTCCGTTTGCCGGGTGGATCAGCCGGACGGCCAGGACGTAACATCCGATTGGCCGAGAACGCCGTAACGAAGAAGAGGACGCTGGCGAGCAGCAGGAGCCCGAGCGTCGCGTACGAGCCCAGGTAACCGGTCACGGTCGGCAGCCTACCGTCCGGTCCGCGGGCACGTATCGAACACGTTACGGATTTGTTTCCGACTGGGACTAGTGCCGCGGGGCAAGCGTTACCGAATATTGGACCTGACCCGTCGTACCGGAGGACAGATGGCCAGCGTGGACGTACCCCCCGGACGACGGGCGCGTGGCCGCAGCGCGCCCCTGCTGGCGATGTCGCTCACGCTCGGCCTGCTGACCGCGATCGCGGTCGTGCCGGGCTGGGCCACGGCGGCCGTCCCGGAGGCCAGCCCGGTCGCGTCAGCCACCGATCCGGCGGAGGACCCGGGCGACGAGACCCCGACGGCTGAGCCGACCGAGACCGCCCCGGACCCGACCACACCGCCGCCGACCATCGAGCCGCCCGCCGAGACGACGCCGCCCGCGACCACCGACCCGACCCCGACCACCGGCGCCCCGGAGACGTCGGCGCCGGCCACCGGGCCGACGCCGGGTGCCGGCACGTCCAGCCGCCCGCCGGTGCCGCCGGTCCCACCGGTGCCACCGGTCCGACCGCCGGCGCCCGGCGGCGCCCCGGCACAGCACCCGCTCGGGATCCGCATCACCACCGGGGACATCACCCTGAGCAGCGGCTACTGGAACGCGGCCAGCACGAACACCACCCTGCGGGTCACGGTGACCAACACCGGCACCACCGCCGAGCGGATCCGACTCTCCTACACGCTGCCCGCCGGGCTGACCGACGCCGGCACCGAGGGCTGCGCGGCCAGCGGCGGTGGCGCGTACCGCTGCGGTGAGTGGACGGCCGCGGCGGGAGCCCGGTTCAGCACCCTGGTCCGGGTCCGGATCTCCGGCACCGCCTGGCGACGGATGCCGCTGAGCGGCTCGGTGGCGGTCACCGCCAGCGCCCCCGGGGTGACCGGCGCGGTGAGCGACAACGAGGGGTTCGCGGTGCTCTTCCCGCCGGGCCCGCCGGCGCCGGGCATCGCGTTGCACGCCGACGAGGTCGCCTTCGACATCAGCGGGGCGGCGAGCGAGCTCGGCGTGCGGCTCGGCAACACCGGCAAGGTCGACGCCACCGGGCGGGTCGACGTGGTCCTCCCGGCCGGGGTCACCGTGCCGGCACCACCCGCGGGCTGCGTCGCGGTCGAGGAGACCCGGACCCGCTGCGACGTGGGCGCGATACCCGCCGGAGGACGCGCCGAGCTGCGCCTCCCGGTCGAGGCGACACCGGACGCACAGCGGGACGCCCCGCTGTCGGGTGCGGTCGTCGGCCAGCTCGACCCCCGCAGCGGCCGGACCCGGCAGGTGCAGATGAGCTTCCGGATCACCGCGGCGGCGGCGCTGGCCACCCCGGTGGCCGCGGCACCCGCGCCGACCGGTTCACAGGGCGTGCTGGGCGCCGGCGACGCCGACACGGGCGGCGACGGGGCCGGCTCGGTGCAGCGCACCGCGATCATCCTCATCGTGGTCTCGGCCCTGCTGGTCGTACTGGCGCTCTGGCTGGCCACCACGTCGCTGCGCCGCCGGCTCGCCGAGCCGGTGACCGACCCGGGGCGGTCGCCCGCGACCCAGGAGTGAGCGGCGGAGCCCCGGATCGGCGGGCACATTCCGGGCTGGAGCATCGGCGGACGGTGATCTCGATTACGGCGCGAGGGGCTAATCACCACTAAAAGGTGAATTTCACCCCCCGATTCGGTCCCAGTCGGCGAACCTCCTGGGAAGGTGACGGGTCGATCCGACGTAGGCTCTCAGGGGAGAAACCACAGCGGGCCGGCAGTCACGGCCGGCGCGGTGCAGCGGTGCGTCAAGGAGGTCACGTGGCCGGGCAAGGCGGGGTCACCATCATGTCGAGCCGCCCGCGCAACCGCGCGCAGCGAAGCGAGGTGCAGGCGTGACCAAGCAGATCCGTCAACTCGACCGGGTGGTCATCCGGTTCGCCGGCGACTCCGGCGACGGCATGCAACTGACCGGCGACCGGTTCACCTCGGAGACGGCCCAGCTCGGCAACGACATCTCGACACTGCCCAACTTTCCCGCCGAGATCCGCGCCCCCGCCGGGACGCTGCCCGGCGTCTCCAGCTTCCAGGTGCACTTCGCCGACTACGACATCCTCACCCCTGGTGACGCGCCGAACGTGCTGGTGGCGATGAACCCGGCCGCGCTCAAGGCCAACCTGGCCGACCTGCCCCGAGGCGCGGACATCATCGTCAACACCGACGAGTTCACCAAGCGCAACCTGGCCAAGGTGGGCTACCAGG
Source organism: Micromonospora sp. NPDC048909 (assembly GCF_040649635.1). NCBI lineage: Bacteria > Bacillati > Actinomycetota > Actinomycetes > Micromonosporales > Micromonosporaceae > Micromonospora > Micromonospora sp. NPDC048909. Next base: position 842,157 of record NZ_JBEZFU010000001.1, on the reverse strand, counting down.
TCAGCCCGCTCGACGACGACTCGCTCGCCGGCTACGTCGTACACCCGGTCGCGCTGACCTCGATGACGATCGGCGCCCTCGCCGCGCAGGAGGTGTCCAAGAAGGACGCCGAGCGGGCCAAGAACATGTTCGCGCTCGGCCTGCTCTCCTGGATGTACTCCCGGCCCTACGAGTCGACGCTGCGGTTCCTGGAGCGCAAGTTCGCCGCCCGGCCGGAGCTGGTCGCCGCGAACATCGCCGCCTTCCGGGCCGGCTGGAACTTCGGCGAGACCACCGAGGACTTCGCGGTCCGCTACGAGGTCAAGCCGGCGAAGATGCAGCCGGGCACCTACCGCAACATCACCGGCAACGCCGCGCTCTCGCTCGGCCTGGTCGCCGCCGGGGTCCGCTCCGGGCTGCCGGTGTTCCTCGGCGCCTACCCGATCACGCCGGCCTCGGACATCCTGCACGAGCTGAGCAAGCACAAGAAGTTGGGCGTGCTCACCATGCAGGCCGAAGACGAGATCGCCGCGGTCGGGGCGGCACTCGGCGCCGCCTACGGCGGGTCACTCGGCGTCACCACCACCAGTGGCCCGGGTGTGGCGCTGAAGAGCGAGACGATCTCCCTGGCCGTGGCGCTGGAGCTGCCGCTGGTCATCGTCGACGTGCAGCGGGCCGGTCCGTCGACGGGCATGCCGACCAAGACCGAGCAGGCCGACCTCAACATGGCGCTCTACGGCCGGCACGGCGAGGCCCCGGTGGCGGTGATCGCCCCGAAGTCCCCGTCGGACTGCTTCCACGCCGCGCTGGAGGCCGCCCGGATCGCGCTCACCTACCGCACCCCGGTGATCCTGCTGTCGGACAACTACGTCGCCAACGGCTCCGAGCCGTGGCTGCTGCCCGACGTGGAGTCCCTGCCCGACCTGCGGGTCGAGTTCGCCACCGCGCCCAACGGCGAGGACGGCACGACCTTCCTGCCCTACCTTCGCGACCCGGAGACCCTGGCCCGACCGTGGGCCATCCCGGGCACGCCGGGGCTGGAGCACCGGATCGGCGGGCTGGAGAAGGCCGACAAGACCGGCGACATCTCGTACGACCCGGCGAACCACGACTTCATGGTGCGCACCCGGGCGGCCCGGATCGAGACCATCCCGGTGCCGGACGTCGAGGTCGAGGACCCGGACGGCGACGCCCGGGTGCTGGTGCTCGGCTGGGGCTCGACGTACGGGCCGATCGGCGCCGCCTGCCGCGGCCTGCGCCAGCGTGGGCTCTCCATCGCCCAGGCGCACCTGCGGCACCTCGCCCCGATGCCGGCGAACCTCGGCACGGTGCTGCGCTCCTACGACCGCGTGGTCATCCCCGAGATGAACCTCGGCCAGCTCGCCCACGTGATCCGGGCGAAGTACCTGGTCGACGCGATCGGCTACAACCAGGTCCGCGGCCTGCCGTTCACGGCCGCCGAGCTGGAGACGATGCTGGAAGAGGTCCTGAAGAATGTCTGAGCCCGTCGCCCTCAAGCTCACCGCCAAGGACTTCAAGTCCGACCAGGAGGTGCGCTGGTGCCCCGGCTGCGGTGACTACGCGATCCTGGCCGCCATCCAGCAGTTCATGCCAGAGCTGAACATCCCCCGCGAGCGGACGGTCTTCGTCTCCGGGATCGGCTGCTCGTCGCGCTTCCCGTACTACATGAACACCTACGGGATGCACTCGATTCACGGCCGGGCCCCGGCGATCGCCACCGGCCTGTCGGTCACCCGGCCGGACCTCTCGGTCTGGGTGGTGACCGGTGACGGTGACGCCCTCTCGATCGGCGGCAACCACCTGATCCACGCGCTGCGCCGCAACGTCAACCTCAAGATCCTGCTCTTCAACAACCGGATCTACGGGCTGACCAAGGGGCAGTACTCGCCCACCTCGGAGCTCGGCAAGATCACCAAGTCGACGCCGGTCGGCTCGGCCGACTCGCCCTTCAACCCGCTCTCGCTGGCGCTCGGCGCCGAGGCGACCTTCGTGGGGCGCACCATCGACTCCGACCGCAAGCACCTCCAGTCGGTGCTCCGGGCCGCCGCCGAGCACCAGGGCTCGGCGTTCGTGGAGATCTACCAGAACTGCAACATCTTCAACGACGGCGCCTTCGACCAGCTGAAGGATCCGGGCACCCGGGACGACTTCCTGATCCGGCTGGAGCACGGGCAGCCGATCACCTTCGGCAAGGACGGCCAGTTCTGCGTCGTGCACCCGCCCGGCGGGTTCGGCCTGGAGGTCCGGGAGACGGCGAACACCGGCCCCGACGAGATCGTCGTGCACGACGCGACGGTCAACGACCCGGCGTACGCGTTCGCGCTCTCCCGGCTGCCCGGCCTCGACCTGCGCAACACCCCGATCGGCGTGTTCCGCTCGGTGGACCGGCCGTCCTACGACAGCACGGTGCAGGACCAGCTCGCCGCCGCCCGGGCGGAGGTCACCGAGACCCCCGAGCAGCAGCTTTCCGCCCTGCTGGGCAGCGGGGACACCTGGACCATCATGTGACCCGCACCCGTCGACCGCAGAGGGGGCCGTTCCCGTCGGGGAACGGCCCCCTCTCGTCGTACCGCAGAAGCGGCGCCGGTCAGACCGCCGCCGGGGCCGCCGTCCAGAGCTCGTCGATGGCCCGCTCGGCCGCCGCGAGGCTCTCCTCGTGCAGGCCGACCAGCTCGGCCATCGCCGGGACCACCGGCGCGAGGGTCAGCTCGGCGGCGATGAAGCGCGGCTCCAGGCCGGTCTGCGACATGCCGTGCGGAAGCCACGGCTCGGCGTGGTCCCAACCCTCGCGCGGGGTGCCCGCGCTGTAGCCGCCACCGCGGCTGGCCAACACGATGAACTCACGGTCGCCGAGCAGGCCGGCGCCGGTCGCCGGGTCGTACGCGATGCCGGGTGCGATCAGGTGGTCGACCCAGGTCTTCACGCTGCTCGGCGCGCCGTAGTTGTAGAGCGGCAGGCCCAGCAGCACGGTGTCGGCCCGCTTGACCTCGTCGACCAGGTGCTCGGTCAGCTGCCAGGAGGCGCGCTGCTCCGGGGTGTGCTGGTCGGGCGGCACCATCCGCGCCAGGCCGCCGGCCTCGTCCAGGTGGGGCAGCGGCTGCTTGCCGAGGTCCCGGTAGGTCACGGTGCCGTCCGGGTGGGCGGCACGCCAGACGGCAGCGGCGCGAGCGGTGAGCTGTCGGCTGACCGAGTGCTCGCCCCGGATGCTCGAGTCGATGTGCAACAGGTGTGGCATTTAACTAGCCCTCCACAGATCGTTTGCGTGACACAAACTATTTATAGCAGACCGACGTTCTGCGGCAGGGGTAAACTGAGTCACATGTCTGTAGGGCCGGTTGAGCAGTCGGAACGCCGCTCCGGCGCGCTGCTCGACTACCTGGCCCGACGGATGCGGCTCAGGTCGGAATCGGTGCTGGCGCCGCTGGGCCTGCGACCCCGGCACCTGGTCGCCCTCACCGTGCTGCGGGACGCCGCCGGCATCAGCCAGCAGGGGCTCGCCAGCTCCCTGCAGATCGACAGCACGAACGTCGTCGGGCTGCTCAACGACCTGGAAGCGACGGGCCTGGTCGAGCGGCGGCGCTCACTCGAGGACCGCCGCCGGCACGTGGTGAGCCTCACCGAGGCCGGCGCGAAACGCCTCCGCGAAGCCGAGTGCGCCCTCGTCGTCGCCGAGGACGACGTCCTCGGCGCGCTGGAGCCGGCCGAGCGCGAGACCCTCTACGACCTGCTCCGCCGGGCGATCAGCGGGAGAGAGGTGACCTGCGCCGAGGTCGCCGAGCTGGACCCGAACGGCGACGCCGTCTGCTGAGCGGTCGCTCCGGCAGTCCCGGAGGGCGGGCCGAATTGGCGATCAGACGGTGGCCGTCGACCGCGGCCGGTCGTCCCGGACGTGCACCAGCATGTCCCCGGTCTCGATGACCGCGCCGGCCCGGTCGGCCAGGGTGACCACCTTGCCCCGGCGCACCAGGGCGATGACCAGCGAGTCCAGCTCACGTGGTGAACGGCCCACCTCGTCGCGCTCGGCCGACCGCATGGCCAGCGCCATCCCCTGCCCGGGGGTGAGCAGGTCCTCGACGACGTCGATCAGCGGCGGGGCGGAGGTGGAGAGGCCCAGCAGCCGGCCGGCGGTGGCCGAGGAGACGATCACGTGGTGCGCGCCGCTCTGCTTGAGCAGCGGGGCGTTCTCCGCCTCCCGCGCCGCCGCGATGATCCGCACCTGGCCCGCGGTGAGCTGCCGTACGGTCAGCGCCACCAGGACCGACGCGTCGTCGCTGTCGGTCGCGATGATCACGGCCTTGGCCGTCCGGATGTGCGCCTCGTTCAGCGTCGCCGAACGGGTGGCCGAGCCCTCGATCGCGACCAGCCCGGCCGAGGTGGCCTGCCGCAGCGCCGCGCCGTTGCGCTCGACGACGATGATCCGCGACTTGTCGAGCCCGTTCTCCAGCAGGGCGGAGACCGCGCTGCGGCCCTTGGTGCCGTAGCCGCAGATGATGACGTGGTCCTTCACGGTTTTCCTCCACCGGGTCAGCCGACGGCCGGTCCGGTACTGCTCGGTCAGGACTTCCAGGGTGGTGCCGACCAGGATGATCAGGAAGAGCACCCGGGCGGGCGTGATGAACAGGACGTTGATCAACCGGGCGCTCGGGCTGAACGGGGTGATGTCCCCGTAGCCGGTGGTCGAGAGGGTCACCACCGTGTAGTAGAAGCAGTCGAGCAGGGTGATGCCGTCCTCGTTGACGTCGCGGTAGCCGCCCCGGTCGAGATAGACCACCGCGACGGTGGCGAAGACCAGGCCGAGCGCGGCGGCCAACCGCAGGCTGAGCGCGCTGAGTGGACCCCGACGCTGCGCGGGAAAATGGATCACCGTCGAACCTGCTCCGCCGCCGTCGCCTGCACGCCCACAACATAGCGGTTACGCCGCGATCCGCACGTCCGGGTCGCGACCCGGGCAACCAGCCCGCCGACTGAAAGGCCGTGGAGGAGGCGCCGGCCTGCGGCGTCCCGGACCCGGGTCGCCGCGGACCGAGGCGGGCCGGTCAGCGGTCCGGGGCGGCCCGGACCGGTGACAGCGGGCATGATGGGGGTGTCCCCGGGACGACGACCGTGAGAGTGAGGCCGGCATGTCGTTACTGCGACGGGTGATCGGTGGGGTGCTGCGTCGGCTGCGGCTGCGCCAGGGCCGCACGCTGCGCGAGGTGGCCGAGGTCGCCGGGGTCTCCGTGCCCTACCTGTCCGAGGTCGAGCGCGGTCGCAAGGAGGCCTCCTCCGAGGTGCTCGCGGCGATCTGCCGGGCGCTCGGCATCCACCTCTCCGAACTGCTCGAGGAGGCCCGGGACGACCTGCGCCAGGTCGAGCCGCGGATCCCCGCCACGCCCCGCGTCGGGCTGGCCCAGTTGGAGCGCGTCCCAACCGCCCTGGGCGAGCAGGGGCCGACCGTCCGGGTCGGTCCGCGTACCCCCGGGGCGATGCTGCACCGCGGCCCTCGGGCCGGTGGTCCCACGCTGCGCGTCGGCGGGTTCGGGCCGGCGCCGGCCGGGCGCCCCGGTCCGCGTACCGCCGACCTGCTGCGCTGCGGACAGGCCCGGTCGGGCCGGCGGCGGCTGACCACCGTCTAGGCCTGGCCGGTTCTGCCGGCGGCAGATTCGCCGCCGGCAGAATCGCTGGGCCTCCGCCACCACCGCGCGCACGCTGGAGAGGCCGGTATCCCGGGCGGTTCCGCCGCCCGCCGGCACGGTGGAAGGCGGACGTGATGATCGGCTATGGCGGCGTGCGGATGCTGGACGGCGGGCAGCCGTCCTTCGGTGACCAGGTGTTCGAGCGGCTGCTGAAGGAGCGGATCGTCTTCCTCGGCACCGAGGTGACCGACGCCTCGGCGAATCAGATCTGCGCGCAGATCCTGCTGCTCGCCGCCGAGGATCCCGAGCGGGACATCTTCCTCTACATCAACTCGCCGGGCGGCTCGGTGACCGCGGGCATGGCGGTCTACGACACCATGCGCTACGTCCGCAACGATGTGGCGACCCTGGCGCTCGGCTTCGCCGGCTCGATGGGGCAGTTCCTGCTCTGTGCCGGCGCGGCCGGCAAGCGATACTCCCTGCCGCATTCGCGGATCATGATGCATCAGCCGTCGGGCGGGATGGGCGGCACGGCCGCGGACATCACCATCCAGGCCGAGAACATGCTGCACGTGAAGCGGACCATGCAGGAGTTGATCGCCCAGCACAGCGGGCGGACGTTGGCGGAGATCCAGCGCGACTGGGACCGGGACCGCTGGTTCACCGCCGAGCAGGCCCGGGAGTACGGACTGATCGATCAGGTGATCAGCCAGTCCGAGCAGCTGCCGGTGGGCTGAGCCGCGACGGCGGCCGGCGATGGTCCCGCCGGCCGCCGTCGCACCCCGAGTGGCGAGCAGTGTCGCGCGACGCGGATCCTCCGCTGGGCGGCGAGACGTCGATGGGCACCCGCCCGGCGGCGGCGGCGGACACGCCCCCTCACTCGCGTCCGACACCCCGGCCGTGGGAGTGCCACGATCTGGCGGTTCTCGATACGACGGAGCCTATTCGCGTCGGGAATTCCGCGCCCGCGCTGGCGACGTAGCGTCTTCCCGCCAAATCTCGTTACATCACCTGGAGTCGTAGCGGACCCGGGCCGCCTCCACCTCGCCGAGGTTGGTGGTGGCCCACGCCTGGAGCCCGGAGAGCAGGTCGAGCAGGCTGCGCCCCAGGTCGGTGAGGGCGTAGTCGACCCGGGGCGGCACGGAGGCGTGCACCTCGCGGGTGACCAGCCCGTCGCGCTCCAACGCGCGCAACGTCTGGGTGAGCATCTTCTGGCTCACCCCGTCGATGCGCTTGGCCAGGTCGCCGTAGCGCTTCGTGCCGTCGGCGAGGACGAGCACCACCAGGACGCTCCACCGGTCGCCGATCCGGTCGAGCACCTGCCGACTACCGCACTTGCGGTCGTAGAGGTCCGGTTCCACGCGTTCACTCTCCCACGGTGAGTTACGCACTTCAAGGTGCCTACTCTCCAACGGGAAGTGACCCGGCTGGCTTCCCGTTGCAGCTGAGGTCCGACCCACTTTCTAGAGGGAGTTCGCATGTCCATCGCCGTCACCGGCGCCACCGGCCACCTCGGCCGGCTCACCGTGGAATCGCTGCTCAACCGGGGCGTACCCGCCGCCGAGATCGTGGCGCTCGGCCGGGACACCAGCCGACTCGCCGACCTCGCCGAGCGCGGGGTGACCGTACGGCAGGCCGACTACAACGACCCCGCGTCGCTGCGCGCAGCCTTCGCCGGCGCCGACAAGGTGGTGTTCGTCTCCGGCACCGAACTCGGCCGCCGGGTGGAGCAGGCCCGCAACGTGGCGGCCGCCGCCAAGCAGGCCGGCGTCAGCCTGATCGCCTACACCAGCATCACCAAGGCGGACACCTCCAGCCTGGTCCTCGCCACCGAGCACCGCGGCGTCGAGCAGGAGATCGTCGCCTCCGGCCTGCCGTACGTCTTCCTGCGCAACAGCTGGTACTTCGAGAACTACCTGCCGCAGATCCCCACCTACCTGCGGTACGGCATCGCCGGTGCGGCCGGCGACGGTCGGGTCAGCGCGGCCGCCCGGGCCGACTACGCCGAGGCCGCCGCCGCGGTGGTCACCACCGAGGGCCACGCCAACCGGGCGTACGAGCTGGGTGGCGCACCGTTCACCCTGACCGGGCTGGCCGAGGAGCTGTCCCGGCAGGCCGGCCGCGAGGTGAGCTACACCGACCTTCCCGAGGAGAAGTACGTCGAGATGCTGGTCGGCGCCGGCGTACCCGCCGACTTCGCCGCCGTTCTCGCCGACGGTGACCGTGGGCTCGCCCTGGGCGAGCTGGAGGTCGAGGGCGACGACCTGGCCCGGCTGCTCGGCCGTCCGCCGGTCACCCTGGCCGAGGCCATCCGCGCCGCGCTCTGAGCCTTCCCTCTCGCCGCCCCGCTCGCCGTCGCGGGCGGGGCGGCGCCGTTCCGGGTGCCCGCCGAGCCGGCCGTGCCGTCCCGCTTACGCCGAGCCGCCGGTGGCGTCCCGCGCCCGTCACGAAGGCGGACGGCCGGCCCTCGGCCAACGGGCGGCCCGGCGTAGCCTGCCCGGAATGATCGAACCGGACTTCCTCCGCGAGACCCGGACGTCCTACGACGCCGTGGCCACCGAAATCGCCGCCCAGTTCCGCGACGAGCTGACCAGCAAGCCGTGGGACCGGGCCGTCCTCACCGCCTTCGCCGAACTGGTGCAGCGGACCGGTGGTGGTCCGGTCGCCGACATCGGCTGCGGGACCGGCGCGGTGACCGGCTACCTCAGCGGGCTCGGGCTGGCGGCGTTCGGCATCGACCTCTCACCCGGGATGCTGGCGGTGGCCCGCCGCAACCATCCCGAGTTGCGCTTCGACGAGGGCTCGATGACCGCGCTCGACCTGCCCGAGAGCGGTCTCGCCGGCATCACGGCCTGGTACTCGATCATCCACGTCCCCGACGAGCTGTTGCCGGCGACCTTCGCCGGCTTCCACCGGGCCCTCGCCCCGGGCGGCCACCTGGCCATGGTCTTCCAGGTCGGCGACGAACCGGTGATCCGCACCGAGGGGTTCGGCCAGCCGCTGTCGCTGACCTTCCGCCGGCGCCGGCCGGAGCAGGTCGCGGCGCTGCTGACCGATGCCGGCTTCACGCTGCGGGCGCAGCTCGTCCGCGAGCCCGAGCCGTACGCCGGCGGTACGGAGAAGACGCCGCAGGCGTACCTGCTGGCCCGCAAGCCCGGGCCCTGACGAACGTCCGCCTCCCGGTGCGGGCCTCGCCTGCGCCGGCCGCCCGGGTCCGGGCGGGGCCACCGAGCGGGGAATCCTGATCGCGGGATCAGCACCGGACCTCTACAGTGGCGGATCGACGGTCCGATCGACCGGGTCCGAACGGCCCCGGCGGGCCGCAGACCACGCACGACACACGGGGAGTAAGCATGTCCAAGCCCAGTAGGCGCCTGCGCGCCCTCGGCACCCTCGCCGCCCTGGCGGCGCTGACCGGCCTCGCGGCCGGGTGCGAGAAGACCAGCGAGCCCACGGCCGGCGGGCCGACCAGCGCGGCGGCCAGCCCCACGGTCGACGTCGCCGCCAACAGCCAGACGGTGTGCAAGGCCGCCACCGAGGTGGTCAAGACCGGCTTCGTCGGGATGGCCGACGACGCCATCGCCCAGATCGACAAGCCGGTCAGCAAGGCGGAGGAGGACCGGCTGATCCGTGGGCACTACACCACGATCGTCACCGGCCTGCGGGCCCAGGCGCCCCAGGCCGCCGACCCGACCGTACGCACCGCCTTCGAGACCCTGGCCACCGCGATCGAGCAGCGACTGGCCGACAAGAAGCCGGTGGAGGTCGACGAGCCCGCGCTGAAGCAGCCGATCGAAGCACTGGACACCGCCTGCGGCAACTGAATCCCTGACCATCGGCCGGCGGGCCGCCGTGCCCGCCGGTCGATGCAGGCGCCGGCTCGCCGCCCATCAACCGATCGTGATCGTCATGCGATCGGCGTGTGATCTCGCATTGAGAGAGTGACCGCATGCGCAGACAGACCGTCGCGGTGATGCTGCTTCCGCTGCTCGGGCTCCTGGCCGCCTGCACCCCACCCGACGAACCGGTCGTGGCCCTCGCCGTGCTGGATGGCCGGCCGATCGGTGTTCTCGTCCCGTGCGACGGCTCGTTCTCTCAGATGAGCGTGTACGAAACCAGTGAGGACCAGACGAGGGATGGCCCGCTGACCAGTTGGCGGATCAGTGGGCAGTCGACCACCGAGGTGGTGGAGGTCCCGCTGCTCGGTCAGCCGCCGGCGGGTTGGGAGACCGCCGGAACCCGCGAGACCTCTGCGCCGGCGTCGGGCACCGCGGTGCGGACGGAGCCGCTCACCGAACTGAAGCCCGAGGCCACATACAGCCTCTCCGGGTCGAGCGGTCGTGACGCCATCTCCGTGGACTTCAGCACCGCGGACTTCGCCCGGATCGGCCCCGACCAGGTGCTGGCACCCGTCGACCACGACACCACGAAGGTGGTGTCACGAGACGCCTTCGTACGGGCTTCCCGCAAGAGCTGCTACTGAGCCCGACCGGGGCGCAGCCCGGCCGCCGCACTGGTCGCAGGCCTCGGAGTCGAACCGAGCAGGCCGCCGTTATGAGCGGCAGTTGGGCCCATGCCCGCCTGCGCCTCACCCAGTGGATGGCACACATCGAGGCCGTGCGGGGAATCGAACCCCGGTACGCGGTTTTGCGGACCGCTCCCTGACCACTCGGGCACACGACCAGGCCGTAACCAACTGCGGTAGGTGCCCCCGGCAGGGATCGAACCTGCGGCTTCCTGGTTCGTAGCCAGGCGCTCTGTCCGCTGAGCTACGGGGGCATGCGGGTCGACAACCCGGCGTCCACTCCTGGCTGGACCGACAGGGCATTGGTGGATCGACCCGGTTTCGAACCGGGCACGCGAGGCTTGCAAAGCGACGCTGTGCACCAGCACCCGACCCATGCGTACCCGACCGGGGATTCGAACCCCGCACCTCTCGGACCTGAACCGAGCGCCTCTACCGCTGGGCCAGTCGGGCATGAACTGCGAGCCGCTGCGGGCGGAGGATTCGAACCTCCAACCTTCCGGTTCAGAGCCGGACGTGCTGCCGAATTGCACCAGCCCGCAAAGGGGCCGACGAGGTCTCGCCGGCCGGGTAGGACCGCACCGTGCTCGATCAGGTGGGAGCGACGGCTGGAGTCTCAACTCCAGGCCCGCCCCGCGAGAGTGAGGTCCGTCCCTTGGTCCGGGACCGGGGAGTCGCACCCCGTTTCCCTCGTTCCCAAAGCGAGTGGGTTGCCGTCTCCCTCGTCCCGGAGGGTATTAGCCCCGGCCGGCCCATATGTCGGCGCCGGCCAGGAGTCTCATGCCATCCACTGTGGAGTTGAGAATGTGCTACGTCGCCGGCCACGGCCGGGACGATGAGCAGGGGCGACAGGAATCGAACCTGCGACCTCCGGTTTTGGAGACCGGTGCTCTACCAATTGAGCTACGCCCCTGTGCAGTTGTCACTAACGAAAAAGCCGCCCGATCCCTGGCGGGTGGGCGGCTTCGCGTTTGAAGGTGCGCTATTCGCGCCGCCGCCCCGGCTGCCAGTTCTGCTCACTCGCACAGAGATCGTGGGCTCGCCCGATCGAGGGCAGCACGACACCGGCGCACGGCAGAAGCCGCGCCATTTCGGTGCAGAGGTACTGCAACACGGGGAACTCCTCGAGTTCGTCGGGATGACCTTGCCTGATCAAAAGTAGGGGCCGTGTCGACGGCAGGCAATCGCTTTTCCGATTCACTTCATATGGCGACGTGGTGAGCGGGCACCAGAACGAGTGCCCTGTCAGGGACGGCTAGCCTTGCGCGGTGGCCGTGTTCGACCTCGATGAGGCCTGGTCGCCGCTCTCCCGGAGATCCTCGTTGCGGGTGGACCCGGCAGCAGGCCATCACCGCGAGCGAATTCAGGTACGGCGGCGCTGCCAGCTGTGGTCCGGGCATCAGCAGTCGGGAGCGTGCTCAAACCCCATGGCAGGATCTGCTGCGTGCAGATCGGGATGCTCGGATCGTTCGAGGTTCGCACGGACGACGGCGCCTTCGCCGACGTGCCGGGCGCCCGGCTGCGCGGACTGTTGGTCGCCCTCGCGCTCGAACCGGGTCGCGTGGTCCCGAAGGCAACGCTCGTCGACTGGATCTGGGGTGAACAGCCGCCCGCCGACGCGACGAATGCCCTGCACCGCTTGGTTTCCCGGCTGCGAAAGGCGCTGCCGGAGGGATCGGTCGAGGGGCACACCGACGGCTACCGGTTGACGGTGGCACCCGACGACGTCGACGCCGTGCGGTTCGAACGTCTCGTCACCGCGAGCCAGGTCCGCGACGGCGACGGTCCTCAACGGGTACGGCTGCTGCGCGAAGCCCTCGCACTGTGGCGCGGTGCCGCCATGCAGGACGTCGGTCTGCCGGACAGTAGGGCGATCGACGCGGCGGTCACCCGGCTCGAAGGGCTACACCTCACTGCCCTGGAAGATCGGTTCGACGCGGAGGTCGGCCTCGGCGATGGTGCGGAGCTGGTCAGCGAACTGACCGACCTGGTGGCCGCGCACCCGGTGCGGGAACGGCTTGTCGCTGCGCTGATGCGCGCCCTCGTGGCGGCCGGTCGCGGCAGCGAGGCGCTGCTGGTCTACCAGCGCACGAGAGAGGCCCTGGCCGACGCGCTGGGCGTCGACCCCTCACCGGAGCTGTCCGCGTTGCACGTCGCGCTGCTGCGCGGCGATGGGAAACGCCGGGAGGATGAGCGGAAGACCAACCTGCGTGCCGAGCTGACCAGCTTCGTCGGCAAGGACGCCGACGTCGCCGCAGTCCGCGCGCTCGTCGCCGGACACCGGCTCACCACCCTGATCGGGCCGGGCGGCTCGGGAAAGACCAGGCTGGCCACGGAGACCGCCCGCACGCTGGTCGGCGACCTGCCGGACGGGGCCTGGCTGGTGGAACTCGCCGCGATCGGCGCCGACGGCGACGTGGCACAGCCGACGATCGCCGGGCTCGGCCTTCGTGATGCTCTGCTCAGCGGGGCACGGGACGCGGATCTGACGGACCGGCTCATCGCCGCGATCGGCGAGCGGGAGGCGCTGCTGATCCTGGACAACTGTGAGCACGTGATCGAGTCCGCGGCGGCGTTCGCCCATCGGATGCTCGGCGAATGCCAGCGGCTGCGGATCCTGGCGACGAGCAGGGAACCGCTCGGCATCACCGGCGAGGCGCTGTGGCTGGTCGAGCCGCTGGCTTCACCGAAGGTCGACGCCGACCCCGGCGAGATCAAGTCGTCCCCGGCCGTTCAGTTGCTGCGGGACCGGGCGGGCGCGATGCGCAAGGACCTCGCGATCGACGCCGCCACGTTGTCGACGATGGCGCGCGTCTGCCGGGCGCTGGACGGGATGCCGCTGGCGATCGAACTGGCCGCCGCCCGGTTGCGCACCATGTCCCTCGATCAGCTCGCCCACCGGCTCGACGACCGGTTCCGGCTGTTGACCGGCGGTAGCCGGACCGCGTTGCCGCGGCACCGGACGCTGCGGGCGGTGGTCGACTGGAGCTGGGAGTTGCTCACCGATCCCGAACGGGTGGTCCTGCGCCGGCTCTCGGTGTTCACGGGCGGGGCGAGCATCGAAGCGGCCGAGCGGGTCTGCGCCGGCGACGGGGTGGCGCCGGAAGAGATGCTCGAGTTGCTCACCTCGCTGGCCGAGAAGTCGCTGCTGGTCGCCGAGGGCGACAGCGCACCGCGCTACCGGATGCTCGGCACGATCAAGGAGTACGCCGCGAACCGGCTCGCGGAGGCCGGGGAATCGGACCTGGCCCGCCGAGCGCATCTCGCCTACTTCACCGAACTCGCCGAGACCGCGGAGCCGCATCTGCGCCGTGCCGAGCAGTTGCAGTGGCTCGCCACGCTCCTGGCCGAGCACGACAACATCGGCTCGGCGATGCGTGGTGCGATCGGGGCCGGCGAGGCGCACGCGGCGATGCGGCTCGCGGCGGGCGTCGGCTGGTACTGGTGGTTCAGCGGGCACAAGGCCGAAGGCATAGAGCTGATCACCGCGGCCACGGAAATGCCCGGCGAGGTGACCGATGAGATCCGGGCCACGGTGTACGCGCTGATGAGCATGTACGTCAGCTCCGGGCAGGGCGACGAGCACCGGGCGGCGGAGTGGATCCACAAGGCGTATGAACTCAGCCGGCACAGTCAGCGAAGCCACCCGCTGTTGAAGTTCGTCGTACCGCTGGAACGCATGTTGCAGGCACCGGACGCGTTCCTGCCGGCGTTCGAGTCACTGCTGGACGACGAGGAGCCCTGGGCACGCGCACTGGCCCGGCTGCACCTTGGCAAGATGCGGATCATGCTCGGCCAGGAGGGGCGGGATGCGGACGCCCATCTTGAGATGGCGCTCGCAGAGTTCCGGGCCCTCGGCGAGCGGTTCGGGATTTCGTTCGCGCTGACCGAGCTGGCCGACCGGGTCGCCATGCTCGGCGAGTTCGCCGCTGCGTGCGAGTACTACGAGCAGGCGATCGAGGTCGTCACCCAGGTCGGCGCCATCGAGGATGTCATCCGGCGGCGGGCGCGACAGGCCCAGCTGTACTGGCTGCTGGGCGACAAGGATGCCAGCGCGGCGGCGATGGCCGAGGCGCAACGCTGCGCGGAACCGGTCACCTGGCCGGATGCGCTGGCTGAGCTGGCCCTCGCGAAGGCGGAACTCGCTCGTTGGGACGGCGACGCCGAGGAGGCGTACCGGCAACTCGGCCTCGCGACAACCCTGCTGGGCGGCGAAGCGGAGTGGGCGAACTCGCGCGCGGTGACCCACGACCTGCTCGGCTACCTTGCCGACGATCCCGGCGAGTCCCGTACGCACCGCGCAGCGGCCTGGCAGGCGGCCTCCGAGGCGGGGCACGCACCCCTGATCGCGCAGGTGCTCGTCGGGGTCGCGGACCTGGCTCTACGCCGCGACGAGTACGAACAGGCCGCGCGGCTGCTCGCGGCCAGCGCCGCCGTACGCGGATTGCAGGACCGTTCCCACCCGGACGTGGCCCGGATCGAGCAGACAGCGCGGCGCCGCCTCGGCGACACACGGTTCGCCGAGGCGGCGCGGGAGGACAACCTGACAAGCTGGCGTCAGCTGGTCGAAGTCACGCTCGCTTCTTGAAGGTGGTGGTCGCCCACAGGTACCCGAGGACACCGATCCCGACGCACCAGGCGATCGCGGCGATCGTGTCGCCGCTTGACGGGGTGCCGGCGAGCAACCCACGCAAAGCTTCGATGATCGGCGTGAAGGGCTGATATTCCGCGAACTGCCGGATGCCAGGGCCCATCTTGTCCGCCGGCACGATCGCGCTGCTGAAGAACGGCAGCATGATCAGCGGCACGGTGCCCAGACCTGCCGTTTCCGGAGTCTTCGCGGCCAACCCCAGTGCGACGGTGAACCAGCCGACCGAGAAAGCGAGCAGCACGACGAGACCGATCGCACTGAGCCAGTCGAGGAGACTCCCGGAAGAGCGGAATCCCAGCAGGAAGGCCGTCCCGATGATGGCCGCGATCGCAATCAGATTGTTGAGCATGCTGGCGACCACATGACCGGTCAGCACCGCGCCACGAGAGACATCCATGACCTTGAACCGTTTGATGACCCCCTTCGTCATGTCCGAGTTCACGGCCGTCGCGGTGGCTCCCAGCCCGTAACAGACCGCCAGGAGGATCATGCCCGGCGTCGCGTAGTCGACATAGTCGACGCCGACGCTGAAAGCGTCACCGAGCACGTAGACGAACATCACCATGATGACGACCGGGAACAGCACCGCGTTGAACACTGCGACAGGATTCCGGACGGTGTGTTTGAAGTTGCGGCGCAGCATGATCGCCGAATCGCCGAACGCTGATCCAGTGGTACTCATTTGGCCATGGCCTCCGTGCTCGAGCGACCGGTAAGGGCGAGGAAGACGTCATCGAGGTCCGGCGTGTGCACGGAGAACTCCTCGGGCTGGATCGCATGCTCGTCGAGCTGGTTCAGCAGGGCCCGCAACGAGTTCGTGCCACCGTCGCCGGGAACCCGCAGGGTCAGGCTCTCGTCGTCCCGGGTGGAGCCGGTGAAGAACCGGGCAGCCGCATCGAGCTCGCCGAGATCGGCGAAGCTGAGCCGGACGTGACCGCCGGGAATCTGGCGCTTCAGCTCCGCGGAGGTGCCCTGCGCGACCAGCCGGCCCTGATCGAGCACCGCGATCCGGTCGGCGAGCTGATCGGCCTCCTCCAGGTACTGGGTGGTGAGGAAGATCGTCACCCCGTCGGCCACCAACTCGCGGACGATGGCCCACATCGTGCGGCGGCTGCGCGGATCCAGGCCCGTCGTCGGCTCGTCCAGGAAGATGATCCGAGGGTTGCCGACGAGCGTCATGGCCAGGTCCAGCTTCCGGCGCATACCCCCGGAATACGTCGACACCGGCTTCTGCGCCGACTCCGACAGGTCGAACCGCTCCAGCAGCTCGGTGACGACCCGCCGGCCCGCGGAGCCCACCCGGTGGAGATCCACCATCAACTGCAGGTTCTCCTGCCCGGTCAGCAGCTCATCCAGCGCCACGAACTGACCGGTGACCCCGATCGTCGCGCGCACCGCCTTGGCCTCGGTGGCGACGTCGTGGCCGCCGACGCGCACCGTCCCACCGTCGGCCTTCATCAACGTGCTCAGCACGTTCACCGTCGTCGTCTTACCCGCGCCGTTCGGGCCGAGTAGGGAGAAGATCGTGCCCGCCTGCACATCCAGATCGATGCCGTCGAGTACGACCTTGTCGCCGAAGGCCTTTCGTAGCCCGGAAACCTCGATCGCTGAATTCCTCATGCCGGCAACGATGGGCGCCCGCCCTGTCACCGGCCTGACATGCCCCTGACACGACCACTGACGCGGTATGCCGGGCCGCCGGGGGCAGCCCTGCTGAGACAGCCGATCGGTCGGAGGCCGCCGGACGCTCGGCTACCGCGATCTTCAGAGGACCTCGCTGCGATCCGCGCGCGGATCCGCGGGGCACCAGGCATGGATCTTGAGGACTACCCGGTCGCCGTACTCCCGGGCGCCGCCCTCACCTGGGCGGACCTGCTGCCGGATGGGCTCGAGTGCCGGCAGGGGTGGCTAGCACGCTGCACGGCCACCTGGGCGCGAACCGGGCGCGATGGCGAGGCGATCGGACGCAGCGGGCACGAAAGCCCAGGAAGACGGATCAGTAATCGCTGATCAAGGCGGTAACCTGGTGCCCCCGGCAGGATTCGAACCTGCGACACACGGTTTAGGAAACCGTTGCTCTATCCCCTGAGCTACGAGGGCGCGAGGGCCAAGTCTAGCGACCTGCGGGTTGACCCGGGGTGGCAGGGAGCGGCCTCCGCGGACCCCAGGTCCCACAGACCGACGCCGTTGGGGTGCACGCCCACCGCCCAACTCCGCCCCGACCACGTCGCGCAGCTCATCCCGCAGATGGGGTGCCATGCCGCACCCCAGCGCACAGTTCGGGAAGGGCACCCTGTCGGCCGGCCCGGCTCTGGCGGTCATCGACCGGGTCCGCGAAGCGCTGCACAGCCCGTCCGACGGTAAGGGCTGACATCGACGGGACGACCGGGCGGGTTGGCATGACGCGCGAGGTGGTGGCTTCCCGGTTCGGGACGCCATCACCTCGCGTCCGTGTAGACGATCGAACATCAAGCTGCGCGCTTCAGCTATGGAGAGTCTGCCGTCTCGGCATTTGAATGATCCGTATGACGACATCGCGAGAGCAGTGGACGGTCCTGGTTCTCGCCGCCGGCGGCTACCGGAGGCAGGACCGATGAGGCTCGCACAGCATGCGGCGCTGGTCGCCGCCACCATCACCACCGGGCTGATGGCCGGGTTGTTCGCGGCCTTCGCGTACGCGATCATGCCCGCGCTGAAGGGCGCCGACGACCGGACCTTCGTGGAGGCGATGCAGCGGATCAACGCGACGATCGTCAACGGCTGGTTCATGGTGAGCTTCCTGGGCGCGGTGGTGTTCGCCGCCCTGTCAGCCGTCCTGGCCTGGCGGGGAGAAGGACGACCGGCCCTGCCGTGGATCATCGGCGGGCTCGCCCTCTACCTGCTGACGGTGATCGTCACCATCGCCGTCAACGTCCCGCTCAACGACGCGCTCGCGGCGGCCGGCGAGCCCGGCCGCATCGCCGATCTCGCAGCCGTACGCGAGCGCTTCGAGGCCAGCTGGGTCACCTGGAACATCGTCCGCGCGCTCACGAACACGGCCGCGTTCGGCTGCCTCACCTGGGCGCTGATGGTCCGGGGCAATGCCGCCGGTTGAGGCGCCAGCCGCCGAGCCGACTGGCCCGCGTCAGCGGGCGTCGGCGAGCTGGCCGCGCAGCTTGACCAGGGCGCGGGCCAGTAGCCGGGAGACGTGCATCTGCGATACGCCGACCTGCGTGGCAATCTCGCTCTGGGTCAGGTTGCCGTAGAAGCGCAGGATGAGGATCTTCTGCTCGCGCTCGTCGAGGGTGGCCAGCGCCGGGCCGAGGGAGACGCGCAGCTCGGCGAGGCCGTACTCGGCGTCTTCGCCGCCGAGCATGTCGCCCAGCTCGGTGGCCCGCTCACCGTCACCGGTGGGGGCGGAGAGCGAGACCGCGTTGTAGGCCCGGGCGCCCTCCAGGCCCTCCAGCACCTCTTCCTCGGTGAGCTTGAGGTGGGCGGCGATGTCGGCGACCGTCGGCGAGCGGCCCAGGGTCTGCAGCAGCGAGCTGTTGGCGTCGGAGATCGCCAGGCGCAGCTCCTGGAGGCGACGGGGCACCCGGATGTCCCAGGTGCGGTCGCGGAAGTGCCGCTTGAGCTCGCCCACGATGGTGGGGATCGCGTAGCCGGCGAAGTCGACGCCGCGGGACGGGTCGAACTTGTCGATCGCCTTGATCAGACCGATCGCGGCGGTCTGCGCCAAATCGTCGCTGGGCTCGCCGCGACCGCTGTAGCGGCGGGCGAGGTGGTTGGCGAGCGGCAGCCAGGCCTCGATCGCCTTGTCGCGCATCGCGGCACGCGACGGGTGGTCGGCGGGCAGCGCGCCCATCGCGGTGAGCAGCTGGGTCGCGGGCGAGTCGGGTGAGGTGATGCTGTCGGTGCGGGTGCTCGCCGGGGCGGGTCGGTCCGTGGTGATGGTCATCGCTGGTTCCTCCACTGCTCCCGGCGGCGCTTCGCGGCTGCGGCACCGACCGTTGGACCAGACACTAGACTAACGGCCATCGGATAGCTAGCCGAAAGGCTGATATGGCGCAGGTCATCGCGACTATCCCGTCGTGAACGGCTTAGGGCCGAGCGGTGGAAGATCATCGGCCCGGGCGGGCGGACGGCGGTGCGGATTCCGCCATCGCCGCGATGAGCGCGGCGACGGGAACGGTGGCGAAACCGACCCGGGCGTCGCTGGCCCCGTACGGCAGCCACAGCTCACCGTCGTGCACGAGCCCACCACAGGAGTAGACGACGTTGGGCACGTACCCGTCCCGGTCGGCCTCGTCGGGCGACAGCAGAGCGCCGGGGAGCTCGGCGATGACCTGCTCCGGTCGGTGCAGGTCGAGCAGGAGCGCGCCGATGGCGTACCGACGCATCGGGCCGACACCATGGGTGAGCACGAGCCAGCCCGCGTCGGTCTCGATGGGGGATCCGCAGTTGCCGACCTGGATCAGCTCCCAACTGTCGCGCGGAGCGTGCAGCGGCACCGGGGGCCGCCACCGGCTCGCACCGTCCAGGCAGGTCAGACCGATGGTTTCGCCGTCTGCGCGGCAGAGAGCCAGGTGACGGCCGCCGACGGGGCGGGGAAAGAGCGCAACGCCCTTGTTGCGTACGCCCGGCCCGCGCATCGGAGTTATCTCGAAGCGCCGCAGGTCGGCGCTGGCCAGCCCGCGGGTGGCGATGTTCCGGCCGTCGTACGCCGTGTAGGTGGCCCGGTACACCGGTCCGGAATCGTCGGTGAACCGGACGAACCGCGCGTCCTCCATGCCGTTGCTCTCCGCCGGTGTTGCCGGCCAGAGCACCCGCTGATGCAGTGCGGTGTCGGCGGGGAAGCTCGTGGCGTAGCTGCCGGCGTTGGTACGGCGCAGTTGTTCGAGCGTGCGCAACCCGGTGCTGCGGGAGAGCAGATCCGGCGGCAGGTCGCCGAGCACCCGCTCGAAGGTGGCCTCGTCGTACCGTTCGGGCAGGGCGTCCAGCACGGTGGCGGTGACCTCGTTGTCGCAGTCGTCCTCGGCCAGACCGGCGGCGAGTAGGTCCCGTCGGTGCCGTACGCCGACCCGCTGCCCCACGACCAAGGGGCCGGACCGGTCGGCGACGGTGATCCTTCGCCCGGGTCCGAGGACTGCGGTGGCGAACCCGATGGACGACAGGTGACCCTCGCCGATCTGGCGCAGGCTGACCGCGACGCGCAACTGCCCGGCGCCGAGGGCGCTCTGGTCGGGATGGGCCACCGTCGACGGGTTGCACAGCGCCGCGGCCTCGACCGCGTACTCGTGGCTGAAGTAGGCGCCGACCAGCTGCCGGGTGGTGGGTGAAAGGTCCCGGGCTCGGGCGACCCGGTGACGGACGAGGTCGTAGTGGTGGTGGAAGGTGCGGTCCAGGTCCCGGTGCCGACCGCCGAAGCGGTCGATGGTGTCCCGCAGCAGCCGGGCGGCTTCCTCGTCGTCGAGGTGCGCCACGCGATCGATCAGTGCCCCGGCACGAGTGCGTACCAGGGCGGCGTCCTCACCGGGGACGAAGAGCTTGACGATGACCCGGCGTGGATCAGGGGTGAGGGTGAGCGCCTGCCGGAGGGCCGGTGGTCCGGTCACGACCACCGCGCCGCGTGCTGCAGAGTGGAGATCAGCGCGAGGGTGGATTCGGCGCCCTGGTTGAGGTTGGGTCCGTGCGCGGTCAGCCCGTCGTAGCCGCCACCGGTCTCCGGATCCCACATCGACGTGCCGACGTCGTTGTCGCCGAGGAACCACCCGACCGCCTGGTGTACCCCGGTGTCCCAGTCCCGGTCTCCGGTGACCGCGGCGGCCGTGGCGCAGGCGTCGGCGAAGGCGGCGACCTCGATCGGCTGTTGGTCGTGGCGCAGTCGCGCCGCGCCGCGCCGCCACCCACCGGCGGGTATCACCGACAGCCGTCCGTCGCGGAGTTGGACGTCCCGCAGCCAGGCCAGCATTCGCAGCCCGTCGTCGAGCGGCGGGCCACCGTGGCGCAGCTGGCTGGCGGTGATGACCACCTCGGCGAGTGCCGCGTTGGCGTAGGTCAGCTGCTGCCGGGGCCAGGGCCACCGCGGGTCCGATCCGGGTCCGCCAACCGTGCCGGCCGCGTCCGCCAGCAGCGCGGCCGCGGCGGCATGCCCTGGGTGGCGGCGCAGCACCTCGGCGGCGCCGAGCCCGGCGAACGCCATGGCGTGCGGTGCCCGGGAGCGCCGCGTGGCACCCCTGCTGAAGGCGACCAGCGCCTCCTCCCGGATCCAACCGGCGGGACTGCGGGCGGCGGCGGTGCCCAGCCCCCACAGCGCCCGACCCCACCAGTCACCGACCCCGGGCTCGTCGGTCCAGCGCCGGTCGTGACCGAGCCGGTTGTGGAAGGCGCCGCCGGCATCCTGCGCGTGGGTCAGGAAGGCGAGGTAGCGCTCCGCGAGTCGGAGCACCGCCTCGGTCGGCTCCGGCTCCCGGCTGGTGACGACCAGGCCGCGGGCGACGTCGTCGGTGCAGTAGCCGTGCTCGCGGCGGGCGATGGCGTGCCGGGCGTGTTCGAAGAGGCCGGTGTCGTCGCTCAACCGGGTCAGGTGCGTGAAGTTCGGTTTGGGAACGGCGAGCCCGCGAGCGCCGAACGGTGCGGCCGGGCGGCCGGTGGTCGCGGTCACGCCGACGCCACACTGACCGCCGGCGGGCGGGCGGCGATGAGCCGCTCGGCGAGAGTGCCGTAGCGGGCGGCCACCGTCGGCCACCGCAGCTGCTCGGCCAGCGGCCGGATCCGGCCGGCCAGCCGGACGGCCAGGCCTGGTTCGGTCAGGATCCGCCGGATCGCCGCGGCCAGCGCCGCCGGGTCCTGATGGGGTACGACCAGACCGGGGCCGCCGGTGAGCAGCTCGACGGCGTGTGGGAACGCCGTGGCCACGACGGGCACCCCGGCGGCCACCGCTTCGATGAGCACGCCGGAGGTGACCTGCTCCCGGGAGTCGTAGGGCAGCACGACCACGTCGGCGGAGCGGATCAACGCGCCGAGCTCATGCTCGTCGTGGTAGACGTTCTGGTAGTCCACGGCGTGCGCCACGCCCAGCTGGGCGCCGAGCTGGTGCAGACCCGCCCGGTACGCCTCGCCGTGTTGCTCGATCACCCTGGGGTGGGTCCGGCCCGCGACGGTGTAGGTGGGTGTCGGGTCGAGGTCCTGCAACCGCGCGAGGGCCCGCATCGACCACTCGATCCCCTTGCCGGGGCCGAGCAGACCCCAGGTCAACAGGTGCGGGCGGGTACGGCGGTCAGCGGGCACGCCGGTGTGCTCGGCGGCGCCGTGCGGGATGACCGTGACCTTGCCCGGGTTCACGGCGTAGCCGACGATCAGCCGGTCACGGGCCGTGTCGGTCATCGTGACGACCGCGCCGGCAGCGGCGACGATCTGCTCCAGCAGGGACTTCTGCCGGGCGGAGGGCTGCCGGAGCACGGTGTGCAGGACGACGATGCTGGGCACGGCGAGCCGGCGCAGCAACGGCAGGACGTCCTGGCCGTCGGCGCCGGGGTAGATGCCGTACTCGTGCTGGACGATGGCCACGTCGAAGGCGTTCAGCGCGGCGGCGGCATCCCGCCAGCCGGCCGGGGCGCGTGCCGACCAGGTGTGCACGACGCCGGGGCGGGGCCGCTGGTCGTCGCTTCCGTCGGTGACTCGCACGACGCCGCCGGGCGTACCGTCGGCGGTCAGGTGAGTGGCCAGTGCGGAGTTGAAAGTGGCCAGTCCGCACCGGGTCGGTGGGTGGGTGCTGAGGAAACCGTAGCTGAGCATGGGTGTCGTGCCCTCCGGTTGTCGGACGCCACCGGAAACGGGGGCGGCCTCACGCGATGCGGCGTACGCCGGCGAGCGTGTGTCACCGGCGGAACGGTTCGAGGCTGGGTCACCGCGGCTGCGGGCCCTCGTCAGGCATGCTTCCCCGGGCGGTCAGCGGGTCCCGCGTCGCGACCGACGGGTGAGTTGGTCGTAGACGGCGAGGTAGTCGCCGACCATCCGGTCCGCACCGAAGCGCTGCCGGGCCCGATCCCGGCAGCCGCTCCGGTCGAGACCGGTGACCCGAGTGACGGCGTCGACGGCCTGCTCGACGGTGTGCACGAGATATCCCGTCACCCCGTCGTCGATCACCTCCGGCATGGACCCGCGGGCGAAGGCGACGACCGGTGTGCCGCACGCCATCGACTCCACCACCGACAGCCCGAACGGCTCGTCGAAGGCGATCGGGTGCAGCAGGGCGGTGCTGGCGCCCAGGACCTCCGCGCGCCGTCGGGGGCCCACCGACCCGAGGAAGGTGACCTGGTCGCCGTCGATGTGCGGGGCCACCTGTTCGGCGAAGTACCGCTCGTCCTGGACGATGCCGCAGATGGTGAGCGGCCGGCCGGTGAGGCGGGCGATCTCGATGGCGGTGTGAGTGCCTTTGTCGGGGTGGATCCGGCCGAACGCGGCCAGCCCGGGGCCGGCATCGCCGGTGAACGGCAGCCCGGTGAGGTCGACGCCGTGGTGCACCGTGGCGACGTAGTCCAGCCCCGGGGCCCGGTCGGCGTCAGAGATCGACACGTAGGACGAGCGGGCCCGAGCGTAGGCGGGGAGGATCCCCGCGCCGGAGAAGCCGTGCACGGTGGTGAGCAGCGGCGCGGGGCAGTGTTCGGCGAAGGCCAGCGGCAACCAGTCGAGGTGGTTGTGCACCAGGTCGAAGTCCTCGGCGCGGGTCAACGCGTGGGAGACATGCATGGCCTCCCACACCCGGCCGTCCATGGCGGGGTCGTCGGCGTACCCCCGCGGGCAGACACCGTCGAGGGTGGCGGAGGTGGCGGAGTCCAGCGTCGCGAAGAGTGTCACGTCCACGCCGCGAGCGACCAGCCCTTCGGCGAGCAGGCCCGTCACCTGTTCCCAGGGGCCGTAGTGGTACGGGGGTGTCCGCCAGGCGACCGGTCCGAGCAGCGCCACTCTCACGGGGATGGCGCGTCGGCGAGGTCGGCCAGGTCGAGACGCAGGGTGGCGAGCAGCCCGGTGTGCTTGGCCGGGTCAACCTGCTCCGGCAGTTCCCGCTCGACCCAGTCGGCCCTGGCCTGCTGGCCCCGTTCGCGAAGGGCGGTGACGATCCTGTGCCTGGCGATCCTCATCGGGTGCTCCCTAGTGAAGCCGTCCGGAACGGTCACGCTCACGGACGGCGGTGTGGACGCGCCGGTCGGATCCCATCACTCGTCGTCGGGGCGAACCTGAACGTGCCGTGACCGGTGGATCCAGTGGCCGGAGCCTGGTCGGCGATCAGCCAGCACGACGGTCATGCTGTGGCGATGGGATGACGGTCGTTGAACGCCCCTGCGGGCTGGTGGCGGCGGCACCTGGCGGCCACCGCGGGTCCGGGCGACATGCCCACCGTACGCCGCACAGCGTGGATCTGCACCATCACCGCATGCAGTGGCCACCCGGAAACTGCCTGCACAGCGGTATCCGCAGCGGAGGCGTACGCTGGCATTGTCGCTCGGGACCCCTGGTGACTGACGCTCCGCTGCCGGCGGACGCACCGCACCGATCGGGGTCACCGCGTCACCCACCGCCGTACATCCATCGGCCAGGTCGCCGACTTCCCGTCGCGCCGACGGCCGGCACCTCCCCCGCGCCTGCACGCCGGGCCGCGACGGTCCGTCGCCGGCCCGCCTTCACCCCCGCCCGCGCTGGCCCACGCCGGCAGCCAGGTACGCCGGGCACCCATCGGAAGGCGGCGGTTCGTGATGACCGCACCCCGAAACAGGAACGTCCAACTCTCCACCGTCAACGGACACGACGGTCCCGCCGACGCTCGCCCGGCTCCCCTTCGGCCTGCGCTGAAGCGCTCGCGAATCGGGGATCTGTGGGTGGTCGCCGTGGTGTTCGCCGTCGTGCTCCTGCTGTTGCTGATCTTCGTGCTGCAGAACGGCCAGCGCGCCGAGGTGACGTTCCTCGGCGCCCACGTCGCCCTGCCGATCGGTGTGGCGCTGCTGCTGGCCGCTGTCGCCGGGGTCCTGCTCGTCGCCCTCCCCGGCACGGCCCGGATCGTCCAGCTGAGGATGCGCCACCGCCGTCCCGCGAAGCGGGCGGCGGGGCCCTACGAACCCGAACCGACCTCCCCGCCAACGACCGGGCTCCCCCCGGCCTCGCCGCTGTCCCACCAGGAAGGCTGAGCCGTGTCCGTCACCCGGCACCCCGACGCCATGATTCCCGCTTCGACGCCCATCGCACCTCGGCTCGTACTCGCCCCCACTCGGGGACGGACGGTGCTCGACGGCGGGTGGTGGCCGCGCTCCTGGGATCCGGCCGCCGAACTCCCCGGCCTGCTCGTCGCACTGACCGAACGCCATGGCCGGATCCGGAACGTCGTGCTCAACCTCCGCGCCTGGGACGACCGATTCCGCCGGTTGACCGTCGGGTCGGACGTGGTCCGGTTCGGCTGGTTCGACTCCCTCGACCCCGCCGTGCTGGTCGCCACCACCGACCGGGACACCCAGATCGACCTGCTCGTGGTACCGCCCAGCATCCCGCCGGCGGCAGCGGAGCGGGCGATGGCGATCGCCGCCGACCCGGCCAACCTCAGGCGCGCGCCCGACATCCTGGCCGCCGTCCGGGTGGTACCCGCCCGGGCGTCGACGGCCAGCACAGAGTCGTACGCGGAGTGGGACAACGAGGGCGGTGGCAACGGAGTCAAGGGCCGGGATTCTCGGGTCAGCCCCATGCGCGAGTAACCGGGACGGCCGGCAGGGGAAACGCCAAAGGGATCACCATGGCCATCTCTTGGATAAACCACACCTTCTCCGGCCGAATGCCCATTACTCCATTAATATTCGTCATGGCCATCCTGGGAGCACCAGACTCGCCCAGCTTTCCTTCGCAGGCCGCTCCTCGATGCCCTCAAGACCCTGGAGTCAGTAGACGGGCAACCGATGACGACCGACCAAGCAGTAGGACTGACGCGTGAGGGTGAGGGACCCCAGCGGGCAACCCTGCTGGAACTGTTCCTCGATCTGGTGTTCGTCGCCGCACTCGCCCTGACGTCACGAACCCTGGCCCGGAGTCTCGACTGGGTCGGGGTCTTCCAGGCCGTGGTGCTGCTGATGGCGATCTGGTGGGTCTGGTCCATCACCGCGTTGGCGACCGACTTCTACCACGCGCAGCGGCCTCCGATCTTCATCATGACGCTCTGGGTCATGATCGGGACCATCCTGATGGCCGGCTCGCTACCCGGAGCCTTCGCCGACCGTGCCCTGCTCTTCGCCAGCGCGTATGTGGCGATCCACGTGGGACGTGGCATCTTCCTCGCCTCCGCGCTGCACGGCCGCGTGGCGCAACTACATGCCAGCAGGTTCATCTTCTGGTTCGTGGTCTCCGCCGTACCGTGGCTCGCCGGCGGCATGGTGACGGGTCTGGCGCGGGGTCTGCTGTGGACCGCCGCGCTCGCCGTCGACTACGGGTCGGCCTGGCTCCGATACCCCACGCCGAAACTCGGTCGGATACCCGTGTCCCAGTACCGGGTGGCGGCCGACCATCTGGCGGAGCGTTACCAGCAGTTCTTCACTCTCGCCCTCGGCGATCTCGTCCTCGTCACCACCCTGACCTACGCCGACGCCGACGTGACGGCCGGCAGCACCGCGGCGCTCGTGGTCGCGTTCCTCGCCACCGTGCTGCTGTGGCAGATCTACGTCCACCGCGCCGGGGCCCTGCTGCAGGCGGCCATCGAGTCCTCCCGGGACCCGGGCGGATTCGTCCGGTCCGCCCCCTACACCCACCTGCTCATGGTGGCCGGCGTGGTCGCCGCCGCCGCCGGTTTCGAGATTGTCATCGTCCACCCCGCCGAGCACACCACGCCCTGGCTGGCCGGCATCATTCTCGGCGGACCAGCGCTGTTCCTGGTCGGACGAGCCCGGTTCGAATACGAGGTGTTCAGCCGGGTGTCGCCGTCCCGGCTGGTCGCGCTGCTCGTGCTGGTCGTCGCGGCGCCCGCTCTGATGCTGGCGCCCTCGCTGGTCGCCGGCATCACCGCCGCCCTCGTACTGGCGGGAGTCGCCGTCGCAGACGGCATCCGTGCCTACGGAAACCCACCCGAGCCACCGGCGCCCTCGATGTAGCTGGCGGACGGCGGGCGTCTGCTCAGGGTGGGCAATGGGCCGGCGAGGCCGGTTACCGCGGGCCGGGCACGCCCCGCATCCGGGTGGGGCTGGCGCTACCCACGAGGTGGATCCAGCCGGCTGGGTCGCAGGTCCAGCCCCGATTAGCGTCGATGCCATGACATCGGCGCAGCCTCCGCACCTGGCCGAGGCGCTACGCCGCCGCGGCTACCTGATCTCCAGTTGGCCGTGGCGGGCGTTGGCCTACCTGGTGACCACCGTCCCGATCGCCGGCCTGCTCTCCCTCGGGCTGCTCGTGGTCGGCCGCCGCGTGCTGGCGGTGCTCACCTACCTGCGCACCCAGCCGACTCCCCTCGACCCGTGACCGGCGCCGGCCGCCACGTCGGCGCGACCCGCAGCCCCGACCCGGTCGGCGAACCCGTCGGCCGGGCCGCCCCCGGCGAGTCCGTCAGCCGGTGGACCGGGCGCGGGCGAACCGGGCACGCAGCGCGTCGGTCACCGAGTGGCCGCCGGTCAGGCACCAGAGGGCGATGACCGGATCGCAGATCATGCAGCCGAACGACGACCCGGACGCGAACGGAAGGATCGGATCGCCGCTGAGGTGGTGGGCGAGGTCCCAGGCGGTGTGCAGCAGCCAGCCGATCCCGATGAACGTCCACGACTCCAACCCGCGGTACGCGACGTAGGTCAGCACCGCGGTGAACGCCAGCTCCCAGACCCCGAAGCCGCCGCCGCTGAGGTACGCCGCCCCGGCCCCGCCCACCATGACGGCGTTGACCCTGCGCCGCTGCGGCTCGGGGATCAGTGAGTTCAGGCAGACGTACAGGACACCGATGAGCAACGCGACGAGAACAGCCATGCGCCGAACCTAGGTGCGGCGCAGACCGGCTGGCAGTGGCTGGCTGGACCGTCATCGACGGGATCGCGCCACAATGTGCGGGTGCATCGTGTCGCGATCCTCGCCTACGACGGCGTCGTGCCCTTCGACCTCTCCGTACCGGTGGAGGTCTTCAGTCGCGCCCGGTTGGCCGACGGCCGCCCGGCGTACGAGGTGTCGGTCTGCGCGGCCGCCGACGAGGTGGTGTGCGGGCCGATCAGCATCCGGGCGCGGCACGGGTTGAGCGTGGCGACCGGGGCGGACACGGTTGTCGTCCCGGGGCTCGCCGATCTCGACCAACCGGTGCCGAGCGTCGTCATCGACACGCTTCGCGCCACGCACGGGCGACTGGTGTCGATCTGCACCGGGGCGTTCGTCCTGGCCGCCGCCGGGCTGCTCGACGGGCGGCGCGCCGCCACGCACTGGGCGGCCGCCACCGAGCTGGCCCACCGCCATCCCCAGGTGGCCGTCGATCCGGACGTGCTCTTCGTCGACGAGGGGTCGGTGCTGACCTCGGCCGGCGCCGCCGCGGGGCTCGACCTCTGTCTGCACATCGTGCGCCGCGACCACGGCGTCGCGGTGGCCGCCGCGACGGCGCGCAGCTGCGTCATGCCACTGGAACGGGCCGGCGGCCAGGCGCAGTTCATCAGCCACGAACCGCCCGCGCCGGACGGCACCTCGCTTCAGCCACTGCTCACCTGGTTGACCGACAATCTGAACGCCCCGCTGACGCTGGCCGAACTCGCCGCCCGAGCCTCGATGAGCACCCGGTCGCTCAGCCGGCACTTCCGTCAGCAGACCGGCGCGACCCCGATGCAGTGGCTCAGCCGGCAGCGTGTCCGCCGGGCCCAGCAACTCCTCGAAGAGACCGGCACGCCGGTCGAGCGGGTCGGCGAGTTGGTCGGGTTCGCCTCGGCGACCGCCTTCCGCGAGTGCTTCCGGCAGGTCGTCGGGGTCAGCCCGCGCACGTACCGCGGCGCGTACCGCAGCGGCTGACGTCGCAGACCGGAGAGCGACCGCTCGCGCCACTGTGGCGGGACACGGTCGCTCTCCGGTGCGTGCTGGGGCTCGACCCCTCAGCCGATCGGCAGCGTGTTCACCCAGTCCTGCCAGGCCTGCTCGGTCCGGGACGAATCCGCGTCGGCGGTGAAGACGTGGTGGCCGAGGACCAGGACGTTGCCCCGCTCGGTGCCCGAGTGCAGGAATCGGTAGAGCGCGTCGTCGGTGCGGACGCCGACGTAGGTCGGCAGCCCGGCGAGGTCGACGACCCCCTCGATCGGCGGCAGGCCGTCGATCGTGAGCCGAGCCTTGGCGCCCTCGGTGATCGGGCCGGCGATGCCGAAGGCGTCGGCCACCGCCGCCCACACCTGCTCCGGACGGCCGGCCTCGGGCCGGAACGCGGTGACCGGGACGCCGGTCCGGCCGGGGAAGTGTTCGAGGTAGGCGGCCAGGCTGCCCAAATACATGTTCCAGCCGGTCTGCATCGCCTCGTACTCGGTCTCCCAGTTGTCGCCGAGCACGCCGCTCTGGACCAGGCGCAGCACGGTGCCGCCCTGCTCACGGCCCTCGATGAGGTATTCGATGGCCATGAAGCTGCCGTCCGGCCCGGGCTCGGTGCGGTTCGCGAACCGCTTTCCCGGCTCCCAGGCGGTGACCGTCGCCTCGTCGACGTGGCCGGCCATGGTGAGGCTGGTCCGCCCACCCTCGCGTGGCTCCACCTGACTGCGACCCATGAACCAGGAGTCGATGCCCGGCCCGGTGGCGATCGCCTCCCACACCTGCTCGGGGGTGGCGGCCAGCTCGATGTCCTTCTGGAGCTCGAAGTGGTGTCCCATGATCCAAAGCCTTTCGTCAGGATTCGTTGGCGGATGCGGTGCTGGGGTCGACGGTGGGGTGCAGGGCGAGCACCACCCGGTGCTCACGACCGCCGGGGGCGGTCTCGTCGTGGTACTTGCCGACCAGCGCGGTGACCGCGGTGGCCAGCTCCTCGGCGAACGCGGCCCGGTCGCTCGCCGAGGCGAACCGGACGGTGCCGTCGAGGGCGAAGGTCGCCACCCGCTTCTTCGCCCGGTCGGCGCCGGTGATCAGCGTGCCGACGTCCTGCACGAGGCGGGCGGCGATCGCGAGCAGCCACCGCGCGGAGAGCCGGTCCGGCGCCGGCGTGGGGTTGGGGCGCACGGCGGCCAGGGCCGCGGGCGAGATCACGTAGGACGCCGCGGTGGCGCGCATGACCCGCTCGGTGACGTTGCCCTTGCGACGCTCCTCGACCAGCTCGATCAGGCCGTGCTGCTCGAGCGCCCGGAGGTGGTAGTTGACCTTCTGGCGCGGCAGGCCGACGCGGGCGGCGAGCATCGTCGCCGAGGCCGGCTCGGCGAGCTCGGCCAGCAGCCGGGCCCGCATCGGGTCCAGCGACGCCTCGGCCGCCGCCGGGTCCTCGATCACTGCGATGTCGAACATGGCTTGACTCTCCCACCGACAGATTCTTTTGTCAAGACAAAATGAGTTGTCGGTGAGTCCTGAGATCCCGCCCCTCCAGAACGCCGTGGTCGTGCTCAGATCGGCTGGGATAGGATGCGTGCGGAAGGCGCAGATGGGGACGAGTACCGCCGCACGCAGCCAGAAGCGACCCGGAGATGGTGGAAGCCCGGGGGTGTGCGTGGCGAGAAGATCACCCCGGAGCCGTCGGAAGAAAGGCCGCCAGGCCGAGTAGACCCGACCACACCTGAACGAGAGGGCCGTTACCGGCCAAGGAGGGTGGTACCGCGGGGCCCACGGCCTCGTCCCTCCGGCGGAGCTTCACCACACGCGCCGACGGAGGAACGATGTACCGCAGCGTACCGACCCAGGTCGATCTGCCCGAGCTCGATCACGAGGTCCTGCACTTCTGGCACGCCAACAGCATCTTCGCGCGCAGCCTCGAGCAGTCCGAGGGCCGCCCGCAGTGGGTCTTCTACGAGGGACCGCCGACCGCCAACGGCATGCCCGGCGCCCACCACATCGAGGCCCGGGTCTTCAAGGACGTCTTCCCGCGCTACAAGACCATGAAGGGGTTCCACGTCGCCCGCAAGGCCGGCTGGGACTGCCACGGTCTCCCCGTGGAGTTGGCCGTCGAGCGCGAGCTCGGCTTCTCCGGCAAGCAGGACATCGAGAAGTTCGGCATCGCGGAGTTCAACGCGCGCTGCCGCGAATCGGTCACCCGGCACACCGACGCGTTCGCCGAACTCACCGAGCGCATGGGCTACTGGGTGGACATGGACGACGCCTACCGGACCATGGACCCGGAGTACATCGAGTCCGTCTGGTGGTCGTTGAAGCAGATCTTCGACAAGGGCCTGCTGGTCGAGGACTTCCGGGTCGCGCCGTGGTGCCCGCGCGACGAGACCGGCCTCTCCGACCACGAGGTCGCCCAGGGCTACGAGACGGTCGTCGACCCGTCGGTCTTCGTCCGCTTCCCACTCACCTCCGGCCCGCTGGCCGACCGGGCCGCACTGCTGGTCTGGACCACCACCCCGTGGACCCTGCCGTCGAACGTCGCCGTCGCGGTGCACCCCGACGTGCGGTACGTGGTGGCCACCGACGGCAACGAGCAGCTCGTGGTTGCCGAGCCGTTGCTGGCGTACTCGCTCGGCGACGGGTGGGAGCTGACCGGCGAGTCGTTCACGGGCAAGGAACTCGAGCGGTGGACCTACCGGGCGCCCTTCGACCTGGTCGAGGTTCCCGACGCGCACATCGTGATCCTCGCGTCGTACGTGACCACGGACAGCGGCACCGGGCTGGTCCACCAGGCGCCCGCCTTCGGCGCGGACGACCTGGCCAACAGCCGGGCGTACGGCCTGCCGATGGTGAACCCGGTGCAGTCCAACGGCCGGTTCTCCCCGGAGGTGCCGCTGGTCGGCGGGCTCTTCTTCAAGGAGGCCGACCGGCCGCTGATCGAGGACCTGCAGGCGCGGGGACTGCTCTTCCGCAACCAGCCGTACGAGCACAGCTACCCGCACTGCTGGCGCTGCCACACCGCGCTGATCTACTACGCCCAGCCGTCCTGGTACGTGCGGACCACCGCCGTCCGGGAGGCGCTGCTGCGCGAGAACGAGCGCACCACCTGGCACCCCGCCACGGTCAAGTACGGCCGCTACGGCGACTGGCTCAACAACAACGTCGACTGGGCGCTCTCCCGCCGGCGCTACTGGGGCACCCCCCTGCCCATCTGGCGGTGCGCGAACGAGCACCTGACCTGCGTCGGCTCGCTGGCGGAGCTGGGTGAGCTGACCGGGTCCGACCTGAGCAACCTCGACCCGCACCGGCCGTTCATCGACGACGTCGCCTTCGCCTGCCACTGCGGCGAGACCGCCCGCCGGGTGCCCGACGTCATCGACGCCTGGTACGACTCGGGCTCCATGCCGTTCGCGCAGTTCGGCTACCCGCACCGCAACGCCGAGCTCTTCACCGAGCGCTACCCGGCCCAGTTCATCTCCGAGGCCATCGACCAGACGCGTGGCTGGTTCTACACGCTGATGGCCATCGGCACGCTGGTCTTCGACAAGTCGTCGTACGAGAACGTGGTCTGCCTCGGCCACATCCTGGCCGAGGACGGCCGCAAGATGTCCAAGCACCTGGGCAACATCCTGGAACCGATCCCGCTGATGGACCAGCACGGCGCGGACGCGGTGCGCTGGTTCATGGCCGCCGTCGGCTCGCCCTGGTCGGCGCGACGGGTCGGGCACACCGCGCTCCAGGAGGTGGTCCGCAAGATCCTGCTGACCTACTGGAACACGGCCGCCTTCCAGTCCCTCTACGGCCGTACCGCCAACTGGACCCCGTCGCCCGCCGACCCGGCGCCGGCGGACCGGCCCGTGCTGGACCGGTGGGTGCTCTCCGAGCTGAACACGCTGGTGCAGCAGGTCGACGCCGCGATGGCCGCGTTCGACACGCACCAGGCGGGACGGCTGCTCGCCACGTTCATCGACGACCTGTCGAACTGGTACGTCCGGCGCAGCCGGCGGCGCTTCTGGCGGGGCGACCGCGCGGCGCTCGCCACCCTGCACGAGGCACTGACCACCGTCACCCTGCTGCTGGCGCCACTCACCCCGTTCGTCACCGAGCGGGTCTGGCAGGACATGGTCGTACCGGTCGCCCCGACGCTGCCGGAGTCGGTGCACCTGGCCGCGTACCCGGAGGTCGACGAGTCGCTGATCGACCCGGCCCTGTCCCGGCAGATGGCGCTCGCCCGCCGGCTGGTCGAGCTGGGCCGGGCCGCCCGGGCCGACTCCGGGATGAAGGTCCGCCAGCCGCTGTCCCGGGCGTTGGCCTCCGCCAACGGGTTCGAGGAGCTGTCGCCGGAGCTGCTGGCCGAGATCGCCGCCGAGCTGAACGTCGGCTCGGTCGAGCCGGTGGGCGGCGCGGGCGGTTCGCTGGTGGACACCACCGCCAAGGCCAACTTCCGTACCCTCGGCAAGCGCTTCGGCAAGGGGGTGCAGCAGGTGGCCAAGGCGATCACGGCCGCCGACGCCGCCGCGCTGCGGGACTCGCTGCGCGACACCGGCTCGGCCACGGTCCTCGTCGACGACGAGTCCGTGACCCTCGGCCCGGACGAGGTGGTCGTGGTGGAGACGCCGCGGGAGGGCTGGGCGGTGGCCAGCGACGCGGGCGCGACCCTGGCCCTGGACCTGCACCTGACCCCGGAGCTGCGCCGGGCCGGGGTGGCCCGGGACGCGATCCGACAGATCCAGGAGGCGCGCAAGAGCAGCGGCCTGGAGGTGACCGACCGGATCGAGCTGCGGTACCGGACCGACCGGGAGGAGACCGCGCTCGCCCTCACCGAGCACCGCGACCTGGTGGCCGAAGAGGTGCTGGCGACCGACTGCGCCGAGGGCGAGGCGTCCTGGCCGGACGCCCAGCCGTTCACCGACGAGTCGCTCGGCCTGACCTTCTGGCTCCGGAAGGCCTGACTCCGTTGCCGCCCCGGGCCACCACGGTCCGGGGCGGCGAACCGGTCAGACCGCCGCCCGGACCCGCGCCGCAACCGCCCGCGCCGACCGCTGATGGGCGGCGGCCTCGTCATGCCGTCCGAGCGCGGCGGCGAGGTCGGCCAGGTACCGGGCCACCGGGCCGAGGCTGAGCACCCCGCTGCCCGCCCCGGCCAGCTCGCCGGCCGCGGGCAGCAGCTCGGCGTACGCGTACGACATGGCGTTCCGGTCATCGGCGGCGAGCGCGGCGCGGGCGACGAGGCAGGCGCGGGCCTCGCGGAGCAGGTCGTGCGGTGACTCCGGAAGAGCGCGCAGCGCGGCGACGGTCTCGTCGCGGTGGCCGGCGGCGGCCAGGGCCAACGGGCGGACCCACGGCGCGTGCGGCCCCCAGTCCAGTTCGTCGGAGACCTCCGGCGGGGCCGTCGGCGGCGTGTCGGCGAGCCGCAGCGACAGCAGGGCGAACGGCAGCAGGCCCTGCTCCATGCCGGGCATCCCGCCGGCCGGCATGCGCGCGTGCGCCCGCCGGTAGGCGATATCCGCCTCGGCCGATCGCCCGGCGAGGGCGAGACGCAGGGCCGCGTACCACGCGGTGAAGACGCCCACCAGCGGCAGGTCGTGTCGCTCGGCGAGCTGGTCGGCGGCGACCGCGTGGGCGTCGGCGGTGCCGAGGTCGGCGAGCGCCCCGTACGCCTGCATCAACACGAGATGCCCGAGCACCTCGAAGGTCACCAGCTCGTGCCCGGCGGCCAGGTCGACCAGCTCCGCCCCGAGCCGGGCCCGCTCGGCCGCGAGTCCGCTGCGCGAGAAGCTGTGCATGAACCGGGCGTTGAGAGCGAACGCCAGCAGGGCCGGGTCACCCAGCCGCCGGGCCAGCGCCTCCGCCTCGACCGCCGCCCGGCGCCCCCGGTCGGTACGGGCGCCGCGCAACTCCAGCGCCGTCGTGCTCAACATGCGGCTGCGTAGCTCCACGCCGTCCTCGCCGACCGCGGTCAGGGCGTGCTCGGCCGCCCGGACGATGCGGCCGGAGAGCGCCTCGTCGTCGTTGCGGGGCCAGATCGCCGGCACGTCGAAGGCGGTGAGCACGGTCGCGAGGAGCGCCGGGTCGTCGAGCCGCTCGGCCGCGTCGATCCCCTCCGCCCGGTAGCGGCGGGTGCGGTCCAGGTGCCCTGTGACGGCGAGCGCCCGGCCGAGCCCCATCACCGCCGTCAACCTGCTCCGGACGTCACCGCCGCCGGCCCGGTCGTGGGCGTCGACCGCCTGCTGCCAGAGCCGGGCTGCCTGGTGGGGGTGGGCCCGCCGTTCGGCCTGCTCGGCGGCGAGCTCGGCATAGCGGGCCGCGCGCGCAGCGGTGGTCCTGCCCGCCTGCCCGAAATGGTGGGCGAGGGCGACGACGTCGTCGGGGTGCAGCCGTTCGATCGCCACACCGGCCGCCCGATGCCAATGGGCCCGGCGCAGCGCGGACAGGTCGCCGTAGAGAGTGTCGCGGACCAGGATGTGGGTGAACCGCAGCCCGCCGTCGGCCTGCTCGCTGAGGAATCCGGCCCGCAACGCGTCGTCCAGCGCGTCGAGCGTCGCGGTGTCGCCGCTTGCCAGTGCGGCGAGTACCTCCGGGTCGACGTCCCGGCCGAGCACCGCGGCCTGCCGCAGCCCCTCCTGCGCCACCGGAGACAGCCGGGCGAGCCGGTGCCGGATGACGTCGCGCACCCCGGCGGGCACCCGCTCCAACGCCGCGTCGCCCTCGGCGGCGAGCAGCCGGGCCAACTCCCGGACGAAGAACGGGTTGCCTCCGCTGCGGCGGTGGACGAGCCGCACCGCGGACGGGTCCAGGTCCCGCCCGACCAGGGCCCGGACCAGGTCGCCCGTCGCCGCCTCGGCGATTCCGCCGAGGTAGATCCGGAGCGGTTCGAGCCGGGCGATCCGGGCCAGCGCGCCGGTCAGCTCCGGGGTGATCTCGGTGGCCCGGTAGGTCCCGACCAGCAGCACCGGGCCGGTCACCGGTGCCGGCTCGGTGAAGAGCGCGGTCAACAGGTCCAGGGTGCCCTGGTCCGCCCGGTGCAGATCATCGAGGACCACCAGCACCGGCGCCCGTCCGGCCACCGCGGAGAGCTGCGCCGCGGCGGCGCCGTGCAGCCGGAACCGGCCCACCGCCGGGTCGGCCTCGGCCCGGTCCGCCGGCTCCCCGGCCGCCGGCGGGGCGATCCCCGTCGATGCGGCCAGCTCGTCGGCGACCTGCCGCCACGGCCAGGCAACCGGGGCGCCGTCGTACTCCGGGCTGCGGCCCCACACCGTCGTCCAGCCGGCCGCTGCCAGCCGGCCGGTCAGCGCCTCGGCGAGCGCCGACTTGCCGGCCCCCGCGTCCCCGGAGAGCAGGACGAGCGTCGGGCTGCCCAGCTCGACCGCCCGGTCGGCCGAAGCCCGCAGGCTGCGCAGCTCCGCGTCCCGGCCGACGAATGCCCGCGCCGGGCCGCCGGGTGTCGGGGCGGCGGGCGCGGCGGGCGCCCCGGTCACCGGCGCCGGGGCGGCCGGGCCGGCGAGGTGCGGGGCCTGGGCGAGGATGTCGGCCTCCAGGTCCCGCAGCCGGGGCCCGGGGTCGACGCCCAGCTCCGCTACCAGCGTCTCCCGGGCCCGGCGCAGCGCGGCCAGCGCGTCGCCCTGCCGGTCGCTCCGATAGAGGGCGAGCGCCAGCAGCCGCCAGGCGTCCTCCCTCAGCGGTTGATCGGCGGCCAGCGCCCGCAGCTCGGCGGTCGCCTCGGCGGGCCGGCCCAGCGCCAACAGCGCCTCGGCCCGCCGCTGCACGGCCAGCATCCGCAACTCGTCCAGCCGGTCGATCTCCCCGCGGGCCCAGCTCTGGCCGGCGTACTCGGCAAAGGCGGGGCCGCGCCAGAGGGCGAGCGCGGCGTCGAGACGGGCCAGCGCCAGCTCCGCCGCCCCGGCCGTCAGCAGCTCGCCCGACTCGCCGACCGCCGCTTCGAACCGCCAGGCGTCCACGGCGTCCCGCGCCGGTTGCAACGCGTACCCGGGCGGCTCGGTGATCAGCAGCCGGGACGGCTGGCGGGGTGGCCGTTCCGGTTCCAGGGCCCTGCGCAGATCGGCGACGAAGGTGCGGATGGCCGCCACCGCCGCGTCCGGCGGCTCGTCCCACAGGGCGTCGACGAGCCGGTCGACCGGCACCACCCGACCCCGGGCGGCCAGCAGCCGGGCCAGCACCGCACGCTGGCGCGCACCCCGCAGCGGCACCGGGCCACCGCCGGCGACGGCCCGCACCGGGCCGAGCACGCCGAAGGTCACCGCCACCTGCCCGGTCATCTCCCCAATCTAGGCAACCGCCGGCCGCAGCCGGCGGGCCCGTCCGGCACTCATCCGGTGCTGATCCGCTGCTCATCACCGCCGAGCAGGCTCGACGGCGTACACCAGGCGAGGGGCGCACCGCCCCGGCGCCTGGGCCAACGTCACCAGGAAAGGTCTCCTCCGTGGAACCCACCATCAAGGGCTTCGACTACCGGCGCGTCACCGTCGCCGACGGCGTCACGCTCAACGCGGCCGTGGGCGGTTCCGGCCCCGCCGTCGTGCTGCTGCACGGCTTCCCGCAGACGCACCTCATGTGGCGGCACGTCGCCGCCGACCTCGCCGCGGACCACACCGTGATCTGCCCCGACCTGCGCGGCTACGGCGCCAGCGACAAGCCCGCCGACACCGACGGGGCCGGGTACGCGAAGCGGACGATGGCCGCCGACGTGGTCGCGCTGGCCCGCGCGCTGGGACACGAACGCTTCGCCCTGGTCGGGCACGACCGAGGCGCCCTGGTCGCCGTCCGGGCCGGTCTCGATCACCCGCAGGTGGTCACCCACCTCGCCGCGCTCGACGTGCTGCCCACCCTCGACATGTGGGACGTCCTGCACGGCACCACCGCCGCGGTCGGCTTTCACCTCTACCTGATGGCCCAGCCGCCCGGCCTGCCCGAGCAGCTGATCAGCGCTAGCGCGGACGCCTTCTTCGGGCACTTCCTCGACGCGTGGACCCAGGACCGGGAGGTGTTCCCGGCCGAGGTGCGGGCCGCGTACCTGGCGGCGTCCCGGGCCGCGGTCACCTCGATCGTGGCCGACTACCGGGCCTCCGCCGGCATCGACGTCGAGCACGACCGGGCCGACCGCGCGGCCGGGAACCGGCTGCGGATGCCGGTGACCGTCCTCCAGCAGGACTGGGGCGCCGCGCTCGGCTACGACGCCGCCGCGCTGTGGCGGGCGTGGGCGCCGGATCTGGCCCACCGCACCGTTTCCTGCGGCCACTTCATGGCCGAGGAGGCGCCGGCCGAGGTCGTCGCGGCGCTGCGCGCCCTGCTCGCCCGCTGACCGGGACGCGGCGGGCCGACCCGCTGCGGGTTCGGTGGGAGAGAATTTCCGGGGGCTGTCGATCCAGGCCGGTCCCGTTCGTCGTCAGGTCGTACGGCAACCAGGAACGACGACAGGAGTCAGACATGAAGTACATGATGCTGATCTACGCCGGGTCTCCGGACGCGGCGCCGACGTGCACCGTCGAGGACTGGGTGGCCTACGACAAGGAGGTGCAGGAGGCGGGCATCTTCGTCACCGGGCACTCGCTGGCCGACCTCACCACCGCCACCACGGTCCGGGTCGACCCGTCCGGCGAGCGGACCGTCACCGACGGCCCGTTCGCCGAGACCCGCGAGGTCCTCGGCGGCTACTACGTGATCGACGTGCCGAACCTCGACGTCGCCCTGGACTGGGCCGCCCGCTGTCCCGGTGCGCGCGACGGCGGGACGATGGAGGTGCGGCCGGTCGCCGAGTTCGAGGGATGACCGGGATGGCCGGGCAGCCGGCCGGCACCCGCGCCTGCGTGGAGGCGGTGTTCCGGGAGGAGCGCGGCCGGCTGCTCGCCGCCCTGGTACACCGCTTCGGCGACCTCGACCTGGCCGAGGACGTCGCCTCCGAGGCGATCGAGGCCGCCCTGACGCACTGGCCCGTCGACGGCGTACCGGCCCGGCCCGGCGCCTGGCTGCTCACCACGGCCCGGCGCCGGGCCGTCGACCGGCTCCGGCGCGACCAGGCGTACGCCGCCCGGCTCGCGATCCTCCAGGCGGAGGCGGACCGGGCCGGCCCGGCCGCGCCCGCGGACGCCGACGGCGGGCTCCCCGACGAGCGGCTGCGGCTCTTCTTCACCTGCGCCCATCCGGCGCTGCCGGCGGCGGACCGCGGGGCCCTGACCCTGCGTTACCTCGCCGGGCTGACCACGCCCGAGGTCGCCCGGGCCTACCTCGTCCCGACGGCGACGATGGCGCAGCGGCTGGTCCGGGCCAAGAAGAAGATCCGCGAGGCCCGCATCCCGTTCCGGGTTCCCGAGCCGGACGAGCTGCCCGCACGGCTGTCCGGCGTGCTCCAGGCGGTGTACTCGATCTTCACCGAGGGCTATGCGGCCAGCTCCGGCCCGCACCTGCAGCGCCCCGACCTCGCCGAGGAGGCCATCCGGCTGGCCCGGATCCTGCGCCGGCTGCTCCACCGCGAGCGCGAGGTGGCCGGCCTGCTCGGACTGATGCTGCTGGTGCACGCCCGGCGGGACGCCCGGATCGGCCCGACCGGCGAGCTGGTGCTCCTCGACGCGCAGGACCGCACCCGCTGGGACCGCCCGATGATCGAGGAGGGGCAGGGTCTGGTGCTCGCCGCGTTGACCGGCGGCCCACCCGGCCCGTACGGGGTGCAGGCCGCGATCGCCGCGCTGCATGACGAGGCCGCCGACGAGGCCTCCACGGACTGGCCGCAGGTGGTGGCGCTCTACGACGTACTGCTGGCGCTGACGCCGTCGCCGGTGGTGGCCCTGAACCGGGCGGCGGCGGTGGCCATGCGGGACGGCCTGCAGGCCGGTCTGGCGCTGCTCGACGAGCTGGCCGGCGAGCCGCAGCTGCGTGGCTACCACCCGTACCCGGCGGCCCGGGCGGACCTGCTGCACCGGCTGGGCCGGCTGCCGGAGGCGGCGACGGCCTACCGGGAGGCGCTCGACCTGGCCGGCACCGAGCCGGAGCGGGCCCACCTGCGCCGCCGGTTGACCGCGATCGAGGCTGCCGGCGGAGCCGGCGCGTCCGGCGACTGACCGGGACTCTCAGCCCGACGTCGTGCGGGCGCGCTCCTCGGCGACCAGCTCGCGGGTCGCCGGGGCGACCTCGGCGGCGAAGAGTTCGATCGCGGCCGGGTCGTCGCTGCCCAGGATGAAGGCGCTCACCCCGTGCTCCAAGGCCAGCCCGGCGAGGTCCTCCGCCCACTGCTCGGGCGGGCCGTTGAGCAGCGACCGGCCGGTCGGCGCGAACTGGCCACCGACGTTGAGCAGCCGCCGGATCTGGGCGGGATCCCGGCCCGCCGCCACGGCGGACTCGTCGATCTGCTCGTTCATCGTGGCCAGGTCGCCCGGCCCGCCGGGCAGGTACTGCAGGGACGGCAGCCAGCCGTCGCCCACCCGGCCGGTCAGCCGCAACATCCGCGGCTTGTACGCCCCGATCCAGACGTTCACCTGGTGGGCCGGCGCGGGTCCGCGCTTGGCGCCGTTGACCCGGTAGTACTCGCCGTCGACGCGGACCCCGCCCGGCTTGTCGGCCGCCCACACCTCACGCATGATCCGGATCGCCTCGTCGAGCGCGGTGATCGCCTGGCCGGCGGAGAGCCGCCGTCCGCCCATCGCCTCGATGGCCTCCCAGAACGCCCCGGCGCCGATGCCGAGTTCGAACCGGCCGCCGCTGAGCAGGTCCAGGCTCGCCGCGCTGCGGGCCAGCACCGCCGGCTGTCGCAGCGGCAGGTTGAGCACGTTCCCGCTGAGGTGGACGCGTTCGGTGCGGGCGGCCACGTAGCTCAGCAGGGTCCAGGTGTCGTGGAACCGGGGCTGGTAGGGGTGGTCCTGGAAGGTGACCAGGTCCAGCCCCGCGCGGTCGGCCAGCACCGCCAGGTCGACCGCGTGCCGGACGGGCTGCGCGGTGGGCGTGACGAAGGTGCCGAACAGCAGATCGTGTCCGTAGTCGCTCATGGCGTCGTCCTCGATGCGGTGTCGGGTGTGATGGCGAAGTTGTCACGGAAGAGCTGGTCCGGGTCGTAGCGCGCCTTCAGCTCGCGGAGCCGGGCCAGCGTGCGGGGCGGAAACGCGTCGGCGAGCCGCTCCGGGCGCTGGTCGGTCTCGAAGCTGAGGTAGGTGCCGCGTAGCTGCCCGGCGAAGAGGTCGTCCCAGAGGGCGTCGAGCCGGCCGCGGTGCCGCCCGAACGCGCTGACGTGGAAGTTGACCCCGCGGTGGCTCCACGCCATCGCGTCGGGATCGACATCGGTGACCGCGCCGCCGACCGAACGGATGTGGAAGAAATACACCACGCCGCTGGCCAGCAGCCGGTTGGCGGCTGCCGCGAAGGCGGGCGTGAGGTGCTCGACGAAGCCGGTACGGGAGATGGGCTCCCCCTGCCCGTGGTGCGGGCCGTCGCTCGCGTTGGCCATCACCGAGGCGTACGAGGTGATGACCACCTGCTGGTCGTAGCCGGGGGCGATGTCCGCGACGGGCTGGAGCTGCCCGACGATCGTCGCCGGGTCGTCCGAGTCGACCATCGCCATCACCTGCGCCACCTGCGGCTGGCCGATGCGGGGCGGGCCCATGAGAAGCGCGCTGGTCAGGTCGCGCGGCGCGGCCTCCACCGCGGCCCCCCAGCGGACCAGCAGCTCCGGGTCGCTGGCGTCCAGGGCGAACTGCGCCCAACCGACCGGCCCGACCTCGTCGACCTCGAACTCGAACGCGGTCACCACCCCGAAGTTGGCGCCGGCGCCGCGTACCGCCCAGAACAGGTCGGGATTCTCGGTGTCGCTGGCGCGGACCTGGGTGCCGTCGGCGAGGACCAACTCGACCGCGCGCAGGTGGTCGATGGTCAGGCCGTGCTTGCGCGCCAGCCAGCCGACGCCGCCGGCGGTGGCCAGCCCGCCGACCCCGACCCCGCCGTAGTCGCCGGAGGTGAGCGCCCAGCCGTACGGGGCCAGCGCCGCGGCGACCTCCATCCACCGCGCGCCGGGTCCGACGCGTACCCGACGGGTGGCCTCGTCGAGCACCTCGATCTGGTTCATCCGGCCGACGTCGATCACGAGGCCGCCGTCGTTGGTCGACCGGCCGCTGATGCCGTGACCGCCGCTGCGGATGCCCAACGGCAGGTCCCGGTGCGCGCGGGCGAAGGCGAGCGCGTCGGCCACCTCGGCCGGGGTGCCCGGTCGCAGAATCAGGCCGGGCGCGCCACCGCGCATGTAGTTCGACTTCACCTGGGAGTAGCCGACGTCGCCGGGCTCCACCGCGCCGTCGACCAGGGACGGCGGCACCTCGTCGTAGGCGATGCCCGGGCGCCGCTTGGCGCGGACGGTGACGCTGCGCCGCGCGGTGGTGGGCAGCGGGGCCGGCAGCCGCCGGTCGACGGCCTCGCGCAGCGCCGGGACGACCTCCTGGGCGAACCGGGTCATGGTCGCGTCGTCATCGGTCATCAGGATCAGGGTGCCGATGCCGTCCTCGACGACCAGCGGCAGCAGGTCCTCGACCCAGCTGGCGGCCGGCCCGTGCAGGAGGCCCTGCCGGTTTTGCGCGAACCGGCCGGAGACGTTCAGCAGCCGCCGGATCTCCGCCGGGTCACGCCCCGCCTCCCGGGCCGCCTCGTCAATGATCTTGTTGCCGGCCCGGAGTGCGTCGGGCTCGACCGGACCGAGCGTGGGCAGCCACCCGTCGGCCTTCGTGCCGACCAGCCGCAGCATCCGCGGCCGGTACGCGCCGAGCCAGATCGGGATGTGGTGGGCCGGCAGCGGGCCGCGCTCGGCGCCGTCGAGTCGATGGTGCTCGCCGGCATAGCTGGCCGGCGTCGGGTCGTCGGCCGCCAGCAGGGCGCGGATGACGTCGATCGCCTCGCCGAGCGCGTCGACCGACTCCCGCGGGGTCAGCCGCCGGCCGCCCATCGCCTCGATCGCCTGCCAGAACGCGCCGGCGCCGAGGGCGAGGTCCAGCCGGCCGTCGGAGAGCAGGTCCAGACTGGCGGCGGAGCGGGCCAGCACCGCCGGCGCCCGCAGCGGCACGTTCAGCACGTTCGCGGCCAACCGGATGCGTTCGGTCTTCCCGGCGACCCAGGACAGCAGCGTCCAGGTGTCCAGGAACGCCGGCTGGTACGGGTGGTCCTGGAAGGTGACCAGGTCGTAGCCGAGTTCCTCGCTGCGCCGGGCGAGCGCCACCGGCGTCTCGGGTGACGCGTTCGTCGGTGTGACGAACGTGCCGAACTCGAGGCGGTGGCCATAGTTACCTGACACGAGCTCTCCCAAAGGTTGATGCGTCAACCAGTGTACGACGCGCGACGCGTGGGCCGGTGTGAGGCCGCTCATGCCCGACGGGGGAGCCGATTTCCCGCGCCGACTCGCGTCCGAACGCGAACTACGCTGGTCGGATGGGTCATTCCGAAGGCCGGCTCGATGAGCGGGAGCAGCAGGTGTGGCGCACCTTCCACCGGATGCGCAACCAGCTGGCGCTGGCCCTGGGCCAGTCCCTCCAACAGGACTCGGGCATCTCCGAGTCCGACTTCGAGGTGCTCGCCGCGCTCGCCGACGCCCCGGACCAGACCATGCGGGCCCGGGCGCTCCGCACCGAACTGCAGTGGGAGAAGAGCCGCCTCGCCCACCAGATCCGCCGGATGGAACAGCGCGGCCTGGTCGCCCGGGAGGTCTGCGTCGACGACCAACGGGCGCCGCTGGTCCGGCTGACCGAGACGGGGCAGG
Source organism: Micromonospora sp. NPDC048909 (assembly GCF_040649635.1). Classification (NCBI taxonomy): domain Bacteria; kingdom Bacillati; phylum Actinomycetota; class Actinomycetes; order Micromonosporales; family Micromonosporaceae; genus Micromonospora; species Micromonospora sp. NPDC048909. Next base: position 798,658 of record NZ_JBEZFU010000001.1, on the reverse strand, counting down.
ACACCATCCGGTCGGCCGCGCCGGCCCACGCCGCCCGGGTACGCGAGTTGTTCCTCGATGCGCTCACCCCCGACCAGCTCGACGCCCTGCACCAGGCCAACGCCATGGTGCTGGCCCGGCTGCACCAGAACTGTCCGGCGGAAACGCCGTGACCGCCGCGCTGGCCTACACTCCCGGCATGGGACGAACGGCGTGACCAGCGGACTGCTGCCTTCGGCGCCGTACGGGCACGTCTGCTGGGTTTATGACGATCGGGCCGGGTTCGACCGGCAGGCCCGCGCGTTCCTCGCCGCGGGCCTCTCCGCCGGCGAACGGCTCTGGTACGTCACCACCGGGCGACCCGAACCGGTCCTCGCCCAGCTCTCCACCGCGCCGGCGCTGCGCGACGCGCTGGCCTGCGGGATGGCCGAGGTGGTGCCGCTGGACGCGACGTACCGCGCCGGGACGGTCGTGGACGGCCCGGCGCAGGTACGGGCGTACGCCGCCGCCACCGACGCCGCCCTCGCCGCCGGCTACCGCGGGCTGCGGGTGGTCGCCGAGGCGACCCCGCTGGTGCGCAGCCCCGCTCAGCTGGACGCGTTCACCCGCTACGAGCACCAGGTCGACCGCTACATGCGGGCCCGGCCCTTCTCCGCCATGTGCGGCTACGACCGGCGGGAGCTGGACTCCCGGGCCGTCGCGGAGCTGGCCTGCCTGCACCCGGAGACGAACGCGACCGAGGCGCCGTTCCAGCTCTACGCGTGCGAGCCGGCCGACGACCGCGCCGGGCTCGCCGGCGAGCTGGACCGCAGCGGCCACGAACTGCTCGGCACCGCGCTGGAGCGGGCCGACCTGCGGCCGCTCGACGGCCGGCTGGTACTGGAGGCTCCCCGGCTGCGCTTCATCGACCACCGCGCCCTGCTGATGCTGCGCGACTACGCCCGCCGGCGCGGCGCCACCCTGGTGCTCCGCTCCCCGCACGCCGGCCCGGCCCGCCTCGCGGCGCTGCTCAACCTGTCCGGGCTGCAGGTGGAGCTGGCGCGATGAGGACGGGCGCGGCCGCCGGGCACCACGGTTACCTGCACGAAGCGATTCGCTACGACTCCGACGACGAACTGCTCGCGGTCGTGGTGCCGTTCCTGCTCGGCGGGGTCGAGGCCGGCGAGCCGACGTTCGTGTCCCTCGGCGACCGCACCGGTCGGCTGGTCCGGGCCGCCCTGCCCGTCGGCTCGGGCGTCGAGTTCCTGCCCGGCGGCGACGTCTACGCCCGACCCACCGCCGCGATCCGCTCCTACCGGGAGTTGCTGGCGGCTCAGGTGGCCGCCGGGGCCAACCAGATCCGGATCATCGGCGAGCTGCCCCGGATCGCGCTCGGCGCGACGTGGGACTGGTGGGCCCGGTACGAGTCGGCGATCAACCACGCGTACGACGACTTCCCGCTCTGGAGCATGTGCGCGTACGACACCCGGATCACCCCGCCCGCGGTGCTCGACGAGGTGGCCCGCACCCATCCCCGGTTCGCCACCCCGGACGGCGGGCACCCGCTCAGCCCGACCTACCTGGAGCCGGCGGTCTACCTGCGCGAACACCGCGCCGCGCCGGCCGACCCGCTGCAGGCCACCCCGCCACTGGTGGAGCTGACCGACCCGACGGCGGCGCAGGCCCGCGCGGCGGTGCACGACGCCGACCCCGGCGTGCTGCCCGCGGACGACCTGGACGACCTGGTCGTCGCCGTCAGCGAGATTGTCACCAACGCGCTGCGGCACGGGCGTCCTCCGGTCCGGCTGCGCCTCTGGGTCGGCGCCGATCGGATCGTGGTGACGGTGAGCGACGGCGGGGACGGCCCGAAGGACCCGTTCGCGGGGCTGCTCCCGGCGGGCAACGGCGCGACCGGCGGCCTCGGGCTCTGGATCACCTACCAGTCCTGCAACCACGTGAGCCTGCACCGGGGCGGCGACGGCTTCACCCTCCGACTCATCGCCGGCAACCCCGACCCCGCCAGCTGACCCACCGGGAACACGCGCACCCGTGGGCGGGGCGACCTCGTGCACGCCTCCCGCCACCCGGTCGACTACCCGCCCGCTGGTCGGGTAGTCGTCGCCGGGCCCCGCCGCCGGCGGAAGGAGGAGAGCGTGGTGTCCAGCGCTGCTCCCGCCGGAGCTGACCCGAGCCTGCCGCCCGTCGGCTCGTACGCCTTCCTCTCCGACACCCACACCACCGCCCTGCTCGGCGCGGACGGTGCCGTCGAGTGGTTCTGCGTCCCGCACGCCGATGGCGACGCGGTCTTCGCCCGGCTGCTCGACCGGCGGATGGGCGGGGTGTTCTCGCTCTCCGTTGCCGGCTGTCCGCAACCGGTCCGCCGCTACCTGCCCGACACCCTGGTGCTGGAGAGCCGGTACGCCGGACCGACCGGCACCGCGGTCGGGCAGGACTTCCTCGCCGTCCGACCCGGCGATCCGGAGCGGCCGATCCGGGCTGAGCGGCTGCTGGTCCGGCGGGTGACGGTCGAGCGCGGCACGGTACGGCTGGCGGTGCGGGTGCAGCCGCGCCCCGGCCACGGCGCGGACGCCGCCGAGTGGGCGTCCGTCGACGGCGGCTGGCGGGCCCAGAGCGTTCCGCTCGACGTGCGGTCCACCCTGCCGCTCGTGGTCGACGGCGGCTCGCTGCGCGGCGAGGTCGAGCTGATTGAGGGGGCCACCGCCACCGTGCTGCTCGGCTACGGCGAACGGTCCGGCTGGCCCGGGCCGTCGGCCGGGTCGCGGAAGGACGCCCCGGAGCGGCTGCTCGACCGGACCTGCGCCACCTGGCGGGACTGGTCCGGTCGCGGCGACTACACCGGCTTCGGTGCGGACGCCGTACGGCACAGCGCGCTGGTGCTGCGCGGCCTCTCGTTCGACGAGACGGGCGCGCTGCTGGCCGCCCCGACGACGTCACTGCCCGAGGAGATCGGCGGGGTGCGCAACCGGGACTACCGCTACACCTGGCACCGGGACGCCGCGCTGCTGCTCGCCCTGTTCTCGCTCGGGCACGCCGAGGAGGGCCGGCGCTACCTGCGCTTCCTGCTCGACGTCTGCGCCCAGGCCGGTGCCGGGAAGACCCAGGCGCCGCTGGTCGGCATCCACGGCGTCACAACCGAGGAACGGGTACTGCCGCACCTGTCCGGGTACGCCGGCTCGGCGCCGGTCCGGATCGGCAACGAGGCGGCCGAGCAGCTGCAGTTCGACACCTACGGGCACGTGCTGGACGCGGCGTACGCGTACCAGGAGCTGACCGGTGAGCTGACCGCCGACCAGTGGCGAGTGCTGTGCCGGCACGTCGACAACATGGCCGACCGGTGGCGGGAACCGGACCACGGGATCTGGGAGATCCGCGGCCCACGCCGGCACTACGTCAACGCGAAGGTGATGACCTGGGTCTGCCTGGACCGGGGCATCCGCCTCGCCGAGCTGCTCGGCGACCGCAGCGCGCCGGTGTCGCGGTGGGCCCAGGCCCGGGACGCGCTGCACGCGGAGGTCTGCGAGCGCGGCTACGACCCGGAGCTGGGCAGCTTCGTCATGGCGTACGGGTCACGCGACCTGGACGCCGCCCTGCTGCGCATCCCGGTGGTCGGCTTCCTGCCCGGCGACGACCCCCGAGTCACCGGCACCATCGACCGGATCCGCGACGGGCTCGGCATCGCTCCTGGGCTGCTGCGGCGCTACGCCGTGGACGACGGACTGCCCGGCGAGGAGGGCGCGTTCCTGCGCTGCTGCTTCGACCTGGTCTCCGCGCTGGTGCTCACCGGCCGCCGGGAGGAGGCCCGACGGGTCTTCGACCGGCTCCGCGGGTACGCCGGCCCGCTCGGCCTCTACGCCGAACAGCGCGCGCCCGACGGCACCGCGCTGGGCAACTACCCGCAGGCGTTCACCCACCTCGCGCTGATCGAGGCCGCCCTCAACCTGGATGCCGCCCTGAAGGACCCCGCCACTGACCGGGACACCCTGCATGCCTGGGCCGACCAGCACCGGCACGGCTGAGCCGCCCGTCGGACAGGGGTCGTCAACGGCGCGTCAAGAAAGCCCGGTCCACCGTCAAATCGCCGTATCGGGACCGGAACCGCCGTCCACCGCTCGTCACGATGGCGATATGACGTCACGACGGTTGAGGCGGCGGGATCGCGGGCAGGTGCCGGCGAGCACCGGACGCCCGCCCGCGCGGCAGACCGACGGCCCCACCGCCGGTCTGCTGGCCGCGTCCCCGCCCCCTGCCCCCACCGCAGCCGGCGAGCCGGAGCGGCGGCACGAGGTGCTGGTCGGCGTGCGGCTGACCAGCGCCACGCCCGGCCGCCACCTGCTCGAATACCTGCGGGCCGAGCCCTGCGCGGTGGACGCGTGGTGGATCGCGGCCGACATCGACGCCGTCGTCCGGCTCTCCGCCAACAGCCTGACCGTGCTGCACCGCGCCGTGGCCGACCTGCGGCGGCGCGGTGGCGCGGAGGTCGTCGTCACGCACAGCATCCTGCGCCCGCTCGATCTCTCGGGCGGCGCCGAACCACCGGCCAGCACCGTCACGGTGCGCGTGCCGTCACCGGCATGAGCCGCCCGTCCGCCGCCCGGATCGTGGTCGGCGTCGACCGGTCCTACGCCGGCCTGGAGGCGCTGCGCACCGCGGTGCGACTGGCACACCGTGAGGGCGCACTCCTGCACGCGGTGCGGGCCTGGACGTTCGTGCCGCTCTGGCGCCCCGGCACCATGCCGTGGCTCTGGCAGGACGAGTTCGCCCGGTCGGCCCGCATTTACGTGCGGGAGGCCTTCGACGCGGCCTTCGGCGGCGTGCCCCGGGACGTGTCCGTGCGGGTCGTGGCCGAACAGGGCTACGCCGGCCAGGTGCTGGTCGACCACGCCTCACGGCCGACGGACCTCCTGGTGGTGGGCAGCCCTCGTCGGGGCCGCTTCGGCACCGGGGGCGGGCACGTCACCCGGTACTGCATCGCCCGGTCGAGCGTTCCGGTGATCGCGGTGCCCGCACCGGCCTGGGCTCGCGCCGACGCGATCCGCCGCTTCGGCCGTGATCTCGAACGGTTCGCCCGATGACCGGGCGCCATTGCCCGGACCGATCGGAATCTTCAAGGAAAGGCAACATGATGGACGAGGTTCCGGATACCTGGGTCGTCCCGGTGCACGAGGTGCCCGGACGACAGGCGATGACGGTGCGGACCGCCCGGCTCCCACAGGGGCAGCGGGTCGGCCTGGCCTTCACCGGACCGGAGAAGCTCGCCAGCGCGATGGGCGCGGACCAGCCGTGGACCCGGCTCTGCGAGTCGGCCCTGCGGGCCATGCTGAAGCCGCTGGGCATCGACCGCATCCAGCTCGACCCGCTGCTGGTCGCACCCCCGGTCGCACCGGAGGCGCCTACCCCGACGGAGACGCCCACCGCACCGATGCCGCGCCAGCCGGCCGCCGCACTCGCCGGCACCCGGCGGGCCTGACGTGTCGAGCCACCTCACCATGCTGACCCCGTCCGACCCGGTCGGTTCGGTCTCGGCCGGGTCGACCGAGACCGGGGTGATCGTCGAGATCTCCGTGGTCGTACGGGCCGCCGGCCCCGGCACCGAGGCCGCCCGGGCGCTGGTCGAACGGATCTCCGCGGTCGTCGCCGGTGCTGCCCCACCCGGCGAGCCGCCGGCCCGGGCGCGGGTCACCCTCGACGCACCGGAGGCGGCCGCCGGCCGCTGGCCGCGCCGCCTGCGGGTCGCCCCCGACCCCGCCGGGACTGGCCTGGTGCTCCGACCGGTGCGCCGGACCGCCCTGCTGGACGGGGCTCCGCTGACGATGCCCCGCCGCGAGTACGACCTGCTGCTCTTCCTGGCCCGCCATCCGTACCAGGCAATGACCCGGGGTCAGCTGCTGCACGACGTCTGGGGCTACGAAGCCTGCCTCGGCGCGCGCACCGTCGACGTGCACGTCCGCCGGATCCGGCAGAAGCTCGCCGACCGGGGGCGGGTCATCACGACCGTGCACGGCGTCGGTTACCGCCTCGACGGCATCGAGCGGCTGCACGTCACCGCCGACTGACGCCGGCCAGCGCCACGCCCGTGACGCCGGCGGGGTCCCCGACCGGCGTCACGGGCGGTAGCGGTAGCCCATTCCGGGCTCGGTGATCAGGTGCCGGGGGCGGGCCGGGTCGTCCTCCAGCTTGCGGCGCAGCTGGGCCAGGTACTGGCGCAGGTAGTTGCTCTCGTTCTGGTACTCCGGCCCCCACACGTCGTGCAGCAGCTGCCGCTGGCTGACCAGCTTGCCGGGGTGGCGCAGCAACTTCTCCAGCACGGCCCACTGGATCGGGGTCAGCTTCACCTCGGTCCCGTCGTCCCGGGTGACGGTACGGTCGGCGAGGTCGACGGTGTGCTGGCCGATCCGCAGGGTGGCGGTGACGTCGGTGGCGGCGCTCAACCGACGGGTGACCGCCCGGATCCGGGCGAGCAGCTCCTCGACCCCGAACGGCTTGGTGACGTAGTCGTCCGCACCCGCGTCGAGCGCGTCGACCTTGTCCTCACTGCCGGCCCGGCCGGAGAGCACGATGATCGGCACGGTGGTCCAGCCGCGCAGGCCCCGGATCACCTCGACCCCGTCCATGTCCGGCAGACCGAGGTCGAGGACGACCAGGTCGGGTGGGTGGCTGGCGGCGGCCTTGAGCGCGCCGGCGCCGGTGTCGGCGACCTCGACGTCGTACCGGCGGGCGCGCAGGTTGATCCGCAGGGCACGCAGGATCTGCGGCTCGTCGTCGACGACCAGGATGCGCGTCATTCCTGTGGTCCCTCCACCAGGTTGTGGCTGACGGCCGGCAGCCGCAGCACCATCGTCAGTCCACCACCCGGAGTGGTCTCCGGGGTCAGGCTGCCCCCCATCGCCTCGGCGAGCCCACGGGAGAGCGCCAGGCCGAGCCCGACCCCGGTCTGGTTGTCCCGGTCGCCGAGCCGCTGGAAGGGCAGGAAGACGTGCTCCCACTTGTCCTCGGGGATGCCTGGGCCGGTGTCGATGACCCGCAGCTCGACCTGGCCGGCGTGGGCGCTCGCGGTAACCGTCGGCGGCTGACCGGGCGGGCTGTAGCGCAGCGCGTTGGCGATGATGTTCACCAGCACCCGCTCCAGCAGCCCGGGGTCGGCGGAGACGGCGGGCAGGTCGGCCGGGATGTCGGTGGCGACCCCGGCGGCCTGGGGTTCGAGCTCGTCCAGGGCGCGGGGCACCGCGTCCTCCAGACCGATCGTGACCGGGGTGAGGCCGAGCACGCCGGCCTGGAGCCGGCTCATGTCGAGCAGGTTGGCGACCAGCCGCGCCAGCCGGTCCAACGACTCCTCGGCAGTGGCCAGCAGCTCCGCCCGGTCCTCCTCGTCGAACTCGACGTCCGGGCTGCGCAGGCTGGTCACCGCCGCCTTCGCCGACGCAAGCGGGGTACGCAGGTCGTGGCTGACCGCGGCGAGCAGCGCGGTACGCATCCGGTCGGCCTCGGCGAGCGGCCGGGCGGTGGCCGCCTCCTCGGCCAGCCGCTCCTGCCGCAGCGCGACGGCGGCCTGGGCGGCGAACGCCTCGACCAGGCGACGGTCGGCCGCCTCCAGCCGGCGGCCGCAGAGCACGACGGTGATCCGTTCGTCGACCGGTACCGTCGTCTCGCCGCTGTCCGGGGTGGTGGCCGGCTGGTCGCCGACGCTCGCCACCACGCACCAGGAGCCTTCCTCCCGGGCCCGGGCCGGTCGGCCGGCGGCCTCCTCGACAAGCTCCAGCACGCTGACCGAGCGCAGCCCGAACGTCTCCCGGAGCTGGTCGAGCAGCGCGATCAGCGGCCGGCCGCCGCGCAGCACCCCACCGGCCACGGCGGCCAGGGTCTGCGCGTCGGCCGCGGCGCGGGCGGCTTCGCGGGTACGCCGCGCGGCGAGGTCCACGATCCAGCTGACCGCGAGGGCCACGCCGACGAAGACCCCAAGGGCGAGCAGGTTCTCCGGCTCGGCGATGGTAAGCGTGTGGAAGGGCGGGGTGAAGAACCAGTTGATCAGCAACGTCCCGCCGAGGGCGGCGACCAGAGCCGGCCAGAGCCCGCCGACCAGCGCGACCGCCACCACCCCGGCGAGGAAGAGCATGATGTCACTGGCCAGGGTGAGGTCGGGCAGCACCGTCAGCAGCAGGGTCAGCAGCGGCATGCCGACCAGGGCGAGGGCGAAGCCGAACAGCCGCCGACGCCGGGAGAGCGCCGCCGCCGGCACGGCCGCGGCACGGCCGCGGCCCGCCTCGGTGTGGGTGACCAGGTGCACGTCGATGGCACCGGAGAGCGCGGTGGTGGTCACCCCCACGCCGCGGGAGAAGAGCTGGGCGAAGCGGCCGCGGCGGCTGGCGCCGAGCACCAGCTGGGTGGCGTTGACCCCACGGGCGAAGTCGAGCAGGGCCGCCGGCACGTCGGTGCCGAGGACCTGGTGGTAGGTGCCGCCGAGGCTCTCCACCAGCACCCGCTGCCGGGCGAGCTGCGCCGGGTCGGCGCCGGCCAGGCCGTCGCTGCGGGCGACGTGCACGGCGAGCAGGTCGGCGCCCTTGCTGCGGGCGGCGACCCGGGCCGCCCGGCGGATCAGGGTCTCCCCCTCGGGGCCGCCGGTGAGCGCGACCACCACCCGCTCACGGGCCTCCCAGGTCTCGGCGATGCCCTCCTGGCTGCGGTAGCGGCCGAGCTGCTCGTCGACCTTGTCGGCCAGCCAGAGCAGCGCCAGCTCGCGCAGCGCGGTGAGGTTGCCGACGCGGAAGTAGTTGCCCAGCGCCGCGTCGATCTTGTCGGGCCGGTAGATGTTGCCGTGCGCCATCCGGCGGCGCAGCGCCTCCGGGGTCATGTCGACCAGCTCGACCTGCTCGGCGGCGCGGACGATCTCGTCCGGCACGGTCTCCCGCTGGGTGGTGCCGGTGATCTGCGCGACCACGTCGTTGACCGATTCGAGGTGCTGCACGTTGACCGTGGAGAGCACGTCGATGCCCGCGTCGAGCAGCTCCTGGACGTCCTGCCACCGCTTGGCGTTGCGGGTGCCGGGGACGTTGGTGTGCGCCAGCTCGTCGATTATGGCGACCTGGGGTCGGCGGGCGAGGATCGCGTCGAGGTCCATCTCGGCGAACTCGGCGCCGCGGTACTCGATGGTGCGCCGGGGCAGCTGCTCCAGGTCGCCGAGCATCGCCGCGGTGTGCTTGCGGCCGTGCGTCTCGACCAGCCCGATCACCACGTCAGTGCCCCGGTCTGCCCGGCGGTGGGCCTCCTCCAGCATGGCGTAGGTCTTGCCGACGCCGGGGGCGGCGCCCAGGTAGATGCGGAGTTCTCCTCGTGGCACGGGACCATCCTCTCCGGTCGGCCGGCCCCGTGGGGCGGCCACGGCACGGGGCGAGACCACCGGTGGTGGCCTCGCCCCGTGCGCTCGGTGTGTCAGCGGGCCGGGAACTCCCGGTCCAGGGCCAGGTTGAGCTCGAGGACGTTCACTCCGGGCTCCCCCATGAAGCCGAGCGCCCGGCTGTTGGTGTGCGCGTCCACCAGGCGACGGACCGCCGTCGGGTCGGCGCCGCGCTCGCGTGCGACCCGGTTCACCTGAAGCTCGGCGTACGCCGGGCTGATCTGCGGGTCGAGGCCGCTGCCGCTGGCGGTGACCGCGTCCGCGGGCACCGCGGGCGTGGCCGGCGCGTTGCCGCGGATCGGGGTGATGATCCCGCCGTCGGCCACGTAGTCCTCGCCCGGCTGGGCCGGCTCCACCGACACGCCCTCGAAGGTGGCGAGGAACGGGGCGGCCGGGGCGGCCTGGTTGACGCTGACCACCCGGGTCACCGTGCCGGTGAGACCGTCGGCGCGGAACACCGCGAGCACCGCGCCGACCCCGTCGGTGGTGCAGAACGGGCGGCTGCCGTCCACGCCGTTGAGCTCGCCGACCGCCTTGCTGCGCTCGCAGACCTGGGTGAGCAGGCTCTGCGTCGACTCCTCGGGGTCGGTGGCGATGGTGTCCACCACGCTCTCCGGGCCGAGGTTGCTGGCCGCGGTGGCGGTGGGGTCGTAGCCGTCACCGGCGGCCGACGGGCGGCTCTGGAAGTAGCGCGCGACCGGGTTGCCGTCGGCGTCGGTGAACGACTGCCCGATCAGGCTGCTGCCGACGGTCTGCCCGCCGACGTTCACCAGGGACCCGTCCGCCTTGCCGGCGAGACCGGGGATCTGGCCGACGGCGACCAGCGCGAGCGGGTAGGCCAGGCCGAGCAGGACGGTGAAGACGAGCAGGGCCCGTAGGGCAGCGAGGTGCTGGGCGAGCCAGTTTGGTAGGCGCATCACGAGATCCCTGGAATGAACTGGATGATCAGGTCAATGATCTTGATTCCGACGAACGGCACGACGAGGCCGCCCAGGCCGTACAGCCACAGGTTGCGGCTGAGCAGCTTCGACGCGCTCGCCGGCCGGTACCGCACGCCGCGCAGGGCGAGCGGAATCAGCACGACGATGATGATCGCGTTGAAGATGACCGCGGAGAGGATCGCCGACTCCGGGCTGGACAGTCGCATGATGTTCAGCGCGTCCAGGCTCGGGTAGAGGCCGGCGAACATGGCCGGGATGATCGCGAAGTACTTCGCGACGTCGTTGGCGATGGAGAAGGTGGTCAACGCGCCCCGGGTGATCAGCAACTGCTTGCCGATCTCGACGATCTCGATGAGCTTCGTCGGGTCCGAGTCGAGGTCGACCATGTTGCCGGCCTCCTTCGCGGCCGACGTGCCGGTGTTCATCGCCACGCCGACGTCGGCCTGGGCCAGCGCCGGAGCGTCGTTGGTGCCGTCACCGGTCATCGCGACCAGCCGGCCGCCCTGCTGCTCCTTCTTGATCAGGGCGAGCTTGTCCTCCGGCGTGGCCTCGGCGAGGAAGTCGTCCACCCCGGCCTCGTCGGCGATCGCCTTCGCGGTACGCGGGTTGTCGCCGGTGATCATCACGGTCCGGATGCCCATCCGGCGCATCTCGTCGAAACGCTCGCGCATCCCGGACTTGACCACGTCCTTGAGGTGGATGACACCGAGCGCCCGGGCGGGCTGACCGTCCACGTGCTCAGCGACGACCAGCGGGGTGCCGCCGGTGCCGCTGATCGCGTCCACCAGGTCACCGACCTGAGCGGTCGGGTGGCCACCGTTGTCGCGTACCCACTTCATCACCGCGGCCGCGGCGCCCTTGCGGATCCGGCGGACGCCGCCGTCGACGCTCTCCGCGCCGAGGTCGACGCCGCTCATCCGGGTCTGCGCGGTGAACGGCACGAAGGTGGCGTGCGGCATCACGCCCGGCTCGCGCTCGCGCAGCCCGTACTCGTTCTTGGCCAGCACCACCACCGAGCGCCCCTCCGGGGTCTCGTCGGCCAGGCTGGAGAGCTGCGCGGCGTCCGCGACGTCCGCGGCGGTGACTCCCTCGACCGGCAGGAACTCGGCGGCCTGCCGGTTGCCGAGGGTGATCGTGCCGGTCTTGTCGAGCAGCAGGGTGTTCACGTCGCCGGCCGCCTCGACCGCGCGACCGCTCACCGCAAGCACGTTGCGCTGCACCAGGCGGTCCATGCCGGCGATGCCGATCGCCGAGAGCAGCGCGCCGATGGTTGTCGGGATCAGGCAGACCAGCAGCGAGACCAGCACGACTCCGCTGACGCCGGAGCCGGTGATCGCACCGGTGTCCGGCGCGGCGGCCTGGTACGCCTTCGAGAAGATCGCCAACGGCTGGAGGGTGACCACCGCGAGCAGGAAGATGATCGTGAGCGCGGCGAGCAGGATGTTCAGCGCGATCTCGTTCGGCGTCTTCTGCCGGTTGGCGCCCTCGACCAGGGCGATCATCCGGTCGATGAAGCTCTCCCCGGGCTTCTGGGTGATCTTCACGACGATCCGGTCGGAGAGCACCCTGGTGCCGCCGGTGACCGCGCTGCGGTCGCCGCCGGACTCCCGGATCACCGGCGCGGACTCACCGGTGATGGCCGACTCGTCCACGCTGGCGATGCCCTCGACGACGTCACCGTCGCCCGGGATGGTGCCGCCCGCCTCGACCAGGACGATGTCGCCCTGCTTCAGCTCCGGTGCGGGCACCGCCTCGTCCGAGTACCGGTTGGCCGGCGTGCCGGGCGCCCAGCCGATCAGCCGGGTGGCGATGGTGTCCCGCTTGGCCTGGCGCAGGGTGGCCGCCTGGGCCTTGCCCCGGCCCTCCGCCACGGCCTCGGCGAGGTTGGCGAAGAGCACCGTCAGCCAGAGCCAGACGGTGATGGCCCAGGCGAACACGGACGGATCCGCGACCGCGAGCACGGTGGTGAAGACGGCGCCGATCTCGACGATCAGCATCACCGGGTTGCGCCACAACGTGCGCGGGTCGAGCTTGCGCAGCGCGTCCGGCAGGGACCGGAACAGCTGCTTCGGGTCGAGCAGACCCCCGCCGACCCGGTTGCCCTGGGTGGCCGGGGTGCCCGCGGTCGGCTGTTCGCCGGCCCCGGATGTCACCGACGTGACGGACATGTTCTCGTTCCTCATGGGGTTCACAGCCCCTCAGCCAGGGGGCCGAGCGCGAGTGCGGGCAAGAAGGTCAGCGCGACCAGGATCACCGTGACGCCGACGACCATCCCGACGAACAGGGGCCGGTGGGTCGGCAGGGTGCCCTCGGACGCCGGGGTGGGCTGCTGCCGGGCCAGCGAACCGGCCAGGGCGAGCACGAAGATGATCGGCAGGAACCGGCCGAGCAGCATGCACAACCCGAGCGCGGTGTCCCACCAGGTGGTGTTCACGGTGATGCCGGCGAACGCGGAACCGTTGTTGTTGCTCGCCGAGGTGAACGCGTAGAGCACCTCGGAGAGCCCGTGCGGGCCCACGTTCAGCGCGGTCGAGTTGTTGCCGGTGGCGAACGCCGCCGCGGTGCCGATCAGCACCAGCGCCGGGGTGATCAGGAAGTACATCGAAGCGAACTTGATCTCCCGGGCGCCGATCTTCTTGCCCAGGTACTCCGGCGTACGGCCGACCATCAGCCCGGCCACGAACACCGTGATCACCGCGAGGATCAGCAGGCCGTAGAGGCCGGCCCCGACGCCGCCCGGGGCGACCTCGCCGAGCATCATGTTGACGATCGGCATCATGCCGCCGAGCGGCGTGAACGAGTCGTGGAACGAGTTGACCGCGCCGGTCGAGGTCAACGTGGTCGCCGCGGCGAAGGTAGCCGAATTCGACACGTCGAAGCGGACCTCCTTGCCCTCCAGCGCCGCGCCGACCGCCTGCGGCACGGTGCCGTGCCCGGCCAGTTCGAAGACGTTGGTCAGCGTGACGCTGGCCAGCGCGAGGATGCCCATCACCGCGACGATGGCGTAGCCCTGCCGGTTCTGGCCGACCATCCGGCCGAACACCCGGGGCAGGCTGAACGGGATCACGAAGATCAGGAAGAGCTCGAGCCAGTTGGTCCAGGCCGTCGGGTTCTCGAACGGGTGAGCACTGTTCGCGTTGTAGAAGCCACCGCCGTTGGTGCCCAGCTCCTTGATCACTTCCTGGCTGGCCACCGGCCCGCCGGTGATCGTCTGGCTGCCACCGGTCAGCGTGCTGACATCGGTGCCGGCGGAGAGGTTCTGCACTACACCGCCGATCATCAGCGCGATCGCGCTGAGCACGGCGATCGGCAGCAGGATGCGCAACGTGATCCGGGTCAGGTCGACCCAGAAGTTGCCCAGCTGCTCGGTGCGGTGCCGGGCGAAGCCGCGGACCAGGGCGACCGCGACCGCGATGCCGACCGACGCGGAGACGAAGTTCTGCACCGCCAGGCCGGCCATCTGCACCAGGTGACCCATGGTCGACTCACCGGAGTACGACTGCCAGTTGGTGTTCGTCACGAACGACACCGCGGTGTTCCAGGCGCCGTGCGGCACCACCGCGTCGAAGCCCAGCGACAGCCAGAGCTTGTCCTGCACCCGCTGGAACAGGTAGAGGAACAGGATGGAGACGGCCGAGAAGGCCAGCACGCTGCGGGCATAGACGCCCCAGGTCTGCTCGGCGGCCGGGTTGACCCCGACCAGCCGGAAGATCCCGCGCTCGACGCGGGACTGCCGGGTGCCGGAGACCACCCGGTACATGTAGTCGCCGAACGGCTTGTAGACGGCGACCAGCGCCACCACCAACGACAGGATGAAGATGACGCCGGCTGTTGTCATGGTCATCAGAAGCGCTCCGGGAACAGCAGGGCGACCACCAGGAACAGACCCAGGCCGATCGCCAGCACCAAGCCGACGGCGTTGACCGCGCTCACAGCTTCTCCACCGCCCGGATCACCAGGGCGAGCGCTGCGAACAGCGCCACCGTCAAGACCACGAACACCACGTCAGACACGCTGACTCCTCGTACGGAAAGGTTCGTCGCGACCGCCTGCCGGTCGCGCCGGGCAATCAAAGCGCCACCTGCTGCGCGGCGACAGGGTCCATAACGCGACCATGACGGCACGTCCGGCTTTCTTGACGGCGTTTTCACGGTCCGGCCCCGAACGGGTGAGCCGCCCCACAGGGAGGCGGCATGCCTGATGAGCGGGGGTCAGGGCCGGCTGCCCCAGCTGGGCAGGATCGGGGGCAGGTCAACCAGGAGCGCCGACGAGCCGCGCGCCGACGGGGCGCTGGTCGAGTCGTCGGGCCCCTGCCGGCCGTACTGGTCGGGGAGGTCACCCCAACCCCGGTACGGGCGGGGCGGGTCGGGTGGTTGCTTTTTCGGGGTGTCCGGCTGCGGCTGCTGCACCTGGCACAGATGAGTCCAGTCCTGGCCCAGGTCGAACACGTACGCGAAGGACGCGCCGGCCGGCAGGAGGTCGAGGTGACTGGTCCGCCCGTCACGGGTGCCCGGAAAGGCCGGCCCGTCCCGCCAGGCCGACCAACTGATGTCGGTGCCGTCCGGCAGCACGAACATCCGTAGATGCGCCAGATCCCAGCGGCCGAAGGCGACGTCGATCGCCTCGGCCAACTGGGAGAAGGTGTGCCGGCGACGGGCGAGGAAGACCCGGCCGGGGCGCGGCCACCAGTCCCGGCCGCGTCCGCTGACCAGCTCGACCGAGATGGACAACACGCCGTCCGGCGGCGCGGGAAACACGCCGCCGGACGGTCCGGATTCAGGCCGCACGGCCCAGACCGTGGGTGCCGTCCGGTGGGGCCACCACGGACTCGGCGGCCGACCGGGGCAGCACCGTCGGGGTTGGATCGGGAGTCGCCCCGGGCGGCGGTACCGATGAGCGCATGTGCCGGTACCCAGCCCCCAGGACTCCGGCGAACGCGATCACCGCGGTGTACGCCCAGACGCCGCCGGAGACGCCTGTCAGGTCCCCGAACTGGTTGACCAGGAACCCGATGAAGGTCGCCGCGGCCAGCACCGTCGTCACGGCCAGCGCTCGCAGGTCCGGCACGACGGCGGCGTACCCGCCGACCGCGACCGCGACGACGAGCAGCCGGCCGGGCAGCTCGGCCGGCGGGAAGAGCGCAGCGGCCAGCAGCGTCGCCGCGACCACCAGCACTGCGCCGACCGCGACGCTGATCCCGGTCGGTGTCCGACAGTCCCCAGTTCCGGTCTCCCGGCCATGATCGACGCTCACCGCACGCCTCCGCCGAACTCGAGCCCGCCTGCCGGGCCCGTACGTCGCCATACCAGTCCGGCCGGCCGGCCACCGTCGACGGTTTTCACGCACCCGTGACGGCCGAGGCGGGATTCTTGACGGGGTCATAACGCGGCCCGCCAGGGCCTTCGTGAAACCGCCGTACTGATTTCCGGCCACTCCGTGAAGAAGCCGTATAGACCAACCAGGCCACAGAGCCCACCGACGCATGGTGATGCGCATGGTCAGTTCTCCCACCGCGCTCGGTCCGGAGCCCGCAGGACGCCCGAGCCCCACCACGGCGCTGGCGGGCGCCGCGTCCGGGCGGACCCGCCGGCCGATCGGCCGGACGAACCGGAACACCGATGGCCGGGAACGGCTCTCCGTGTCCGGCGGCCTGGCCGCGCTCTCCCTGGACGCGATGGCGTCGGTCTCGTACGGCCCCGAGGCGATCGTGCTGGTGCTCGCCGCCGCCGGCGGCGCCGGCTTGGGCCTCACCCTGCCGGTCACCCTGGCGATCGCAGGCCTGCTCGCGGTACTGGTCCTCTCCTACCGGCAAGTGATCGCCGCGTTCCCCGATGGCGGCGGCGCCTACGCGGTGGCCAAGCGACACCTGTCCCGGCGCACCAGCCTGGTCGCGGCTGCCTCCCTCGTAATCGACTACGTGCTGAACGTGGCCGTCTCGGTCGCGGCCGGTGTCGCCGCGCTGACCTCGGCCTTCCCGGCGCTGCTGCCGTACACGGTGCAGCTCTGCCTGGGGGTGCTGGTGCTGATCACCGCAGTCAACTTGCGCGGCATCGCGGCCAGCGCCCGGGCGTTCATCCTGCCCACCGCCATCTTCGTCGGGTCGATCTGCACGGTGATCGTCGCCGGCCTGCTTCGCGACGCACCGGCAGCCATCAGCACGGCGGTGCCGGCCACCGGGCCCATCCAGGCGGTCGGCGCGCTGCTGCTGCTCAAGGCGTTCGCCAACGGTTGCGCCGCGCTGACCGGCGTGGAGGCCATCGCCAACGCGGTCCCCTCGTTTCGGGAGCCCGCCGTGCGGCGTGCGCAGCGCGCCGAGGTGGCGCTCGGCGCCCTGCTGGGCGTCATGCTGATCGGTCTCGCCACGCTGATCGGCCGGTTCCAACTCCACCCGGTCGAGGGGGTGACCGTGCTGGCGCAGCTGACCGACGCCGCGCTGGGGCACGGGATCGCGTTCTATGTTGTGCAGTTTGCCACCATGGTGCTGCTCGCCTTGGCTGCGAACACCTCGTTCGGTGGGCTGCCGGTGCTGGCCCGGCTGCTGGCCGAGGACAACTACCTGCCGCATGTGTTCGCCCTGCGCGCCCGGCGCCAGGTCCACCGCTACGGAGTCCTCGTGCTCTCAGCGGTCGCGGCGGTGCTGCTGGTGGCCGCGAACGGGCAGATGAACACGCTGGTGCCGCTCTTTGCGATCGGCGTCTTCGTCGGCTTCACCATCGCCCAGTACGGGATGGTCCGGCACTGGCTGATCGAGCGCGGGCGGGGCTGGCGGTGGAAGTTGGGTCTCAACGGCTTCGGCGCCCTACTGACCTTCGCTGCCGCCATCGTGACCACAGGCAGCAAGTTGTCCGAGGGCGCCTGGCTCATCGCGCTCGCCCTGCCGCTGCTGGTGTTCGGCTTCGAGAGTGTGCACCGGGCATACGACCGCTTCGGCGCGAGCCTGCGGCTGGGCCAGACGCCCGCGCCGCCGCGCCCCGGGCCGTCGGTCGTGGTCGTCGCGGTCGGCGATGTCTCCGAGCTGACCAGGCGGGCACTGGCCGCCGCGCTCTCCCTTGGCGACGAGGTCGCCGCCGTGCACGTCACTTACGCGGACGAGCCCGGATCGGCGGAACGATTCCAGACGAAGTGGGAGGCCTGGCACCCGGACGTCCCCGTCGCGGTGGTCGAGTCCACCGACCGGGACCTGGGCCGGCCGGTGGTCGAGCACCTCCGGGGGCACTACCCGGGACGCCACGTGTTCGTGGTCATCCCCGAGGTGGCGCCGCAGCGGCGGTGGGAGCGGATCCTGCGGAACAACCGCGGCTCGGTGCTGGAGCGGGCGGTCCGCCGGGACACCGACGCGATCGTCTGCCGGATGCGCTTCCCGGTGCCCGCGCCGCGCCACGCCGCTGAGGCGGGCGCCCCGGCCGGGGCGTGACGCCGGCGGACCCCGTCGTGACTAACCTGGTCCGGTGACCGCCGAGCTGACCCTGCTGTCAGGTGTCTCCTACCGGGGCCGGGAGATCACCGGACCCCGGCTGCGCGGGCTGCTCGCGCTGCTCGCCGGTGACCTGCGCGCCGGGTGCGGCACCGGCCGCCTGATCGCCGGGCTCTGGCCGGACGAGCTGCCGGAGAACCCGCCCAAGGCGCTGCAGATCCTGGTCTCCCGGGTGCGCGCGCAGCTCGGCGCGGACGTCATCGCCCGGACCGCCACCGGCTACCGGCTCACCCTGGCCGAGGAGCAGGTCGACGCCGCCGCCGTGTTGCGCCACGCCACGGTGAGCGCGGAGCGGGCTCGGGCCGGCGACCATGCCGCGGCGCTGTCCAGTGCGGACGCCGGCCTGGCCTACTGGAGCGGGCCACCCGAGGAGAGCGCCGCCGGCGACCCGCTCGCCGAGCTGCGGGCCGAACGGGCCACCGCGTACCGGTCGCTGCTGCGCTCCCGGGCGCTTGCGTTGGCCCGGCTCGGCCGGCACGCCGAGGCGGTCGGACCGCTCGCCGAGCTGGCCGGCGGACCGACCCGCGACGAGGAGCTGCTCGGCGAGCTGCTGCGCGCCGAGGCGGCCACGGTCGGTCCGTCGGCGGCGCTGGCCCGGTACGAGGCGTACCGGCGGTCGCTCCGCGACGAACTCGGCACCGATCCCGGAACGGCGCTGCGGGAGGTGCAGCGGCAGCTGCTGCGGGACGAGCCGCCGCCGGTCCGGCACGGCGTGCCGCACGACCCGAACCCGCTGCTCGGGCGGGACACCGACGTCGCCGCCGTGACCGAGCTGCTGCGCGCCTCCCGGGTGACGTCCATCGTGGGGCCTGGCGGGCTGGGCAAGACCCGACTGTCGTACGCGGTCGCCCGGCAGGCCGAGCAGCGCGTCGTCCACCTGGTGCCGCTCGCCGGCGTGCGAGCCGACGAGGACGTGGCCCGTGAGGTGGCCGCCGCGCTCGGCATCGGCGAGACGCTCGGTACGCCGGCCGCCGCCCTGTCCGCCGGGCGGGACCCGGCGACCGCCATCGCCGCCGTGCTCGGCTCGGGGCCGACGCTGCTGGTGCTCGACAACTGCGAGCACGTCGTCCGAGGGGCCGCCGAGCTGGTCGGTGCGCTGGTCTCGACGACCCGCGAACTGCGGGTGCTCACCACCAGCCGTACCCCGTTGGGCCTCTCCTCCGAGTCCGTCCACCTGCTGCCGGAGCTGACGCTGCCGACCAGCGTCGAGCTGTTCGGGCAGCGGGCGCGCGCCGGGCGACCCGGCGTCGACCTGCCCGGGGACGTGGTGGCGGCGCTCTGCCGCCACCTCGACGGGCTCCCGCTCGCGGTGGAGCTGGCGGCGGCCCGGGTGCGGACCATGTCGGTGGCCGAGATCGCCCGCCGGCTGGACGACCGGTTCGCCCTGCTCCGCGGCGGGGCCCGGGACGCGCCGCAGCGGCACCACACGCTCCACGCGGTGGTCGACTGGAGCTGGGCCCTGCTCGACGAGGCCAGCCGGACGGCCATGCGTGCCCTCTCCGTCTTTCCCGGCGGGTTCACCGCCGACGCGGCCCGGTACCTGGTCGACGGCGACCCGCTGCCGGTGCTCGAACACCTGGTGGACCAGTCGCTGCTCAAGGTCGACGAGACCCCGACGGGCATCCGGCTGCGGATGCTGGAGACGGTCCGCGAGTTCAGCGCCGCCCGCCGCGACGAGGCCGGCGAGACCGGGCCGGTGACCGACCGTCTCCTCGGCTGGGCCCGCGACGTCGGCCTCACGCACCACGAAGAACTGCTCGGCCCGGACGGGTTCGCCACCGTGGAGCGGATCCGCGCCGAGCAGGACAACCTCGTGCAGGCGTACCGGATGGGGCTGGCCCGTGCGGACTGCCCCACGGTGGCCGCCACCGCGGCCGTCCTGGCCGGCATCTGGACGCTGGACGCCGCCTACACCCGGATGATCGCGCTCGCCGAGGAGACCGGGCCGCCGCTCTCGCACTACCGGCCCGAGCCGGAGTTCGTCGAGGTGACCAGGGTCGCCTCGGCCCTCTGCGCGGCGAACCTGATGATGATCCAGGGCCCTCACCCCATCCGCAGCCTGGTGACCCTGCGCCGCCTGCCGCCACCGTCGCCGGACACCCTGACCGGTGCGCTGTCGATCCTGCTGAACGCCCTCCCCGCGATCGCCGCGGACCCCGCCGAGCTGCGCGCGCTCCGGGCCCGCCCCGAACCGCTCGTGGCCGGCCTCGCCCACTGCCTCGCCACCTACACCTGCGAGCGGGAGGGCGACCCGGAGGGCGCGCTCGACGCGGCCCGGCGGATGCTCGACGCCTTCGGGCCGGGCGTCACCCCGTGGTTGCGGATCCTCGCCCACTCCCGACTCAGCGAACTGCTCGCCCAGACGGATGAGTGGGAGGAGACACGACGGCACCTGATGGCGGCGCTGCGCCTGCTGGAGGAGACCGGGCCGTGGGCAGACGTGATCCAGATCCGGTGGGCGCTGGCGCTCGTCAGCCTCGGGGCCGGTGACGTCGACGCGGCGGAGCGCTGGCTCGAACTGGCGGCCCAGCACGGCACCGAGGACGCGTACGGGCTGGGGTCGTTCGAGCTGGGCGTCCGCGCCGAGGTCCAGCTCCAGCGTGGCCAGGTCGACCGCGGACTGGAGCTGTGGCGACAGGCCGTCACGGACGTCACCGCGTCCGTGGACCCGCTGTTCCAGACCGACGAGTGCGGCCGCCCCACCCCGTGGGCGCTCCAGATCGGGGCGGTCGCCGTCGTCGCGCACGCCAGGTCCGACCGGCTCGATCTCGTTCCCACGCTGCCGGATGTGCTGGCCGACCACCTGCACCGGATGCTGACGAATCCCGCCGTCAACCCGCCCGCGTTCGTGATGGAGCAGCCGGTCTCCGGCACGCTCCTCCTGGCGCTCGCCATGGTCGACATCGAGCAGGCCCGCAACGCCGGCGATCCCGAGGCCGCCGCCAGCGGCGCCCGGCTGGTCGCCCTGGCGGAGCGGTTCCGCTTCCTGCGGGAGTTCCAGCCCACGATGTCCTCGGCCACCGCGCGGCAGGAGGCCGAACAGGCCGACAAGGCGGCGTACGCCGACGCGGTGTCGACGTACGCCGCCATGGACCCGGGCGGGCTGCGGGCGGCCGCGCTGTCGGCGCTGGCCGCCCGTCCCGCCGGTCATCGCGACGGGTCGCGATCGTAGAGCTTGCGCGCCCACAGGTAGCTCAGCAGCGTGATCCCGGCGCACCAGGCGAGAGCCTGGGTCGCGCTGGAACCGATCGGCCCGCCCACCAGCAGGCCACGCAGGGTCTCCATCACCGGCGTGAACGGCTGGTACTCGGCGAACCAGCGCAGCCCGGTCGGCATCGAGTCGGTGGGCACGAACCCGCTGCCCAGGAAGGGCAGCAGCAGCAACGGCTGCGGAAGGTTGCTGGCCGACTCGACGCTCTTGCTGACCATGCCGAGGGCGACCGTGAGCCAGGTGACCGCGAAGGACACCGCGGCGAGCAGCCCGGCGGCGGCGAGCCAACCGATCGGGCCGGCGGTGGGGCGGAACCCGACCAGCAGCGCGATCGCGGTGACCACCGCGAGGCCGACCATCGTCTGGATCAGGCTGCCGACGACGTGGCCGGTCAGCACCGAGACCCGGGCGATGGACATGGTGCGGAACCGGGCCACGATCCCCTCGGTCATGTCCATCGCCACCGAGATCGCCGTGCCCTGCGCCACTCCGGCGATCGTGATCAGCAGGATGCCAGGGGTGACGTAGGTGGCGTACTCCTCGCGGCCACCGGCGGAACCACCGAGGCCGGCACCGAGGGTGCCGCCGAAGACGTAGACGAAGAGCAGCAGGAAGACCACCGGAAGGCCGATGATCATCACGGTCAGGGACGGGTACCGCAGCATGTGCCGCAGATTGCGGCGCAGCATGGTCGCGGAGTCGCTCAGGGTGTACGACAAGGTACTCATGCCGGGACCTCTTCCTGGGTGTCGTGGCCGGTGAGGGTGAGGAAGACGTCGTCGAGGTCGGGGGTGTGCACGCTCAGCGACTCGACCTCGACCGTGATGTCGTCGAGCCGGTCGAGGACGGCCCGCAGCGAGCGGACGCCGCCGTCGCTGGGCACCCGCAGGGTGAGCGCCTCGTCGTCGCGCTGCACCTCGCCGAGGACCCGGGCCGCCGCGGCCAACGCCTCGACGTCGGCGAAGCGCAGCCGGATGTGTCCGCCCGGCACCCGCCGCTTCAGCTCCTCGGCGGTGCCCTCGGCGACCAGCCGGCCGTGGTCCAGCACAGCGATGCGGTCGGCGAGCTGGTCCGCCTCCTCCAGGTACTGGGTGGTGAGGAAGATGGTCACGCCGCCGGACACCAGTTCCCGGATGACCTCCCACATCGCCCGGCGGCTGCGCGGGTCCAGGCCGGTCGTCGGCTCGTCCAGGAAGATCAGCCGCGGGTCGCCGACCAGGGTCATCGCCAGGTCGAGCCGTCGCCGCATGCCGCCGGAGTAGGTGGCAGCCGGCTTGCCGGCCGCGTCCACCAGGTCGAACCGCTCGAGCAGCTCGGCGGTCCGCCGACGCTCCGCGGCACGCCGAAGGTGACGCAGGTCGGCCATGAGCTTCAAGTTCTCCGCGCCGGTGAGCAGGTTGTCGACCGCGGAGAACTGGCCGGTGACGCCGATGCCGGCGCGCACCCGGTCCGGCTCGCGGGTCAGGTCGTGTCCGACGACCCTTACGTCGCCACCGTCCGCCCGGATCAGCGTGGACAGGATCTGGACCGCCGTGGTCTTGCCGGCGCCGTTCGGGCCGAGCAGCGCGAACACCGTCCCCTCGGTGACGTGCAGGTCGATGCCGTCGAGCACGACGTGGTCGCCGTACGTCTTGCGCAGGCCGGTCGCGGCGATCGCCGGCCGTGGTGCGGTTGTCGTCATGGGGGAAGCGTGCGCGGCACCCGGATCACGGCGGTTTCATCGCGGTTTCACCGGTCGGGGCGGCACCTTCCGGGCCTGTTGACACACCGGGGGGCGGGCACGAGGGTGAGGCCATGTCGCACCCCTCGCCCTGGCGCCAACCCGAGCACGACGACCTGGCCGACCTGGCCCGCAGCTTCTTCACCAAGGAGGTGCTGCCGCACGCCGACCGGTTGGCCGCTCAGGGGCACCCGGACCGCGAGCACTACCGCCGCGCCGGCGAGTTGGGGCTGCTCGGCCTCTCCGTGCCGGAGCAGTACGGCGGCGGGGGCGGCGGCTTCACCCACGAGGCGGTGATGCTGCACGAGCAGGCGCACACCGGGGAGAGCAGCCTCGGTCTGGCCGTGCACAGCGGCATCGTCACCGGCTACCTGGTGGCGTACGGCAGCGAGGAGCAGAAGCGGCGCTGGCTGCCCGGGCTGTGCAGCGGCGAACTGGTCGGGGCGATCGCGATGACCGAGCCGGACGGCGGCTCGGACCTGCAGGCGATGCGCACCCGCGCGGTGCGCGACGGCGACGACTACCTGGTCAGCGGGGCGAAGACCTTCATCAGCAACGGCGGGCTCGCCGACCTGGTCATCGTGGCCGTCAAGACCGACCCGGAGCAGCGGGCCGCCGGGATCTCGCTGCTGGTCTGCGAGGTCGGCGGTGACCCGGAAGGCTTCCGCCGTGGCCGGCTGCTCTCCAAGATCGGGCTGCACGCCAACGACACCGCCGAGCTCTTCTTCGACGGGTTCCGGGTGCCGGCGGCGAACCTGCTCGGCGGGGCCGAGGGGCTCGGCTTCGTCCAGCTGATGCAGCAGCTCCCGCAGGAGCGACTGGTGATCGCGGTGGGCGCGGTCGCCGCGATGGAACGGGCGGTCGAGCTGACCGTGGCCTACACCAAGGAGCGCACCGCGTTCGGCAAGCCGCTGCTCGGGCACCAGAACACCCGGATGGTGCTCGCCGAGTGCGCCACCCGGGCCCGGGCCAGCCGGGTCTTCCTGGACGACTGCATCGCCCGGCACTGCCGGGGTGAGCTGGACGTGCCGATCGCCGCGATGGCCAAGTACTGGCTGACCGAGGGGCAGTGCGAGGTCATCGACCGCTGCCTGCAGCTCTTCGGCGGCTACGGCTACACCACCGAGTACCCGATCGCCCGGATGTACGCCGACGCCCGGGCTCAGAAGATCTACGGTGGCACCAACGAGATCATGAAGGAGCTGATCGCCCGTGCGCTCTGACCCCGGGTCGGCCGCGCCGGAAGGACCGGGCGGGCCGCTGGCCGGGGTACGGGTGGTCGAGCTGGCCAGCCTCGCGCCCGCCCCGTTCGGCTGCATGGTGCTCGCCGACCTCGGCGCCGACGTGGTCCGGGTCGACCGGCCCGGCGGTCCCGCCGCTGGTCGGCTGGCCGCGCCACCCGGCGGGCCGTTGCAACGCGGCCGGCGGGTCACCGCTCTGGACCTCAAGTCGCCGGACGGCGTGGCCGACCTGCTGCGCCTGGTGGAGCGCGCGGACGTGCTGGTCGAGGCGTACCGGCCGGGGGTGGCCGAGCGGCTGGGCTTCGGGCCGGAGACCTGCCGGGCCCGCAACCCCCGGCTGGTGTACGCCCGGATGACCGGCTGGGGGCAGGACGGCCCACTGGCCCCCCGGGCCGGGCACGACATCGACTACATCGCGGTGGCGGGCGCGCTGGAGCCGCTGGGCCGGGCCGGTGAGCGCCCGCACGCGCCGTTGAACCTGCTCGGCGACTTCGCCGGCGGCGGAATGCTGCTCGCCGTCGGAGTGCTGGCGGCGTTGCTGGAGCGAGAACGCTCCGGCGTCGGGCAGGTGGTGGACGCCGCGATGGTCGACGGCTCCGCGCTGCTCACCGCGTTCCTGCACGGGATGCTCGGCACCGGGCTGTGGTCCGCGCCGCGCGGGCGCAACCTGCTCGACGGCGGGGCACCGTTCTACGACACGTACCGCACCGCCGACGGCGGTTACCTGGCGGTCGGCGCGCTGGAGCCGGCCTTCTACGCCGCTCTCCTCGCCGGCCTTGGGCTGGGCGACGACCCCGACCTCCCGGCCCAGTACGACCCGACGGGCTGGGACGAGCTGCGCCGCCGGTTCACGGAACGGTTCGCGACCCGGACGCGGGACGAGTGGACGGCCGTCTTCACCGACCTGGACGCCTGCGTGGCGCCGGTGCTCGCCCCGACCGAGGCGCACCGACACCCGCACAACGCCGCCCGGGGCACCTTCGTGGAGGTCGGCGGGGAGGTCCAGCCCGCGCCGGCACCCCGATTCGGACGTACGCCCGCCCCGCCTCCCGCCCCCACCCCCGACCCGGAACCCGCGTCGGAGATCATCGCGAGTTGGTCGGGCTAGCCCCAGAAGCGGAGCTTGGTAGGAAAGCGCCCCTGGACGGGCCGTTTCCTACCAAGCTCTCCAGCGGTCAGCGGCGCGTGGTGGCCGGCTCCGGCTCGGCCACGGTCGACGAGGTGTCGGCGGTGGGATCGGCGGCTGCCTCCTGCACGTCCGGGCCGTCGTGGTCCTCGTCGAGCATGGTGGCCTCGTCGAACGGACGCTCGCCGGCGAGCACCGCCCGGGCCTGCTCCGGGTCGAACTCGCCGGTCCAGCGGCCGATGAGGACGGTGGCGACCGCGTTGCCGGCGAAGTTCGTCAGCGCCCGCGCCTCGGACATGAACCGGTCGATGCCCACGATCAGCCCCACCCCGTCGACCAGGTCCGGCCGGTGCGACTGGAGCCCGCCGGCCAGGGTGGCGAGGCCGGCGCCGGTGATCCCGGCGGCGCCCTTGGACGCGATGATCATGAAGACCAGCAGCGAGATCTGCTCGCCGACCGAGAGCGGGTCGCCCATCGCCGAGGCGATGAAGAGCGACGCCATGGTCAGGTAGATCGCGGTGCCGTCCAGGTTGAACGAGTAGCCGGTCGGCACCGTGATGCCCACCACCGGCTTGCTCACCCCGACGTGCTCCATCTTCGCGATCAACCGCGGCAGCGCCGACTCCGACGACGAGGTCGACACGATCAGCAGGAACTCCCGACCGAGGTACCGCAGCAGCGAGAAGATCGAGATCCGGGCCACGAACCACAGCAGCGCACCGAGCACCACCAGCACGAAGATCAGACACGTCGCGTAGAAGCCCAGCATGATCTGGGCCAGGCTCTTCAACGCGTCCATCCCGGTCGCCCCGACCACCGCGGCGATCGCGCCGAACGCACCGATCGGCGCCAACCACATGATCATGGCGAGCACCTTGAAGACCAGGCGCTGGATGGTGCCGACGGCCCGCAGCACCGGCTCGCCCCGGCGGCCCATGCTCTGCACGGCGAAACCGACCAGCAGGGCGACCAGCAGGGTCTGCAGCACCTCGCCGCCGGTCAGCGCGGAGAGCAGTGAGGTCGGGATGATGCCGAGCAGGAAGTCGGCGGTCCCCTCGCTCTCGGTGCCGGCCGCCTTCTGGCCGGCCTCGGCCAGCTCGTTGCTCAGCTGAAGCCCGGAGCCGGGGTGGATCAGGTTGCCGACGACCAGGCCGATGGCGAGCGCGACGGTCGACATGATCAGGAAGTAGCCGAGCGCCAGGCCGCCGACCTTGCCGACCTTCGCGGCCTGCCGCACGGAGCCGACGCCGAGCACGATGGTGCAGAAGATGACCGGGCTGATCATCATCTTGATCAGCGCGACGAAACCGGTGCCGAGGGGCTTGAGCTCCTGGGCCGCGTCGGGGGCCGCGAAGCCGAGGATGATGCCCGCCAGGACGGCGCCGATCACCGCGAGGTAGAGGAAGTGGGTGCGATCCCGCCGGGGCCGCGGGGCCGGTGTGCTGGTGGTGGGGGTCTGCATGGCTGAGACTGTGGCCCAGGTCTCAACCGGAATCAGCCTTGCGTTCATTCTGTTCACCGACCTGAACTGTCGACGAAACAGGGAGCGCGACGGACCGTCACGACGAGGAGACATGACCGGACGGAAATGGAGCATCGCCGGGCAGCTGTTCGCCCTCCAGGTCGTCGTGGTCACGCTGCTGGTGGCGGCGGCCACCCTGGGGGTCGCGCTGGTCGCCCGCTCCGACGCCCGGGACGCGGCCCGCGAGGAGGTGCTGGCGGTGGCCGAGACGGTCGCCCGGTCGCCCGAGGTGGCCGCCGCGCTGCGCACCCCGGACCCGTCCGCCACCCTCCAGCCGTACGCCGAGTCGATCCGCGTCGCCACCAGCACGGACTTCGTGGTGGTGATGGCCCCGGACCGGACCCGCTACTCGCACACCGACCCGACCCAGATCGGCCGGCCGTTCATCGGCACGATCGAACCGGCGCTGGCCGGGCAGCCCTTCACCGTGGTCAACACCGGCACCCTCGGCGAGTCGGTCCGCGCGGTGGTGCCGGTACGCGACACCGGCGGCGCGGTGATCGGGCTGGTCTCGGTCGGCATCACCACCGAGGCGATCAACCGGGAGCTGCTCGAGAAGTCACCGGTGCTGGTGGTCGCCACCATCGCGGCCCTGGCCCTGGCCGGCGCCGGCTCCTGGCTGCTCAGCCGGCGGCTGCGCCGGCAGACCCACGGCCTCGGCCCGGCCCAGATCACCCGGATGTACGAGTACTACGACGCGGTGCTGCACTCGGTGGGCGAGGGCCTGGTGGTGATCGGCCCGGACCGCCGGATCGCCCTGATCAACGACGAGGGCCGACGACTGCTCGGGCTGCCCGCCGACGCGCCGCTGGTCGACCAGCCGGTGACCGAAGCCGACCTGCCGGCCGCGCTGACCGAGCTGATCACGTCGGGCCAGGCCGCCCGGGACGAGCTGATCCTGACCGCCGACCGCGCGCTGGTCGCCAACCTCCGCCCCACCGGCGCCGACAGCCGGGCCCTGGGCACGGTGCTGACCCTGCGTGACCACACCGACCTGCGGGCCCTCACCAGCGAGCTGGACTCGGTGCGCGGGCTCACCGACGCGCTCCGGTCGCAGGCGCACGAGGCCGCCAACCGGCTGCACACCGTGCTCACCCTGGTCGAGCTGGGGCGCACCGAGGAGGCCGTCCGGCTGGCCACCGAGGAGCTGGCGCTGGCCCAGCAGCTCACCGACCAGGTGGTCGGGGCGATCGCCGAACCGGCGCTGGCCGCGCTGCTGCTCGGCAAGTCCGCCCAGGCCGCCGAGCGCGGCGTGGAGCTGACCGTCGACCCGACCTCCCGGCTCGACGTCGGCACCCTGCCGGCCGGGGAGCTGCTCACCGTGGTGGGCAACCTGGTCGACAACGCGCTGGAGGCGGTCGCCGCCGGGGAGCCGCCCCGCCGCGTACGGGTGTACGTGACCGAGACGGCCGACGAGGTGCTGGTCGAGGTGACCGACAGCGGCTCCGGGCTGCCACCCGACCGGGTCGGCGACGCGTTCCGTCGGGGCTGGTCGACCAAGGCCAGCGGACGGGGCATCGGCCTCGCCCTGGTCGCCCAGGTGCTGGCGCGGCACGGTGGCCGGCACGAGGTTGCCGCCGGCCCGGACGGCGGGACGGTGTTCCGGGTCCGGCTGCCGGTCGGAGTGGAGCAGCCGACATGACCGAGATCCGGGTGCTCGTCGTCGAGGACGAGGAGTTGATCGCGGCGGCCCACCGCGCGTACACCGAGCGGGTGCCGGGGTTCCGGGTGGTCGGGGTGGCGCACACCGCCCGGGAGGCGATGCGGGAGCTGCGCCGGACCGGTGCGGACGCGGTCGACCTGGTGCTGCTCGACTTCCACCTGCCCGACGTGCACGGCCTGGACGTCTGCCGGGCGATGCGGGCGGCCGGCAGCGACGCCGACGTGCTCGCCGTCACCTCCGCCCGGGACCTGGCCGTGGTCCGTTCGGCGGTGGCCCTCGGGGTGACCCACTACCTGCTCAAGCCGTTCACCTTCGCCGCCTTCCGGGACAAGTTGGAGCGCTACGCCGAGTACCGACGGCAGGCGTCGGCGGGTGGCGCGGTCGCCGCCCAGCACGAGGTGGACCGGATGTTCGCCACCCTGCGCGGAACGGCCCCGGACACCCTGCCGAAGGGGCTCGGCGCGCAGACGCTCGACGCCGTACTGGACGTGCTGCGCCGTCAGCCGGGGCTCTCCGCCTCGGAGGTCGCCGAGCGGACCGGCACCTCCCGGGTCACCGCGCGGCGTTACCTGGAACACCTGGCCGAGACCGGCCGGGTGGCCCGGACACCCCGCTACGGCACCCCGGGCCGTCCCGAGGTGGAGTACCGGCCCACCTGAGCGCCCGCACCGGCGGTGCCGTGACCCGCGCCGGGCCGGAGGGATCCGAACCTCCCCGTTCCGGCCCGGCCGGAGCCCGCCGGGCATGATCATGCAGGTGGCGGCGCGGGAGCCCGCCCACAGGAGCAGGGAGGGACCCGGCTGTGCCCGACGCCGACGAGCTCATCACCGACGCGCTCGCGGCGGCCCGCGACAACGACGTACGCCGCGCCGAGCGGCAGCTGGACCGGCTCGTGGTCGGCACCGGCGCACCGGACGGCGCGGCGGCGGTGGACGCGGCGCTGCTGCGCCGGCTGGCCGCCGGCGTCGGGCGGCTCTGGCCGCGCGGCTGGCAGCCGGTCGACCTGGCCCGGATCGCGGGCCGTCGGCTCGGCGCCCGGCCGGCCCGGCTGCTCGCGGACGCGATGGCCGTCCAGCGGCGCGACCTGCCGGGCCCGGTCCCGACGTGGTGGGACGACCAACTGCGCGACCTGGACGCCGACCTGCGGTCGGACGGCGACCGTGCCCACCTCACCGCCTGGGCCGCCCGGGAAGGGGTGGACCGGGTGACCGCGCTGCGGGAGGCGGTCGAGGCGCTGGCGCTGGTGGAGGGGCTGCCGCCGATCGCCGTGCTCCGGCCACCGCCCGGATCGGCGCCGACCGGCGGGCCGGCCGGTCCGGCCGCCGGGTCCCGGGGCGGCGGCGGTTCGCGGATGCTGGACCGGGTCCGGGCGCTGCTGGCCAAGGCCGAGTCGACCACCTTCCCGGCAGAGGCCGAGGCGCTGACCGGCAAGGCGCAGGAGCTGATGGCCCGGCACAGCCTCGACGAGGCGTTGCTGGCGGCCGACGCGCCACGGACCGACCTGCCCGGCGGGGTGCGGCTCGGCACCGAAGCCCCGTACGCCGGCGCGAAGGCGCTGCTGGTGCAGGAGGTGGCGGCGGCGAACGGGTGCGAGGCCGTCTGGTCCGACGATCTCGGCTTCGCCACCGTGCTCGGCTGGCCGGCCGACCTGGAGGCGGTCGAGCTGCTCTACACGTCGCTGCTGGTGCAGGCCACCGCCGAGATGCTGCGCGGCCGGGGTCAGCGCCAGGGAAAGGGGGGCGTGCGGCGTACCCGCGGTTACGACGAGTCCTTCCTCAACGCGTTCGCGCTGCGGATCGGCGAACGGCTGCGGGCGGTCAGCGCGGCGGCGAGCCGGCAGGCGGCGGAGGCCGCCGGGGCGGAGCGGTTGCTGCCGGTGCTGGCCGCCCGAGGTGAGGCGGTGCGCGAACGGATGGAGAGCCTCTTCCCCGGGGTCCGCCGGCACCGGCTGACCGTCCGGGACGCGGAGGGCTGGGCCTCCGGCACGTCGGCAGCCGACCGGGCGTCGCTCGACCTGGGCGGTGCCCGGCCGGGCCGGCAGGTACGCGGCAAGCGGTGACCGCTCCGGCGTGGGGGCCACCGTCCCGCCGAAGATTCTGCGATTTTCTTCCGTACGGATGTAGGGCACGGAGCATCGGCTCCGACCCCTCGGCGAGCCGCGCCACCGATCGCGCGGCCAGGACGCGAGGAGCAGGTCGTGAAGTACATGCTGTTGATCTGGAACCGGCCCGGTTTCGTCGAGGAGCTCTCCGAACAGGAGCGGGTCGCGCTCTTCGGCGAGGTCGACGAGATCATGGCGGAGCTCTCCGCGTCCGGGGAGCTGGTGGGCGGGCAGGCGCTGGCCGACCCGTCGCAGACGCGTACCGTCCGGCTGGCCGGCGGGCACCCGGAGGTCGTCGACGGGCCGTTCATGGAGAGCAAGGAGCAGTTCGCCGGCTACCTGGCGGTCGACTGCGAGAGCCCGGAACGGGCGGCGGAGATCGCGGCACGCTGGCCGGACGTGCGCTACGGCGGCGTCATGGAGGTCCGCCCGATCATGGACGACGCCGGGACTGAGATGTGACCGACGGCGGCGAGGTCGAGGAGCTGCTGCGCGTCCTGGCGCCGCAGGTCCTCGGCCTGCTCGTCCGCCGGCACGGCCAGTTCGACCGGTGCGAGGACGCGGTGCAGGAGGCGCTGCTCGCCGCCGCTCTCCAGTGGCCGGAGCAGGGCCTGCCGGAGCAGCCGCGCGCCTGGCTGCTCACCGTCGCCACCCGCCGGCTCACCGACGAGTGGCGCAGCGAGCACGCCCGCCGGGAGCGCGAGGTCACGGTGGCCGCCCGCGAGCCGGCGTACGCCACGGTCGCCCCGCCGGCGGACGCGGAGCCGCCGGCCGGCGACGACACGCTGCGGCTGCTCTTCCTCTGCTGCCACCCGGCGTTGGCCCGGTCGGCGCAGGTGGCGCTGACCCTGCGCGCGGTCGGCGGACTCAGCACCGCACAGATCGCGCGCGCCTACCTGGTGCCCGAGGCGACGATGAGCCAGCGGATCCGCCGGGCCAAGCAGCGGGTCGAGGCGGCCGGCGCGCGGTTCACCATGCCGTCGCCGGCCGACCGGGACGACCGGTTGGCCGCGGTGCGGCAGGTGCTCTACCTGATCTTCAACGAGGGGTACACCGCGTCCAGCGGGCCGGAGCTGCACCGCGCCGAGCTGACCGGTGAGGCGATACGGCTGGCCCGGATGCTGCACGCGCTGCTCCCCGACGACGGGGAGGTGACCGGGCTGCTGGCGCTGATGCTGCTGACCGACGCGCACCGGGCGGCCCGGGTCGGGCCGGGCGGCGAACTGGTGCCGCTGGCCGAGCAGGACCGCGACCGGTGGGACCGGGCCGCCACGGCGGAGGGCGTCGCCCTGGTCACCGAGGCGCTGACCTGGTCGCCGCCCGGGCCGTACCAGCTCCAGGCGGCGATCGCGGCGGTGCACGCCGAGGCGCCCTCGGCCGCGGAGACGGACTGGCCGCAGATCGTGGCGCTCTACCGGCTGCTCGCCCGGATCGCGCCGAACCCGATGGTCACCCTGAACCAGGCGGTCGCGGTGGCCATGGTGGACGGTCCGCGCGCCGGGCTGGCGCTGCTCGCGCCGCTCGCCGAGGACGAGCGCACAGCCGCACACCACCGGCTCGCGGCGGTCCGTGCCCACCTGCTGGAGCTGGCCGGCGAGCCCGGCCCGGCGCGGGAGGCGTACCTGG
Organism: Micromonospora sp. NPDC048909; assembly: GCF_040649635.1. NCBI lineage: Bacteria > Bacillati > Actinomycetota > Actinomycetes > Micromonosporales > Micromonosporaceae > Micromonospora > Micromonospora sp. NPDC048909. The sequence goes on along the minus strand of NZ_JBEZFU010000001.1, from coordinate 766,666 downwards.
CTGCGGCCCGGGCCACCACCAGCCTCCCCGAGCGGCGCTACCTGGAGCTGCGGGCCGCCCGGCTGGCCGGCACCGAGCAACCGTCGAGCATTGGAGTGGACCGACCATGAGCACCGTGACGAGTCAACTGTCGATCTCCCTGGACGGCTACGTGGCGGGGCCGGAGCAGAGCCCCCAGGATCCGCTCGGCCGGGGCGGCCTGCGCCTGCACGAGTGGTTCTTCGGCCTGGACACCTGGCGGGCACAGCACGGGTTGACCGGTGGCGATCGCGGCGTGGACGCGGACGTCGTCGACGAGATGACCCGCAACATCGGCGCGTACGTCATGGGGCGGCACATGTTCGGCGGCGGCGACGGGCCGTGGGACGAGACGTGGCGCGGCTGGTGGGGCGAGGAGCCGCCGTTCCACACGCCGGTCTTCGTGCTCACCCACCGTCCGCGCGCGCCGCTGATCATGGCCGGTGGCACGGAGTTCCGCTTCGTCACCGACGGGGTCCACTCCGCGCTGAAGCAGGCACGGGAGGCGGCGGGTGAGCGGGACGTCTCGATCGCCGGCGGCGCGAGCACCGTCCGGCAGTTCCTGACCGCCGGCCTGCTCGACACCCTCCAGCTGCACATCGTCCCGATCGTGCTCGGGGCCGGTGAGCGGCTCTTCGAGGAGGTCGGCGATCTCCGGCTGGAGCAGGCGGCGGTGGTCGCCGGCCCGAGCGTCACCCACGTGACGTACCGGGTGTCACGCTGACCGTCGCCGGCCGCCGGGTCACCCGATCCGACGGCCGGCGAGGTGGCGGTCAGGCGGGCGGGTCCACCGCCGGGCACCGGACGCCCCGAGCCGGCGGCGCCACGTCGACCAGGTACCGGTCGACGGCCCCGGCAACGCACGGGCTGGTCGTGTAACTGCCGTGCCCCCAGCCCTGGTAGGTCAGCATGACGCCGTGGCGGCCGAGTTGTCGGGCGACGCCGAACGCCCCGACCACCTCGGTCCAGTCGTGCTCGCTCATTTCGACCACCCCCCGGCACCGTCGCGGTCCGCGGCGTCCGGCGGGGTCAGCGTGCGGACCGCGACCGCGATGAGCTCCGGAGTGAGCCGGAGCACGAACGGTTTCACCTCGTAGTACTTCATTGCCTTCCCGTCCTCCGACAACTCCAGCTGGGCGGACACGAGACCGGCCGCCGTCAGCTTCCGCAGGTGGACCTGCAGCAGGGCGCGGCTGATGCCGAGATCCCGGGCGAGCCGACTGACGTAGGCGCGCTCCCGGGCCAACGCGGCGATCACCCGCAACCGGTGTGGGTTGGCCAGGGTGCCGAGCACCCGGACCAGGTCATCTCCCGACAGCGGCGGGTCACCACTCATGACGAGCCCTTGCACATGCAAAAGGAAGTCAGCAGGTACGGCGTCGGTGTTGTAGGCCCTCGACCGCGCGATCAGGGTGAGTTACGGGTTCACCCGCAGGGCGTCCGGGTCAGGGCCGGCAGTCCCGCGTGAGGTTGGCCGGGATCCGGGTGAAGGTGTCGGCCAGCCAGGCGGCCGGGCGCTCGGCGCGGCCGCCGGCGTCGATCTGGTCCGCGGTGTCCGCGACCAGCTTCTTGATCTGCGGATCCTCGGCCCGGCGGGCCTGCGAACGGATCTGGTCGGCCAGCTCGGCCAGGTTTCCCCGGAGCTGGTCGGCGAGCTGCTCGCCGGTCAACTCGCGCTCGGTCGCGGCGGTCGAGTCCGCGGCGATTCTCCGGCTGGTGGCGATGATGAGGCGGTCCACGGCCTGGCAGACCTGCACGGTGTTGGCCGCGGTCACGGGCGACGGGGTCGCGCTGGGCGAGACGGCGGCGGTGGGAGTGGTCGGCCCGGTCGCGGTGGGCGTGGAAGCCGGCGCACCGGAGCGCGACCCGGGCGCCTGACAGCCGACGACCAGAGCCGCCAGCCCGGCGGCGATGGCGGCTCGGGCGGCCATTGTGGCGTACGACATCGTCCCCTCCCGTCGCACCGTCGGCCGTTCAGGGCGAACACCTCGCCCTGGAAACGACCGGGCGTCGGCGCAGGACACGCCGGGCCGGTCAGCACCGGCCCGGCGTGTCGTGCGTACGGTCAGCTCTTGAAGGCGTCCTTGATCTTCTCGCCGGCCTGCTTGAGGTTGGCCGCGGCCTGGTCGTTGCGACCCTCGGCCTCCAGCCGCTCGTCGTCGGTTGCCCGACCGGCGCCTTCCTTGATCTTGCCGGTCGCATCCTCGGTCGCGTTCTTGACCTTGTCGTCCATACCCATCGCGAACCTCCACTCCGAAGTACCGCTACGCCCGGAGAGGTACCCCGCCCCCGACCTGCCCAACCATCGACGATCAGGCGGGTGTGACCGGACGGAAGCGGCGCAGGCGCAGGCTGTTCGCGACGACGAAGACCGAGGAGAGGGCCATCGTGGCACCGGCGATCATCGGGTTGAGCAGCCCGGCCGCGGCCAGTGGCAGGGCCGCGACGTTGTAGCCGAAGGCCCAGAACAGGTTGCCCCGGATGGTGTTCAGGGTGCGCCGGGCGAGCCGGATCGCGTCGACCGCGGCGGTCAGGTCGTCCCGGACCAGGGTCAGGTCGGACGCCTCGATCGCCACGTCGGTGCCGGTCCCCATCGCCAGGCCCAGGTCGGCCCGGGCCAGCGCGGCGGCGTCGTTGACCCCGTCGCCGACCATCGCCACCGTCCGCCCCTCGGCCTGAAGCCGCGCGACCACGTCGACCTTGTCGGCCGGCAGCACCTCGGCGATCACCTCGGTGATGCCGACCTCGGAGGCGACCGCGCGGGCCACCGTGTCGTTGTCGCCGGTGAGCAGCACCGGGCGCAGCCCGAGGTCTCGGAGCTGGGCCACGGCGGCCCGGCTGGTCGGCTTGACCACGTCGGCGACCGCGAGGACGCCCCGCGCCCGCCCGTCCCAGCCGGCGAGCACCGCCGTCCGGCCGGCGGCCTCCGCGTCGGTCGCCGCCCGCTCGACCCCCGGGGGTACGTCGAATCCGCGCTCCCGCAGCAGCCGGAGCCGTCCGACCAGCACCTCGTGCCCGGCCACCGTGCCGGTCACGCCGAGCCCCTCGACGTTGGCGAAACCGGTGACCGCCGGCAGCGCCCCGGCCTCGGCGGCGCCGGCAGCGACCGCCCGGGCGATCGGGTGCTCCGAGGCGCCCTCCAGCGCCCCGGCCAGCCGGAGCAGCTCGTCGGCGTCGGTGCCCTCGGCGGGCAGCACGTCGACCAGGGTCATCCGGCCGGTGGTCACCGTGCCGGTCTTGTCCAGCACCACGGTGTCGACCTTCCGGGTGTTCTCCAGCACCTCCGGTCCCTTGATCAGCACGCCGAGCTGGGCGCCCCGGCCGGTGCCGACCAGCAGCGCGGTCGGGGTGGCCAGCCCGAGCGCACACGGGCAGGCGATGATCAGCACGGCCACCGCGGCGGTGAACGCGGCGGTCGGCCCCGCCCCGGTGCCGAGCCACCAGCCGAGGGTGCCCACGGCCAGGGCGATCACGATCGGGACGAAGACGCCGGAGATCCGGTCGGCCAGCCGCTGCGCGGCCGCCTTGCCGCTCTGGGCCTGCTCGACCAGGCGGGCCATCTGGGCCAGCTGGGTGTCGGCGCCGACCCGGGTAGCGGTGACCACCAACCGGCCGCCCGCGTTCACCGTCGCACCGACCACGGCGTCGCCCGGACCGACCTCGACCGGGACGGACTCGCCGGTCAGCATGCTGGCGTCGACCGCCGAGGTGCCCTCGTCGACCACGCCGTCGGTGGCGATCTTCTCGCCGGGCCGGACCACGAACCGGTCCGAGACGGCGAGCTGATCGACCGGGATCCGAATCTCCACCCCGCCGCGCAGCACCGCGACGTCCCGGGCGCCGAGTTCGAGCAGGGCGCGTAGCGCGGCCCCGGCCGTGCGCTTCGAGCGGGCCTCGAAGTAGCGGCCGGCGAGGATGAAGACGGTCACCCCGGCCGCCGCCTCCAGGTAGATGTTCCCGGCGCCGTCGGAGCGGGTGATGTCGAACCGGAACGGGTGCGTCATCCCGGGCATCCCGGCGTCGCCGAGGAAGAGCGCCCAGAGCGACCAGCCGAACGCCGCCAGGGTGCCGACCGAGACCAGGGTGTCCATGGTCGCGGCGCCGTGCCGCAGGTTGATCAGCGCGGCCCGGTGGAACGGCAGGCCGCCCCAGACCACGACCGGGGCGGCCAGCGTCAGCGACAGCCACTGCCAGTAGTCGAACTGCCAGGCGGGCACCATGGCCAGCACGATCACCGGCACGCTCAGCGCCACCGATGCCCAGAGTCGGGTCCGAAGCCCGCGCAGCTCGTCCACCGGCTCGGCGGCGACCGGGGTACCCGCCGGAGTGGGCGGAGGTGGCACCACCGCCGTGTAGCCGGTCTTCTCCACCGTGGCGATCAGCTCGTCCGGCGTGACGTCGTCGGCGTAACGGACGGTGGCCTTCTCGGTGGCGTAGTTGACGCTGGCCGAGACGCCGTCCATCCGGTTCAGCTTCTTCTCGATCCGGGCGGCGCAGGAGGCGCAGGTCATCCCGCCGATGGCGAGCTCGATCAGGTTGGGCGCGGTGGGCAGCGGGGTGCTGCTGGTGGTGGTCATCTGCGGTCCCGTCAGTCGTGCCCGTGGCCGGGCTCGCCGTGCTCGGCGACGCCGGTCGGGGTGGGTGCGGCGCTGCTCGGCGCGGCGGACGCGCCGCCGGTCGCCGCCACGTTGCCGGCCAGCACGGTGAACTCCGCGGTGTGCACCGCGCCGCCGTGCTTGAAGTCCAGGTAGAGCCGGTAGGCGCCGGCCGACGGCACCTCGGCGAGGAACGTCACCGCGGGGCCCGGACTCGTCCGCCCGTCGCCGGGTGCGCCGTCCGGGTGCACGTGCAGGTACGCCAGGTCGCCCTGGCGCAGCGCCACCAGGTGCCCGTACGCACCGAGGTAGGGCTCCAGGTCGGTGACCGGCGCGCCGTCGCGGCTGACGGTCAGGGTCAGCTCGGCGGTAAGGCCGGGCTGCGGATTGCCGGCCAGCGTGACGGTGTAGCCGTCGACGGTGGTGCTGGTCGCCGGCGCCGGCAACGGCCGGTCGGTCAGCGTGCCGGGCACGCTCACGTCGACGCCGAGCGTCAGCGGCTGACCTCCGGTGGGGGTGAAGTCGGCGAACGCCCGCCAGACGCCCGGCCCGCCGAGCGGAGAGGCGACCCGCCAGGTGCCGTCCGACCCCAGTTCGGGATGCACGTGCCGGAACCCGGAGAGGTCGCGGCGCGCGACGATCAGGTGCATCCGCTTGTCGTGCGCCACGTCGTACCCGGTGACCGGCCGGCCGTCCGGACCGGTGATCCGGAAGGCGAACTCGCCGGCCGAGGTGGCGACCGGCACGAGGGTGTAGCCGCGGTCGGAGACGAGCAGGCCGCCGGGGAGGTGGGCGTCCGTGCCCTCCTCGCCGCCGTGTCCGGCGTCGCCGGTGGTGTCGTGCCCGGCGCCGGTGGTGCTCTGGTGGCGGGATTCGGCGGCGGGGGCGACGGGGCCGACCACCTGACCGACCCCGTACGCCGCGCCGAACACCGCGACGAGCCCGAGGGCGAAGCCGCCCAGCTTCATTCCGGTGTTCATCGTGATACCTCGATCTTCGTCCGACGCCGTCAGGCGTCGACGAGCTCGTAGCCGGCCTCGTCGACCGCGGCGCGCACCGACGCGGCGTCCAGCGGGCTCTCGCTGGTGACGGCGACCCGGCCGGTGGCCAGGTCGACCTGGACGTCGCTGACGCCCGGAATGGCGCCGACCTCGGCGCTGACCGAGCTGACGCAGTGCCCGCAGGTCATGCCCTGCACCTGGTACGTCGTGGTGATCATCGGAACTCTCCTTCCGCCGCCCAGCCGCACCCGCAGGGGGTGAGGCGGGGCGGACAGCCGCCCTGTCGATGTACCGGTACCCGGTGGGGGTATCGGCCACCACAGGACCGTACCATACCCCCCAGGGGTAGGCTATCCTTGTCGGCATGACCACTCCCACCCCGATCCGCGGGTACACCGCCAGCAAGGACCAACTGCTCAGCCGGCTGCGGCGCATCGAGGGGCAGGTCCGCGGCATCGAGAAGATGGTCGACGAGGACCGCTACTGCATCGACGTGCTGACCCAGATCTCCGCGATCCAGGCGGCGTTGGACAAGGTCGCGCTCGGCCTGCTCGACGGGCACGCCCGGCACTGCATGCACGAGGGGGCGGCCGAAGGCCGGGCCGACGAGATGGCCACCGAGATGATGGCCGCCGTCGGTCGCCTGATGAAGCGCGGCTGACCGTCAGTCGCCGGCCGGGCCGAGGCGCACCCGGCGCAGCAGTTGGGCGTTGAGCGCCACCACGATGGTGGAGGCGGACATCAGCACCGCGGCGAGCGCCGGGCTCAGCGCCACCCCGGCCGAGGCCAGCACCCCGGCGGCCAGCGGCAACGCGACCACGTTGTAGCCCGCCGCCCAGCCCAGGTTCTGCAGCATCTTCCGGTACGAGGCACGGGAGAGCCGGATCACCGCGGTGACGCCGCGCGGGTCCGAGGAGGCGAGCACCACGCCGGCCGATTCGATCGCCACGTCGGTGCCGGCGCCGATCGCGATGCCGACGTCGGCCCGGGCCAGTGCCGGGGCGTCGTTCACCCCGTCGCCGACCATCGCCACGGTCAACCCGCGCCGCTGCAGCTCGGTCACCTTGCCGTCCTTCTCCGCCGGCAGCACCTCGGCGAAGACCTCGTCGCCGGGGCGGAAACCGAGGTCGGCGGCGACCGCCTCGGCAACCGCCCGAGCGTCGCCGGTGATCATCGCGATGGTCCCGACGCCCTGGGCGCGCAGCTCGGCGACCGCCTTCCGCGCCTCGGGCCGCACCTCGTCGGTCAACGCGAACGCACCGAGCACCGTGTCCGGCAGCCGGACCAGGTGCAGCACCGCCGCGCCCCGGCCGGCCCACCGGTCGACCGCCGGACCAAGCTCGTCCGGCAGCCGCGCGCCCAGCTCCCGCAGCAGCGCCGGCCCGCCGACCGCGTACTCCGTACCGTCGACCGTGGCCTGCACGCCGCGGCCCGGCAGGGACCGGAAGCCGGTCGCCCGCGCCGCCCCGCCGCGCTGGTCCGCCGCCGCCACGATGGCCCGGGCCAGCGGGTGCTCGCTGTCCGACTCCACCCCGGCGGCGAGCCGCACCAGCTCGTCCCGGTCGGTGCCGGGCGCCGCCGCCAGGTCGGTGACCGCGTGTTCACCCCGGGTCAGCGTCCCGGTCTTGTCGAAGAGCACCGCGTCGACGGTCCGCATCCGCTCCAGCGCCAGCCGGTCCTTCACCAGGATCCCGGACCCTGCGGCCAGCGCGGTGGATAGCGCGATCACCAGCGGGATCGCCAGGCCGAGCGCGTGCGGGCAGGCGATCACCAGGACCGTGACGGCCCGGACCACCGCCTCGTCCACCTGGCCGAGCAGCGTCCAGACCAGCACGGTGACCACGGCGGTGGCGGTGGCCAGGTAGAAGAGCGCGGCGGCGAACCGGTCGGCCAGCACCTGCGCCCGCCCGCTGGACTGCTGGGCCTCGGCGACCATCCGCTGGATGCCGGCGAGCGTGGTCTGCTCGCCGACCGCCTCGACCCGGACCCGAAGCGCCGAGTCGGTGGCCACCGTGCCGGCCACCACCCGGTCCCCGACCGATCGGAGCACCGGCCGGGACTCCCCGGTGACCATCGACTCGTCCAGCTCCGCACCGCCGTCCACCACCCGGCCGTCCGCCGGCACCCGGCCGCCCGGCCGGACCAGCACCACGTCGCCGACCCGTAGCCCGACGACCGGGACCGACTCCACCCCGCCGTCCGGTGTCACCCGGTCGGCCTGGTCGGGGAGCAGCGCGGCGAGCGCGGCCAGCGCTCCCCGCGCCTGCCCGATGGCCCGCATCTCCTGCCAGTGACCGAGCAGCATGATGGTGACCAGCGCGGCCAGCTCCCACCAGAAGTCGAGGTCGAAGGCGCCGAGGCTGGTGGCGAGCGAGGCGACGTAGGCGACGCTGATCGCCATGGCGATCAGCAGCATCATGCCCGGCGCCCGGTCCCGGACCTCGCGTACGGCGCCGACCAGGAACGGCCAGCCGCCCCACCAGAACACCACCGAGCCGAGCACCGGCCCCACCCAGGAGCGGCCCGGGAACTCCAGACGGTAGCCGAACCACTCCATCACCATGTGGCTGGTGACCACGACCGGCACGGTGAGCAGCAGACAGAGCCAGAACCGCCGCCGGAACATCTCCGGGTCGTGCCCGGCGTGCTTGTCGTGCCCGCCGTGCTTGTCGTGCCCGCCGTGGCCCGCGTGCTCGCCGCGCCCGGCCCGCCCGGCGTGGCTGTCGTCGCCGGCCCCGTTGTCGTGCCCGGCCGGGCTGTCCTGCCCGGCCGGTCCGGCGTCGCTGTCGTGGCTGTCGCGCCCGGCGGGCCCGACGGGCCCGGCCTGGTTCTCGCGGCCGGCCGGAGCGGCGTGGTCGTCGTGACCCGCCGGCCCGGCAGGGCTGTCGTGAGCTGGCCGGCCACCGGGTCCGCCCCGCCCCGGATGACCGCGCCGCGGCGGGGCGGGCGCGGAGGTGCCGTGATCCGGCTCCGGCGATCGCGGGTGCACGGGCATGCCTCCACCATGCCCGCCCGGCCGGCCCGGCGGGCACCTTCCCCGGCATGCGGTGCCCCGACACCGCCCCACGCGAGCGGCGGCGTCGGCCACACCTGGTTAGCATTCCGACAATGGCTCTCCGGATCCCGCACCGTCCGGCCCGACCGCACCGTCGGGCACCGTCCGCCGCCCGCGGCCGGAACCGGTCGGGCGTCGCGCTCACGGTGGGTCACCGTCGCACCACCCTGGCGCCATCCGAGGCGCCTACCCCGGTGGTCGTCCGGCGGCGCTGAACCGTTCGCCCCGCCGGTACGTACCCCGCCTCGGATTCGTTGGGAGACTCGCATTGGGCGCCGACCACACCCGTCCCGCTCCGTCCACCCCGCCCCGGGTGCGACGGATCCTCGTCGCGACGGTGGTCCCCCTCGTCCTCGCCACCGTGGTCGCCGCTCTGGTGCTCTGGCCCTGGAACTCGCCCGAGCCGGAGGCCGGTGCCGACGTGCCGCGCTACCACGGCACGGTCACCCGGGTGGTGAGCGAGTCCTGCCCGCCCGCGCCGGAGGTCCCCGAGGGCGCGCCCGAGACCGGGTCGGAACCCTGCGGCACGGTCAGCGTACGGGTGGACACCGGCCCGGCCGCCGGACAGCAGGTGCAGACCCCGATTCCGGCCGGTCCGGGGGCGCCACGGGTCGAGGCCGGCGACGAGATCATCCTGGTCGAGCTGACCGATCCGGCCGATCCGACGGCGAGCAGCTGGAACATCGCGGAGCACCAGCGGGGCACGCCACTGATCTGGCTGGCTGTCGTCTTCGCCGCCGCCATCGTCGCGTTCGGCCGGTGGCGTGGGGTGGCCGCACTCGCCGGCCTGGCCGCCAGCTTCGCCATCCTGCTCGCCTTCGTCCTCCCCGGAATCAGCGCGGGCCGGTCGCCCCTGCTGGTCGCGGTGGTCGGCGCCGCGCTGATCATGTTCGTGGTGCTCTACCTGACGCACGGGATCACCGCGCAGACCTCGGTGGCCGTGCTCGGCACCCTGGGCAGCCTGGTGCTCACCGGGCTGCTCGGCACCCTGGCCACCGCCGCCACCCACCTCACCGGTTTCGGCAGCGAGGACGCCACCACGCTGTCGATGTTCCAGGCCGACGTGGACCTGCACGGCCTGCTGCTGGCCGGCATCATCATCGGCTCACTCGGCGTGCTCGACGACGTCACCGTCACTCAGGCGGCCACGGTCACCGAGTTGGCCCACGCGAACCCGGGCCTGTCCCGCCGGCAGCTCTACCGGGCCGCGACCCGGGTCGGCCGGGCGCACATCGCCTCGACGGTGAACACCATCGTGCTGGCGTACGCCGGCGCCTCGCTGCCGCTGCTGCTCCTGCTGACCGCCGACTCCCGCGGGGTGAGCCAGATCCTCACCAGCGAGTTCCTGGCCCAGGAGATCGTCCGCAGCGCGGTCGCCACGCTGGGCCTGATCGCCGCCGTACCGCTGACCACCGCGCTGGCCGCGCTGGTGACCACGGCCGGTCACGACGGAACGCCGGAGCGCGCCGGCGACGGCACTCCCACCACCCCCGCCGCCCGGCCGGCGCCGGACCGGGCCGAGGCGTTGGAGGCGCTCGGTGCGGGTCGGCCCGGTCCGGCCGGAGATCCGGAACCATCCCCCGCCACCCGGAAGTGGTGGCCCGACCCGGACAGGAGCACAGACAGCGCATGGTGACACTCCGCAGCGTGATCAGGCGGGTCCCACGACCTGACGACCACGTCACTGATCACCCAGCGCAATGGCGAAATGACGGTTTTAGTCGGCATCCGGACGTAGATCCACGGGTCGACTCTCAGGTAACCTCGCTGCCGGTTACCGACGAAGGCGCGCAGCGGCGCCTGCGGTACCACCGCCCAATCGCCAAGGGGCGAACCGGGAACCCAGGTACCCGGGGTGAATCCGCGCCAGCGGTAGGGGCCACTTCCGCCCCGAACCCGTCAGCTAACCCGGTCGGCGGTCGATGGAAGGGAACACTGTGACGGCACCCCTACGCCGCTGGTTGACACCTGTGGTGGCCGTGTTCGCCGCGTTGGCCGTGCTCGCCGGGCCCCTCCCGGCGTCCGCCGCGCCCACCCCGAGCACCCCCTCCGGGCATGAGGAGGACGGCGAGCCCAAGCTGCTCAACGACGTGATCGAGGCGACCAACCGCAGCTACTCCTCGGCCAAGATCAAGCTGGAGAAGTCGAAGAAGCGCCAGCTGGAACTCGCCCTCGAGGTGAAGCGGGCGCAGGACGAGCTGGACGCGCTGGCCCCGCAGGTCGGGCAGATCGCCGCTCAGTCCTACCGCACCGGGCGGATCGGCGCGATGGCCGTGCTGCTGGAGAGCAAGGCCCCGGACTCGTTCGTCCAGCGCGCCGCCGGCCTCGACGAGCTCAACCTGGTCAACGGGCAGAAGCTTGCCAAGGTCAACGCCATCAAGAGCCGGGCCGAACTGGCCAAGCTCGCGATCGACGCCGAGGTACGCGAGCAGCAGAAGCAGACCGCGGTGATGGCCAAGCAGAAGCGCGAAGCGGACAAGGCGCTGGCGCTGGTCGGCGGGAAGGGCTTCACCGGCGGCCTGGTCTCGGCCACCTCGCCGGTCGCCCGGATCGGCCCGGGCCGGACCGCCGACGGGGACTGGAAGCCGCAGTCGTGCTCCGAGAACGACCCCACCACCTCCGGCTGCGTCACCCCGCGCACGTTGCACGCGTACAAGGAGGTCAAGCGGGCCGGCTTCAACCGGTTCGTCGGCTGCTACCGCTCCGGCGGCCCGTGGGAGCACCCGAAGGGCCGCGCCTGTGACTGGTCACTGCAGAAGAGCGGCTTCGCGCCGTGGCACAACAACGACACCCGGATGTACGGCAACAACGTGGCCGCGTTCCTGATCCGTAACGCCGACCGGCTCGGCATCTACTACGTGATCTGGAACAGGCAGATCTGGTTCCCGGCGACCGGTTGGAAGTCCTACAGCGGGCCCTCCAACCACACCGACCACGTGCACATGTCGCTGCTCTAGCGACATCCGCACGACAGGGCCGCTCCGCGCTCGTGGGGCGGCCCTTCGCGTACCCGGGCGAGCTGACCGCCCACGACCGGCGGGCCGGGGTCGACCCTGCTAGGCGCCCGCCGGCGCGTCGAGGCCCACCGGGGCGATGGATCCCCCCGCCGGCACCTCGGCGACCTGGAGCACCTCACCCGCGGCGAGCCGGTACGACATGCCGACCACCGCGCACCGCCCACCGGCCACCTCGGCGGCCAGCACCGTGGAGTTGCCGAGAAGGGCCTCGACGGTCTGGGCGATGTGGATGTCCACGATCCCGTTGATGTCGTCCACACCCTCGGCGGCGGCCCGGCGGAGGCTGGGCACCACGGCGTCCACCACCGCACCGAGGTGTCCCGGCGGCGGGGTGCCGGTGGCGACCGCATCCCGGGCCGCCTGCACCGCGCCGCAGGAGTCGTGCCCGAGCACCACCACCAGCGGGACGCCCAGCACGCTGACCGCGTACTCGACGCTGCCCAGCACCTCCGGACCGGCGGTGTGCCCGGCGGTGCGGACCACGAAGAGATCACCCAGGCCGCGATCGAAGATGATCTCGGCGGCGAGTCGTGAGTCGGCGCAGCCGACGATCACCGCGAACGGGTGTTGCTCGGCGGCCACCTCGGCCCGCCGCTCGACGTCCTGGTTCGGGTGGCGCGGGGCGCCCGTGACGAAGCGCTGGTTGCCCGCCCGCAGCTCGGCTAGGGCCTGCTCCGGGTCGGGTGGCGACGCGACACCGTCCGACGCGTCGGGGACGCGCTGGGCGCCCGGGTGTGCTCCGGGCGATCCGGGTCCGCTCATGCCCGCACCTCGACTCCCACGCGATCGGCCAGGTCACCGTCACCCCCGGCCGCTGACGGACGCGGGCTGTGATCCACAGTCACACTCAGCGCAAGATACGTCAAGGGATACGTGATATGCGTTTCAGGTGTTCAGCAGCACCGGCCAAGGCGACGGGCAACGCCGGCGAGCCATACCATGACGGCCATGGCGACGAGTACGAGCGGGTACGGGAGCCCCCGAAACTGGACCTTCCTCACCAACCACGGACACGTGCTGCTTGCCATCGCCCGGAACCCCACCGCCCGGCTGCGTGACGTCGCCGACGAGGTGGGCGTCACCGAACGCGCGGCCCAGGCGATCGTCGCCGACCTGGAAGCCGGCGGCTACCTGGTCCGCACCCGGGTGGGCCGGCGCAACGAATACACCCTCAACCCGGCTGGCCGGTTCCGCCACCCCGCAGAGGCGGACCGGGAGGTCGGCGCCCTCCTCGCGCTCTTCACCGAGGAGACGGCGCCAAACCGCCAGTGACGACCTGCGGGCTCCCGTAGCCGCACGGCGGGCGCGGCGGCGGTAATCTCAGCGGGTGCGCGAGAGCAGGCGGCTGAACGCTGGCGGAAGGGCCCACCGTGCCGGGCGCGTGGTCCGGGCGGTCCTCTGTGGATCGATCACCGTCCTGCTCGGAACGGCTGTCGTGCCGCCGTCGCCGGCCATGGCGGCCCCCACCTGCGGCCCCGCCGGCCTTGCGCCGCCGACCGAGACGCCGTGGGCGCTGCGCCGGCTCGACCCGTCCGCGGCCTGGCCGCTCTCCCGCGGCGCCGGGGTGACCGTGGCGGTGATCGATTCCGGCGTCTCGGCCACCCACCCGCTGCTGAACGGGCAGGTGCGCGAGGGTGCCGACTTCAACGGCCTGCCGGCCAACAAGGGCCGCTGCGACATGGCCGGGCACGGCACCATCGTGGCCGGCATCATCGCCGGGCGCGAGGGCAGCGGGGTGCCGTTCACCGGCATCGCCCCGCAGGCCCGCATCCTGCCGATCCGGGTGCTGCCGGACGGCAAGGACAACCATGACGAGGCGCTGCCCGGCGAGATCGCCGACGCGATCGTCTGGGCCGTCGACAACGGCGCTGACGTGATCAACCTGTCCCTGGTGACTCTCCCCCGCAAGGAACTCGCCGAGGCGGTCGACTACGCGGTGCGCAAGCGGGTCATCGTGGTGGCCGCCGCCGGCAACCGGCGCGAGGACCAGCAACAGGACCGGACGGGCTACCCGGCCGCGTACCCCGGGGTGATCGCGGTCGCCGGGGTGGACGAGCAGGGGGCGCACGTCGGCAGCTCGGTGAGCGGCAACTACGTCGACATCGCCGCGCCCGGCGTGAACATCGTCGGCCCGGCGCCCGGTGGGTCGGGCTACATCGGCGAACCGCAGGGCGGCACCAGCTTCGCCGCCGCGTACGTGTCCGGAGTCGCCGCGCTGGTACGCGCCGCGCATCCCGATCTCACCGCACAGCAGGTCGCCGACCGGTTGACCCAGACGGCGGACAACCCGCCGGACGGCCACAACGCCGAGGTCGGCTACGGCGTGGTCAACCCGTACCGGGCGGTGTCGACCGTGCTCGGCACCCGGTCCGACCCGCCGCCGGCGGCGATGCCCGCGCCGGCCCCACCGGGTGACCCGCTGGACTGGCAACGGACGGTGGCGATCTGGGTGGCCGTCGTCGGCGCAATGCTCGCGGCGCTCCTGCTGGCGATCAAGCCGATCCTGGTGCGGGGCCGTCGGCGCGGCTGGCGCCCCGGGCGGCGCCCGGCCGGAGCCGACACGCTCACCACCGGCTGAGTCCGCACGCGCCCGCGCGGGTGGGCCGGAGCGGCCGGGAGCGCGCCGGACGTCACGGTGCGCGGGCGACGCGCTCAGCTCGACCAGACGCACGGAAGCCGCCCGACCAACGGTCGGGCGGCTTCCGGTGGGACTCAGCGCAGGATGCCGGGGGCGCCGTCGCCGTCCGCGCCCCAGACGTCCTCGTCCTCCTCCAGCCAGGTGTTGCGGGCGCTCTCCTGCTCGCCGTAGCCGGCACCGCCGCCCGGCCCCATCCCGGCGACACCGGCGCCGCGGGCACCCGCGCCCCGGGCACCGCCGGCCGCGCCGGCCACGCCCCCACGGCCACCTCCGCCACGACCGGCGCCGCCGCCGGCCATGCCGCCACCAGCCATGCCGGGCATCATCCCGCCGGCACCGAGCTTGCCCGCGCCGAGCCGGCCACCAGCGCCCCGGCCGCCTCCACCGCGACCGCCGCCGGCCGCGCCGCCGCCCATCATCGGCGGCATGCCGGGGGTGACGGCACGGCCGAGCGCGCCACCGCCGGGGATCGCTCCACCCCCGGCGCCACCGCCCACACCCCCGCCCGAACCCAGTCCGGAGCCGGCGCTCAGCCCGGCACCGCCGAGCCCGCTCGAGCCGATCCCGGCACCGCTCGGGCCACCGGCGCCGGCGAGGCCGGTGCCGTAGTCGTCGGGCAGTTCGCCACCGCCCGGCACCCCGCCGGTCTCCGGGTCGTAGCCGCCGGAGAGATCCGGGTGGGCGCCGGAACCGATACCCGGGTCCCCGGTGTCGAGCGAGTCGCCGGGCTTCACAGCCATCGGCTCACCGATGTCACCGAGCTTGGGCTTACCGCCACCGCCGCCGATGTCGGAGACGTCGCCGACGCCCTTGCCACCGCCACCGGTGTCCAGATTGGGCACCTCGGTGTTGACGTTCTCCAGGCCGCCCGACCGGCCGCTGCCGGGTGCCTCCATCGTCCGGTCCCGGAAGTTGCCGTTGACCTCGTCGTAGACCTTGCGGGCCTCGCCCTCCTTGTCGGAGAACCAGCCGGTCACCCAGTCACCGAGCTTGCCCATCTGCTCGGCCGGCCAGCTGCCCATCAGGTCGGCCGTGACCTTGGTCTCGAACATGCCGATGCCGAGGGTGATCTCCCCGTTCCGGGCCGCCAGCACGTCACCCACGCAGGCGGCCGGGATCGGCATCTTGTTCTGCGCCTCCTCCAGCTGCCTGGCCGCGGTCTCCAGGGTGGTCGCCATGCTGACCTTGCCGTGGCCCGGCTTGTCGATGTCGTCCTGGAGGCCGCCGGCCTGCTTGGCCAAGCCCTCGATGTGCGTCTTGAACGACTCGTACGCGGGGCCCTTCCAGACCGCGCCGAGGTCCTTGACGTTCTTCTCGAGACTCTCCTTGACCTCGCCGATGTTCTTGACCAGTTCCTTCCAGCCGAGGGCGGCGCTGGCGACATCGGCCGGCCGACCGGCCACCAGCACCTCCCGGGCCATCTCCTCCCAGCTCTTCCCGTCGCCCATCTCCCCGTCCCCCGCTCTAGTGGTCGCCGCCGCCGCTCGCGGCGTTGTTGAAGGCCTGCTGCATCTGCTGCGCCGTCATGGCGTTGGCACCCTCGGCGTTCTCGTAGTTCCGCTTGACCGTGCGCAGCGCGTCCGCCGCGTTGTAGAGGTTCTCGGAGAGGGTGCGGAGCCCGCCCTCCGTGGTGCCGTACAGCTCGGTGTGCCGCTGGGAGAGCTGCGTCGCGTAGTGGAAGCCGCCGAGCGGACCCTCACCGGCCATGGCCTGGTCGCCGCCGAGCTTGTCCTTGATCTCCACCATGTCGTACGAGAGCCGGTAGACGTAACTCGCGTGCGTCTCCAGCCAGTCGATGGCGGAGTCGAGGTTGCCCGCGTCCCACTCGGTCTTCACACCCTGTTCGCCCTTGCCGGCCACCAGGCCGCTGGGCGTCTCGGCCTGGTCCACGCCGATCCGGTCGAAGCTGATTCCCCGGATGTCTCCCGTGTAGGGCATCACCGGGTTGATCGGCATCGGGATCGGCATACGAACCTCGACCCGGTCGTCCTCGTCGCTCACTGCTGTCCTCCCCTGGGGCGGCTGAACGGTCTGGTCACTGGCGCGGCTGCTGACCCGGCGGTGGTGTCATCGGCGGGGCGGGCGGCACCGCGCCCGGCGACCCGGGCGGATACGGCGGCCCGTACGGCTGCGCGGTCGTGGGCGGGCCGGTTGGGCCCGGCGGGTAGGGGTGCGGCCCGGGCGGTGTCTGCCCGACGCCGGCGGGCGGCACCGGGACTCCCGACGGTGGATACGGCTGGTACTGCCCAGGAGGCGGGTACTGCCCCGGCGGCGGGTACTGCCCCGGCGGCGGGTACTGCCCAGGCGGTGGGTACTGCCCAGGCGGTGGGTACTGCCCAGGCGGCGGGTACTGCCCGGGCGGGGGGATCGGACCCGGTGGCGGGCCGGCAGCGGCACGGCGGCGGGCCCGGCGGTTCACCACCACGAGGATCACGATGATCGCCACGATCACGAGGACCGCCAGCAGACAGAGCACGATCTGCAAGCCGGCGTTGTCGGCGAGCCCGATCGAGACCGCCGGCCCGTCGTCGTCCTCGTCGTCGGCCCCGCCGGCCGGCCCGCCCGGGCTGGCAGAGCCGCCGACGGGCGCGGCCAACGGGTTCGTCTCGACGGCCGGGACCGACTTGCTCAGCGCCGCGAGCACGTCGATGGAGCCGAAGCCGAACTCCGCGTCGCGCCCGGCCGGGCCCCGGTCCCGGGCGGTGCGGACCAGCCGGTTGACCACGTTGGCGGCGTCGAGGTCCGGGTAGCGGGCGCGGACCAGCGCGGCGACGCCGGAGACGACCGCGGTGGCGTTGCTGGTGCCGTCGGAGATGAGGTAGCCGTTCGGTGAGGCGTCGGGCGGGGCGGGTGCGATGATCCGCTCACCGGGCGCTGAGATCGCCATCTCGGGCCCCGTCACCGTGCCGTTCCACACCCCGCCGGAACGGGTGGCCGCGCCGACCGCGATGACGCCGGGAACGCTGGCCGGCTGGGGGATCTTCGGGTAGCCGCCGTCCTCGTTGCCGGTGGCCGCGACCACCACCACGTTCTTGCTCAGCGCGTAGCGGACCGCCTCGACGACCTCCGGATCGTCGCTGTGCATGCCGAACGACAGGTTGAGCACGTCGGCGCCCTCATCGACCGCCCACCGGATGGCCGCGGGCGCCTCCTGGAGCCCCCGGTCCTCGGGCCCCAGGCCCACCGGAAGGATCTTCGCTTCGGGGGCGATGCCCAGCGCGTGCATGGCACCGCCGCCCCGGCCGGCGATGATGCCGGCCATCGCGGTGCCGTGCCCGGCCTCTCCGTCCGGGTCCGTCCGGCCGTCGGTGGCCACCCCGGGGCCCATGCCGCGACCCCGCAGCACCTGTCCCTTGAGGTCCGGGTGGGCGGCGTAGACGCCACTGTCGACCACCCCGACGGTGACCCCGCGCCCCTTCGACAGCCGATGCGCGTCGGAGATCTTCAGGCTGTTCAAGTGCCACTGGAGGCCGCGTACCGTGTCGGCGGCCCGGGCCGGAGCCGGCGCGGCCACCGGGCCGACGCCGACCGCGGCAACCAGCGCGAGCATGGCGCAGGCCGACCTGGCGACCGGTCGTAGACGCTTGTGGGCTGACATGACTTCCCCCAGGGCCGGTGTGGTACGCGTAACGCAGCACGGCTCCGGCCCGGTCGAACCGGACCGGAGCCATGTAGGCGGTCTGGTCAGCTGCTCCAGACCTTGGAGTTGCTCATCTCGGTGCTGACGTAGTTTTCCCGGGCGATGCCGACGGCGCCACCGATCTCGTTCAGGATCCGGTTGATGTCCCGAACGGCGCTGTCCCACTGAGCCTGGTGCTGCTCGTAGGCGGCCCGGTCCTCGCCGTCCCACTGAAGCTTGGACAGCATCTGACGCAGCGTGTCGAGCTTCTCGTCGAGCGTCCGCGAGATGGCCTGCATCTGCTGGTTGCTGCTCTCGAGGACCGCGTAGTCAACCTTGATCGTCACGACTTCCTCCTCTGCTCCTGGCTATGGATCACGGGTTGAGGGCAGAGTGGAACTTGTCCAGCATCTGCTGCTGCTCTTCGTCGTTGACCTGGTGCGTCGTACCCGACTTGTCCAGCAGGTCGGCGATGTTGTCCATCGCCGTCAGCAGCTTGGCGGTGTCCTCGTTCCAGCGCTGCATGAGCGACTGGAAGCCCGTGGACGCCTGACCCTTCCAGGCGATGGCCAGGTCGTCGGCCACGTTCCACAGCTTCTTCAGCTCGCCGTCGACCTCGCTGCGCGTGGACCGCACGTCACTCGCGGCGGTATGTAGAGTCGCAGCTTCGACCTCGAACGCCATGCTTCACACCCTTCCGTCATGTTGTGGCGGCGGTTCTGCCGCGCCTTCCCCCGCGGCAAGGCGAAACACCCCACCGACGGACACTCCTGTGAAGACCGTAGCCGACCCGGTCCAGCGCGCGCAGCCCTGGCCCGACCGCAATCGATATGTCGGGGCGATCGTCTCCGGGCGGTGCCGCCGATCCCGGGCGACTTCAGGGCCGGGGCCGGGACGCGTCCCGCACCATCAACGGACCGGCCAGCAGGATGCCGACCAGCAACGCGACCGCCACCCACAGCGCCGGCTTCGCCAGCGCCCGGTCGATGAGCACCGGAAGCATGGCCAGCGTCCCGCTCAGCAGGAGCACCACTCCCGACCGCCGCAGGGCTGCCGACGGACGCAGCCGCTCGTACGCGGTGAGCAGAAGTCCCACCAGGAGCGCCGCCAGCGCGGTCAGGAAGAGCCACAACTGCCACATCGGAACATCCCTCCGCGCATCGACCGTTACCACCGCGAATCAGCGCGACGTCCGGGCCTCACATCGGCTCGGACCACGCGGTCTGGATCAGCTGCTGGCCGTCGCGTCGGCGCACCAGCGTGCCCCGGCCCGGTGGCTGCACACTGGGCCGCAGGTTGCCGAAGACCGCGCCCTCCTCGCGGTTGCCGGACATCAGCAACCCCGGGCTGTCCAGCTCGCGCAGGCGTTGCAGCACCGGCTCGTAGAGGGCCCGGGCCACCCCGCCGGCCCGCCGGGTGATGATCAGGTGCAGGCCGATGTCGCGGGCCTGGGGCAGCAGCTCATGCAGAGCGCTGAGCGGGTTGTTGCCGCCCGAGGCCACCAGGTCGTAGTCGTCGACCAGGATGTACAGGTCCGGCCCCTTCCACCAGCTGCGGTCGCGCAGCTGGGCGGTGGTGACGTTCGGGCCGGGCAATCGGTTGGAGAGCGCGCTGCGGATCGAGCCCAGCCCCTGCGCGAACGCCTGGTTGGACGGCGCGTAGTCGAGCAGATGGTCACCCTCCACCGCGCCGAGCAGGCCGCGCCGGTAGTCGGCGATCACCAACCGGGCCTGGGCGGGGGTGTACCGCTCGGTGATGCCCCGGGCGATCAGCCGGAGCAGGTTGGTCTTGCCGCACTCGGCGTCGCCGAAGACGGTCAGGTGCGGCTCGTTCGCCAGGTCGAGGTAGACCGGCGCCAGCGCGGACTCGTTGACCCCGATCGGCAGGCCGGGCACCGACCGGTCGATGATCCGGGCGAGTTCGCCGACCGGCAGCTTGCGCGGCAGCAGCCGCACCTTCGGCGCCGGGCGGCCCGGCCAGGCCGCCGCCACGTGCCGGGAGAGCGCGATCGACGCCTCGGAGAGATCCTCGATGTCCCGCCGGCCGTCGATCCGGGAGATCGCCGTGAGGAAGTGCAGCTTGTCCCGGGTGAGACCGCGGCCCGGGGACTTCTCCGGCACGTTCATCGCAGACCGACGGTCGATCTCGGACTCCGCCGGGTCGCCCAACCGCAGCTCCAGCTTGGTGCCGAGCAGGTCCCGCATGTTGATCCGGATCTCCGCCCAGCGCACCGCGGTCACCACCACGTGCACGCCGAAGCCGAGCCCCCGGTTGGCCAGGGTGGTGATGGTCTGTTCCAGCTCCTCGTACTCCTGGCGGAGCGTGTTCCAGCCGTCGACCACCAGGAAGACGTCGCCGAACGGGTCGTCGGCGAACTCGCCCGCGGCCCGCCGCCGGCGGTAGCTCGCCACCGAGTCGATGCCGTGCTGGGCGAAACGTGCCTCCCGGTCGTCCAGGACGGCCACCACCTCGGCCACCGTACGACGGACCGCCTCGGTGTCCCGCCGGCCGGCCACCCCGGACATGTGCGGCAGCGCGTCCAGGCTGCGCAGCGCGCCACCGCCGAAGTCGAGGCAGAAGAACTGCACCTCGCGCGGGGTGTGGGTGAGCGACAGCGAGGCGAGCATCGAGCGGAGCATCGTGCTCTTGCCGCTCATCGAGGCGCCGACGATGACCACGTTGCCGCCCGCGCCGGCCAGCTCCACCATCATCGGGTCGCGGCGCTGCTCGTACGGCCGGTCGACCACGCCGACCGGAACGGTGAGCCGGCCCCGGCCCGGCCACGAGGCGGTGCAGAGCCCGTAGGTCGGATCGGCGGTCAGCGGGCCGAGCAGCTCGCCCAGGCCCGGCGGCTCGGCCAGCGGCGGGAGCCAGACCTGGTGCGCCGGCCGGCCCTTGCCCTTGAGCCGGTCGATGACCACGTCCAGCATCGCGACGGTCTTGCCGTCGGCCGGCTGCTCGGGTTCCGGCGTCGTCTCCACCGGCAGCTGCGGCGTCTGCACCGGCACGAAGTTCACGCCGTAGGGCACGATCCGGCGCTGCACCAGGGCCTGCGACCGGGACGCCTGCTGTCCCGGCGCCCGGTAGGGCCCGGAGACGTAGGCGGCCCGGAACCGCAGCATGGTGCTGGTGTCCGTCTTCAGGTAACCGTGACCGGGCGCGTTCGGCAGCTCGTACGCGTCGGGCACGCCGAGCACGATCCGGCTCTCCACCGCGGAGAAGGTGCGCAGACCGATCCGGTACGACAGGTGCGTGTCCAGGCCGCGTAGCTTGCCCTCCTCCAGTCGCTGGCTGGCGAGCAGCAGGTGCACGCCGAGCGACCGGCCCAGCCGGCCGATCATCACGAAGAGGTCGATGAAGTCGGGCTTCGCCGCGAGCAGCTCGCTGAACTCGTCGCAGATGATGAGCAGGCTGGGCATCGGCGCCAACGGCTCACCGGCGGCGCGGGCCTTCTCGTACTCGAAGCGGGAGACGTAGTTGCCGGCCGCCCGCAGCAGCTCCTGCCGGCGGACCATCTCGCCGGCGAGCGCGTCGCGCATCCGGTCGACCAGCGGCAGCTCGTCGGCCAGGTTGGTGATCACGGCACTGGTGTGCGGCAGTGCCTCCAGTGACGCGAACGTCGCGCCACCCTTGAAGTCGACCAGGACGAAGTTGAGCTCCTCCGAGGAGTGGGTGACCGCCAGGGCGGCCACCACCGTGCGGAGCAGCTCGCTCTTGCCGGAACCGGTCGCGCCGATCACCAGACCGTGCGGCCCCATGCCCTCGTGCGCGGACTCCTTGAAGTCCAGCTCGACCACGTTGCCGTCCGGGCCCACGCCCAGCGGGATGCGCAGCCGGTCACGGTGGCTGCGGGGCCGCCAGGTCTGCTGCACGTCCACCGCGGCGGCGTCGCCGACGCCGAGCAGGTCGGGCAGCTCCATGCTGCGGGCCAGCGGCTCCTCGGTGCTCGCCTGCTGCTGGGAGAGCCGGTAGGGCGCGACCTGCCGGGCCAGGCCCTCCGCGGCGGCCACGCTGAGCCGGTCCGGCCGGCCCAGCCGGGACGACGACGCGCCACGGACCAGCTCGAGCGAGCTGCCGTCGCCCGCGTCCAGGCAGAGCAGCGACCGACCGGCGTCGCGGGGGACGGTGCCGGAGAGGTCGATGACCGTGGTGCCGAGCAGACCGGCACCCATCAGCTGGCAGGTCGGCGCGACCTCGCCGCCGTCGAGCAGCACCACTAGGTGCGGTGCGGTGGTCAACGGCTTCGCCTCGGGGGCGAACCGGGGCCGGCCGGCCAGCTCGTTGGCGAGCGCCTCCTCGGCCTCGGCGAGACTGGCGAAGACGAGCCGGCGGGCGCCGGCGGCGTCGGTACGTCCACTGTGGTGCGCGTGCGGCAGCCACTTCACCCAGTCCCAGGCGGGCTGCCGGTCGGCGGCCGCAACCACCGCGATGATCATGTCGTCCGGGGCGTGGAAGGTGGCCAGCTGGCCGAGGGCGGCCCGGGCGAGGTCGAGCACCGGCTCGCGGTCGCCGCGCAGCACCACCCGGCTGAACGCCCGCACCGACAGCGCGGTGGGCAGCTCCGGAACCGTGGAGTGGGCCCGGACGAACCGGCGCAGCGCGATAGCGCTCATCGGTTCCAGGTCCTCGACGGGCTTGGTCTCCGGCGGGACGATCTCCACCGCCAGCCGCTGCGGCCCGAGGGCGATCCGGGTCTCGCCGAAGTCGTCCTCGGTGATCCGCCGCTCCCAGAGCCGCCGGGAGGCCGCGACCGACCAGAGCGCGTCCGGCTCCGGGTGCCGCCACGCCATCGCCGCCCGCTGCTGCTCGGCCGCACGCCGGGTGCGCTTGCGCATCTGGGCGAGGTAACGCATGTAGTCGCGGCGGTCCGCGTTCAGCTCGGCCTTGTCGTTGCCGCCGTTGTTGCTCAGCGAACCGATCGCCATGCCGAGCATCGACACACCGAAGAGGCCGCCGGCGACGTAGGTCATCATGCCGCCGCCGCGTCCGGCGTAGAGGAAGGCCATCGCGCCGACGCCACAGAACATCGGCAGGATCATCAGCAGCTGACCCATCCCGCGGGGGGTCGGCTCCGGCAGCTCGGGTGGCGACTCGAGCAGCACCTCGCCGCGCGGCAAAGCCGGTCCCGGCTGACGCGGGAGCCGGCGGAACACCACCGTGCTCACGGCTGTCTCCTCCCCAGAAGCGGCCCTGATGAAGTTCTGCGACGCGAGGAACTCGTCGGGTGGGCATCGTACGTGGCTGTCATCGTAGGTAATCTCCCGTGGGCGTCGCGGTCCCGTTGGAGCGATGCTGCCGGCCAGGTGATCGTACGGAGAGCACGAGGAGGCCACAGTGGCGACGAAGACGGCGACCGGCGGCCTGAGCCGGATCACCATCGTGGCTCCCCGGACCCGGATGGACCTCGCGCTGCCATCCGACGTACCCCTCGCCGACCTGCTGCCGACGCTGCTGCGCTACGCCGGGGAGGACCTGGCCGACGAGGGCGTACGGCACGGCGGCTGGAGCCTGGCGCGGCTCGGCGGGCAGCCGCTGGACGGTGGCCGCACCGCCACGCAGCTCGGCGTCCGGGACGGCGAGGTCCTCTACTTCAACCCGCGGTCGGCCACCGCGCCGGAGGTCGTCTTCGACGACGTGGTGGACGCCGTCGCCACCGCGACCAACCAACGGCCCGGCGCCTGGCAGGTCGGCACCACCCGGTCGTTCGCGGTGCTCTTCGCGGCGGCGGCGCTGAGCGCCGGCGCGGTGGCCGCGCTCTTCACCGGGCCGCCGCAGCTGCCTGCGGCGCTGGCCGCCCTGCTGGTCGCGGTCGCGCTGCTGGTCGGTGCCGCGGTGCTGTCCCGCGCGGCCGGCGACAGCCGCACCGGCGCGGTGCTGGCGACGGTCGGCCTGGGTTACGCGGGCGTCGGCGGCCTGCTGCTGCTCGCCGGTGACCGGCGCCTCACCGAGCTGGCCAGCCCGCACGTGCTGCTCGCCGCGACCGCGGTGGTGCTCTTCGCCGCGATCTCGGCGCTGGCCGTGGGCGACCGGCTGCCGCTCTTCTTCGGCGCGGTCGCCCTCGGCGCGGCGACCGGCCTCGGCGCGGTGCTCAGCCTCGCCTTCGACATCAGCGCGACGGCCGCCGCGGCGGTGCTGGCCACGATCGCGTTCGGCGCGGTTCCGGCGCTGCCGATGGCCGCCTACCGGCTGGCCCGGCTGCCCGTTCCGTCCATCCCGACCGGCCCTGACGACCTGAAGACCGACACCGAGTCGGTGGACGGCCGGCGGGTGCTGCAGCTCAGCGAGCGGGCCGACGAGTTCCTCACGGGTCTGCTGTGGACGGTCGCGTTGGTGGTGCTCGGCGCGCAGGTCCTGCTGGCCCTGAACGGCCGGTTGCCGGCGGTGCTGCTCTGCCTGGTGCTGGCTGTGCTGTCGCTGCTGCGGGCGCGGCCGTTCCTCGGCCGCGCCCAGCGGACGCCGGTGCTCTTCGCCGGCACCGCCGGGCTCGGCCTCACCGCGGCGGCCACCTTCGCCGGTGGCGGCACGCCGGTCCGGCTCGGCGTGATCGTGGGCGGCCTGCTGCTCGCCTCGGTGGTCAGCCTGATCTACGGCCTGACCGTGGCCGGCAAGCGGATCTCGCCGGTCTGGGGCCGCCTGCTGGACATCGTGGAGATCCTTCTGATCATCGCGCTGGTGCCGCTGGCCGTGTGGGTCCTCGGCCTCTACGGCTGGATCGTCAACCTGCGGCCCTGACCGACGAACCCCCGGCCGGCAGCGACCCGGCCGGGGTGGTCGCCCAGACACCCGGCCCATGCTGCCCGTCGACCGGGCGGCCCGGCGTCCCGCACCGCCGCGCGACGTCCCGGACCACCTTCACCAACGCCTCGACGTGGTTGTCCATCGACGCGACCCGGAGCAGCGGCGCGACCGTGCGTCCGCCCGGCAGCACCACGGCCGACACCGTGTGCGAGGGCGCGGAGGTCGAGGTCACCGCATCCACCAGGGCCCCGAGTGAAGCGTCCGGCCGGGCCCGCAGCGCCAGGCACCGGTGGGTCCAACCGCCGCCGCGCAGCCCGGTCCAGGTCTCCGCCGGCGGTTCCGGGGTGAGGTCCAGGCCGGCGGCCGAGACCACCGCGGCACGCAGCTCGTCGCGGCCCAGCGCCCGGTGGGTGAGCCCGGCGGCGTTCAGCGCCTTGCCGAGCCGGCCGATGCCGGCGGCCAGCGTGCGGTGCACGCCGGGCATGCCGCCGCCCCGGGTCACCGTCTCCGTCCGGGCGTCGGCGATCGAGAGCCGCAGCGCCACCCACACGGTACGGTGCGCGGCCGGTGGCGCGCCCGGCGCCGGGTACCAGACCAGGGTGTGCGAGACCACCTGGGCCAGGCTGACCGGCCCGCTGAACTCGGCGAGCACCCGCAGCGCCCGATCCACCACCGTGGCCTCCACCGAGCCGACCGGCGCGCCGGAGCGGCCGTACAGCGCCACCGCGGCGAACCAACCCTGCTCGTCCTGGCCGATGCCGAGCCGGGTGCCCCGGTCGGTCAGCTCGATGACCGACAACTCCGGTGCGAGCGAGACCAGCCGGGGATCCCCGCCACCGCCCGCGGCGAGGGCCGCCTTCGCGCGCTCCCGACGCTCCCGCAGCCGGCGGCGCAGCAGCAGGTCCTCGTACCACCACCGACCGCCGCGCCGGGCGAAGACCGCCAGCAGGACGAGCAGCGCCACGACGGCGACCACCCCGGCGAGCCAGCTCGGCCCGCCCAAAGCGGCCCAGACGGCGACCGCGCAGAGCTCCAGCACGATCAGCTGGCCGACCACCAGCGGGCCGATCCGCCCCCGACGCCGCTGATCGGGCGCCGGGACCGGCCTGTCCGGTACCCCGGACGGGTCCACGGCGGTTCGCGTGGGTGGCGCCTGAACCTGCGTCATCGGTGACTGTCCCTCCTGCACGGTGCGGCTTCCCGCCACGTCGGTAGCTGCCGAGCGCGGGCGCTGGTCCCGGTAACCCGTCGACGGCCCCTTATCGTAGGGAAGCCCGCGACACGACCCGGACCTGATCGTCGCGGATCCACCCCGCCGGAGGTAAGACATGCGGACCCGCCGCGATCAGGTGCAGGCGTACCGGTTCGTCACCCGCCGGATCGTCTCGGCGCTCTTGTCGGGCGACCCGGAGACCAGCAACCTGCCGATGCGTCGGCTCGGCATGGCTGTCTTCGGCAGCGTCATCGCCGCCGCCGTGGTGCTCGGCGGCGCGGGCGCGTACGGGCAGTTCACCGGAAACACGGCGCCGCTGGAGACGAACACCCTGGTGATCGAGCGGGAAACCGGCGCCACCTACATCTTCGTCGAGGGTCAGCTGTATCCGACGCTCAACTACGCCTCGGCGCGGCTCATCCTCAACGAGGCGGACCCGCAGGTCCGGACGATGTCGCAGGCCTCGATCCGGGATCGGCCGCGCGGCGCGGCGGTCGGCATCGTCGGCGCCCCGGACGCCCTGCCGGACCGCACGTCACTCACGGGGTTGCCCTGGTCGGTCTGCGACGTGCCCGACCCGGCCGACCCCCGGCGGTCGAGCACCCAGGTGGTGATCAACCGGCCGATCCCCGGCGGCACCCCGCTGGGCGACCGGGCGGTGCTGGTCAGCGTCGACGGTCAGCGGCACCTGCTCACCAACGACCTCCGGCTGCAGATGGTCGGCGGAGACAGCACGGTCACCGCGCTGCGGATAGCGGACGCTCCGGCGCTCCGGGTGGGCCAGCAACTGCTCAACGCGGTGCCGGCCGGCCCAGCCCTACGGGCGCCGGCGCTGGCCGGAGAGAGTGAGCAGAGCGGGCTCGAGGTGGCCGGCCGGCCCGGCCGGGTCGGGCAGGTCTACCGGGCCGCCGGCAAGCACTACGTGCTCACCCGGGAAGGGCTGGTCTCGATCGGCGAGGTGACGGCGCTGCTGCTGCTGCGCACCGGCGGCGAGGTCACCGACATCACCCCGGACCAGGCCGGTCGCCTCTACACCGAGCAGCGGGTTGAGGAGGTCGGCATGCCGCAGACGCTGCCCGCCCTCTACCCGGCCCGGGACGGCCAGACGGTGCTCTGCGCGACGTACCGGGCGAGCGCGGGAGGCGGCCCGCCGGTGACCACGGTGGAGGTCTTCGACCGGGCCCCGGCGGAGCTGACCAGCGCTGACCCGGCCGGGCTGCCGGTCCGGCAGACTGGCCGCGACGCGGTACGCACGGCCGAGCGGGTACTGCTGCCCGGTGGAAAGGGCATGCTGGTTCAGGCGGCGCCCGGCGCGGGCGGCAGCGGTACCGGCGCGCCCGGCTCGACCGTCTACCT
Organism: Micromonospora sp. NPDC048909; assembly: GCF_040649635.1. Lineage (NCBI taxonomy): Bacteria > Bacillati > Actinomycetota > Actinomycetes > Micromonosporales > Micromonosporaceae > Micromonospora > Micromonospora sp. NPDC048909. The sequence continues at coordinate 739,416 of NZ_JBEZFU010000001.1, read as the reverse complement.
GATCAGCCCCCAGGGCATCCGGTACCCACTCGGCACCCGCTCCGGGGACGCGCTGACCGCGCTCGGCTACGGCGGGGTCGTCCCACTCGCCGTGCCCGGCTCGCTGCTGGCGCTCATCCCCACCGGGCCCACGCTGGAACGGGCCGACGCGATGACCGTCTTCGAGCCCGGCGCACCGGCACCGGCATCGTCGGACGAGCCGACCGGCTCGCCGACACCGGACGCCAGCGGATCGCCGGGGCCCGGCGGCTCCCCCAGCGGGTCACCGGCCACCACCGGCAGTCCGTCGTCCGGGGCACCCGCGGTGGGTGGCTGAACGGACCTTTCGGCGGCCCGCGCGACAGCGGGTCGCCCGGGTCGCTCCCGTCGACTAACCTGATGCTGGCCAACGGTTGTCGATTAGCACGACGGGGATGTTGCCATGACCGGGCGCACGGAAGTCGATCTTCTGTCCCTTGAGGACTTCCATTCGCGGTTGGCCGACCGGCTGACCGAGGTCGAGTCGGTGTTGCGCAAGCTCAACACCGAGATGCAGTGCTCGCCCCCGGCACTGGGCGGGTTCATCGACGCGACCAGCAACGCCCGCCGCTACTCCGACGTCCACCAGTCCTACGTCGAGCAGGCCGAGCGCCTCCGGCAGGCGGTGAAGGCGGCGCAGCGGGGCACCAGCACGATCCTGGCCAACTACCGGACGACCGAGGCGCGCAACGCCGCCAACTCGGCCGACATCGAGGCCGCGCTCACCGGGGTCGACAAGGCGCTCAAGCCGGAGGGGGAGCCGCGTGTCTGAGTACACCCAGCGCTACCAGGGCGTGAGCCACCAGGAGCTCTACAACGGGTTGATGGCCGGCAAGCCCGAGCAGATCGACGGTGTCGCCGCGCAATGGTCCTCGCTCAAGGGCATCCTCGACGGCCTCGGCCGCGACCTGAGCGGCGACCTGGCCAAGCTGGCCAACACCTGGACGGGTTCGGCCGGAAACGAGTTCCAGCGGCGACTGACGCTGATCGTCGACCACACGGGTGCCCTGGGCGAAGGCATGGCCGACGTCCAGCAGGCACTGACCATGATGGCCGGTCAGCTGCGGACGGCACACAAGCAGGCCGAGAGCCCCGAGGAGACCGACGACCACGATCAGGCCGTCAACGGGGCGCTCAAGGGCGCGGTCTTCGGCGTGCCCGGCGCGTTGGTCGGTGGGCTGATCGGCCACCAGCAGGACAAGGAAGAGCAGGAGAAGGCGCACCAGCGCATGGTCAACGTGGTGGCCGAGCTGGCCGCCGGCTACGAGTTCTCCGCCTACGGACGGATCGTCACGCCCCCGCCGCCGGATCCCGACACCCCGGGCACCGTCGACAGCACCGGCTCGACCCCGCGCACCGGGCCGCGGGTCAGCACGCCGACGGCCGCACCCGACAGCACGGGCCTCAACCCGAAGACCGGCGACGCCACGGTTTCCAACCCCGACCGGCTCGTCGGCGGCCCCGACACCGGCCACGGCGCGGACCTGACCGGCCCGACCGGCACCGACACCGACACGACCGGGCTGACCGGTCCCGGCACCACGGTTCCCCAGGTCGGGACGTCCCTGGCCGGCGCCGGCGAGCTGGCCGGCGGCCAGCTGATGACCGGGGCCGGCGGCGGCGCGCCCGGCGGCGGCGCCGGCACCATGACGGCCGGCGCCGGTTCCGGTCTCTTCGGCCCGTCGGGCGGGGCACCCGCCGGCGGCGTGGTCGGCACCGGTGCCCTCGCCAGCTCGGCCACCAGCTCCTCGACGACCTCCATCCGTCCGACGGGCGGCACCGCCGCGGCGGAGGGCCGTTCCGCCAGCGGCGTGGGGCGGAGCATGGACGGCCGGCGTGGCGACGGTGGCGCCCGGGAGGCCGCGACGGCCCGCCAGGGCGTGGGCCGCGGCCGGGGCGCCGGAGCCAACCGGCCGGGCGTGCTCGGCGGCCACGGCCAGCACGACGAGGACGAGTCCGACGAGCGCCTCACCTGGCTCACCGAGGACGAGATGGTCTGGCAGGACGGCAAGGACGCCCCGCCGTCGGTGCTCGGCACCACCGACTGATCCACCTCCCGAGACACCGCTGCGGCCCACCCGGAGTTCCGGGTGGGCCGCAGTCGTGCGCTGCCGGGACGACCTGCTGGTCAACCGTCGGCCGGGCGCGAGTCCACACCGGACAGGGTGGGCTCGGTCACGTGCCTGATCGGGTTCGCCCCGCTGCGCTGCTCCGCCACGGGCGATAGGTTGGTGACGTGCTGTCCGTAGCGTCCGCTCGTCCCGTCTGGCGGGCCACGCTGCGTTCTCTGCGCGAGATGACCCGCTTTGCCGTTGCCGCGCTCGCGCTGACCGTCGGCTTCGGCGGCGCCACGACGGTGCCGGCACTGGCCGCGCCACCGGTCGCCCAGGTCCGGTCGAGCGCGGTGAGCAGCCAGGTCGAGGCACTGCGACCCGAGGCCGCACCGTCCGTCGAGCGGTTGGTCGACATCACCGCTCCGTCGCCACGGCCGACCGGCCAGCCCATCGTCACCGCTCCGACCGGCATCGTGCCGTCGACCTTCGCTCCGGCCGTCGCCACCGACGCGGGCCGCGGCGCTCCGGGCCGACGCGGCCCTCCGCGCGCCTGACCCCCGGGGCCAGACCACCCGGCGGCTGTCGGCCGGACTGATCCACCGCGGGCTCGCCGATCGCGCAGATCGGGCGGCAGGAGCCTTCCGGTGAGCCGACGCGCCCCGATCGGGCGGCTTCCAGCCCCGGCGACGCCGTGTCGCTTTACGCCTCCCTCGTCCCTTTACCCATAGCGGGTCATCTCGTCCACTCCCGACAATCAACCGCGAGGTGCAGCTGATGCAGACCGTCTTCTCCGCCGTACTGCCCGACGTGTCCCGGGCCGCCGTGATCTGGCTGAGCCTGCTCGCCGTGGTGGCGGTCACCGTCGCCGCCCTGCTGCTGCGACCGGGCCGGCTCCGCACCGACACCGCCGCCCGGATCCGGCGGGCGGCCATGCCGAGCCAGCTCGAACAGGTCCAGGAGGAGCGGGAACGGGTCCGGTACGCCGCGGAGGTCGCGGTCGCCGCGGAGCGGGCCACCGCCACCGCGCAGCGTCGCCGGGCGGAGTGGCTCGCGGCGCAGGAGTCGGTCGAAAAGGCCTGGCAGGCGTACGAGGCGGCCGAGGCTGACGTCCGCCGGCTCGGCGCCGCCACGGCGATGCCCCTGCCGCGGACCGTCCGCACCCCCGCCGAGTACGTCGATCGCGAGCGCTACCTGCACCGGGCCGCACTGGATGCGTACTGGCGGCGGGAGCTGTCGGTGGAGCAGCTCAGTGACGTCTTCGCCCACCGCAACGGCTGGGACCCGCGACTGCACCCGGTGGAGCAGGAGCTGGTCCTGCGGCGGGCGGTACGCGACAACCTGTTCGCCCGGCAGCAGGCGGCCCGGGAGCAGGAGCAGACGGCGTGGCGGGCCGCCGAACTGGCGGTCGCTTCCGCGCGGAGTCTGCGGGACGAGGCGTTCGCCGCCACCGGCCGTCAGGTGGAGGAGCAGCAGTCGGTGCTGCCGCTGAGCGAGGTCGCCCGCCCCGTCGAACAGCAGACCCGGGAGAACCAGGTCGTGGCGCGCGGCCGGGCCGCGGTGCCGGCGTACTGATCGGCGAGGGCCGGAGCCCCGACACCTCCGGGCGGCGTACCGGCGGCGGCCCGGTCGGCCTGGTCGAGTTGGGTTAGCGTGACCGCATGTCCCGAGAGGCGTGGATCGTCGTCGTGATCGCCGGCATCGTGGCGGTCGCCACGCTGGTCGGCGCCGTGCTGCTGGCGATCCGGGTGGTCCGGGCCCGGCGCATGCTCACCGCGCTCGGCGGCAGCGGCAAGGTCGCCTTCTACGGTGCCCTGATCTACACGATCTTCCCGGTCGACGTGCTGCCCGACCCGATCTACCTGGACGACATGGGTGTGCTGGCGGGTGCGCTGATCTATCTCACCCGGTTGGCCCATCAGCGCCGCGCGGCCGCCCGCCGGCTGCCCGGGCAGCCGGACGCGCCCCCGGAGTCCGGGCGGGCCCGGCGGCGCGTGCCATGATCGCCCCGGCACCGGGAGACAGGGGACGAGCATGTCGGGCGCGCATCGACTGGACATACGCGACGAGCGCGTCGCCGCCTTCTGCCGGGAGCGGCACCTCGCCACGCTGACCACGCTGCGTCCGGACGGTACCCCGCACGTGGTGCCGATCGGGGTGACCCTCGACCCGGCGGCGGGCCTGGCCCGGGTCATCACCTCCGGCACCTCCCGCAAGGCCGACCATGTCGCCGCGGCCGGCCCGCAGGGCGCCCCGGTGGCCGTCTGTCACGTCGACGGCCGGCGCTGGCTCACCATCGAGGGCCGGGCGGTCGTCCGCACCGATCCGGCCGCGGTCGCCGAGGCGGAGCGCCGGTACGCCGAGCGCTACCGCACCCCCCGCCCGAATCCGGCCCGCGTGGTCATCGAGATCACTGTGACCCGCCTGCTGGGCAGCCTCTGACCCGGCACCCCCTGACGGCCACCCACCACCCGGCATGCCCACCTGTCCGGGCTGCCCCCTGATATCCGCACTGTCCGTTCCCTGAGCAGATGATCAAGAGGTTCGGGTCAGGAGTCCGGTTTCCGGTACCGCAACGCTCTTGATCACCGGGGCTGGAGGCGGGCGGGTGGTTCGCCCGGAATCGCCGGGTGGGTTGGACCGTTGCGACTGGTCACGACGCCGCAGGCCGGGGTGGCCGAGCGGTGGAATGCCGGGCGGAGCAGGGCCGTTACATCCCCCGGTATCCCGGGGCGCGACGGCGCCCGGGTGTCGTTCAGCTGATGAGCCGAGCGCCTGTCCTGGTGCTTGCCCGCCTCCGACCGGAGGCGACAAACCCCCCGATTGGAGCCCGACGCATGAATCCCATCCTGCACAAGAGCGGCCTCTCCGTTGCCGGCCTGCTGGTCGCCGGCGGCTGCGTGCTGGGCCCCGCGGTGGCCGCCCAGGCCGCCCCGGTCCAGACCGGCCCGGCGACGTCCACCCAGTCCGACAAGGGCGGCCAGCACGACCGGCGGGCCGAGCGGACGGTGGGCGTGGATTACCAGGCCCAGCCGAACTTCTACTACTGCGGTCCCGCCGCCACCCGGATTGCGCTCTCGGCGCAGGGCAAGGCGATCTCGCAGGACGAGGTCGCGGCACTGCTGGGCACCACCGAGGCCGGCACCAACTCGGCCGAGGACACCACCCGGGTGCTCAACGCGCTGACCGGCGGCAAGTACAAGACCACCGAGATCCGTGACTCGGTGGCCAAGCCGGAGCAGGTCGAGCGACTTCGCACCGACGTGCGGGACGCGCTGGACGCCGGGCGGCCGGTGGTGGCGAACGTCAAGGGCACCGCCGTGGACGTCAACGGCATCCCGCACTCGTACGAGGGTGGCCACTATCTGACCCTGGTCGGCTACCGCGACGGTGGGGACGCCATCCAGATCGCCGACCCGGCCGACCCGACCGACGGCGAGTACTGGATGCCCCTCGGCAAGGTCGCCAACTGGATCGCCGAGCGCGGTTACTCCTCCTGATCCGCGGCCATCACCGGGCCGGGCCTCCCCTACCGGGGAGCCCGGCCCGGCTGTTCTCCCGGGCCCGACCCGAACGACCGCGCATCGTGCTCCGGCGCTTCGCCCGACGAACTCGCGCCCCGGCGCCGGTGACGAAGTTCTGCCGGGCGGTCCGCTGCAGTTGGCGGCGCAACGGCGGATGGATGGCCCGCTCACCCGCACCGGCAGCCGTGCGCACCAGCCGGTTGGCCTCCTCCGGCTCGCAGCCGCCGGACCGGAGCAGGTCACTGGCGGCCGTACGGATGCCGGTGACGATCGCGTCGCCGAAGGTACGGACCCCCTGCGCCCAGGCCCGACCGGCGAGATTGGCCGCCTTCAGGGTGAGCGACCTCGCCTGACCTGGCTGCTCCCCCGCCCGACACTCCTGGCGCATGGCCCGGACCGCGTCGCCGAGTCGGGCGATGGCGGCGGGCAGTTCATCCGGAACCGGCTCCTGGTACTGAAGGCAGGTCGCCGACCATCGGGCGAGCGCACGGGTGTCCAGCGCCATCCGTTCCAGGTGCTCCGCGCTGCGCGCGAACTGGCGGTACTGCTCCCGGCGGTGCCAGCGGATCGGCGCCAGGGTCACCACCTCGTCCGCGCCACTGAGCGCCTCGTTCAACCGGCCGATGTCGCCGTCGAGCGAGCGCACCCGTTCCAGCGCCTGGACCGCCCCTTCGGTATCCCGGCGGCGGAGCGCGCCGCTCAGCTCGTGGAGCTGGCCGCCGACCGCGTCGTACACCGGCGCGGCGGCCCGGTCCAGCACCCGGATCGGGTTGACCGGCACCAGGAGCGCGACCACCACCAGGCCGACGATGCTGCCGACCAGAGCGTCGAAGATCCGCGGCAGCTCGAGCCCGCGCTCCATCGGGGCGAGCGTGGAGATCAGGACGGCGGTACCGCCCGCCTGGCCGACCAGCTGACCGCCCCGGCCGGCCACCAGCAGTGCGGTGGCAATCGCCAGCCCGACCACCAGCCCGGTCTGCCAGGGGCCGCTGCCGAGCCCGAGGCGCAGCAGGTCCCCGATGATGACACCGAGCCCCACCCCGCCCAGCAGTTCGAAGGTGCGGCGGGCCCGCTGACCGATGGCGCTGGCGATGGTGGCGACCGCCGCCGCGGGGGCGAAGACGTGCGCGCCCGGGCCGAGCAGGTTCTGCGCGATCAGGGCCGCGAGCGCCGCGGCCAGCCCCGACTGCAACGCGATCACGAGAGTGATCTCCAGCTGGCGCAGCCGGATCTTGCCCGCCTCGCCACCGCGTCGCCGGGCCTCCTCCACCCGTTGGCCGCCCCGCTCGGCGACGTCGCCGAGCGAGGACCGCTCGGGCTCGGTGGCGGGACGATCGTCGGCCATGGCGGCGGTTACCCCACCCGGCCCGGGTGAATCATGCGGACCACCGACAGACCGGCGGAAAAACCGCTCGCCACTCGGCCACGCTCGAGGGCAGGATCAGCCGGTGAGAATGCACGCCGACCAGGTCGACGTCCCCGTCGACGTCGTCGCTGCGCTGGTCGCCGCCCAGTTTCCGCACTGGGCCGACCACCCCGTACGCCCGATCGTCTCGCACGGCACGGTCCACGCGCTCTTCCGGCTCGGCGACGAGGTCGTCCTGCGCTTTCCGTTGCAGCCCGGCCCCGACCTGTGGGACGAGTTGGTCGACGAGCAGGCCAGCGCGCACCGGTTCGCCGGCCGGGTGCCCCTGCCGGTCCCCGAACCGCTGGCTCTGGGTGAGCCCGGGCCGGGCTACCCGGGCCGCTGGGCGGCGTACCGCTGGATCCCCGGTGAGACCGCGAGCCGCTCGACCATCGGTGACCCGGTCGCGTTCGCGCGCGACCTCGCCGGATTCGTCGCGGCCCTGCGCGCGGTGGACACCGACGGCGCGACGTGGAACGGCCGAGGCCGGGGCGGGCCGCTGCACACCCAGGACCGGTACGTCCGCGAGTACCTTGCCGCAAGTGCCCAGCTCGTGGACACCGTCCGACTCGCCGGGATCTGGACCGCCTGTCTGGAAGCGCCGGCCCACGACGGGCCGGACGTGTGGCTGCACGGCGACCTCATGCCGGGCAACCTGCTGGTACGCGACGGCCGGCTGGCCGCGGTGATCGACCTCGGCGCGGTCCGCGTCGGCGACCCCGCCCTGGACCTCATGCCGGCGTGGAATCTGCTGCCGCCCCTCGGCCGGGAGGCCTACCGGCGTGCCCTCGCCGTCGACGACGCGGCCTGGGCACGCGGGCGCGGCTGGGCCCTGGCCCAGGCCATCGGGGCACTGCCGTACTACGTCGAGACCAACCCGGTGATGGCCGGCGTCGCGCGACACACCCTCGACGCCCTGCTCGACTCGGCGCGGTAGGCCGCCCCGTCTGAAGCGGACGGTCCCGGGCCGCCGACGGCGACCCGGGACGGGGTCCACCGGTCAGCGCACCTGGTCGCCCTCACCGGTACGCGCCTGCGCCTGGTCGACACCCTTGTCGATCTGCTCGTCGTACTTGCCGCCGGTACGCTTGTCGGCCACGTCGCCGGCCTTCTCGATCCCCTGGTCGACCTGCTTGTCGTGCTTGTCCGCCATGTCCTTGGCCTTGTCCATGAAGTCGCCCACGACGTCCTCCTCGGTTCCGGGTCGGATCTGCTGGCTTCCCTCGGCCGAGCGCCGCAAACACCAGCCATCCCGTCGAAAAGGGACGGCGGCATCGCGGCGGTACGCAGGAACACAGTGCGGTGCATCGACACCCAGACCGGGCCAGCCGGAGCGTCCACAGTCGATGTCCACCCGGCCCTCGCAGCGGTCCGCGCGCCGCCAGGGGACAGCACAGATCGCCCGGGCGGGTGTCGGGATGACGCCGGCCGGGTACCTGCCCGCCAGCGATCGAGGAGGGCCGAGGTGGACGAGGACGATGCCGGGCGGACGCCCGGCGGGACGGTGATCGGCCGAGCCGGCAGCGCCCCACGACAGGCCTGGGCCGGACTGCCCTGGCTGGTCCGCTCGGCGGTGGTGTGGAGCGCCTGTCTGGTCGTCATCGTGGCCGGGCTGTACCTGCTCGGCCGGATCGCCATGCTGCTGGCACCGCTGGCGATCGCGCTGGCCGCCACCATCTTCCTGGCCGCGCTGCTCGATCCGGTGCTGCTCCTGCTCCGCCGGCTCCGGCTGCCCGCGTCGCTGGCCGCGCTGCTGAGCATCCTGCTGCTGGTCGGTCTCCTCGTCGGCGTGGGCGTGCTGGTCTGGGACCTGACCGCCAGCCAGTTCACCGAGCTGCGGCAGGAGCTGTCGCAGGGGCTGAGCCGCACCCGCGACTTCGTCACCTCGACTCTGCCGATCACCGACCAGCAGTTGGACTGGATGATCGAGCAGGCCCGGCAGGGCTTCGGGCAGGGCTCGCTCGACCCGGTGGCCGGTGCCCGGACCGCCGCCGAGGTGGCCGGCTCCGCGCTGCTCGCCCTGGTGCTGCTCTTCTTCCTGCTCAAGGACGGCCGGACGATGTGGAACTGGGTGCTCACCCGGACGACCGGCCCCAACCGCCAGGTGACGGCCGAGGCGGGGCGGATGGGCTGGCGCACGCTCGGCGCGTACAGCCGGGGCACGATGATGATCGCGGCGATCGACGCGATCGGCATCGGGCTGGCGCTGGTGCTGCTCGGCGTGCCGCTGGCGCTGCCGCTCGCGCTGATCACCTTCATCGGCGGGTTCATACCGATCATCGGCGCCACCGTTGCCGGCGCGGTGGCGGTGCTGGTGGCGCTGGCCGCCAACGGGCCGACCACGGCGCTGCTCACCCTGGCCGCGGTCATCGCCGTGCAGCAGATCGAGGGCAACCTGCTGGAACCGCTCATCATGAAGCGGCAGGTCCGGCTGCACCCGGCGGTGATCCTGGTGGCGGTCACCGCCGGCACGTTGATCGCCGGCATCGCCGGCGCCTTCGTCTCGGTGCCGATCACGGCCGTCGTCTGGCGCGTCATCGACACCGTCCAACAACACCGCCGCGCGGCCCCACCCCCGACCCCGACCCCGCCTTCCGCCCCGGCCGGCCAGCCGGTTTGATCATGGGTCTGGCCGGGCGGATCAGCGGTCGAGCTGGGCGATGACCCGCGACGAAAGCGGGCGGGTCAGGACGCGCGCAGGTGGGTGGCGAACCAGGCGGTGGCGGCGTCGGCAACCTGGTCGAGCGTGCCCGGCTCCTCGAAGAGGTGGGTCGCGCCGGGCACCACGTGCAGCTCAACGAGACCGGGCAGCGCCTCGCGGGCCTGCTCGTTCAAGGTGATCACCTGCTCGTCCAGGCCACCCACCAGCAGCAGCGTCGGCGCGCGTACCGCGGCGAGCGCGGTACCGGCCAGATCGGGCCGGCCGCCTCGGGAGACCACCGCGCGTACCTGATCGGGTCGGGCCGCCGCACCGACCAGCGCCGCGGCGGCACCGGTGCTGGCACCGAAGAGACCGATCGGAAGCCCGCGCGTCGCCGGCTCGGCGGCCAGCCAGTCGACGATCGCCGCGAGCCGGCCGGCGAGCAGCCCGATGTCGAAGCGGAGCTCGGCGGTGCGGGCGTCCACCTCGTCCTCCTCCGGCGTCAGCAGGTCGACCAGCACGGTGCCGAGCGCCTGCCGGTTGAACACCTGGGCCACCGCCACGTTCCGCGGGCTGTGCCGGGAACTGCCACTGCCGTGCGCGAAGAGCACCACCCCGACCGGGTCGGCGGGGAGCACCAGATCCGCCGGGAGCCCCGCGTCCCCGACCGGGATCGTCACCGCACTGCTCCGCACGTCCATGCCCGACCTCCAGCCCGCCGGCCGGGTCGCCGGCTGCGCTGCGCATACCCCGGCCGACCCGCCGCACGCGTGGCGCCGGTCAACCCATCCCAGCCACCGCCGTCACAGCGGCCCCGAAGCCACACCGCACCACACCGTCCCCGCCAGCCCCGCCGACCGCGGCCCGGACCAACGGGCCACCGGGCCACCGGGCCACCGGGCCACCGGGCGGAGTTTGTCGACGGGCGGGTCGGGTAGCCGACGGGCGACCGCAGACCGTGTCGGCGCAGCGTGCGCCCCGACGGATCGCGAGGATCACGATGGCCCAGCAGCGGCAGACATCCCGGCAGCAACAGGCGTCCCGGCACGAGCAGAGGTCCGAGGAGGAGGGCCGGCTGCAGGCAGCCGAGCGCAACAAGGACTGGGCGGACAACGCGGCACACGCGCGTACCGCCGACGATCCGCGGGCGATGGCACCCCGCGACGCGGCGGGCCGCCCGTCCACCGGAGACCCCATCTGAGCTGAGGTGCGATGTGTGCGGCGGCCGGGGCGGGAGCAACCCGCCCCGGCCGCGTACGTCATCGGACCCGCCGCCGCCCGGCGGACCGCGCGCCGGTCACGGCTCGGTCTCCGGCAGCCGGAGCAGCGGACCCCGGCCGGGCGGCTGCTCCGGGGGCGGGCCGGCCGGATGGGCCGGCGGCACCGGCACGGTCACCGGTTGGCCCGGGGTGATCCGGATCGTCTCGTCGTGATGCCGCAGCTCCACGACGTCGTCCGGCTCGCCGTGGCGAAGCTCGTAGGTGGTCTGGTGCGGCCGGACATCCACCCGCAGCCGTAGCCCGCGCCACTGCAACGAGAACTCCAGCCGGCTGAGCTTGCTGGAGAGCCGGGGCGCGAAGGACAGCTCACCGTCGTGGTCCCGCAGGCCACCCATGCCGGCCACCAGGGCGATCCAGGCGCCGGCCAGCGAGGCCATGTGTACGCCGTCGCGGGTGTTCTCGTTCAGGTCGTGCAGGTCCATCAGCGCGGCCTCGCGCAGGTAGCTGTGCGCCAGCTCCGGGTGGCCCACCTCGGCGGCGAGCACCGACTGGGTGCAGGCGGAGAGCGACGAGTCCCGCACCGTCCGGCGCTCGTAGTAGAGGAAGTTGCGCACCTTCTGCTCCGGGGTGAACGCGTCACCCCGCCAGTGCATGGCGAGCACCAGGTCCGCCTGCTTGATCACCTGCTTGCGGTACAGGTCGAAGTACGGGTAGTGCAGCAACAGCGGATACTTCTCCGCCGGCGTGTACGCGAAGTCCCACTCCTGGAGCCGGGTGAACCCCTCCACCTGCTGATGGACGTCGACCTCCTCGTCGTACGGCAGGTGCATGGACGCCGCCGCGTCCCGCCAGCTCGCCGCTTCCTCGTCGGTGACACCGAGGTGCGTCGCCTGGTCCCGGTAGCGCCCCACCAGGTCCGCCGCGGTGATGAGGTTCCGCTGCGCCATCAGGTTGGTGTAGATGTTGTCGTTCTTCACCGCGGTGTACTCGTCCGGCCCGGTCACCCCGTCGATGTGGAACACCCCGTGCCGGTCGTGGTGGCCGAGGGAGCGCCACAGCCGGGCGGTCTCCACCAGCAGCTCCAGCCCGATCTCCTGCTCCAGCTGGGTGTCGTTGGTGACCAGGACGTAGCGGCGCAGCGCGTCGGCGACGTCGGCCGCGATGTGGAACGCGGCGGTCCCCGCCGGCCAGTAGCCGGACGACTCCGGCCCCTCGATCGTCCGCCAGGGAAAGGCTGCGCCCTTCAGGTTCAGTGTCTCGGCACGCTCCCGGGCCTGGTTGAGCGTGGCGTGCCGCCAGTACAGCGCGTTGCGGACCGCGCTGGGTTGGGTGTACGTGAGCACCGGCAGGACGAACATCTCGGTGTCCCAGAACGCGTGCCCGTCGTATCCCGGGCCGGTCAGCCCCTTCGCGGCGATCGGCCGGCGCTCGGCCCGCGCACCGGCCTGAAGCACGTGGTAGAGCCCGAAGCGGACCGCCTGCTGGATCTCCGGGTCGCCCTCGACCCGCACGTCCGCCGCGTCCCAGAACTCGTCGAGGTACTCCCGCTGCTCGCGGCAGAGACCCTCCCAGCCGTCCAGGCGGGCGGCGGCCAGCGCCGCGCCGACCTGGTCGCGCAGGGCCGGCAGAGAACGGCGGCTGGACCAGCCGTAGGCCAGGTACTTGACCACCCGCAGTTTCTCGCCCGGCTTGAGCACGCAGCCGATCGTGGTGCGGACCCAGTCCTCGTACCCCTCGGACTCGATGGTGGTGCGGTCTGGACCGTACACCTCGTGGTCCATGGCGGCGGCGACCCGCAGCCCGGAGACCTTGGTCCGGTGCACGAGCAGACCGCCGTCCTCGGTGGTGAGCTCCTCCTCGGCCAGCAGCGGCGACTCGAGCACCGCGGCCACCCTCGGGTCACGGCTCTGCGCCGGCAGCGACTCGTTGGCCACCAGCTCGGACTGGACGATCAGCCGCAGCGGGCCCTCGACCGCCTCCACCTCGTAGCTGATCGCAGCCACCGCACGCTGGGCGAACGAGACCATGCGGGTGCTGCGGACCTTGACCTCGCGGCCGGCGGGCGAGCGCCAGTGCAGCTCCCGGTGCAGGGTGCCGGCGCGCAGGTCGAGGGTCCGCTCGTGGGCCAGCAGTTCGCCGTAGCGGACGTCCAGCGGCTCGTCGTCGACCAGCAGCCGGATCAGCTTGCCGTTGGTGACGTTGACGATGGTCTGGCCGGACTCCGGGAAGCCGTAGCCGGCCTCGGCGTAGGGCAGCGGGCGCAGCTCGTAGAAGGAGTTCAGGTACGTCCCGGGCAGACCGTGCGGCTCGCCCTCGTCCAGGTTGCCGCGCAGCCCGATGTGCCCGTTGGAGAGGGCGAAGACCGACTCGGACTGGGCCAGCACGTCCATGTCGAGCCGGATCTCCCGGACATGCCACGGGTCGACCGGATAGGCGCGTTCCCTGATCACGCGGTGTGCCTTTCGTCCAGCAGGTCGGCGAGATCGGTGACGACCACGTCGGCGCCGTGCGCGCGCAGTTCGTCGGCCTGGCCGACCCGGTCGACCCCGACCACGTAGCCGAAGCCGCCCGCCCGCCCGGCGGCCACGCCGGAGAGCGCGTCCTCGAAGACCACGGCCTGGGCCGGTTCGACGCCGAGCAGCTTCGCGCCGGCCAGGAAGGTGTCCGGGTGGGGCTTGCCGCGCAGGCCCTCGGCGTGGGCGACGAGCCCGTCCACCCGGGCTTCGAGCAGCGGCTCCAGGCCGGCGGCGGCCACCACCTCCCGGCCGTTGGCGCTGGCCGTGACGACGGCCCGGCGCAGCCCCGCCGCGGCGGCCGCCTTCAGGTATGCCACCGAGCCCGGGTAGACGTCGACGCCGTGAGTGCGCAGGTGCTCCAGCAGCAGGAGATTCTTGCGGTTGCCGACCCCGTTCACCGTGTCGGCGTCCGGTGGGTCGTCGGGCGCGCCCTCGGGGAGCACGATCCCGCGAGAGGCGAGGAAGGTTCGCACCCCGTCCGCCCGGGGCCGGCCGTCGACGTACCGGTTGTAGTCCGGGCCGGGGTCGAACGGCTGGTAGGGCACACCGGTCGCCGCGGCGTGCTGGCGCAGGAACGCGTCGAACGTCTCGGTCCAGGCGGCGTTGTGCACCCGGGCGGTCTGCGTCAGCACACCGTCCAGGTCGAAGAGACAGGCGGTCACGTGAGCAGGTAGGCCCAGCACGGTACGAATCTAACCACCCGATCGGCCCGGCAAACCCGTTTCCGCCTGCCTCGGGCTATTGCGGGCGCAGGGTCCAGATGACTGTCATCGCCGAGGTGGGCGTGCCGTCCTCGGTGCTGATCTCGACCTCGACCGGGAACTCCGGCCGCCGGCCGGACTCCAGTTCCGCGATCACCTCGGACGCCGAGCGACCCAGCCGGGCGGTGGCGCGCACCGGCCCGATGGCCAGCTTGCGGTACGCGATCTCGGCTCGGACGGCCAGCGGCACCGCGCGGTCGAGGAGCTGACCGAACGCGGCCAGCACCACCGCGCCGGAGGCGGTCTCGCCGAGCGTGAACATGGCGCCGGCGTGCGGGCCGCCGACATGATTGTGGGTGTCCGGCGAGTCGGGCAGCCGGACGACCGCCCGGACCCCACCGTCAGCTTCCGGGGCGACCTCGACGAACTCGAAGCCGAGTGTGCGGGCGAACGGCACGGCCTCGAGCATCCCGGCCGCCACCTGGCGTGAGTCGATGGACATGCCCCGACGCTACTCGCCAGTAATTTCCCAGAGCAAGGCCTCGCTGCACCCCCACCCACCCCGCCCCGCCCTCCACCCCGCCCACCCCGTCGATCATGCAGTTGTGGTGCCTGGCAAAAGTCGCGAAAGGCTTCATTCCGCCCATCACAACTGCATGATCGACAAGCCGCGGCAGCGCCGCGCCCGGGGCGGGTCAGAGGTTGGCGATGGTGCGCAGGATCTCCGCGTAGAAGTTGCCGTCGATGCTGCGGAAGAGGGCGAAATCCTGCTCCGGGTCGCCGAAGAACGGGCGCAGGGTCCAGGCCAGCTGGGTGCCGACGAAGCCGAAGAGCAGGATCCAGATGTAGAGCAGGGTCATGCTCGCCGGCCGCTGGCTCGGCTCGGCGCGGCGGACCGGCGGGGTGGCCCAGGGCCGCTGCGTCGACGGGTAGCCCGGCGGCACCATCCCGGGCGGGAACACGGGGGCGACCGCCGGCTGCGGACCGACCGCCTGCGCGGGGATCGCCGGGGCGGTGGGAGCGGGCGCGGACCCGTCCGACCCGCTCGCGGCCGAGGCCGCACCGTTCGCCGCCACGCCGGCCGGCACGGCGACCGGCTCGACGGCGGCCGGCGCCGACGGTACGGCCACGGGGGCAG
Organism: Micromonospora sp. NPDC048909; assembly: GCF_040649635.1. Classification (NCBI taxonomy): domain Bacteria; kingdom Bacillati; phylum Actinomycetota; class Actinomycetes; order Micromonosporales; family Micromonosporaceae; genus Micromonospora; species Micromonospora sp. NPDC048909. Next base: position 724,202 of record NZ_JBEZFU010000001.1, on the reverse strand, counting down.
CGGCCGGTACGGCCACGGGGGCGGCGGCGGGCTCGGCCGGGGCGAGCAGGCCGTGCTGGTTGAGCACCTGCATACCGCCGGTCAGGAAACGCAGCCCGACGAACGCCGAGAGGGTCAGGATCGCGACGTTGAGCAGCTTGAAGAAGCCGTAGTCGGGGGCGGTGATCAGGAAGAAGAGGCTGATCGGGGCGAACGCCACGGCCAGCATCGCGGTGACCGTGATCGCCACCATCACCAGCGCCAGCGACTGGCGTACCGAGAGGCGGGCTCCGAAGACCAGGTTGAACAGGTAGAGCGTGGGCAGACAGATGGCCAACGTGACCAGGAAGAGCAGCGGCAGCTTCACCGCCGAGGTCAACGCCATCAGGGCGCTGTGGAACGCGCCGAGCACAGCGCCGTAGCAGGCCAGCGCGATCGCGGAGCTGGCCAACATCCGGCCGGTCAGCGCGTTCAGGTCGCGCTCGGCCACGATCTGCTGCCAGATTCCCTCGCGGTCGCGCAGGATGCGCTCGATGACGAGCGGATTCGGACGGTCACCCGACACGGGCGCACCCCTCTCGGTTGTTGCTATGTGGACTCCGGTCGCCGAACGGTAGGGCACCGGTTCGATTCAGCGCCACCCCACGTCGATGCGATCGCCCCGCTCGTCGAAGAAGTGCAGGGCGTCCATGCGTACCCGGACGGAGAGCGGGTGCCCGGTGGATACCGCCGGATACGGAGCGAGGCGTACCGCCAACTCGGCCGGGCGCCGGTGGTGCCGTCCCGGGTCGGGCAGCACGCTCGTCCGGGTGCCGCGCGCGGCCGGCTCCGTGGCGGCGTCCGTCGGCTTGCCGGCGAAGCGCTGCATCACCTGGCCGAACCGGCGCAGCCCGCGCTGGCCGGCGTCCAGGGTGTTGCCGCCCCGGCTGCCCATCTCGTCGACCACGATCGCGGTCGCGCCGATGTCGAGGAAGGCCAGCGACTCGTGACCGTGGTGCTCCAGGTAGCGGATCCGGCCGTGCAGCACGTCGCCCGGGCTGTCCGGCGTGACCGGGGTGAGGGCCTCGGCCCGCATCCCGACCACGATCCGCTCGCCGTGGTAGTGCGCGACCGCGCGGCTGCGGATGTCGTCCCACGGCAGGTAGAGCGCCTGCTCGCCGAGGGTGAGCGTGACGTACCGGTCGAGGTGGACGTAGACCGACGCCTCCAGCAGGTTCATTCGCGGGCTGCCGAGGAACGCGGCCACGTAGAGGGTGGCCGGGCGGCCGTACACCTGGGTGGGGGTGCCGACGTCCTGGAGGACGCCGCGGCGCATGATCGCCACCCGGTCGGCCATGGTGAGCGCTTCGGCCTGGTCGTGCGTGACGTAGATGGTGGTGACCCCCAGCTCACGGGTCAGGCCGGAGATCTCCGCGCGCAGCTCGGCGCGCAGCCCGCTGTCGAGGTTGGACAGCGGCTCGTCCATCAGGAAGAGCCCGGGACGGCGGACGATCGCCCGGCCCATCGCCACCCGCTGGCGCTGCCCGCCGGAGAGCTGGCCCGGCCGGCGCCCGAGCACATCGCCGATGCCGAGCGCGCTGGCCACGTCGCTGACCCGCTCGCCGCGCGGCTCCGGCTCCATCCCGGCCAGCCGCAGCGGAAAGGCGATGTTGTCACCGACGGTCATGTGCGGGTAGAGCGCGAAGTCCTGGAAGACCATGGCGATCTTCCGGTCCCGTGGCGACAGGTCGTTGGCCAGTTCGCCGTCGAGCAGGATGGCCCCGCTGCTCGGGTCCTCCAGGCCGGCGATCATCCGCAGCACGGTCGACTTTCCGCAGCCGGACGGGCCGAGCAGCACCATGAACTCACCGTCGGTGACGTCGAGGTTGATGCTGTCGACCGCGACTGTGCCGTCCTTGAAGACCTTGGTGACATCCTTGAGCGCGACGGTTGACACCGTCACCTCCCCCAGCTCGTCCGACGAACCCCCCGAATGACTGTGACCAAGATCATGCCGCCCGCACATCGGGTAAACGTGCCATGTTCAGCCAGTGACGGTCCTGTTACGACCTCATCGAACGCCGACTATCCCCTCGCGGGCGGACGTCAGCAGGAACGGCGCGCCTCCACCGGCTCGCCGAGGAAGACCGTGCGGACCACCCGCTCCGCCGCCCGCCCGTCGTCCAGCGCACAGAACCGGGCCCGGAACTGCTGTCGCGCCTTGGCCGCGGACTCCGAGCGGACCTCGCCGCTCCGGAACAGATCGATCAGGTCGGCGAAGGTCAGCGCCACCGCGCCCGGCGGTTCCTCGGTCACGTCGAAGTAGACCCCCCGGGCCAGCCGGTACGCCTCCCAGTCCGGCGCGTAGATGACGATCGGCCGGTCCAGGACCGCGTAGTCGAACATCGCCGACGAGTAGTCGGTGACCAGCACGTCGGCGACCAGGTACAGGTCCTCCACCCGCTGGTGGGAGCTGACGTCGTGGATCCGCTCCCGCTCGGCCGGCCGACGCGGGCGGCGATCCCGGTCGTGGAAGTAGTGGCTGCGCATCAGCAGCCGGCCGGACGGCCCGAGCGCCTCCAGGAACCGGTCCGGGTCGAACGGCGGCCGGTAGTGCGGCAGATGCTCGCGGTGCGTCGGCGCGTACAGCACCACCTGCTCGGCCAGGCCGATCCCCAGCTCCGCGCGCAGCTGCAACACGTCCTCGGTGGTCGCGGTGACCAGGCGGTCGTTGCGCGGGTAGCCGACCTCCAGCGTGGTGTACGTGGCCGGGTACGCCCGGTCCCACATCTGGGTGGAGAAGCTGTTCGAGGTGATGCTGTAGTCCCAGCGGTCCACCCGGCGCAGCAGGCCGGCGAAGTCCATCCGGCCGGCGCCGATCGGGTACCGCTGCTGGTCGAGCCCCATCACCTTGACCGGCGTGCCGTGGTGGGTCTGCACGTGCACCGAACCGGGCCGCTTACGGACGAAGTCCGGGAAGTTGACGTTGTTGACCAGCCAGCGGGCCCGGGCGAGCATCCGGTAGTAGGCCGGGGTCCCGGCCACCACGTACTCCACCCCGGGCGGGAGGGTGTCGACCCGGTCCCGGCGGACGATCCACACGCCGCGGATCTCCGGTGCCAGCCGGCGGGCCGTCTCGTGGATCGCCGCCGGATTGCAGGCGTACCCCCGGTACCAGTACGCGGCGTAGACGGCGAGCGACGGGTCGACCGGGCGGCGCAGCTCCGCCCGGTAGTACTCGCGGAACAGCACGTCGCGGGCTCGGCGGGCGTTGCGGCGGGCCACCGGCGTCACCCGCCGCCTGGCGGTCCGCGCCGAACGCCGGGCGGCGTCGCGGGCCCGGTTGGCGGCGCGCAGCGCGCTGAACGTCCGCCACCGGCCGGCCGCGACCAGCCGGTGCTTGAGCCCCTCCACCCCGTCCGGCGCCGGGTAGCCGGCAGCTGGCAGCCAGCGGGCGTAGTCGGCGGTGATCTGGGCGAAGAAGGCCGGACGCAGCTCCGGGGCGATCCGCTGCCCGTTGCCGAGCACGGTCAGGTAGTGCCAGATCATCCGCTCGAAGACCGCCGGGCGCAGCTCGTCGACGGCCGGCCCCCAGCGCTCCATCAGCTGGAACACCCGGTGCCACTGCGGAAACACCTCGAAGTGCCGGTCACCCCGGGTCCGGGTGATCGCTCCGGCCCGGCGCTGCCGGTAGTTGACACAGACCCGGTCCAGCACGCCGATCCGGTCCGCGGCCATCAGCACGGGGTAGCTGAACGACACGTCCTCGTACCAGCCGGGCTCGAAGCGCAGCCCGAGGTCGAGCAGGAACTTCCGGCGGACCAGTCGGTTCCACGCGGTGTGCAGCAGTCGCATCGCCGCCGGCCGCTCGCGCAGCCGGAACGTCCCCTCCCCGGGCGGCTCCGGGAAGACCTCGCGCATCGCGCTGCGGGTCGCGGTGTCGTTCCAGTGCGTCCGGACGTGGTCGACGAGCAGCACGTCCGGTCGGGTGGCGTGCAGCCGGGCGGCCACCTCCGGCAGGCAGTCCGGCGCCAGCCAGTCGTCCCCGTCGACGAACCAGACGTACTCGCCGACGGCTCGGTCCAGCCCGATGTTGCGGGCCGGACCGAGCCCCGCGTTCTCGGCCAGCCGGACCGGGCGGACCCGCTGGTCGCGCGCCGCGTACTCGGCGATGATCTCGCCGCTGTCGTCCGGCGAGCAGTCGTCGACCCCGATCACCTCGATGTCGGTGAAGGGTTGGCCGAGGATCGAGTCGAGGCACTCGCGCAGGTAGCCCTGCACCCGGAAGGCCGGAACGACGAAGCTGATCAGGGTCATCCGGCCTTCCCTCCGTCAGCCCGGCGCGCCGCCTCCCGTCCGCACCGGCACCGCCGACGCCCGCGCCGCGCGGGCCGGCAGGACGACCCAGGCCAGGACGACGCTCGCCACAAAAACCACGAGAAGGTACGTACCGAGTGTAGCCATCCCGATACCCGCGAACCCGACGATTGCCGCCAGGGCCAGCAGTGCCGAGCGCCCCTCCCAGCCCAGCGTGGCGTCGTGCAACGGCGGTGCCGCCTGCCGCTTCTCCAGCCGGGCGGTGAGGTCGTAGTGGTGCACGGTCAGCACGAAGACGTAGCCGAAGATCAGCCACGGCGGGACGTCCCCGACCACCCCGACGGTGATCGCGAAGAGGTACTCGCCGGCCCGCAGCGCCGCCGGTACCAGCCAGTCCAGCGGGCCGTTGTGCGCCGCCCGGGCACCCAGGCCGCCGACGAGCAGCACCAGCAGGGCCACCGGCAGCCACCAGCGCAGCCCGGCCGCCGAGCCGTCGCCGTACGCGGCCACCAGCGCCGGGACCAGCAGGGCCGCCGGACCGAGCGCCGCGATCACGGCCAGGGTGAGCGGCCCCATCGGGCGCACCACCGGCAGCCGGACGGCCAGCGGCCCGTCGTCGCGGTGCAGCGTGGCGTCGACGGTGTCCAGCACCGGAACCCACATCCAGCGCGCCCGCAGGGTGCGCAGCGCACCGGTGTACGCGAACGCCAGCGTGCCCCAGACCAGCACCGCGACCAGGCTGACCAGCGGGTTGAACAGCGCCACGGTCAGCGCGATCAGGGCCCAGCGCTCGCCGATCGGGAAGACCACGGTCCGCTTCAGCCAGTACGACAGCGAACCGGTGTCCGCCTGCACCCGGGTGGACGCGGCGTTCAGCCGGTCACCGATGCCGCCACCGCCGGCACCGGCGGTACGCGGCCGCCGCGCCGCCTCGTCGTGCAGCACCCCGTACCAGGTGTCGGTCATGTGCCGCACGGTCTGCAGGGTCATCGCGGCGATCGCCAGCGCCCAGCCGTTGCCCAGCCCGGCGTGGGTCACCCCGAAGCCCAGGCCGGCGTAGACCAGGTATTCCTTGGCCCGGTCGGCCATGGTGTCCAGCCAGCCGCCCCAGGCGCTGAAGTTGCGGGTGTACCGGGCCAGCTGGCCGTCCACGCAGTCCAGCACGAAGCCGAGGTAGAGCAGCACCGCGCCGCCGACCAGCGCCAACCGGCCGCCGACGCCGAACAGCACCGCGGCAGCAAGCGCGAAGAGCACCGAGATGACCGTGACCCCGGTCGGGGTGAGCCGCAGCCGGGCCGCCAACCGCACCACGTACGGCGACCAGGTGCTGACGAAGTAGGTGGAGAAGAAGTCGTCCCGCTCCTTCACCGAGAGCCGCAGCTCGGCCCGGTCCTCGTCGACCGCGGTCACCGCTGCCTCGGCGGCGGTCAACCCGGCCGCGTCGGCGACCCGGTGCGCGACGAGCAGCCGTACCCGCTGGGCGAAGACCAGCGTGCCGAGCGCGGTGAGCCCGGCGAAGAGCCGGTCGACCGCGGAGCCGGGACCACCGGCGGCGACCGACGCGGGAGATCCGCCCTCGCCGGCCACCGGCAGCGGCGCCACGTCCCCGGCCGGGCCGAGCGGCGTGGCGACGGGCAGCACGCCGGCCGCCGCGGCCCGGGCGGCGGCGGCGAGATTCGGCAGGTCGTCCACGCCGACCCGCAGCGCGCCGCCGAAGACGCCGGTGGCGTCACCGTCGAGGGCGCCCACCGGGCCGGCGACGACCACCTGGCCGCGCTCCTCGCGCACCACGGTCCGGCCGGGCACCGGCGGGTCGGTGAGCACCAGGGCCACCGTCGGCCCCACCGGGCTGGTGGCCAGGTGCCGCAGTACGGCGGTGTGCGCGACCAGGTCGGCGCCGGTGACCAGCAGCGGCCCGGTGGCGGAGTCGGCGAGCCCGGCCAGCTCGTCGAGATCGGCGGCGAAGCGCACCTGGTCCGCGCCGGCGCGGCGCAACTGGGCGGCCAGCCGGTCGGCCAGCGGCTCGCCGGTCGCGGTGCTCAGGCCCGCCGCGGGCGTGCCGGCGGCGAGCACGATCGCGAGCATCACCGCGGAACCGCGGCGTGGTACGCGTCGAGCGCCTCGGCGATGGTGCCGTCGAGCGTCAGCCGGCCCGCGTCGAGGTAGAGCCCCCGACGGCAGAACCGGGTCAGGTCCTTTTCGTTGTGTGACACCAGCACCAGCGTGCGCCCCTCCCCGAGCAGACGATCAATCGTCGCGTAACACTTCTTGCGGAACTCCGCGTCGCCGACCGCGGTCACCTCGTCCATCAGCAGGATCGGGTGCGGCAGATGGGAGATGATCGCGAAGCCGAGCCGTACCTTCATCCCGGACGAGTAGTGCCGCACCGAGGTGTCGATGGCCCGCTCCACCTGCTCGCCGGCGAACGAGACGATCTCGTCGAAGTGCCGCTTCAGGTAGCCGGCCGAGAGTCCGTGCAGACCGCCCACCAGGTGCAGGTTCTCCCGCCCGCTCAGGTCGTTGGAGAACCCGGCGGAGAGCTCCAGCAGCGGAGCGACGTCGCCGCGGACCCGGATGCCTCCCTCGTCGGGGATCAACACCCCGGCGATCAGCCGCAGCAGGGTGCTCTTGCCGGTGCCGTTGCGGCCGATCACGCCGACCGTCTCGCCGGCGTTGATCTGGAACGACACGTCGCGCAGCGGCCAGAACTGGCCGGCCGGCGCTTTGCGCCCGCCGCGATGGATGAACAGCTCGCGCAGCCGCAGCTGGCGGCGCCGGTTGCGGACGAACCGGATGCCGAGCCCGTCCGCCTCGATGATCGGGTCGGCCATCTCTACAGTTCCTTGAGCACGGCGGGTTCGAGCCGGCGGAACGACCACCAGCCGGCGGCCAGCACCAGCAGGCTGCCGACGACGGTGGTGGCGAGCAGCCGCGCGTCCGGGAACTCGTCCGGGTACCAGACCGAGTGGTGCAGTTGGAAGATGCCGACCAGCGGGTTCAGCTCGTACCCCACCTTCAGCCAACCGGGCAGGTCGGACTCCCGGACCAGGCTCAGCGGATAGATGATCGGCGTGGCGTAGAAGAGCACCCGGATGATCAGGCGCATGAACCGCTCGACGTCGCGCATCAGCACGTTGAAGGCGGAGAGCAGCAGGGCCAGCCCGATCAGCAGGGTGCCCTGGACGGCCACCGCGAGCGGCAGCGCCAACAGCGACCAGCCCAGCTCGACCCGGCCGTGCGCGGCGTAGACCAGCGCGACGGCGATCAGGATCGGCAGGCCGGCGGCGTACTCGGCGAACCGGCCGGTGACCCGGCCGATCGGGAAGACCTGCCGGGGCACGTTCATCGTGGTGATCAACCGTGACTGGCCGGTGAGCGCGTTGGTCGCCTCGCTCAACGCCGAACTGGTCCACATCCAGGCGAAGATCCCGGTGATCAGGAAGAGCGGGTACGACTCGGCCGCGTCGCCCAGGTGCCGTCCGGTGTCGCGGGAGTAGAGGACGCCGAAGACGAACCAGTAGATCGCCCCCATGCCGAGCGGCTCGATCAGTGACCAGAAGTAGCCGAGCACGGACTGCTGGTACTTGACCGCGAGGTCGCGCTTGACCAGGATGCGCAGGGAGTTGCGGTGCGACCACAACGCCGCGACGCCAGAGGTCACCGCCGCCTCCCGCCTTCGAAACGGACGACAGGTTAGCAGTCGGTGAACGTATGCCCCTCGTCGGGCGCGTTCAGCACTCGATCACATTGACGGCCAGACCGCCCCGTGCCGTCTCCTTGTACTTGACCTTCATGTCCGCGCCGGTCTCCCGCATGGTCTTGATGACCTTGTCGAGCGAGACGGCGTGCACCCCGTCACCGCGCAGCGCGAGCCGGGCTGCCGTGATCGCCTTGATGCTAGCCACCGCGTTCCGCTCGATGCACGGGATCTGCACCAGCCCACCGACCGGGTCGCAGGTCAGACCGAGATTGTGCTCCATGCCGATCTCGGCCGCGTTCTCCACCTGCTCCGGGGTGCCGCCCAGCGCCTCGGCCAGGCCGGCCGCGGCCATCGAACAGGCCGACCCCACCTCACCCTGGCAGCCGACCTCGGCCCCGGAGATCGAGGCGTTCTCCTTGAACAGCACACCGATCGCGCCGGCCGCCAGCAGGAACCGGACCACGCCCTCGTCGGAGGCGCCGGGCACGAACCGGGTGTAGTAGTGCAGCACCGCGGGGATGATGCCGGCCGCGCCGTTGGTCGGCGCGGTGACCACCCGGCCGCCGGCGGCGTTCTCCTCGTTGACCGCCAGCGCGAAGAGGGTGACCCAGTCCATCACCCGCAGCGGGTCGCTGCCGCCGGTCTCCGCCTCCAGGCTGCGCCGCAGCTCCGCGGCGCGCCGGCGGACCTTCAGCCCGCCGGGGAGTACGCCGTCGCGCTCGCAGCCCTGCTCCACGCACTCGCGCATCACCCGCCAGATCTCCAGCAGACCGTCGCGCACCTCGCGCTCGCTGCGCCAGGAGAGCTCGTTGGCGAGCATCACCTCGCTGATCGACAGGCCGGTGCCAGTGGTGATCTTCAGCAGCTCCGCGCCGGTGAGGAACGGGTGCCGCACCCGGGTGGTGTCGGGGGTGATCCGGTCCGCGCCGGCCGCCGCCTCGTCCACCACAAATCCGCCACCGACCGAGTAGTACGTGCGGGAGCGCAGCTCCGCGCCGGTGTCGTCGTACGCGACGAACGTCATCCCGTTCGGGTGGTACGGCAGCGAGCGTCGACGGTGCAGCACCAGATCACGGTCCGGGTCGAAGTCGATCTCGTGCGCGTCGAGCAGGCCGATCCGCCGCTCGGTGCGGATCCGGGCGACCCGGGGCGCCACGCTGTCGGTGTCGACCGTCTCCGGCGCCTCCCCGGCCAGCCCGAGCAGGACGGCCCGGTCGCTGCCGTGGCCGTGGCCGGTCGCGCCGAGCGAGCCGAAGAGCTCGGCCTGCACCCGGGCGGTCGCCGCGAGCAGCCCGTCGGCCTTGAGCCCGGTGACGAACGTCCGGGCGGCCCGCATCGGACCCACCGTGTGCGAGCTGGACGGCCCGATGCCGACGCTGAAGAGGTCGAAAACACTGATCATGGCTGCGCTTCCTCGCCGTCGTCCCCGTCGTACGGGATCCGGCCCGGTCGTGCCGCCCGGGTCCGGGCGGCCGGCGGGCGCCCGGGGTGTGGGTGCCCAACCTGCGAGCCTACCCGCCCAGGTCACCCGCCTGCCGAACGCCGCCGGGACCACGGGTGAACGTCCGGGGAGCCGTGGCCACGCGATCGGAGAAGCGTCGGGCCGGCCGGGCCGGGTAATCACCTACGGGTACCGGGGTCACCGATCGTCCTGTGGGCTGAGGGCGTGGTGGCCACCCCTTCCTACCGTGGATTTCAGAGCGGCGTACCGCCGCAGAGTGGGAGTGACGACGATGAGTCGCAAACTGGTCCGGCCCCGTCAGGGGCGCATGTTCGCCGGTGTCTGCGCCGGCCTGGCTCAGCGGTTCGGCGTGTCGGCCGGCTTCGTCCGGCTGCTGTTCCTGCTGTCGCTGCTGCTGCCCGGCACCCAGGTGATCGTCTACCTGGTGCTCTGGCTCCTGATGCCGAACGAGGACCGCTACCTGGCCACCGCCCGCCACTGACCGAGCCGACCCGACCCGCCGGCCGCCCTCCGCCCGGATCGAGGGGACAACATCCCCGAAGTAGCGGCCTCCGCCGACGACGAAGCAGCAACTCAGTTGTCTGGATCATGAGGAAGACGCGGCGGGTCGGCCGGGGCGCGGCGGACGGCCGCGGGCGCGGCGGGGTTGGACAGGCGGCGGCGCCCGTCCCGGGTAGTCGGGGCGGGCGCCGTCGGCGTTCTGGTCAGGGGGCGACGTAGGTGATGGTCACCTGCTCGTAGCCGAGCGAGCGGAGCAGCCCCTCCAGCATCTTGCGGGTGTTCTCCTCGGCCCGGGCACCGAGCCCGCTGTCCCGGGCGGCGGCGGTGATCCGCTCCTCGGCGAGCCGGTAGACCTCCTGCTGCCGGTTGGGATCATTGGCGAACACGTCGCCCAGCCGGTTGAGCAGGCCGCGCTTCTCGGCGAAGACGTAGCTCTTCTCGAGGTCCAGGTTGGTCTCGCCGAGCTGCGGCGCCGGCAACTTGATCTCGACAGACTTGCCGTCGGCCGACTCGACCACCGCACCGTCGGCGATCTTCGCGAAGTCCACATACGCCTCGACGCTGCCCGCCCCGACGAAGAGGGTGCGCTCGTTGAGCAGGAACTCGGGCACGTACTTCCGGTCGGTCTGCAGGTCGACCACCACCTGGAAGTTGCCCTCGGCCGCGACGTAGCGGCTGAGATCCTGGATCGACTTCAGCAGGGTCGGCTGGCTCCGGTCGGTCTGCTGCTCGGCGAACGGGTTGCGGAAGCTGGGCCAGAGCCCGCTGCCCTGCACCCCGAGCAGCACGACCACCGCGAGCGCCGCCGCGCCGAGCACCCAGAGCAGGCCCTTCGCGGGACCACCGGATGAGCTCGGCGGCGTCGTCGGCGGCTCGGGTGTGACGTCGGAGCGGACCTTGAGCGCGTCGCCGGTGGGGTATCCCGGGAACTCCGTGGTGGGCTCGTTGCTGTCACCGTCGCGGGCCATCGCCCTCACCGTCCTTGTCAGACATAGCCGTCTGAGAATGACAGTACGTCCGCCGTACGACAGGCGCGCGCCGAGCCGCGTGATAGGCCATCGCCGCAGGTCAACGCGGTGTCCTGCGGGTCAGGCGAAGGCGCTGATCCCGGTCAGCCGCTGCCCGATCACCAGTTGGTGGATCTCCGAGGTGCCCTCGTAGGTGAGCACGCTCTCCAGGTTGTTGGCGTGCCGCATCACCGGGTACTCGCCCGACACGCCGTTGGCGCCCAGGATCGTGCGGCACTGCCGGGCGATGCCCAGCGCCTCCCGTACGTTGTTCAGCTTGCCGACGCTGACCTGCTCGGGGCGGAGCCGGCCGGCATCGGCGAGCCGGCCGAGGTGCAGCGCCAGCAGGTAGCCCTTCTCCAGCTCGACCGCCATGTCGGCGAGCTTGGCCTGGGTGAGCTGGAAACCGGCCAGCGGCCGGCCGAACTGGGTGCGGGTGCCGGCGTACGCCAGGGTGGTCTCCAGGCACTCGCGGGCCGCGCCCAGCGCACCCCAGACGATGCCGTGCCGGGCCTCGGTGAGGCAGCTCAGGGGCGCCTTGAGCCCGACCGCCTCGGGCAGTCTCGCGTCCGCCGGAAGCCGGACGTCGTCGAGCACGATCTCCCCGGTGACCGACGCGCGCAGCGACATCTTGTGCCGGATCTCCCGCGCGCTCACGCCGGGCGTGTCCATCGGTACGGCGAAACCTCGCACCCCGTCGTCGGTGCGCGCCCAGATCACCCCGACATCGGCGATCGGGGCGTTGGTGATCCACATCTTGCCGCCGGTGAGCACCCAGTCGTCGCCGTCACGGCGGGCCCGGGTGGTCATCGAGGCCGGGTCGGAGCCGTGGTCGGGCTCGGTCAGCCCGAAGCAGCCGATCGCCTCGCCGGTGGCCATCGACGGCAGCCAGCGCGTCTTCTGCTCCTCGCTGCCGTAGCGCCAGATGGCGTACATGGCCAGCGAGCCCTGCACCGAGACCAGCGAGCGGATGCCGGAGTCGCCGGCCTCCAGCTCCAGGCAGGCCAGCCCGTACGCGACAGCCGACGCGCCGGGGCAGCCGTAGCCGGTCAGGTGCATGCCGAGCAGGCCGAGCTTGCCGAACTCACGGGCCAGCTCGCGGGCGGGCACCTGGCCCTCCTCGTACCAGCCGGCCACGTGCGGGCGTACCCGGTCGTCGACCAGCTGGCGCACGACGGCGCGAATCTGCCGCTCCTCCTCGCTGAGCGAGGAGTCCAGGTCGAGCAGGTCGAGCGGGGCGTTGGGGCGCGAGCTCATGGCAGCACCCTAACGAAGGCTCAGCGCGGGGCGCGACCGCGCGTCACTCGACCGCCTCGGAAAGCACCAGCACCCGGGCGTGGATCTGGTTGCGCTGCTGGAGTGCGGCGCGCAGCGCCCGGTGCAGGCCGTCCTCCAGGTAGAGGCCGCCGTTCCACTGCACCACGTGCGGGAACAGGTCGCCGTAGAAGGTGGAATCCTCGGCGAGGAGCTTGTCCAGCGCCAGCTCGCGCTTGGTGGTGATCAACTGATCCAGGCGCAGCGGCCGTGGCGGGATCTCCGACCACTGCTTGAGCGTCAGGTTGTGCTCCGGGTAGGGACGCCCGTCCCGGACCGCTCTGAAGATCACGACGAAACGCTCCCCTCCCCATGGCCGGTCCGACCGACGGCGCCGTGCCGGGTCGCGGCGTGGCACCGCGCGGCGCGGCACCGATGACCGTGCCAGCCTAGCCGCCTGTCGCACACCGCGTTCTGCTCCCTGATGTCAGTTTCGCTACCGCTCGCCCGATCCTCAACGGGGCGAATCCGGCGTACCGCTCAGCTCCACCGTCCCCGGCGGACCACCTGGTCGACCGGACGGCGCCCACGCCGCAGCGAAGATGACCGATGGTCGGCGGCCCGGTAACCCACAGTCACCGCACCGATCGGCGCGTACTCCTCGGGCACCCCGAAGGCGTGCCGGTAGGTCGACACCTGTTGCGGCGGGATGCCGAAGAAGCAGGCGCCGAGCCCCTCGTCCACCGCGGTGAGCAGCATCAGCAGGGCGGCGAAGCCGGTGTCCACGTACCAGTAGGGCACCGGCCAGCGCTCGGCGGACCGGTCCACCCAACCCTTGTCCGGCTCCGCATACCGCTCCAGGTACGCCGACCGGTTGGCATGCGGCACGATGATCAGCGGCGCCCGGCGCATGCCGGCCAGCCACCGCTCCCGGCCACCGCCCTCCGGCGTGGTCGACGCCCAGAACCGTTCCCGCTCGGCGGGCTCCTCCAGCACCAGGAAGCCCCAGCCCTGCGCGAAGCCGGCGGACGGCGCCCGGACCGCGTGGTCGAGCAGGCGCTGCACCACCTCGGGCGGGACCGGCCGGTCCGGGTCGTAGTTGCGCACCATCCGCCGCCGCCGGACCACCTCGGCGAACTCCATGCCCACCCCCCGAGACGCCGGCCGGTCAGGCGCCCGGCCGGACACCCCAGACGCCGCGCCAGGTCGCCCCCGGCTTCAGCATGATCACGTCCTTACCGGAGCGGAACGCGTCGGGCGGGCAGGTCATCGGCTCGACCGCGACCGAACGGCGGTGCCGCACGCCGGTGAGCGTGTCGCCGGTGAAGACCTGCCACCAACCGAACTCGCGGTCGGCCCAGATGGTCACGCCCGACGCGCCGTCCGGCCCGGCCAGGCTCACCGACGAACCACCGTCGGCGTCCCGGACCACGTCACCGAAGGAGAGGTCGAGGACGGCGTCCCCGATCCGGCGCGGGCTGGTGAAGTCGTACTCGGTGCCGTCGACCGGGGTCGCGGCGACCGGCAGCAGCCGGCTGTCCAGCACCATCCGGGTCTGGCCGGGCACCCGCATCGCCAGGTCGTCCACCGCCACGCCGGCCAGTTGCAGGTACGGGTGCACGGAGAAGCCGAACGGAGCGGCCTCGCCACCGATGTTGCGCACCTCGTGCTCGGCGCGCAGGCCGTCCGCCCCGACGCTCCACCGGCTGATCAGCCGCAGCGGCCACGGGTAGCCCGGCTGGGGCGGCAGGTCGTAGCTGAGCGTCACCGCGTCCGGCGACTGCTCCACCAGCTGCCAGCGCACCCAGTTGACCAGCCCGTGGATCGCCACGTGCCGATCCGGCTCGGTCAGCGGCAGCTGGTACGACTGCTCACCGAGGAGGTACCGCCCGTCCCGGATCCGGTTCGGCCACGGCGCCAGCACCTGCCCGGCGCAGCCGGGGCAGAGCTCGTCCTCGGCGTAACCGTCGAGGTAGTCGACGCCGTCGTGCCGGTACGTCCGTACCCCGCCGCCCACCTCCACGATGACGGCCTCATGGCCGGCCGCGGCGATGGTCCACTGGGTGCCCGAGAGCGGGAGCTGGTCAGGGGTGTCCATGTCCGCGACCCTAACTGGTCACTCTCGGTCACCGGTCGACGCCGTCGCCGCCCGCTCGTCGCCCGGCGCGACGTCCCCCTGCGCGCCGTCGGACGACGTCGCGGCCCGGTAGCGCAGCAGGGCGGGGAAGGCGACGGCGAGCAGCACCACCAGCACCGCCGCACCGACGCCGCCGGCCACCCAGGCGACCCCACCGCCGAGCCCGGCGGCCATCCCGCCGGCCCGCAGGTCGCCGAGGCGCGGGCCGCCGGCAACCACCACCGTGTTCACTCCCTGCAGCCGGCCGCGCATCCGATCCGGCGCGTAGACCAGCAGCATGGACTGCCGCAGCACCGCGCTGACCAGGTCGGCCGCGCCGGCCACGCCGAGCAGCAGGATCATCAGCCAGAGCTGGTGGGCCAGCCCGGCCGCCGCGATGGCGAGCCCCCAGGCGACCACCGCGACCACCAGCCCGAGCCCCTGCCGGCGGAGCCGACCGATCCAGCCGGAGGTCAGCCCGCCCAGCATCGACCCGATGGCGATGGCGCTGAAGAGCCAACCGACCGACCCGCCGCCGCCGAACCGCTCGTGCGCGATCTCCGGGAAGAGCGCCCGGGGCATGGCCAGGATCATCGCGATCAGGTCGACGGCGAACGACAGCAACAGCACCGGGGTGGTGGCCAGGTAGCGGAAGCCGTCGACCACGCTGGCCAGGCCGGCCCGGGCCGGGGTGGTGTCGCCGTCCGGGTGCGGTTCGGGCGGCAGCGCCGGCAGCCGGAGCGCGGCCCAGACCATCGCGGTGAAGAGCAGCGCGTCCGCCCCGTACGCGATCGGCAGGGCGACCTGGGGGTCGGCCCAGATGGAGAGGATCAGCCCGGCCGCCAGCGGGCCGACCACCGACGCGGCGGTGAAGGTGGTGTAGTTCAGCGTGCTCGCCGCCGGCACCAGCTCCGCCGGGACCAGCCGGGGCAGCATCGCGCTGCGCGCGGGCGAGCTGACCGCGAACGCGATCGACTGCACGGCCACCAGGACCAGCAGCAGCACCGGGCTGCCCACCCGGAACACCGCCTGCGCCAGCAGGCCGAGCGTGGAGGCCCAGAGCAGCGCGGACCCGCCGAGCAGCACCAGCCGCCGGTCGCGGGCGTCGGCGATCGCGCCGCCCCAGAGTCCGAAGATCAACAACGGTACGAACCCGGCGATGCCCAGCAGGCCGACCCAGAGCGACTTCCCGGTCAGCGCCCACATCTCCACCGGCACGGCGACCGCGGTGAACTGGAAGCCGAACATCGCGATGCCGTTGCCGAGCCAGAGCCGCCGGTACGCGGGCACCCCGAGCGGCCGCAGGTCGATCGCCCAGCGGCGCGCCGCGCGCGCCCGGGCCTGTTGCACTCCCGTCACGGCGCCAGCCGTTCGACCGTCCAGGCGTCCGCCTCGGTGCGGCGGAACCGCAGCCGGTCGTGCAGCCGCCCGGCCCGGCCCTGCCAGAACTCCACCGAGTCGGGGCGCACGCGCAGCCCGCCCCAGTGCGGCGGCGCGGGGATCGACGGCACGGCGGCGAACCGCTCCGCCGCCGCCTGGTAGCGCTCTTCCAGGGCAGCCCGGTCGGCGACCACCTGCGACTGGGGGCTGGCCCAGGCGCCCAGTTGGGAACCGCGCGGCCGGGTGGCGAAGTAGGCCTCCGTCTCGGCCCTCGGCAGCGGCTCGACGGTGCCGGCGACCACCACCTGACGCTGCATGGCGAACCAGGGGAAGACCAGGCTGGCGTACGGGTTGGCAGCCACCTCGGCGCCCTTGCGCGAGGCGTGGTTGGTGAAGAAGACGAACCCGTCCGGGTCGTGCCCCTTCAGCAGCACGGTCCGCCCGCTCGGCCGGCCGGCGGCGTCGGCCGTGCCGACCACCATCGCGTTCGGCTCGGGCAGCCCGAAGGCCACCGCGTCGGCGAACCAGCGGGCGAACTGGCTGTGCCAGTCGCCGGCCAGGTCGGCCTCGGAAAGGCCCAGGTCCGCGGCGTACTCGTTACGCATCGCGGCCAGGGCGGGTGTGTCGCCCGTCACGTTCGCACTCCTTCTCGCCGGGCCGGCTCGTGCCCTGCGACGCTGGCCAGCCCGTACCGCCCAGTCTTGCCCAGCCAGCGGCGGGATGCGCGTCCGGGGATGTCGTGTGCGGCACAGTCGCAGCGGGTCGCGTACTCGGTTACTCAGCAGGCAAGATGTTGCGAACACATCCCTGAGGGTCGCCTGAGGGTGCTCGGCCGGCTGGGCCGCGTTGAGCCTGACCGGCGCACCGACCAGATCCAGGAGAGCGACATGGCCGACTTCAAACCCGGGCTGGAGGGCGTCGTAGCCTTCGAGACCGAGATCGCCGAACCCGACCGCGAGGGCGGTGCACTGCGCTATCGCGGGGTCGACATCGAGGATCTGATCGGTCAGGTCTCCTTCGGCAACGTCTGGGCGCTGCTCGTCGACGGCCGGTTCGGGCCGGGCCTGCCGCCGGCGGAGCCCTTCCCGGTGCCGGTGCACTCCGGTGACATCCGGGTCGACGTGCAGTCCGCGGTCGCCATGCTCGCCCCGTACTGGGGGCTCAACCAGCTGCTGGACATCTCCGACGAGCAGGCCCGCGCGGACCTCGCCCGGGTCTCGGTGACCGCGCTCTCCTTCGTCGCCCAGTCCGCCCGCGGCCTGGGTCTGCCGGCGGTGCCGCAGAAGGAGATCGACAAGGCGCAGACCATCGTCGAGCGGTTCATGAAGCGCTGGCGCGGCGAGCCGGACCCGCGGCACGTCAAGGCCGTCGACGCGTACTTCATCTCGGCCGCCGAGCACGGGCTGAACGCCTCCACCTTCACCGCCCGGATCGTCGCCTCGACCGGCGCGGACGCCGCGGCCTGCATCTCCTCCGGGATCGGCGCGCTCTCCGGCCCGCTGCACGGCGGCGCGCCGTCGCGGGTGCTGAGCATGCTGGAGGCGGTGGAGCGCAGCGGCGACGCCGAGGGCTACGTCAAGGGCGTGCTCGACCGGGGCGAGCGGCTGATGGGCTTCGGGCATCGGGTCTACCGGGCCGAGGACCCGCGCGCCCGAGTGCTCCGCCGCACCGCGAAGGAGCTGGGCGCGCCCCGCTTCGAGATCGCCGAGGCGCTGGAGAAGGCCGCGCTGGCCGAGCTCCAGGCCCGCCGTCCGGACCGGGTGCTGGCCACCAACGTCGAGTTCTGGTCGGCCGTGGTGCTCGACTTCGCCGAGGTGCCGGCGCACATGTTCACCTCGATGTTCACCTGCGCCCGGATGGGCGGTTGGAGCGCGCACATCCTGGAGCAGAAGAAGCTCCAGCGGCTGGTCCGCCCGTCCGCCCGCTACGTCGGCCCGGGCCCGCGCCGGCCGCAGCAGGTCGAGGGCTGGGACGCCATCCCGCACGGCGTCTGACCCGCGTACGCCGAGGGGGCCCGTCCGTCGCGGACGGGGCCCCTCGCGCTTTCCGGCCCGGTCCGGGTCGTTCCGCTGCGCTCCGGCCGGCAGAGCGGCGCCCGGGTCCCGGCGGCCTGTGGCGCACGCCTCACCAGCGGGGCCGAGACCAGCGGCGAGGCGAACGCCAGGGGATGGGAGGATGAAGACTCGGCAGTGCCGCCGGACCGGGCTCGGATCCCGGCCGCCGCGCGTCCAGACGCCCGCCGCCGGTCCGTGCCCGCCAGCTCACCGGGCTCACGGCCCATGCGGAAGGATCTTGAAGACCGTGGCTGACGCACCGACCATCCGGATTCCCGAAGAGATCAAGCCTGCCGACGGACGGTTCGGCTGCGGCCCGTCCAAGGTCCGCCCGGCGGCGGTCTCCGCCCTCGCCGAGGTGGCGACCAGCTACCTGGGCACCTCGCACCGGCAGAAGACGGTCCGTGACCAGGTGGCGCGCCTGCGGCGCGGCATCGCCGAGTTCTTCTCCCTGCCCGAGGGTTACGAGGTGGTGCTCGGCAACGGCGGCACCACCGCCTTCTGGGAGGTCGCCACGTTCGGCCTGGTCCGCGACCGGGCCCAGTTCGCCAGCTTCGGCGAGTTCGGCGCCAAGTTCGCCAAGTCGGTCTCCGACGCGCCGTTCCTGGGCGAGCCGACCATTCGCAAGTCGGCGGCGGGCAGCGCACCCACCCTGGTCGCCGAGGCCGGGGTGGATGTCTACGCCACCCCGCACAACGAGACCTCCACCGGCGTGGCGGTGCCGATCTCCCGGGTACCCGGCGCCGACGAGGGCTCGCTGCTGCTGGTCGACGCCACCTCCGGCGCCGGCGGGCTCGAGGTGAACGTCGGGGACACCGACGTCTACTACTTCGCTCCGCAGAAGTGCTTCGGCTCCGACGGCGGCCTCTGGCTGGCCCTGATGTCGCCGGCCGCGCTGGAGCGGGCCACCGAGATCAAGGCCTCCGGCCGCTACATCCCGGCGTTCCTCGACCTGGTCACCGCGATCGACAACTCGCGCCTGGAGCAGACCTACAACACCCCGGCGCTGGCCACCATCTTCCTGGCGGCCGAGCAGACCGACTGGATGAACGCCCAGGGCGGCCTCACCTGGGCGGCCAAGCGGACCGCCGAGAGCGCGGCGATCGTCTACGGCTGGGCGGAGCGCTCGGCGGTGGCCACGCCGTACGTCGCCGACCCGGCGCTGCGGTCCAATGTGGTCGCCACCATCGACTTCGCCGACGAGGTGGACGCCGGCGCGATCGCCAAGGCGCTGCGCGCCAACGGCATCGTGGACACCGAGCCCTACCGGAAGCTCGGCCGCAACCAGTTGCGGGTCGCGCTCTTCCCGGCCGTGGAGCCGGCCGACGTCGAGGCGCTGACCGCGTCCATCGACTACGTGGTCGAGCGACTCTGACCAGAGTCACGGTGGGTGTCCACCGCCCGGTGCGGCGGACACCCACCGTGACCATCGCCGCTGCTCATCCACGACATGCGGGCGTGGCGTCTCCCACCTCAGGGCGGATCAGCGTACGGTAGTCCGAGACGCCCGGGTGGCCGACCCGTGGCATGCGGCCAGCGAAGCGGGACGGAGGCAACGCTATGCGCCCAGTACGCTTCGTCGCCCTCTCCGAGGACGGCCAGGCCCTGGTGCTCGCCGACGAGGTGGGTCGACTGCTCGCCCTGCCCATCGACGAGCGCATCGCGGGCGCGATGCACGCCGAGCCGGGCGCCCCGCCGCTCGCGGTCGCGCCGGCCGCCGCCGATCCGGTCCCGTCACTGTCCCCACGCGACATCCAGGCTCGCATCCGCTCGGGTGAGTCCGCAGAGGACGTCGCGCGGATCGCCGGGGTCCCGGTCGACCGGGTGCTGCGCTACGCCGGCCCGGTGCTTCAGGAGCGGGCGATGCTGGCCCAGCACGCCCGCCGCACCCGGCTCAAGGGCGCGGAGAAGCCGACCCCGCTGGCCGAGGTGGTCAACGGCCGGCTGGCCCAGCACGGCATCGACACCGAGAAGATCTCGTGGGACGCCTACCGGCGCGACGACGGGACCTGGCGGATCGTCGCCACCTGGCCGTCCGGCAAGGCCACCGCCCAGGCCATCTGGGATCTCGACAAGACCCGGCAGAACGTCACCCCGCACGACGACATGGCGCAATACCTCTGCGCCGAGCGCCCCACGCCGATCCTCGGCCAGGAGCCGGCGCCGGAGCGGGGCGGGCACGCCCTGCCGGGCCCGTCGCGCGAGCCGAGTCGGGGCGGGCACGGCCTGCCCGGCCCCGCCGAGCACGCCCGCCCCGGGCGGGATCCGATCCGCGCCGGCCGCGATGCCCTGCTCGCCTCCCTCGACCGGCCGCTCGGTGGGTCGTCGGGCCGGAGCCTGGAGCCGCGTACGCCGGCCGCCCTGGCCGGGTCCGACGCGCCCCGGCAGCGGGCCGTCGGCGGTGGCGCCGCGGCGCTGCTCGGCGGTGGCCCCGGTTCCGCCTTCGACGACGACTCGGACGCGCCCAAGGAGGTGCCGGCCGTGCCGTCGCTGGCGGTCCTCCGGCCTCGCCGCACCGGCGCGGCGGCCGCCGCCGGCGGCGAGTCGACCGACGCCACGGGCAAGCCGCGCAAGCGCCTGCCCAGCTGGGACGACGTGCTCTTCGGCAGCGGCCCGGCGGCCCGCGAGTCCTCCTGACCACGCGTCGGGCGGGTGGCTGACCGGCCGCCCGTCCGGCGTGAGGCACTCGAAGTGCCACGGTGGCAGGCTGGGTCCATGGAGTACACGAATCTTGGCCGCACCGGCCTGTCGGTCAGCCGCCTCTGCCTCGGCACGATGAACTTCGGACCGCAGACCAGCGAACCGGACAGTTTCGCGATCATGGATCGCGCGCTGGAGCACGGGATCAACTTCTTCGACACCGCCAACGTCTACGGCTGGCAGACCGGCGAGGGCATCACCGAGCAGATCATCGGCCGCTGGTTCGCCCAAGGCGGCGGTCGCCGGGACAAGGTCGTACTGGCCACCAAGGTCTACGGCAAGATGGGCGACTGGCCCAACGAACAGGGCCTCTCCGCCCGGCACATCATCCGGGCCTGTGAGGCCTCGCTGCGCCGGCTGCAGACCGACACCATCGACCTCTACCAGATGCACCACATCTCCCGGAGCACCCCCTGGGAGGAGATCTGGCAGGCGATGGAGACGCTGGTCGCCCAGGGCAAGGTGCTCTACGTCGGATCGTCCAACTTCGCCGGCTGGCACATCTCGGTGGCGCAGGAGGCGGCGGCGAAGCGGCACTTCCTCGGCCTCGTCTCCGAGCAGTGCATCTACAACCTGATGACCCGGCACGTCGAGCTGGAGGTGATCCCGGCCGCGCAGCACCACGGGCTGGGCATCATCCCGTGGTCGCCGCTGCACGGCGGGCTGCTCGCCGGGCTGCTGCGCAAGATGGCCGAGGGCAGCGCCGCGCGGGGCACCAGCGGCCGCTCGGCCGAGACGCTGGCCGAGCACCGGGCGACCATCGAGGCGTACGAGAAGCTCTGCGCCGACCTCGGTCACGACCCGGCCGACGTGGCGCTCGGGTGGCTGCTCTCCCGGCCGGGGGTGACCGCGCCGATCATCGGCCCGCGCACCGTCGAGCAGCTGGACCGTTCGCTCGGCGCGCTGGACGTCCAGCTCGACGAGGCGACCCTCGGTCGGCTGGACGAGCTCTTCCCGCCGGTCGGCAAGGGTGGTCCGGGCCCGGAGGCCTGGGCCTGGTGACCGCCCGACGGTCGGTCGCGGACAGATCCGCCGGCTGACCTGCCGCCCATCCGGGCAGCGGTCAGAGCGGCCACGCGGCGAGCCGGTCGTAGCGGGGCCGGGGACCGAGGTGACTGCGTACCAGCAGCAGCTCGGTCGCCGGCCACTCCGGCCCCTGGTAACCGTCCAGAGTGGCCCGGTCCGCCTCGATGTCGGCGCGGTCCAGCCGATCACCGGGCCGGGCGACGGTCAGGTGCGCGCGGAACGGCTTCTCGTCGTTCGGCAGGCGGGCGTGCCGTAGCCGGGAGCGGACCAGCCGGGCCAGGGTGGCGAGCGCCTCGACCTCGCCGCGTACGTCCACCCAGAGCACGGTGAACCGGTCCCGGCCGAACCGGCCGCCGCCGCCGAGGCGCAGCCGGGGCGAGGCGTCCCGGCCGTCACGGAACCACTCGGCGGCGAGCCCGAGCGCGCTCTCCACCTCCACCAGCCGCGCCTCCTCGACGTCGCCGAGGAAGGCGAGGGTGAGGTGGACGTGCGCCGGGTCGGCGAGCCGGACGTTGATCCCGGCCGCGGCCGCCGCTCCGATCCTCAGTCGCGCGAGCTGGGCGCTCAGGTGGTCGACCGCCTCCGCCGGTGGGCAGACCGCGACGAAGAGCCGCACCCCGTACGCCGATCAGCGGTGCCGCTGGTGGTGACCGGCCCGGGCGGCGGGCAGGCTCATCCCGGCGGCGTGCAGCAGCCCCTCCACCCGGACCCGCTCGATCTCCTGGTCGACCCCGGAGAGCTCGCTCAGGTGCTCGGTGATGCCGAGGGCCCGGCAGGCCCGCCGGAGCCGGTCGTCGTACGCCTGGAGCACGGCGCCGTGCCACACCATCGACCGGCCGCTCCCACCGAGCCGCTGGCTACCCAGCCGGCGCAGGTCGGAGGCGAGCTGTTCCAACGGCCGCCGGTCCTCCCGGTCGAACTCGGAGAGGTCGATGTCGCGGGTCAGCGCGTCGGCCTCGATGGCCCGGTCGAGCTTGGCGATGGTGCGCCGCTCACGGCGCCGGTCCCGCCATTCGGTGTAGCCGCAGACCACCCGGTCGAGGATCTCGTCGGCGCAGAAGAGCAGGGCGAAGGCCGCCGGCAAACTGGCCACGGCGAGGAACGCCAGGGCCAGCAGCAGCGCGCGTCCGACTCCCACGCATCGACGCTAAGCCTCATGGTGCCGCTCCGCCACCGGATTGGCGGCATCCGCGCCATCCGCTCAACGGGACTCCGTCGGTCAAGCCGGCGGGGCCCCCGTACCAGGGGCCCCGGCCGACTCAGCAGTCGGTGGAGGTCACGTAGAAGCGGGGCATCGGCAGCACCCGGAACCGCAGCCGGGCGCCGGAGCGGCGCAGCTGCCAGGTCAGCGCCAGCAGCGCGGTGGCCAGCGAGATGAGCCCGCCGATCCAGATGCTGGCACCGGCGCCGAAGGTCTCCGCCACCCAGCCGATCAGCGGCGCGCCGACCGGGTTGGTACCCAGGAACACCAGCACCCACAGGGCCATCACCCGTCCCCGGAAGGCGGCGTCCACGCCGAGCTGGACCCGCTGGTTGGCGGCCTGGGCGAAGAACACCATGAAGAACCCGGTCGGCACCAACAGCGTCACCACCAGCCAGTACGCCGACGCGAGACCGACCAGGGTGCCGAAGCTGGCGCAGGCGACCGCCGCGCCGAGCACCAGCCAGACCGACGGGCGGCTGCGCCGCCCGGTGCCGGAGAGGGCGCCGCCGAGCGCGCCGACCGCCAGCGCGGTGCTGAACAGGCCGAACGAGGCCGCCCCGGTGTTGAACACGGTCTTGGCCAGCGCGGCCAGGGTGAGCTGGAAGTTGAAGAGCGACATGCCGATCACCGACATCACCACCATCGGCAGCAACAGGTCGGAGCGGCGCCAGACGTACCGCAGCCCGTCGATCACCTTCGCCGACGCCCGCTCGTCGCGCGGCGGCAGGGCTTCGCGGTGCAGCTCGGAGGTGCGCATCCGGACCACGTTGACCAGCGGCGCGATCGAGCTGAGCGCGGTGAAGAGAAAGACCGGGCCGACGTCGAAGGCGGCGATGGCCAGACCGGCGACGGCCGGTCCGACGATCCGGGCGGAGTTGAAGACGGCCGCGTTCAGCGAGAGCGCGTTCGGCAGCAGCGACATCCCGACGAGTTCGGAGACGAACGCCTGCCGGACCGGGGTCTCCACGGCGTTGGCGACGCCGAGCAGGGCGGCGAACGCGAAGACGTGCCAGAGCTGCACCAGGTCGGTGAGGACCAGCAGGCTCATGCCGAGCGCCAGCACGGTCCAGAGGGCGTTGGCGACGAAGAGCAGCACCCGCTTGTCGTAGCGGTCGGCGAGCCGCCCGGAGAGCAGGGTGAGCAGCAGCACCGGGGTGAACTGGAGCGCGGTGACCACGCCGAGCGCGGTCGCCGAGTTGTCAGAGAGCTCGAGGACGAGCCAGTCCTGGGCGATGAACATCATCCAGACGCCGATCAGTTTGATCAGCTGCCCGGACGCGAAGAGCCGGTAGTTGCGGACCTGTAGGGACTGGAACATCGTGCTCAGCTTGGCCTGCACTCTCGGTGCGCCTCCTCCGGGACGTACGCGTCATCGACAGGTGACGGCACGGCCCGGTGGCGCGGGCGGCTCAGGCGCGAGCGAGCTGCTGGAGAATCCCGGCGGCCCTGTGCAGGGTCTCCCGTTCGTCCTCGTCGAGCTCGGCCAGCCGGTGGGCCAGCCATTCATCGCGGGCCCGCTCGAACTGGTCGAGCACGGCCTGCCCTCCTTCGGTCGCCGCGAGGATGACCTGTCGTCCGTCGGTCGGATGGGGGGTGCGCTGCACGAGGCCGCGCTCCTCCAACTTCGCGACGATCTTGGTCATCGTCGGTGGCTGCACCCGCTCGACGTCGGCCAGTTCCCGGGGCGTCAGCGCACCCGCCAGCTTGAGGCTGGTGAGCGCGGAGACCTGGGTGACCGTGAGGTCGCCGACCGGTCGGGCCTGGCGGACCCGCCGGTTGAGTCGGGTGATCGCATCACGCAACTGGGGAGCCAGCTGCGCCGGTGGCACGCGTTTCGCCGTCACCGTCCGCTCCGTCACGATAGTTAGCTTAACTAATGAGCCTGGCTAACGACATCCGATATGACCAGGCTCACGAGGAAGGTTTGCCCGCTCCGGGCCGGGATCCAGACCGGACCCGACCCGGAGCAGGGCGGTCACAGCACCACGGACTCGATCGGCCCGCGCAGGAAGTAGAGGACGAAGAGCACGGCTACCCCGTACAGCAGCGGGTGCACCTCCCGGGCCTTCCCCCTGGCCACCTTCACCACGACGTACGTGATCAGACCTGCACCGATGCCGTTCGAGATCGAGTAGGTGAAGGGCATCAGCACGATGGTGAGGAACGCCGGGATGGCGATCTCGTAGTCGGACCAGTCGATGGTCCGCACCGCGGTCATCATCAGGAAGCCCACCACCACCAGCGCGGTGGAGGCCGCCTCGAACGGCACCACCAGCACCAGCGGCGCCAGGAACATCGCCAGCAGGAAGAGCGCACCGGTGACCAGGTTGGCCACCCCGGTCCGGGCACCCTCCGCCACACCGGAGGCGCTCTCGATGTACGACGTGTTGCTGGAGGTGCTGGCCGCACCGCCGGCCGCCGCGGCGATCGAGTCGACCAGCAGGATCTCCTTCGCCCGGGGCGGGGTGCCCTGCTCGTCGAGCATGCCGCCCTCCTGGCCGACGGCGACCATCGTGCCCATGGTGTCGAAGAAGTCCGTGATCAGCAGCGTGAACACGAACATCAGGACGACCAGCCAGCCGGCCCGGCTCCACGAGTCCAGCACGTTGAAGTTGCCGAGCAGCGACAGGTCGGGCACGTCCACCACCGTCTTCGGCAGCTCCGGGACGTTCAGCGCCCAGCCCTTCGGGTTGGGCTGACCGTTCACCACGGACGGCCCGATGTTCGCCACCGCCTCGACGACGATCGCCAGCACGGTCGAGGCGAGGATGCCGATCAGGATCGCGCCCCGGACCCGGCGTACCACCAGCACCAGGGTCAGCAGCAGCCCGACCACGAAGACCAGCAACGGCCAGCTGACCAGCTTGCCGCCGATGCCCAGCCCGACCGGCACCGTCGTGTTCGCCACGTCCGGCACCCGCCGGACGAAACCGGCGTCGACCAGGCCGATGATGGTCAGGAAGAGACCGATGCCGACGCCGATCGCCGTCTTCAGCTGGGTCGGCACCGAACGGAACACCGCGGTACGCAGGCCGGTCAGCACCAGCACCGCGATGATCACACCTTCGATCACCACCAGACCCATGGCGTCCGCCCAGGTCATCTCCGGGGCGATCTCGTACGCGACCAGCGCGTTGACGCCGAGGCCGGCGGCGAGCGCCAGCGGGAACCGGCCCACCACGCCCATCAGGATGGTCATCACGCCGGCGACCAGGGCGGTCGCCGCGGCGATCGCCGGGATCGGGAGGGTCTTGCCGTCACCGTCGACGGCACTACCGAGGATGAGCGGGTTCAGCACCACGATGTAGGCCATCGTGAAGAAGGTCGCCAGGCCACCGCGTACCTCGCGGCTCATCGTCGAGCCACGGGCGGAGATCTCGAAGAAACGATCGAATCCGTTACGCGGACGAGCGGGGCCGGGTGGGGTGCCGTTGTCGGGGGGCGGCGTTACAGCCATCAGGTCCTCGCAGGTGATCTTCCGGACGTCGCGCGCATCGTCCCAGATCAGTGGCGTGCAGGGAAAGCCGATCGCGTACGCTTGCCCGGTGCCGAACGAGCAGCCACCGCGGCCGGAGCCGCTCGACCCACCGATGGTGCCGTTCGCGCTCGCCGGAATGGCCGGCTGGGCGCTCGTCGGGCTGGTGCTCCTGATCTTCTTCCGCGGCTGGCTG
This sequence comes from Micromonospora sp. NPDC048909, assembly GCF_040649635.1. Taxonomy (NCBI): domain Bacteria; kingdom Bacillati; phylum Actinomycetota; class Actinomycetes; order Micromonosporales; family Micromonosporaceae; genus Micromonospora; species Micromonospora sp. NPDC048909. The sequence continues at coordinate 697,852 of NZ_JBEZFU010000001.1, read as the reverse complement.
ACCGACCACGATCATCAGAACTGGCTCTGGATCTGCCTGGCCGGCTTCCTCTGGGGGTTCCCCGGCCTGGCGGTCATGCTGCGACACGACGCCAACCGTCGCCGCCGGCGCGCCGCGGCCGGCTGACCCGCGCGCCGGCTCGACCGGTCAGGGGTGGCCGTACGGCTCCGCCGGCTCGGCCGCCTCGACCGACCCGGGAGCCCGGCTGACCGACATGGCCTCCACCGCGCTGTCGTCGTAGACGGTCGGCATCTCCTCGACGGACGTCTCGGCCGCCTCGATGAGCGTCTCCGAGTGCGCGCCGCAACCGTGGTCGGCGCTCACCACGCGGCCGTCGTCGGGAGCGTAGAAGTTGCCGCAGGCGCCGAAGGCCTGCCGCATGGCGCCGGCCAGCGGCAGGTAGAAGCCGCAGGTGCCGCAGCGGGCCGAGGCAGGGGCGGCGGCGGAGATCGGGGCGGCGGGACCGTGGTCGCCGTCGTACCAGCGCTGGGCCGCCTCGGAGCGCCCCTCCCGGGAGAGCACCCGGGCCCGGCCCAGGCCGAACTCCCAGGCCGTCTCCTCGACCGCCGGGTCGTCGGAGAGCAGGTAGCCGGGAACCAACCGCTCGTCGTCGGGCGGGGTGGGCAGCAGGTCGCCGGGGCCGAGGTCGCCCGGCTTGAGCCGCTCCTGCCAGGGCAGCCAACCGGGGGCGAGCATCGCGTCAGTGCCGGGCAGCAGGACCGTCTCGCAGACGGTGACCTGGCGGCTGCGCGGCACCCGGGTGACGGTGACCGCCCAGCGCCAGCCGCGGTAGCCAGCGAGCCGACACTCGAAGTAGTGGGTGACGAGCCGGTCGCCCTCGGCCACTGCCTGGAGGTGCTCACCGACGTCGTCGGCATCCACCTCGGTGATGGCGGCGCGGGCCACCTCGACGGCGTCAGCGCAGACCTGGTCGAGGCGGGCGGCGCGGGTGGAGGCGGGCCTGGTCACCCGACCATTGTTCCCCATGCGTACGGCGGGGTGACAGGGACTCCCCGGTCACGTTCTGCGCAAGTGGTGCGGCGCACCGGGATCGGATGGGCGAGGATGGTGCACATGCCGCTGTCCTCCCGCCCTGAGCGGTCCGTCCTCGGGCGGACCGTCGGCACCGGCATCCGCGCGCTCCGGCTGCTGTTCCGCGGCTCGGTCGGCAGCGGGCGCTGGGTGACCCGCCGGGCCGGCCGGGCCCGCGCCAGGGGCGCCGGCGGCGAGGTCGGCATGGTTCGCCTCTTCGACCTGCACGCGGTCTCCTGCGCCGGGGACACTCTGATCGCCATCGGCCTGGCCGGGACGATCTTCTTCAACGTGCCGCTCGGCGAGGCGCGCAGCAAGGTCGCGCTCTACCTGCTGGTGACGATGGTGCCGTTCGCCATGCTCGCCCCGGTGGTCGGGCCGCTGCTCGACCACTTCCGGCACGGCCGCCGCTACGCGCTGGCCGCCACCATGCTCGGCCGGGCGTTCCTGGCCTGGCTGATCTCCGACTACATCCACGGCTTCGGGCTCTACCCGGCGGCGTTCGGGGTGCTGGCGCTCTCCCGGGCCTACGGGGTGGCCCGCTCGGCCGCGGTGCCGCGACTGCTTCCGGAAGGGCTGGGCCTCTCCCAGGTCGGCGCGAGGGCGAGCGTCTACGGCACGGTGGCCGGCGCGCTGGTCGCCCCGATCGGGCTGGCCGCGTTCTGGTTCGGGCCGCAGTGGCCGCTCCGGGTCGCCTCGGTGATCTTCCTCGTCGGCATGGTCATCGCGCTACGGCTACCGCCGAAGGCCGACTCGGAACCGCCGGAACGGGTGCCGCGTGCGCTGCGGGCGCTCGGCCGGCGCTCCGGTGATCGCCCATTGGGCCGGGGCCGACCGGCGGGCCGGTTGGTGATCGCCACCCTGATCGGCTCGGCCACGCTGCGCGCGATCTACGGCTTCCTGCTGCTCTTCCTCGCCTTCGCCATCAAGAAGGGCGACCTGACCACGGTCGTGTTCGGCCGGGAGCTGAGCGACGAGGCCGCGCTGGGGCTGGTCGGCGGCGCGCTGGCGGTGGGCACCTTCCTCGCCACCGCGGTCGGTACCCGGTTGCGGATCCACCGGCCGACCGCGATCCAGTCCAGCAGCATGGTCATCGTGGCCGGTGTGGCGGTGCTCGCCGTGCTGAAGTTCTCGCTGCCGATGGTGGCCCTGTTCTGCCTGGTCACCGCGATGCTGAGCGGGGTGGCCAAGCTGGCCGTGGACGCCTCGATCCAGGAGCGGATCCCGGAGCGCCTGCGGGCCAGTTCCTTCGCCCACTCCGAGACGGTGCTGATGCTCGCCTTCGTCCTCGGCGGCGGGCTCGGGCTGGTCCCGTTCGACGGTCGTACGGGCATCGCGGTCGCCGCCGGGGTCGGTGTGCTCGCCGCCATCCGGGGCGTGCTGGTCGCCAGCCGGCTGCGTGGCCAGCGCCTGGCCGGCCGGCCGCTCGGCGACGACGAGCTGGCCGAGGAGCCGGCCGACGACCCGGACGGCGCGCCGACGAAGGCCGACGACCCGAGCCCGACCTCACCGGCCCCGGCGCCGAACGGCGCCTCGGGCTACGAGCCCGGGCTCGCCCCGCCCGGCTACCACATCTACCGCCCGTCCTCGGCCGTCGGCGGCCCGGGCGGCAGCGACGAGGAGAACCGGCGGGAACCGCACGGACCGCTCTCGTGAGCGCCCTGCTGGTGGTCACCGCGGTGCCGGCCGAGGCGGACGCGGTGCGGGCCGGCCTCACCGATCCCACGGTGACGGTCGCCCCGGTCGGGGTGGGACCGGCGGTCGCGGGTGCGGCCACCGCCCGGCTGCTGGCGCTGGCCGAGGCGGCCGGCCGGCCCTACCGCGCGGTGGTCAGCGCCGGGGTGGCCGGCGGCTTCACCGCTCGGGTCGCGGTGGGTGGCACCGTGCTGGGGACCGCGAGCATCGCGGCGGACCTCGGCGCCGAGTCCCCGGAGGGCTTCATCCCGATCGACGCGCTCGGCATGCCGCCCGCGCTGCTGGGTGGCGGCAGCACCGTCACCGCCGATCCGGAGCTGCTGGCCGCGCTCCGTGCCGCGCTGCCGGCCGCCACCGTCGGGCCGGTACTCACGGTCACCACCGTGACCGGCACCGCCGCCAGCGCCGAGGCGTTGAGCCGGCGCCACCCGGACGCCGTGGCCGAGGCCATGGAGGGGTACGGCGTGGCGGTGGCCGCCGCCCAGGCCGGCCTGCCCTTCGCCGAACTGCGCACCATCTCCAACCCGATCGGCCCCCGCGACCGCGACGCCTGGCGCCTACGCGAGGCCCTCGCCGCCCTGACCGAGGCCGCCCCCGCCCTCGGCTGACCCCGCACTCGGCTCACCACGCTCTGCCGCCCTGGCTCTGATTCGCTACGCCACTGCCATTACTCAGGGCACCCGGTCCAGCCGCAGTGCCGCCGGGCGGCTCGCCTCGAACCGGAAGCCGCAGGCGAGCAGCAGGTCGACCCCGCCGCCGTCGGCGATCGCGTAGGCGCTGCGAATGCCCCATGTCCGCATGTCGTCGACGAGCGCCTCGACCAGCCGCCGCCCGACACCCAGCCGCCGATGAGCGAGAGCGACGAGAACACCGTCGAGCACCATCTCCCGCTCCGCGCCGTCGCCGTAGTCGCCGTAGCACAGGCGGGGGTTCCGTTCGTGCGCCCGAAGTTCGCCCACGAGTTCGCCGTCGGGCAACTCCGCGACGAATCGCCAGCAGGTCGGGGCGAACTGTTCGTCGGTCACCCGGCGCACCCGGAAGGTCCGCCGAACCTGCTCCCGCCGACGGCGGTCATCCCGGTAACACCGGTTCAGCTGATATGTGGCGAGCGGCAGAGGCAACGGATACCGCTCTGGCGGCAGGTTGTACCAATCTGCCCACCAGGCGCCCGGCCAGTCCCGCGGCTTGCGAACCTCCCAGACGTCCAGGTGCGCTGGATATCGCCGCCCCGCCTCATCACGCAGATCGTCGTGCGGCACCGCCGACACCGGTGCCAGTTCCACCTGCCGCGGCAGGCCGATAATCAGCTCGCCGCCCGCAGCGCGCACCAGCCGCTCGACCGTGCGAAATCGCGGATCCCCCGCCCGCCCGGACTCGATCCGCGCCAGAGTGGCCTGCGGTACGCCAGACCGCTCGGCAAGCTCCCGCTGGCTCAGATCCGCCTTCCGGCGCAGAGCCCGCAGGCTCCTGCCCACATCGATCGCATCCGCCGCCTCGCCCACAACCCGATGCTGCCGCCTCGCAACCTCGTCATCAACACCCGCATGCATCCTGTGGACAACACTGTGGACAACACTGTGACCAGGTAACGCCAGCGGCGAACCGGTCCACCTGCGGAGCGCTACCGGTCGGGGAGGTCAATGGGTACTGCAACGCTCTGGAGCTGAACCGTCTATGTCATCACCCAGGAAGCGGGCCTCAGCGTTTGCTGCCTCGGGCACGGGCGGCTCAAACCGGAGCGCTGCCGCGCGGTACCGGCCCGGAGGCCTGCGGCGTCGCGGCACCTGCTCGCGGCATAACCCGGGTTGAGGGACGCCGGCCCGGCCGCCACCGCCGCCGGCGCCGCGACCCACGGCCGCTGGGAGCGCGAGCCGCCACCGGCGCCGCGATCCACGGCCGCAGGAGGCGCGAGCCGCCGCCGGCGCCGCGATCCACGGCCGCAGGAGGCGCGGGTCGGCCACCGGCGCCGGCGACCCGCAGCGGCAGGGGCCGCGGGGCACCGCGGGCGACGTCGGCGACACGCGCGGGGCCTGATCCCACCGCGGGCGGCCGCAGGTGCGGCGAGTAAGGCAGGCGAATCGTCTACGACATCAGCTCCAAAGGGGGTCAACCACAGGTTCGGGGGGCGGTTAGGTCCGGAGCCCGCCTAGGACCGAGGCCCCGCTCAGGTCCGGGGGGCTCGCTCCGGACCAGAGCAGCGCGGGGCAGCGGGCGGCCCGGGTCGGCTGACCACCACGCGGCCCGCGGCCGCGCCGGCACTCTGGTCGGTCGCGCTGGTCAGAGCCGCCCCGCGTTCAGCCCAGGTGCCAGGTCACAGTGGCAGGGGCCCGCAAAGGGACGGCCTGCGGGGGCGGGGCTACGGTGGGGGCGTGGCGCTCTCCCTGGCGATCTCGCCCTGCCCCAACGACACGTTCGTCTTCGACGCCCTGGTGCATGGCCGGGTCTCCGGCGCTCCGCCGGTCGAGGTGACCTACGCCGACGTGGACGTGACCAACACGGCTGCCGAGCGCGGGGAGTTCGACCTGGTCAAGGTGAGTTACGCGGCGCTGCCGTGGCTGCTGGACAAGTATCACCTGCTGCCGTGCGGCGGGGCGCTCGGTCGCGGCTGCGGGCCGCTGGTGCTCACCCGCGGCGACCGCACCGAACTCTCCGGGGCGACCGTCGCCGTACCCGGTGACCGGACCACCGCGTACCTGCTCTTCCGGCTCTGGGCGGCAGGCCACCCGCCGGCGCGGATCGAGGTGGTGCCGTTCCACGAGATCATGCCCGGCGTGGCCGCCGGCCGCTACGACGCCGGCCTGGTCATCCACGAGGCCCGGTTCACCTACCACCGGCACGGCCTGACCGCCCTGGTCGACCTCGGCGAGTGGTGGGAGGCCGACACCGGCCTGCCCATCCCCCTCGGCGCGATCCTCGCCCGGCGCGGCGTCGTCGACCCGAAGGCCGCCGCCGGGTGGATCCGGGAATCCGTGCGACAGGCCTGGGCCGACCCGGCCACCAGCCGTGACTACGTGCTCGCGCACTCCCAGGAGATGGAGCCCGACGTCGTCGACCAGCACATCGGCCTCTACGTCAACGAATTCACCGCCGACCTGGGGGAGGCGGGATTCGCCGCCGTGGAGGCGCTGCTCGGCCGAGCCGCCGACGCCGGGCTGGTGCCTCAGACCTCCAGCTCGCGCGCCACCGCGTGGACCAGCTGAGCGATCTTCTGCGACGTCTTCCGGTCCGGGAAGCGGCCCCGGCGCAGGTCCGGCTGGACCTTCGCCTCCAGCACCTTGATCATGTCTTCGACCAGGCCGTGCAGCTCCTCCGCCGGCCGGCGGCGCAGCTCGGCCACCGACGGCGGCGCCTCCAACAGCTTGACCCCCATGGCCTGCGCGCCCCGGCGGCTGTCCACCACGCTGAAATCGACCCGCTGACCACCCTTGAGGTCGGTGACACCCGCCGGTAGCGCGCCCTTCGGCAGGAACACGTCGCCACCCTCGTCACTGGTGACGAACCCGTATCCCTTGGTCGCGTCGTACCACTTCACTCGACCCGTAGGCACCTGAGAACCCCTGCTTCGCTTGAGACGTCTACTGCCCCAAGGCTAGCTGGATCATGCCGTCGAGCGCCGCCGGGAATCCGGTGAGATCGTCCAGCACCACCTCGGCCCCGGCCTCGCGCAGCTCCTCGGCCGAGCACGGGCCGGTCGCAACCGCGATGCCCGGCACCCCCGCCGCCGCGGCGGCCACCATGTCGGCCACGTGATCCCCGACGTAGTGGGTCGCGCCGTGCTGCCGCAGCGCCGTCGCCTTCTCCTCGGCGAAGAGGTCACCGGCCAGCTCGTCCACCACCAGCCCCAGGTGCTCCAGATGCAGCCGGGCCAGCCGGCCGAGCTTGGAGGTGACCACCAGCACCCGGCCGCCCCGGGCGCGGACCGCCTCGATCGCCTCCCGGGCGCCGGGCAGCGGGACGGTCGGGGTGATCGCGTACGCCGGGTAGAGCTCCCGGTAGAGCCGCACCGCCGACTCGACCTGCTCCGGCGGGAACCACCGGGCGATCTCCGTGCGCAGCGGCGGCCCGAGCCGGGACACCGCCGCGTCCGCGTCCACCGGCACACCGGTCTGCGCGGTGAGCGCCCGGAAGGCGGCGGCGATGCCGGGGCGCGAGTCGACCAACGTCATGTCGAGGTCGAACCCGACCGTCAGAGGGAGCATGCGAAGAACCTACCGGCCCCGCCCAGCCAGCCGGACGTCCGAGGGGCGGGACCACCCCGGACCGGGCTAGCGTGGAACGACGATGACCACCTCACTCGCCGACCACCTGCGGTCGCTGCCCGACGAGTCGCTGGCCGCCCTCCTCCAGCTGCGGCCGGACCTCGTCGTACCCGTGCCGTCCGACATCTCCGCCCTCGCCATCCGGGCGCAGTCCCGGGTCTCGGTGGCCCGGGCGCTGGACGGGCTGGACCAGTTCACCCTCTTGATCCTCGACGCCGCCCGGCTGACCGGTGACCCGACGGACGGCACCACCTCGACCGAAGCCGTGCTCGCCATGGCGGCGGCCGGTCCCCGGCCACCCGAGCCGGCCGCCGTCCGGCGCGCGGTCAACCGGCTGCGGGCACTCTTCCTGCTGTACGGCCCGGAGAGCGCCCTCACCGTGGTGCCGAGCGTCGACGAGGTGGCGCCGTACCCTGCCGGGCTCGGCCGACCGGCGGCCGAGCTGGACCCGCGCACGGCCGCGCTCTGCGCGGACCCGGCGAAGCTGCGCCGGACCCTGCTCGCCGCGCCGCCCTCCGCCCGGGCGATCCTGGACCGGCTCGCGGCCGGACCGCCGGTGGGCAGCGTGCCACCGGGCGCGTTGCAGGCGCCGCCGCTCGGGGCGGAGGACGCGCTGCCGCCGGACCCGACCAACGGCGGCGCGCCGACCGGGTCGCCGGTGCGCTGGCTGGTGGACAACCGGCTGCTGGTCTCGATCTCCACCGGCAGGGCGGGGGTGGGCGGCACGGTCGAGCTGCCCCGGGAGATCGGGCTGCTGCTGCGCCGCGACAGCGGACCGCTCGGCCCGTTGCGGACCAGCCCACCGCCGGTCGCCGCCACGCCGAGGGAGCCGAAGGCGGTCGACTCGGCCGGCGCCGGCCAGACCATGGAGGTGGTACGCCACACCGAGGCGCTGCTGGAGCAGCTCGCCGCCGAGCCGGCCCCGGTGCTCCGCTCCGGCGGCATCGGGGTACGCGACCTGCGCCGGCTGGCCCGCGCCGCCGGGCTGGACGAGCCGAACGCCGCCCTGCTGCTCGAGGTGGCGTACGCGGCCGGGCTGACCGGTGAACTGGAGCTGCCCGGTGCCACCACCACCCGGTACGGGGCCGACCAGCAGGTGCTGCCGACGGGCGGCTACGAGGTGTGGCGGGCCGCCTCCCTGGCCCAGCGCTGGGAGCAACTGGCCCGCGCCTGGCTGACCATGACCCGGCAGGTGGGGCTGGTCGGCCAGCGCGACGACCGGGACCGGCCGATCACCGTGCACTCCGCCGAGGCGGAGCGGGCCGGCGCGCCGGCTGCCCGACGGGCGGTGCTCGGCGTCCTCGCCGACCTGGAGCCGGCGACCGCCCCCACGCCCGACGAGGTGTTGGAGCTGCTCGACTGGCGGGCACCCCGGCGCAGCCGGGGGCGGGAGAACGCGCACCGGGAGGTGCTCGCCGAGGCCGCTCAGCTCGGCGTCACCGGGCTGGGGGCGCTGACCTCGTACGGGCGGCTGCTGCTGGCCGACACGGACGAGCACGGTGCGGACGACCCGCTCGGGGTGCGCGCCGAGGCCGACAGCGAGGAGCCGTCGACCGCGGTACGGGCGCTGGACGCGCTGCTGCCCGCCCCCGTCGACCACTTCCTGGTGCAGGCCGACCTGACCGTGGTGGTGCCCGGACCGCCGGACCCGACGCTCGCCGGCGAGCTGGACGCGGTGGCCGAGCAGGAGTCGGCGGGCGGGGCCAGCGTCTACCGGGTCAGCCCGGCGAGCGTGCGCCGGGCGCTGGACGCCGGCTACACCGCGGACGACCTGCACGCGGTTTTCCGGCGGCGCTCCCGCACCCCGATACCGCAGTCGCTCACCTACCTGGTGGACGACGTGGCCCGCAAGCACGGGGGGCTGCGCGGTGGCGCCGCCGGGGCGTACCTGCGCAGCGACGACGAGGCGCTGCTCAGCGAGGTCTTCGCCGACCGGCGGCTGGAGTCGCTGGCGCTGCGTCGGCTGGCGCCCACCGTGCTGATCACCCCGTACCAGGTGGGGCGGCTGCTCGGTGCGCTGCGCGACGCCGGTTATGCCCCGGTGCCCGAGGACGCCAGCGGCGCGGCGGTGCTCTCCCGCCCGAAGACCCGACGGGCACCCGCCCGGGTGTCGGTGGCCACTCGGACCCTCGACCCGCTGGTCGCGCCGAAGCTGCCGATGCCGCGGCTGCTCGGGGTGGTGGAACAGATCCGGCGGGGCGATGCCGCGGCCCGGGCGGCCCGGCGGGCCCCGGCGGTGGTGCGCGGCGGCGTCCGGGGCGTCACCGGCCCGACGCCGACGCACAGCCACACCGACGCCCTCGCGGTGCTGCAACAGGCGGTACGGGACAAGGCGCTGGTCTGGGTCGGCTACGTCGACGCGCACGGGGCGACCGCATCCCGGCTGGTCAAGCCCGTCTCTATCGGCGCCGGCTACCTGCGGGCCGAGGACGAGCGGACGGAGATGCTGCACACCTTCGCGCTGCACCGGATCACCGCGGCGGTGCTCGCCGACTGACCCGGATGCCGCTGCGGTCGATGCCGTGCGACCGAGGTCGGGCCGGTCAGCGGCGGCTGCGGCGGACCGTGCCGACGACCGCGATCACCAGCAGCAGCGCGAAGCCGGCGCCGGCCGTCTCGCCGACGGAGTTGACGAAGCCCTGCCGGAGCACCAGCCAGCCGAAGAGGAACCAGCCAAAAAGCACCACGCCGGCGACCGCGTACGCGACCAGGGTGGCGGTGGAGACCTCGCCGGCCGGCGCCCGGTCGTGTTCGGGGACCACGTCACGATCGACCGTCATCTTCCGCCCCTCCCCGCCGGCGCGACGCCAGACGTCCAGCGTGGCACCGGCGGGGCGGAAGTGACAGGGGATAAATCCCGGATTCGGGCGGCTCAGGTGCCGGGGCGTCGCCCGATCAGGACCACCCGACTGCCGACCTTGCCCAGCTCCCAGTAGCGGACCGCGTCGCGGTGCAGCAGGTTGACGCAGCCGTGCGAGCCGATCGACTTGTTGTGCAGGTAGGTGGTGGTCTCGTGGAAGCCCATGCCCTGGGTGAAGTGCTGCCAGTACGGCAGCCAGACCTCGTACGGGTTGGACCACTCCTTGACGTTCCGGTAGTTGATCGTGAAGGTGCCGGCCGGCGTCCGGTAGCCGGACATCCCGGTCCGGGTCACCGTGGGCTTCACGAGCACCTTGCCGTTGCGCATCACCCAGGTGGTCTGCCGGGTCAGGTCGATGCAGAACGTGGTGCCCGAGCCGGCCCGGCACCGGCTGGTGTCGGTGGTGGCGAGTCGCTTCGCCACGTCGTACGTCGTCGGGCCGGCGCGGCCGGCGGCCGGCCGGATGTCGTACCGCTGCTGGAACTTCTTGATCGCGGCGCAGTCTGCGGCGGACTGCCGGCCGTCGACGGTCACCGCGCCGAACCCGCCCAGCTGGGCCAGGTAGGTCTCCACCGCCCGCTGCTGCTCGCCCTGCGGGCAACCGGCCGGGGTGGTGCTGGTCGCCGGCTTCGGCGCGGTGCGGGTCGGCGACGGCCTGGGCTTCGGCGGGGTCGTTCGGGACGCGGTCGGCTCCGGCGTCGTCGTCGCGGGTTGGTCACGCTGGTCGGTACCGGGCGCTGCGCTCGCCCCCGATGCCTGTTCCGCCGCTCCGGCCGGGGCGGCTCCCCCGCCACCACTCCCGCCGGTCGACGGGTCGAGCGCGCACGCGCCGGCGCCGACCAGCGTGACCACCACCAGGGCGACCAGCCGGGAAGTGAGTCGAACGCGCTTCATGAGCCCTCCCTGCAGAACCGTCCCCTTCGTAGACGTTTATAAGTGCCAGACCGGTTGCATCGGGTGAGCATTTTTCTTCCGACCTCCCGCCGCGTGCAACACTGGATGGTCGGCCTGCGGCCGGTCACTCGCCGTAGCGGGTAACCGACTGGCGGCAACCCCGAGGAGAGGACGCTGGCGTGAGCGGTGGACCACTGATCGTGCAGTCGGACAAGACCCTGCTGCTGGAGATCGACCACCCCGACGCACAGGCCTGCCGGATGGCCATCGCGCCCTTCGCGGAGCTGGAGCGCTCCCCGGAGCACGTGCACACCTACCGGCTGACCCCGCTCGGGCTCTGGAACGCCCGGGCCGCGGGGCACGACGCCGAGAGCGTCGTCGACGCGCTGATCAAGTTCTCCCGCTACCCCGTCCCGCACGCGCTGCTGGTGGACGTGGCCGAGACGATGGACCGGTACGGCCGCCTCCAGCTCGCCAACGACCCGGTGCACGGGCTGGTGCTGCGAGCGTTCGACCGGGTGGTGCTGGTCGAGGTCGCCAAGAGCAAGAAGCTCGCCGGCATGCTCGGCGCGCGGATCGACGACGACACCATCGCGGTGCACCCCTCCGAGCGGGGCCGGCTCAAGCAGGCGCTGCTCAAGCTCGGCTGGCCGGCCGAGGACCTGGCCGGCTACGTGGACGGCGAGGCGCACCCGATCGAGCTGGCCGAGGCCGGCAAGGACGGCCGCAAGCCGTGGACGCTGCGGTCGTACCAGCGGGAGGCGGTGGAGACGTTCTGGGCCGGCGGGTCGGGCGTGGTGGTGCTCCCCTGCGGCGCCGGCAAGACGCTGGTGGGCGCGGCCGCGATGGCCGAGGCCAAGGCGACCACGCTGATCCTGGTCACCAACACGGTGGCCGGCCGGCAGTGGAAGCGGGAACTGGTCGCGCGCACCTCGCTGACCGAGGAGGAGATCGGCGAGTACTCGGGCGAGCGCAAGGAGATCCGTCCGGTCACCATCGCCACGTACCAGGTGCTCACCTCGCGGCGCGGCGGCGCCTTCACCCACCTGGACCTCTTCGGCGCCCGCGACTGGGGCCTGGTCATCTACGACGAGGTGCACCTGCTGCCCGCGCCGATCTTCCGGTTCACCGCGGACCTGCAGGCCCGCCGCCGGCTCGGCCTGACCGCGACCCTGGTCCGCGAGGACGGCCGGGAGGGCGACGTGTTCAGCCTGATCGGCCCCAAGCGGTACGACGCGCCGTGGAAGGACATCGAGTCGCAGGGCTGGATCGCCCCGGCCGAGTGCACCGAGGTCCGGGTGACCCTGACCGACGCGGAGCGGATGGCGTACGCGACGGCGGAGGCCGAGGAGCGCTACCGGATGGCGGCGACCGCCCGGACGAAGCTGCCGGTGGTGCGGGCGCTGGTCGACCGGCACAAGGGCGACCAGGTGCTGGTGATCGGCGGCTACATCGACCAGCTGCACCAGCTGGGCGAATACCTCGACGCGCCGATCGTGCAGGGCTCGACCACCAACAAGGAACGCGAGCGGCTCTTCGACGCGTTCCGCTCCGGCGAGATCCGTACCCTGGTCATCTCGAAGGTCGGCAACTTCTCCATCGACCTGCCGGAGGCGGCGGTGGCGATCCAGGTGTCCGGGACGTTCGGCTCCCGGCAGGAGGAGGCGCAGCGGCTGGGCCGGGTGCTCCGCCCCAAGGCCGACGGCCGACAGGCGCACTTCTACACGGTCGTCTCCCGGGACACGATCGACACCGAGTACGCGGCGCACCGGCAGCGGTTCCTGGCCGAGCAGGGGTACGCGTACACCATCGTGGACGCCGACGACGTCCTCGGCCCGAAGCTTCCGACCGTCGACTAGCAACGCGATCCCGAGGCCCGAAAGGGGTTGACGGGCCGCTGAGCGCGGCCCGTCAACCCGGCAATGCTCGGTTACTTGCCGCCACCGGATCGGAACGCCACCCAGGCGTCGCTCATCCGGTCCGCCTGTCCCGCGGTGAACATGTTCATGCAGGAGTCCTGCGTGTAGTCCATGAAGTTGTGGATCGGGTCCAGCCCGGGCGCGGTGCAGGTGTCCGCGCCCACCGGGCAGTCGAACTGGGGCGCCGCCTCGCGCGGAGTGTCCGCGACGAAGTCGCCGGAAGCGGAGCACCCGTGCGCGAAGGTGTGCTCCAGCATCAGCCAGTGCCCGACCTCGTGCGTCAGCGTGTCGCCCAGCGCGTACTTGCCCGCCGTTCCGCCCGGCATCGACTCGTCGAGCATCACCACACCGTCGATGTAGTCCCGGCCGTTGTTGTAACCCTTCGGGAAGTACGCCCAGCCGAGGAGCCCGCCGCCGATGTTGGCCGCGTAGACGTTCAGGGTGCGGGCGTCGCCGGTGTACAGCGCCTGCTTCATGTTCCGCTCGTTCTTGCCCGGCACGACGGTGTACCAGTCGCTGTTCACCGTCCACGTGGTGTCGACGAGCGAGAACCGGAACGGCGTGTCCGAGGCGTTCGCCGCCGTACGGCCCGCGAACGAGTCGTTGAGCACCGTCATCTGTGCCGCGATCAGGGTGTTCCACCTGGTCGTCTCCGCCGCGCTGAGCGGGTGGTCGGAGACCATGTGGAAGATCGTGGGCACGGTGACGCTGCCGTTGGCCAGGCGCGGCGAATCCTTGATCACGCCGTAGGCGTTCGCCTCGTTCTTGGAGTACAGCTCCGGCTCTTTTGCGGTGGCGCCCTCGGCGACCCGGGCCACGCTGTGCTCGTCGGCACCCGGCTCACACGCCTCGACACCCGGGGAGACGGTCAGGGGTGCTGCCGCCACCGCGCCGTAGGCGCCACCGGACGCCAGCAACGTCGCGGCGGTGGCGGTGAGGACTGCCAGTCGGTAGATAGGTCTCCTGTGCATCGGTGCACCTTTCAAGGGATGGACGCGGTGCGGAATCGACGCGGGGTTGCCATGACCCAGGTCAATGACGTCGTCTGCCCGGTATAAGACCACGTCAGTAGCGCCGACAAAAGCCCTGTTCAAATGACTAATGTCGATGTAACGGTAGCGGGCCGAGGAGCGCTCTTACAAAAGCGCCCGGACGGTTTGGAAACCAAGTTCCCCCCGCTGGCCGGGCGGGGTGACCGTGGCGGCCGAGGACGAGCAGGGGCGTACGCCACTGGGTCTTCTGCGACCGACCACTGCTCGGCGGCGGGCGGTGTGGGTGTCAGCGTTGCTGCCGACATGCGACAAGACCCCAGCCCCGAACGGACGGGAAAATTTCTCGGCACGACCGCAACCCGCCGGCACGCTCGTCCGTCCCCCATGCGTGTCAGTCAGCAGAACGGGCAGAGGTGGATGAGGGACGCAGAGAGCTTCGACGATTTCTACCGGAGCAGCAGGAAACGGATGCTGCGCTACGGGTACGCGGTGGCCGGGGATCACACCGAGGCGCAGGACCTCGTGCAGGAGGCGTTCGCCCGGGCGTGGCGGCACTGGCGGAAGCTCTCCGACCACCCCGCACCCGAGGCGTGGGTCCGTCTCGTCGTGGCCCGGCTGGCGGCGGACCGGTGGCGTCGGCTCAGCGGCTGGCGAGCGGCGATCGCCCGTTACGGCCCACCGGACGTGGTTCGTCCGCCGGCTGACGACACCGTCCTGCTGGTGGGTGCGCTCCGGCAGTTGCCCGCGGCGCAGCGCCAGGCACTGGCGCTGCACTACCTGTTCGACATGTCCGTGGAGGACATCGCGCGGGAGACGAACGCGCCGATCGGAACCGTCAAGTCGTGGTTGTCGCGTGGCCGGTCGCGGCTCGCCGCCCTGCTGCCCGATGTCTCGCCCGAGGAAATGGAGGCCACTGGTGTCGCGTGAACTGGACAGTTTCTACCGCTCCCTGGCCGAGGACGCCGACGAGCAGGTGCTGACGCCTCCAGACGCGCTGCGGCGCCGGGCCGACCGGCGTGCCCGTGCCCGTGGAACGGTCACGGCGCTGGCCGCGGCGGTCCTGGTGGTTGCTACGGCGGCCGGCAGCCAGTTGGTGCTGACGGCGAACCAGGGCGCCCAGGTCGTCACCCCCGGCAGCACGCCGTCGGTGAGCACGCCGTCGGCGACCACGACACCGTCCCCGACGGCTACCACCTCGCCGTCGCCGGTGGACCCGACCGGGTTGGCGACCACGCCGAGCGCCGGAAAGCCGCCGACGAACCGGAGCGAAGCTCCCGACACTCCGACCAGCATCCCCGACCGGGCCTTCTTCACCCAGCCGGCCGGAACCGTCGCCTCGCCACCCGCCTTCGTCTTTGAGGACGCCCTGCCGAAGCTCTGCGGCGCCCGTTACCCCAGCGACGAGTCCCTGGTGCAGCGCCGGACCAAGAAACTGGTCTACCGGAAGCCGGACACCCCCGAGGGGCATGTGCCAGACGGCAGTTACCTGCACAGCATCACCATCTACCGGTCCGGGAAGGCCGCGGCCTGGATGGGCGACCTCCGCCGGGCTGTGCAGAACTGCCCCGAGCAGGAGCGCGTAGAGGGGGTTGTCTCCCGGCAGCGGCTGTTGAACAGCGGCGACTTCGGCGACGACTCCGTGCTGTTCGAGATGAGCGAGCCGGCTCGGGACGTCAACGGTGACCCGACCGGCGGCAACACTGTGCGGTTGATCCGGGCGATTCGGATCGGTGACGTGGTGACCGTGCTCTGGGAACAGGGGTGGGAAGGCACCTCCAGCGAGCGTTCCCAGGTCGACGATTACAGCCGCCGGGCGGTGACCGCGATCCGGCGCTGGCTCGGCTGAACGCCGGGCGGCCCGTGCTGGTCGCCGGAGCAACGTCGAAAGGCCCTGGCTGGGACTGACGTCCTGACCAGGGCCTTCGTACGTGTTCTCCGTCGGTGTGCGCTGCGCGCCGATCACCTGGCGCGCTGCGCCGCGGGACGGGCGCGGCTCAGAGGACCCGGGTGACCTGCTCGGCGGCGACCCGCGCGTCCCGCTTCGCCGGGTCGAGGTTGGCACAGAGCACCACGGATGCCCCGGCGGACAGCGGCGCGAGCAGCCACTTCAGCGGCTGCTCGTGCTCGGCCGCGTCGACCAGGAGCCGGTCCCCGGCGCACAGGTCCCACATCTGGGCCATCTCGCGGGCGATCGCGCCCCAGTCGCCGTAGGTGGTGCCGTCCGGGCTGGCCGGGTCGGTCGGGCGGATGGCGGCGTGGTCGGGTGCCACGTCGGGGTGCCGCAGCACCTCGCGGGACCAGTCGAGCCAGCCGACCGGCACGTCGGCCAGCGGGTCGGGGCCGGTGCCGACGAGGTAGCGGTGCGTCCCGTCGGGCACGTCCTCCAGCCAGTCGTCGAGCCGTTCCTGAGTCACGAAGACCGCGTCGTACGGCAGGTCGCCGCCGGGTTCGAGGACCGGCAGGCCCGCGGTGGCGCGAGGCCGGAACGACACCGCCAGGCCGACCGCCCAGGCGCCCAACAACACCGCAGCGGTACGCCAGTGCGGCGGTAGCAGCACCGCCACCCGGCTGCCCGGGGTCAGCCCGCAGCCGTCCCGCAGCAGGCCCGCGGTGCGCGCCGCCCAGCCGCCGAGCTGCGTCGCGGTCAGGTCGACCCGATCGCCGGTGGCGTCGTCCAGGTAGGTGAGCAGCGGAGAATCGGCGTCGCGCGGTGCGTCGGCCGTGACGGTGACGTGTGTGCTGGCGGTCATCGGAGGCCCTCCTGCCGGTCGGGACCACCCTAACCGCCGGTCCGCCGGCCACGGCGACCCGCGCTGTTGGGCGGTCGGTGCGGTGCGGGCCGATGCGGTCGCGTGCCGGTCGACTTTGGTCGCGTGGGGCGTCGGCCGATGGCCGTATCGGCGGGCCGGGCGGCTCGGGCACCGTGCCGGGTGACCCCGAGTGCCCCGAGGAGCCTCGATGACCACCCTTCCCCGCACCGCCGCCGCACCTGCGGACCGGCCGTCACTGCCCCGGCGGCTCGCGCCGGTGCTGGCCCTGCTGGTGCTCGCCCCGTGGGCCGCCGAGTGTTCGTGGGGCGGCTTCACCCTCGACGACTTTCTCCCGGTGGTGGTCTTCCTCGGCCCGATGTACGGCGGGGCGGCAATCCTGATCCGGGAGACCGCCCGGCACCTCGGCGGCGGCTGGCCGGTGATCGTGCTGCTCGCCGCCGCGTTCGGCGTGGTCCAGGCCGGCCTGGTCGACCAGTCGCTGTTCAACCCCGACTACCTGGACGACACGGAGTACGCCGACACCCAGGCCGCCGCCGCGGCGACGCTGGTGCCCGGGCTCGGGTTCAGCGTCCGGCAGGCGTTCGACTACGTGGGCAACCACATCATGCTGACCATCTGCGCGCCGATCGCGATCGTCGAGTCGTACCTCGGGGCGGGCCGCCGGCTGCGGCCGTGGCTGGGCCGGCCGGGCCTGGTGGTGGTCGTGCTGCTCTGGCTGGCCGGCAGCCTGCTGATCTTCTCCGACGAGAGTGGCCGGAAGGGCTTCCTGGCCAGCCCGCTTCAACTGGCCTTCGCCGCCACAGTGATCCTCATCCTCGTCGGCGCGGCCCTGCTGCCCCGCTGGCGATCGCCGGCACCGCCACGCACCGTCCGGGCGCCGCGCCCGATCCTGGTGGCGCTGCTGGTGCTGATCGCCCACTTCGGCACCGCCCTGGCGCCCGGGTGGGTCGGGGTGGGCATCGCGCTGGCGGTCGCGGCCGTCGTCGGGGGCCTGATCGTGCGCTGGTCCGGGCGCGCCGGCTGGGGGCAGCGGCACGTGCTCGCCGCCGGCTCGGCCAGCGTGATCTCCGCCGCCGCTTTCGCCTACCTCGTGCCGCCGTACGCCGCGGCGTCTCCGGCGGCGGCGTTGACCGGCGACATCGCGGTCAGTGTGGTCACGTTCGCCCTGATCGGGGGTGCCTGGTGGCGGCTGCGGCGCGCTTCGCCGACTGTTCACGTCCCCGCAAGCTGATGCTCCCCCTCGGGTGTCAGCCTCCGTCCGGGCATGACCTTACGGAGGAAGTCCTTGACATTCAGAAGAGCATTTACGGCGCTCACTGCGGCCAGTGTCGCAGCCGCCAGCCTGACCGGTGCCACCTCGGCGTCGGCGGGCGGGCACCACCCGGGCAAGCCGCTCGCCTTCGACCGGGTCGCCACCTACCCGGTCTTCGAGAACCGGCCGGCCGGCGAGGACCCGGCGACCCCGACGGTCGCCGAGATCTCGGCGGTCAGCGAGGACGGCCGCACCCTGATCCACACGGACGCGCTGGCCCGCCGGATCGGCTTCCTCGACATCTCCCGGGCCGACCGGCCGCGCGGCCTCGGCACCCTCTCCCTGGCCCAGCTCGGCAACGCCGAGGACGAGCCCACGTCGGTGGCCGTGGTCGGCAGGTACGTGCTGGTGGTGGTGAACACCAGCAGCAGCTACACCGAGCCGTCCGGCCGCCTCGACGTGATCGAGCTGGCCACCCGCAAGCGGGTCAGGAGCTTCGACCTCGGCGGTCAGCCCGACTCGATCGCGATCAGCAGGAACAAGCGGTACGCCGCGATCGCGATCGAGAACGAGCGCGACGAGGAGGCCACCCCGCCCGGCGGTGAGGAGGGCGACCTGCCCCAGCTCCCGGCGGGCTTCGTGCAGATCGTCGACCTGACCGGCACGTCGCCGGCCGGCTGGCGGCTGCGGCCGGTTCCACTGACGGGCGCCAACGGTCAGGCGCTGCCCGCCCTGGTCCAGGCCGGCCTCGCCGCGCCGACCGACCCGGAGCCGGAGTACGTCTCGATCAACAGCCGGGACGAGCTGGCGGTGACCCTCCAGGAGAACAACGGCGTCGCCCTGATCGACCTGCCCACCGGCCGGCTCACGAAGGTGTTCAGCGCCGGCACCGCCACGATCAGCGGGATCGACACCAAGAAGGACGGGGTCATCGACCTCACCGGGTCGATCACCGACGTGCCGCGCGAGCCGGACGCGGTCTCCTGGATCGACGACCGCTACCTGGCGACGGCGAACGAGGGCGACTGGCGGGGCGGCACCCGCGGCTGGTCCGTCTTCGACAGCCGTACCGGGCGGGTCGCCTGGGACGCCGGCAACAGCTTCGAGCGGCTCGCCGTCACCTACGGCCTGCACAACGAGGATCGGGCCGGCAAGAAGGGCACCGAGCCGGAGGGCGTCGCCGTCGCCGAGTACGACGGCGTGCGGTACGCGTTCGTCGGCTCGGAGCGGAGCAACTTCGTCGCCGTCTACGACCTGAGCCGCCCGACCGCGCCGGTGTTCAAGCAGGTGCTGCCCACCACGAACGGGCCGGAGGGGCTGCTGCCCATCCCGTCGCGCGGCCTGCTCGCGGTCTCCAGCGAGGAGGACGACGCCTCGGTCAACGTCCGCGCCTCGGTCTCGCTCTTCCAACTGGGCAAGGGCACTCCCGCCTTCCCGAGCATCGTCTCCGGCACCGACCGGGCCGGCACGCCGATCGGCTGGGGGGCGCTCGGCGCGCTGACCGCGGCGCCCGGCAAGCGCGACCAGCTCTACAGCGTCACCGACGCGGCGTACAGCCAGACCCGGATCCTCACCATCGACGCGAAGCGGACCCCGGCCGTGATCACCGGCGCGCTGCCGGTGAAGGACGCGACCGGCGCGCCGGTCGGGTACGACGCCGAGGGCATCTTCGCCCGCCCGCAGGGCGGCTTCTGGCTCGCCGTGGAGGGCGCCACGGGCGCGGAGAACAAGCTGGTCCGTCTCGACGCCGCCGGGGTCACCCGGCAGACCGTCGCACTGCCCACCGAGGTCGCCGCCGGCCTGGCCAAGCAGGGCCTGGAGGGGGTCACCGCGACCACCGACCGGCAGGGCCGGGAGATTGTCTGGGTGGCTGTGCAGCGGGAGCTGAGCACCGACCCGGCCGGCGTGGTCCGGCTGGGCCGGTACGACGTCACGGCCGGCACCTGGAGCTGGTTCGGTTACCAGCTGGGCAGCACCACCGTGCCGGGTGACTGGATGGGGCTGTCCGAGATCACCGTGGTCGGCGACCGCCTCGCGGTCATCGAGCGGGACAAGCTGAACGGCCCGGCCGCCACGGTGAAGCGGATCTACACCGTGCCGCTGCCCGGCGGGGCCGCGGCGCCCGGCCCGCTGCGCGTGCTGCCGAAGACGCTCGCGGTCGACGTGCTGCCCGCGCTGCGCGCCACCAACGGGTGGACGCAGGAGAAGCTCGAGGGCTTGACCGTGGCCGGCAACGGCGAGGTGTACGCGATCACCGACAACGACGCGGTCCAGGACGCCACCGGCGAGACGGTCCTGCTGCGGCTCGGGTCCAGCCGGAAGGTCTTCGGGCGCGGCTGACCCGTATGGCGGCCCCGACAGCGGTCGGCCGGGGTCGCCCCCGGGCCCGGCGTCCACCACGGGTGGGCGCCGGGCCTTCGCCGCGCGTCAGGGGTGGCGTAGCAGGTAGCGGGCGCGCCGGCCGGCGTCGGCGAAGCCCAGCCGGCGGTAGAGGGCGGCAGCCGGGTTGTCGTCATTGACGCAGAGCCAGGCCTCGCCGGCCCCGTCGCCCGCCAGCGAGCGCAACGCCCGCGCCACCAGGTAAGCCCCGACCCGCCGCTTCCGCCACTCCGGAACGACGCCCACCTGGTCGATCCAGGTGCCGATGACGTTGACGAAGCCGACCGGGCGCCCGTCCGGCCCCCGGGCCAGCAGGGAGAGGTCCGGCCGGTACTCGTCGTCCTCGCGCAGCTCGCCCAGCCACTCCTCGGCCTCGGGAGCGCGGAAGCCGGGCCGGTCGGCGAAGGACGCCTGGTAGGTCGCGAACAGCTCTGGGCCGGCTGCCCAGGTCACCGGCTCGGCACGTAGGCCCTCAGGTGCCGCCACGTCCGGGAGGGTCCCGAGGTCGTGCCGCTGCACCCACTCGACGAAGGTCCGGTCGAAGCCGCGCGCTGCGAACAGAGCCTCTGCGCCCGAGCTCCACGTCTCGGTGGTCACCAGCAGTTCCTCGCTTCCGGCCTGCTCGCCCGCCCAGCTCAGCAGCCGGCCGCCGAGGCCCCGCCCGCGCCAAGCCGGGTGCACGAGGCCGGTCATCGAGACCGGGCGCCGGTCGGTGCCCACACCGACGGCCGCCACGAGCTCGCCGTCATGCCAGGCGCCGAGGGTACGGGCCTGGAGCAGCCGCGCCCGCAGCAGCGGCGACTGGACGAACAGTGGCAGTCCCCCGTCGGCAGCGAGACAGGCCTGGGCCAGCCCGGTCAGGGCCGGCAGGTGCTCTTCGCCGTACGGCTGCCAGGTGAGAGTCGTCGGGTCCACCGTCGTCCTTCGTCCTCCGCGCCGCGGCCCCGCCGGCCGCGCTCCGGTGAGTCAGTAGGCGCGAGCCCGGACACCGCCGTCAACCGGATTCGGGTCGGGCCCAGCCGTACGAGGCCGGCGGACGCCGACGACCTGGCCGCGCCCCCGGCCAGGACGATCGGGGCGAAATGGACGCGCGGAGCCCCGGTCGCCGGTCACGCAGCGCGACCTAGCCGGGCCGCCGACCGACCCACCCCGGACCCTTTGCTCTGCTTCAGCGGAGGCAACAGTAACGGCGAGTTACAGACGGCGACGGTTGGCCTGGGGTAGCCGATCCGCGGATTAGCAGCTCAGCGCGGTGTTGCCCCTGCTGAAGCAGAGCAAAGGATGCGAGGGGGAAGGGTGGGAGGCCGCCACCCCGACCACGATCCGTAGCCACACGTTGCGTCACCTGAGCGCTCCGCTCTGACTGGGCGGGCACGGTGCGGAGAACGGAATTCAGGGGGCTGGCAGCTCCGGGCCGCCGTCGAGCACCGGGGCGAGCAGGTCGCCGGACTTCTCCACCCGCTTGAGCACCTCGGTGGCGGTGTACGGCTTCGTCGCCGGACGCTTGCCCGCCGCGCCAGCCTCCACCTCGTCCCAGGTCAGCGGCGTCGACACCGTCGGCGCCGCCTGGGCCCGCAGCGAGTAGGGCGCCACCGTGGTCTTCGCCGCGTTGTTCTGGCTCCAGTCAATGAAGATCTTGCCGGGGCGCAGGTTCTTCGCCATCTTCGACACGATCAGCTTCGGGTGCGCCCGCTCCAGCTCCTGGGCGATCCGGCGGGCGTAGGCGGAGACGTCGTCGGCGGACTGGGTGCCGGCGACCGGGCAGCAGAGCTGCATCCCCTTCTTGCCGGAGGTCTTCGGGTAGCTGTCGATGCCGTCGTCGGCGAGCCGGTCACGCATCAGCACCGCGACCGCGCAGCATTCCTTCAGCCCGGCGGGCGCCCCCGGATCCAGGTCGACCACCATCATGTCCGGGTGCTCGCCGACCTTCCACTGCGGCGTGTGCAGCTCCAACGCGGCGAGGTTCGCCAACCAGACCAGGGTGGGCAGCTCGTCACAGACCACGTAGTCGATGGTCTCCCGCCCCTTGCTCGACCCCGGCGCGGGCAGCGTCTCGGTCCGGACCCAGTCCGGGGTCGCCGCCGGCTTGTTCTTCTCGAAGAACGAATTGCCGTCCACCCCGTTGGGGAAGCGGATCCGGGTCAGCGCCCGGTCCTGCAGGTGCGGCAGGAGCACGGGCGAGATCCGGGTGTAGTAGTCGATCACCTCACCCTTGGTGAACCCTGCGCCCGGATAGAGCACCTTGTCCAGGTTGGACAGTTCCAGCGAACGCCCCTCCACGTCCACCCGCAACCGGTCAGCCGGCATCATCAACCTCCTCGGGCGGTTTGTCCGGTCGCAGCCGGAGCACCCGGGGGAACCGTAACCGCCCGTCCGGGGTGCGCTGGCCGTACTTCACCTCCACCACGACCCGGGGAGTTACCCAGATCGCGCCCCGGGCATCCTCGCGGGGCACGTCGCCCGCGAACGGCGAGCCGGGGGCGCGCAGCGGCTCCAGCTCGGCGAGGAGTTGCCGCTCGATGGCCGCGCCGATCCCACCACCGACCCGGCCACGGTAGGTGAGCCGCCCGTCCGGGCGGGGCACCCCGACGAGCAGCCCGCCGATCCGGCGCGCGCCCGGCCGCCAGCCGCCGACCACGAAGTCGCCGGTCACCTCCAGCTTGACCTTCACCCAGTCCGGCGAGCGGACCCCGGGCCGGTAGACCGATCCGACCCGCTTGGCCATCACTCCCTCCAGGCCGTGCTCCCCGGCGGCCTGGTAGGTGGCCGGACCGTCGGGAAAGACCGGCGGGACCGCCCACCGCGCGCCACCCAGCGCCAGGCCGTCGAGGGTCTCCCGGCGGCGTTCGTACGGCCAGCCGGTCAGGTCCTCGCCGTCGAGCCGGAGCAGGTCGAAGATCATGTAGGTGACCGGCATGACGGCTGCCAGCCGGGCCGCCTTGTTCCGGTCCCGCACGTGCATCCGCTCGGCCAGGGCGGTGAACGAGGGCTGCCCGGTCTCGCCGAGCAGCACCACCTCGCCGTCGAGCAGCGCGTCGCCGACCTGGTCACGTAGGGACGCCAGTTCCGGGTACGCGGCGGTGATCTCCACGCCGGAGCGGGCGTAGAGGTGCTGCCCACCGCCGGAGATGTCGGCGAGCGCGCGGACCCCGTCCCACTTGAACTCGTAGGCCCAGCCGGCGCCCGCCGGGAGCTGCCCGGTCATCGCGAGCATCGGCTTGAGCGGCGCGCCGGGCACCCAATGACTGTAGTTCGCGGCGGAAGTCCTCGCGCCCGCTTCGATCGTTTGCGATCCTGGTCATTACGCGGGGAGAGGAGCCAGCATGCGCGCCATCTGGAAGGGAGCGGTCTCGTTCGGGCTGGTCTCGATCGCGGTCAAGCTCTACTCCGCCACGGAGGAGAAGGACATCCGGTTCCACCAGGTGCACCGGGAGGACGGTGGACGGATCCGCTACAAGCGCACCTGCTCCGTCTGTGGCGAAGAGGTCACCTACGACGACATCGCCAAGGGCTACGACATCGGCGGCGGCGAGATGGTGATCCTCACCGACGAGGACTTCGCCGAGCTGCCGCTGACCACCTCGCACGCGATCGACGTGCTGGAGTTCGTCCCGGCCGAGCAGGTCGACCCGATCCTCTACAACAAGGCCTACTTCCTCGAGCCGGACGGCGCGGCGACCAAGCCGTACGTGCTGCTGCGGGACGCGCTGACCGACTCGGAGCGGGTGGCCATCGTCAAGGTGGCGCTGCGCCAGCGGGAACAGCTGGCCACCCTGCGGGTCCGCGAGGGCGTGCTGCTGCTCAACACCATGCTCTGGCCCGACGAGGTGCGTACCCCCGACTTCGGCTTCCTCGACGAGGACCTCAAGGTCCGGCCGCCGGAGCTGGCGATGGCCAGTTCGCTGATCGACTCGATGGCCGGCGACTTCGAGCCGGACGCCTTCACCGACGACTACCGGGCCGCGTTGCAGGAGGTCATCGACGCCAAGGTCGAGGGCCGCGAGGTGGTCCAGCCGGAGGAGGTCGAGGAGGCCCCGGCGGCGGCGGTGGACCTGATGGCCGCGCTGAAGGCGTCCGTGGAGCGGGCCCGGGCGGCGCGCGGCGAGGAGCCGGCCCGCGGTGGCGGCGCCGAGCCGACCCCGATCTCGTCGGCCCGCTCCGCACAGAAGGCCGCCGCGCAGAAGAAGGCGGCGAAGGCGCCGGCCAAGAAGACCGCCGAGAAGAAGGCCGCACCGAAGAAGGCGGCGGCGAAGAAGAGCGCCGCGAAGAAGACCACCGAGGCCGAGAAGAAGGCCGCGCCCAAGAAGACGGCGGCGAAGAAGACGGCCCGCAAGACCGCCTGACTGCTCAGCCCCGGCCGAGCTTCTCGGTCAGGGTGACCTGGACGATCACCCGCTCGTCGCCCTCCCGGCGGAACGGGTAGGTGTCCTCGCCGAGGTACTTCTTCGCCATCCGGTCGATGTGCGCGTCGGCGTCGCCGGGCACCAGCTCGGCGGTGCCCTTCACCCAGAGCGTGCGGAAGTCGTCGGCCTTGTCGACCACGGAGATCGCGACCTCCGGGTTGCGGCGGATGTTCTCGTACTTCACCCGTCCCTTGACCGTGTTGAACAGGATGTGCTCGCCGTCGGTGTCCACCCAGACGGGCGTGACGTGCGGGCTGCCGTCCGCCTCGATGGTCGCCACGTGCGCGAGCTGGGGCTCGGCCAGCAGGGCCAGGTCGTCGTCGGTGAGGATCGCCATGGCCGAAATCTACCGGCGGGGCGACCGGCTCACCGGCGTCCCGGCCCAACTCGGGGTTTGCCTTGACGCCGACGGCAAGGTCTAGCGTCGGACGCGACGCCGGCGGCGAGGGAGGTCCGATGCTCATCGGTGAACTGGCGGAACGCGCCGGCACCAGCACCCGGGCGTTGCGCTACTACGAGACGCACGGGCTGGTCCGCCCGGCCCGCTCGGCGAACGGTTACCGGGTCTACGACGAGGCGGAGCTGCACGTCGTACGCGAGATCCGGGCGCTGCTCGCGGTCGGATTCGGGCTGGACGACATCCGCCCGTTCGTCGCCTGCCTGCGCGCCGGCAACACCTCCGGGCACGTCTGCCCGGATTCCGTGGCGGTGCTGCGCCGCAAACTCGCCGAGGTCGACGCCGGTATCGACCGGCTGCACACGGTCCGGCAGGAGCTGCGGGACCAGCTCGCCCATGCCATCGCCGAACGGGAGAGAACATGCCTGAGGTTGCGCAACACGCCCTGATCACGGTGACCGACGAGACCTTCGCCAGCACGGTGCTCGGCGCCGACCGGCCCGTGGTGCTCGACGTCTGGGCGCAGTGGTGCCCGCCCTGCCACGCCATCTCCCGCAGCCTCGCCGAGCTGGCCGGGGAGTTCGCCGGGCGGCTGAGCATCGCCACCCTCAACTCGGACGAGAACCCGCAGACCACTCGCCGTTACCAGGTCATGTCGCTGCCCACCCTGCTGATCTTCCGACACGGTGAACTGGTCGGCTCGATCGTCGGGTCCCGGCCGAAGAACCACCTGCGCGCGGCGCTGGAGCGGCACCTGGAGGCGTGAGGACCCGGGGGCGCCCGGCCCGTGGCGTGCCGACTGTCCGGTTCCGGCCGCGGGCCGGTCGTCCCCTCCGGGTACGCTCCGCCGGCCATCCGCCACCGGAGGAGACCCGATGCCGTACACCCCTGACCTGGACCGGTTGCTGACGCCCGGTGCCCGCTTCGCCGACGAGCACGGCGCGTACGTGGTCGAGGCGTACCCGGTGGGCGACATCGTCCTGCCGACCGGCCGGGTGGTGGGCTGCGATCCGCTGGTCTGCCCGGAGGCCGAACCGTTCACCGTCACGGTCGCTCCCGGCAGCTACCCGGCCCGGGCCTGGGTGGCCGCGGTGCTCCGCGACGACGCCGAGGTGGACCGGCGGGTGGCCGCGCTGGAGCTGGTGGTGTCGGACGAGCCGACGGTCCGCTGGGAGCTGGCGCTGGTCGGCGACCAGGACTCCTCGACCCTCGGCGCGGACGACTACTTCGGCTACGGGGTGGACGCCGGCACCGGCACGCTCGCCGACCCGGCGGCGCTGAGCGTGCTGGAAGGCTGGGAGTACGACCAGGTCGAGGAGGTCTTCATCCCGGATGAGCTGCCGACGGCGCCGGTGCCGGGGTTGATCACGGCAGTGCTGGACGAGGCGACCGGCGCGAACGTCGTCACGGTCAGCTCCGGTTGGGGCGACGGCTGCTACGGCACCTGGATCGGCCGGTCCGCCGACGGCAGGGTCACCTCGTTCGTGACCGACTTCATGGTGGTGCCGGGATAGGCGGGGCCACCGCGACGCGCCCAGTGATCAACACTGGTCCGGGGAGGGCACGGTTGACGTCCGGGCGGGTACCGTGTGCGTCGACTTTCCCCCCGGCCCCGGGCCGGCCACACCTTCGCAGCAGGGAGTCGACGCCGTGAGCGAGCGTACGCAGAACCGGACCAAGTCGGAGCGGCGGCTGGCCGCCCAGTTGGCCGCGCAGAAGGCGGCCGAGGCGAAGCGCCGCCGGCAGGCGTGGCTGGGCGGGCTCGCCGGCCTGGCCGTGGTGGCGGTGCTGGTCACCGTCTTCGTGATCGTCGGCCAGGGGGGCGACGACGACGCCGCGCCGCAGGCCGACGCGTCCCCGTCGGCGACCGCTCCGGCTGGCGACGCCGCCGCGTCGCCCGGCGCGCCGCCCGCCCCGCAGCTGCCCGAGGGCGCCGACCCGGCGCTGGGCACCAAGCCGACGGTCACCGCCGGCAAGGGCGAGTTGACGAAGCTGACCGTCACCCCGCTGATCAAGGGCACCGGCCCGGCGGTGAAGGCCGGCCAGACGATCACCACGAACTACGTCGGCGTCTTCTACAAGGACGCCAAGGAGTTCGACGCGTCCTGGAACACCGGCCAGCCGGCCAGCTTCCCGATCGGTGTCGGGCAGGTCATCAAGGGCTGGGACCAGGGCCTGGTCGGGGTCACGGTGGGCAGCCGGGTGCAGCTCGACATCCCGGCCGAGCTGGCGTACGGCAACGACGCTTCGGGCGGCCGGCCGGCCGGTCCGCTGCGCTTCGTGGTGGACGTGCTGGCCGCGCAGTAGGTCGAGCCGCCCCGGTTGGTCAACTTCCCGCGATGCGGTTGACCACAGAGGGCTTCCAACCCGTCACACACACCCAGTAGGTTCGTGGTCACCCTGGACGGCCCCACCGTCCAGGGTGTACCCGGATGCGGACCCGGAGGTGCACGTGACGGCGTTGGACGAACCTGGGCGCACCGCCCGACTGATGTGGACGCACTACGAGCCGGTGCACGCGGTCACCTACTTCCACCCCCGGGCCCGGTCCGCCTATGAGGCGGTCGGGCTGCGCGGCTACTGGCGGGGCTACTTCGCCGGCCGGGCCGCTCCGCTCGGCCCGACCGAGGCCGCCCCCGTGATCGCCGCCTTCTTCACCTTCGCCCCGCCGATGGTGACCCGGGCGTTGCCGGCCGTGTGGCGGCTGGCCACCCCGCAGGAGGCACTGCGGGCCCGGCTCACCGGCGCGGTGCAGGCGCTGGCCGAGTTCACCTACGAACTGCCCGAGGAGCACCTCACCGAGGCGGCCGACCTGCTGGAGGCGGCGGCCGGCGCGGCGGACAACTCCGGCCGGGTGCTCGGCGCCGCCAACGCCGCGCTGCCCGCCGGCGAATACCCGCTGGCCCGGCTCTGGCAGGCCGCCACGACGCTGCGCGAGCACCGGGGCGACGGGCACATCGCCGCCCTCGTCGCCGCCGACCTCGACCCGGTGGAGGCGCTGGCCTGGCGGGTCGCGCTCGACATCCCCGCCCAGCACCTGCTCGGCCGGGGCTGGAGCGAGGAGCAGTGGGCCGCCGCGCGCGACCGGCTGCGCTCCCGGGGCTGGCTCACCCGCGACGGCGAGCCCACCGAACGCGGGCGGGCCGGCTTCCAGGCGGTCGAGGACGCCACCGACGCCGCGGCCGCCCGACCGTGGCAGGCGCTCGGCGCGGACCGCGCCGACCGGCTGCGCGAGCTGCTCGAACCGGTCGCCCGGCGCTGCCACTCGGTGATCCCGGCGCAGAGCCCGATCGGCCTACCCGCACTGCCGGCCTGAGCCCGCCGCGTCCCGCGCGGGCCGCCACCGCCGCATCGCACCCGGTTGCGTCAGCGGCCCGCCCGGCTGACCGACAGCCGGCCGTCGGGCAGGATGGGGCATGTGGCGGATGCGGTGGTCTTCGACCTGGACGGCGTGATCGTGGACTCCGAGCCGGTCTGGGAGGAGGTCCGGCGGGCGTACGTGGCGACCCACGGGGGCACCTGGCAGCCGGACAGCCAGCGCCGGCTGATGGGGATGAGCACCGGCGAGTGGGCCCGGTACCTAAGCGACGAGCTGGGCGTGTCGCGTACCGCCGAGCGGGTGGCGGTCGAGGTGGTCGACGAGATGACCCGGCGTTACGCGGCGCACGTACCGCTGATCGACGACGCCGACCGGGTGGTGCGCCGGCTGGCCGCGCGGTGGCCGCTGGGGCTGGCCAGCTCCTCGCCCACCCGGTTGATCGCGGCCACGCTGACCGCCACCGGGCTGACCGACGCGTTCGGCGCGACGCTCTCCACCGAGGAGACCGAGCGCGGCAAGCCGGCGCCGGATGTCTACCTCGCCGTGGCGCGGCGGATGAAGGTCGATCCGGCCCGTTGCGTCGCCGTGGAGGACTCCTCAAACGGGGTGCGTTCGGCGGCCGCCGCCGGCATGCGGGTGGTGGCGGTGCCGCACGGCTCGTACCCGCTGGATCCGGACGCGGTGGCGCTCGCCGCGGTGACCCTCGGCTCGATCGACGAGCTGACCCCGGAGACCGTCGACCGGCTCGGCTGACCCGGGCCGTCCCCGCTGTCACCTGCCGTCCGCCCGTCGCCCGGTTGTCCGGTTTACGGAGCCGCGAAGATCGGCATGAGCCCGATGCGGTCGGGTACCGCAGCCGACGACGCCCTTCCGGCCCCGGGATGCGTCGGGAGTGAGGAGACCGCGATGAAGGCGATCGTGTACGAGCGCAACGGCGACCCGTCGGTGCTCCAGTTGGTCGACCGGCCGGTGCCGGAGCCCGGGCCGGGCGAGGTCCTGGTCCGGATGGCCGTCTCCGGGGTGAACCCGACGGACTGGAAGGGCCGGCAGCAGTCCCCGTTGCCGGCCGGCTGGCAGATTCCCGGTCAGGACGGCGCCGGGGTGATCGAGGCGGTCGGCGAGGGCGTCGAGCAGGAGCTGACCGGCGAGCGGGTCTGGCTCTGGGAGGCGGCCTGGCAGCGCCCGTGGGGCACCACCGCCGAGTACACCGTGGTCCCGGTCCGGCACACGGTGCGCCTCGGCGACGCCTCGTTCGACCTGGGCGCCTGCCTCGGCATCCCGTTTCTCACCGCGCACCGTTGCCTGACCGCCGGCGAGTACATGCCGGACGCGCTTCGCGCCGGTGCGCTGACCGATCACACGGTGCTGGTCCAGGGCGGGGCCGGCGCGGTCGGTAACGCGGCGATCCAGCTCGCCCGATGGGCCGACGCGACCGTGATCGCCACGGTGAGCAGCGCCGAGAAGGCGCAGCTGGCGGCGGCGGCCGGCGCCTCTTTCGTGATCAACTATCGGGAGCAGGACGTGGTCGAGGAGGTCCGCAAGATCTCCCCCGACGGGGTGCACACGATCGTCGAGGTCGCCCCGGCGAAGAACGCGACCACCGACGTGCAGGTGCTGCGTCACGGCGGCGCGGTCTGCGTCTACGCCAACGAGGGCGGAACCGAGGTGACCCTGCCCGTCCGCGATCTGATGAGGCCGAACGCCCGTTGGCAGTTCGTGATGGTCTACACCGTGCCGAAGGCGGCCAAGGCGCAGGCGGTCGTCGACGTGGCCGCGGCCGCCGCCCAGGCTGGCATCCGGGTCGGCGAGGACGCCGGGCTGCCGCTGCACCACCACCCGCTCTCCGCGGCTGCCGCCGCGCACCAGGCCGTGGAGAACGCCGTGGTCGGGAAGGTGCTGATCAGCACCAGCGACCAGTGACCCGGACGAGAATATTTCGCGTCATCGGGACGTAGGCGAACAACTCTCGCAATAATGGCATTGCGGGTAACGCCGCATGGAACGGGCGGCCCCGGCGCGGTGCGAACGCCGGGGCCGCCCCTGGGGAGGAACGTCTTCAGGAGTGCTCCTACCCAACAGGCGACAGCCCGCAGGAAAACGTTACGGCGCGGTCAGCTCCCGGACGGTCAGTTCCCCCTCGGCGTACCGCGAACGGACGACCTTCTTGTCGAACTTGCCGACGCTGGTCTTCGGCACCGCGTCGATGAAGGCCCAGCGCTCGGGCAGCTGCCAGCGGGCCACCGAGGCGGAGAGGAAGTCCCGTAGCTCCTCGGCGCTGACCGTCGCACCCTCGCGGACCACCACGGTGGCCAGCGGCCGCTCGTCCCACCGCTCGTCCGGCACCCCCACCACGCAGGCTTCCAGCACGGCCGGGTGCGCCATCAGCGCGTTCTCCAGCTCCACCGAGGAGATCCACTCACCGCCGGACTTGATCACATCCTTCGCCCGGTCGGTCAGCGTGATGTAGCCGTCCGCCGAGAGGGTGCCCACGTCGCCGGTACGCAGCCAGCCGTCGCGGAACTTCTCCTCCTCGGGCGTCTCGTCGCCGACGTACCGCGCGGTCACCCACGGGCCGCGGACCTCCAGCTCCCCCACGGACACGCCGTCGGCGGGCAGCGGCTCCGCCGACGGCCCGACGATCCGCGCCTCGACCCCGGCCGGCACCCGGCCCTGGGTGTAGCGGTAGCGCCAGGCCTCGTCACCGGTCGCGCCGGCCGGCGGCCGGGAGACCGAGCCGAGCGGGGACATCTCCGTCATCCCCCAGGCGTGGATGACCTGGATGTCGTGCCGCTCGGCGAACGCGTGCATCAGCGACGGCGGGCAGGCGGAGCCGCCGACGATGACCTCCTTGAGCGACGAGGTGTCCACCTCGTGGCTGTCCAGGTAGGCCAGCAGATCGGTCCAGATGGTCGGCACCGCGCCGGCCAGGGTGGGCCGCTCCGCGGCGATCATCTCGGCGATCGGCGCGGCCTGGAGGAACCGGTCCGGCATGATCAGCGAAGCGCCGGAGAGGAAGGCCGCGAACGGCAGCCCCCAGGACATCGCGTGGAACATCGGCACGATGGCCAGCTCCCGGTCGGTCGGCCCGAGGCCGAAGCCCTCCGGCATGCAGACCTGCAGCGAGTGCAGGTAGATCGACCGGTGCGAGTAGGCAACGCCCTTCGGGTTGCCCGTGGTCCCGGAGGTGTAGCAGAGCGCGGCGGCGTCGCGCTCGTCCACCTCGGGCCAGTCGTAGGTTTCGGGGCGGTCGGCGAGCAGCGCGTCCCAGTGGTGCACGGTGATCCGGTCGCCGGCCGCCTCGACCAGCGTGGCCGGGTCGCCGCCGCCGACCACGACCACGTGACGCACCGTGGTCATCTGGCCGATCACCCGGGCCAGCAGCGGGATCAGCGTGGTGTCGACCAGCACCACCCGGTCCTCGGCGTGGTTGGCGATGTAGGCGACCTGGTCGGGAAAGAGCCGCAGGTTGAGGGTGTGCAGCACGGCGCCCATGCTCGGCACCGCGAAGTAGGCGACCAGATGCTCGTTGTTGTTCCACATGAAGGTGGCGACCCGCTCGTCGCCGGTCACGCCGCACTCGGCGCGCAATCCGTGGGCGAGCCGGGCGGCGTCCCGGCCGACTTCGGCGTACGTCATCCGGCGGGGTTCGGCGCCGGTCCACGTGACCACCTCGGCGGTGCCGTGCACGGTGGCGCCGTGTTCGAGGATCCGGGCGACCTGGAGGGGGGCGTCCATCATCGTGCTACGCATGGGTCACAAGCTAGTGTCGCCGGTCACATGTTGGGAACCCCGGAAATCCGCCCGGTCCCGGCCGCGGCTCGTAAATTGTCCGGGTGAGCATCTCCTGGGCCGACTCGTACGTGGGGCAGCTGCGCGCGCTCGCCGGAGACCGGACGCTGATGTTCGTCGGGGCCCGGGCGGTGGTGCGGGACAACGCCGGTCGGGTGCTGCTGATCCGGCGCTCGGACAACGGCCAGTGGGCGATGCCGGCCGGCGCGATGGAGCTGGGTGAGTCGATCGCCGACTGCGCCGTACGCGAGGTCCGCGAGGAGACCGGCCTGCGGGCGCTGCGGGTGTGCGCGTTCGCCCTCTACACCGGCCCGGACCGCACCCACACCAACATGTACGGCCACACCTACCAGATCTTCACCACCGCGTTCCGGGTCGAGGAGTGGGACGGCACGCTGGCCCGGGTGACCGACGAGACCACCGACGCGGCCTTCTTCCACCGCGAGCAGTTCCCGGCCCCGCTGTCGGCCTCCGTCCACGAGACCCTCGCCGACCTGGACGTCTTCGAACAGACCAACCGCCTCATCCTCAAGTAACCCCCGGGTGCCCGCTCCACCCGACCTCCCGGTGATCAAGAGCTTTGCGTCAGGCCGGTACCGGATCCTGACGCAAAGCTCTTGATCACCAGGCCGACACAGCCTGGGCCGACACCCGGGTCAGATCATGGTTTGGGACTTGGCCTCCATGTCGGCGATGGCCTCGTCCTTCGACTCCTTGGTGAGCGGCTTGCCACCGGGGGCGGGGGCCTTGCCGCCGAGCGGGTCGGCGCCGCCGGTGGCGCCCTCCGGGCCGGTGCCGCGCAGCTGAGCGTTCGGCATGGCGAGGGTGACCAGCACGGCCAGGATGGCGATCAGCCCCGCGGTCAGGAAGACCAGGTGCAACCCCTCGACGAAGGAGCTCTGGATCGCTGCCCGGACCGGCCCGGGCAGCGCCATGATGGTCGCCGGGTCGTTGATCGAGATGTTCGCGCCGCCACTCGCCCGTACCGCGGCCTGCTGGTCCGGCGGCAGCTGGGCGATCGCGCCGGGCAGCCGGTCGGCCAGCGCGCCGTTGAGCCGCGAGGAGAGCACGGTGCCGAGGATCGCCACCCCGAACGAGCCACCCAGTGACCGGAAGAAGGTCGCCGAGGAGGTGCCGGCACCCAGGTCACGTACGGCGACGGCGTTCTGCACCGCGAGGATCAGCGACTGCATGCAGAGGCCCAGCCCGACGCCGATCACCACCATGTAGGCGAACGCCTCCCAGAGCGACGTGTCCACGTGCAA
Organism: Micromonospora sp. NPDC048909; assembly: GCF_040649635.1. Taxonomy (NCBI): domain Bacteria; kingdom Bacillati; phylum Actinomycetota; class Actinomycetes; order Micromonosporales; family Micromonosporaceae; genus Micromonospora; species Micromonospora sp. NPDC048909. The sequence continues at coordinate 664,626 of NZ_JBEZFU010000001.1, read as the reverse complement.
CCGGGTGAAGAGCAGCATGCCGGCGAGCAGCACCACCGAACCGGCCACCGGGAACCACTTGTACCGCCCGATCCGGCTCATCGCCCGACCGGTGAGGATCGAGGTGAAGATGATGCCGGCCATCATCGGCAGCATCAGCAGACCGCTCTTGGTCGGCGAGGCCCCCTTGACGATCTGGAGGTAGAGCGGGATGAAGATGATCGACCCGAACATCACCAGACCGAGCACGAAGCCACCGCTGTTGGCCAGTGCGAAGGTACGGCTGCGGAACAGCCGCAGCGGCAGGATCGGCTCGGCGACCCGCGACTCCTGGAGCAGGAAGAGCACGCCGAGCACCGCACCGGCGGCGAAGAGCCCGATGATCACGCCGGAGCCCCAGGCGTACTCGTTGCCGCCCCAGCTCAGCGCCAGCAGCAGGGAGCTCACCCCGGCGACCAGCAGCCCTGCGCCGACCCAGTCGACGGCGTGGTCGCGGCGCTCGAACGGGATCAGCCGCATCACGTGGTAGCAGACCACGATGGCCAGGATGGCCAACGGCACGTTGATGTAGAAGATCCACCGCCAGTTGGTCTCCGCGAAGTACCCGCCGACCAGCGGACCGGCCACCGACGAGATGCCGAAGACCGCGCCGAACAGGCCCTGGTAGCGGCCCCGTTCCCGGGGTGAGACCACGTCCGAGATGATGGTGAACGCGAGCGTCATCAGACCACCGGCGCCCAGACCCTGGATGCCCCGGGTGAGGATCAGCTGGGTCATGTTCTGCGACAGCCCGGCCAGCAACGAACCGACCAGGAACGCGCCGATCGAGAAGAGGAAGACCGGTCGGCGCCCGTACAGGTCGGCCATCTTGCCGTACAGCGGGGTCGACGCGGTCGACGCGAGCAGGTAGGCGGTCACCACCCACGAGTAGTGGTTGATCCCACCCAGCTCGCCGACGATGGTCGGCAGGGCGGTACCGACGATGGTCTGGTCGAGGGCGGCCAGCAGCATGCCGGTCATCAGGCCGATCATGAGCAGCCGGATCTGCTGGCGATTCAGCACCGGCGCGGCGGAGGCTTCGGTGGTCATCTCGCCTTCTTTCCCGACCCGCGCGGAACATGCGCCGAGACCGGGAAAAACCCTCCCACCCCGAGCGGGGCCGATCATGGAGTTGGCGGCGCGCCGCCGTGTCGAGCGGCCAACTCCATGATCGACCGGGGGATCCAGGGTCAGGCGGCGAAGGTTTCGGTGATCTTCTGGCAGAAGGCGGGCAGGTCGTCGGGTTTGCGGCTGCTGGTCAGGTTGCCGTCGGTGACGCACTCCTCGTCCACCCAGGTCGCGCCGGCGTTGACGAGGTCGGTGCGCAGGGTGGGCCAGGAGGTGATCCGCCGACCTCGCACCACGTCGGCCTCGATCAGCGTCCACGGCCCGTGGCAGATCACACCGACCGGCTTTCCCGCGTCGAAGAACGCCCGGACGAATCGGACCGCGTCCGGATCGCCGCGCAGGAAGTCGGGGTTCGCCACCCCGCCGGGCAGCACCAGGGCGTCGTAGCCACCGGCGTCCGCGTCGGCCACCGTCACATCCACGTCGTACGGCTTGGCCGGGTCGAGATGGTTGAAGGACCGGATCGAGCCGGGCTTCAGCGAGATCAGCTCCACCGAGGCGCCGGCCTTCTCCACCGCCTCGCGCGGCTGGACGTACTCGACCTCCTCCACGCCGTCGGCGGCGAGGAAGGCGATCCGCTTGCCGCTCAGGGTCGTCGCTGCCATCTTGCTGCTCCTCTCTCCCGGGGTATGTCCGAATTCCTTCCCGGGCGGCACCGGGCGAAACCAGACAAGCGGTGACGCCCACCACCACCCGCCGGTCCACGGCGGGATCGACCGGGGTCGACGGGCGGCCCAGGTTTGACCCACCAGGCCCGGGGGATCCGGCAGGGCATGGCAGGAGCAGCAGCGGAACAGCGCCGGCTCGCCACGGTCGTGGACAGCTGGCGGGGACGGCCGGTCCTGGTCATCGGCGACGCCATGCTCGACGAGTGGCGGTTCGCGGAGTCCGAACGGCTCTGCCGGGAGGCGCCCGCCCCGGTGCTCACCCTCCGCCGGCGGATCTCCGCGGCCGGCGGGGCGGCGAACACCGCGGTGAACGTGGCCGCGCTCGGTGGGCTGGCGGTGCTGGTCGCCCCGGTCGGCGCCGACGTCGCCGGCGACGAGGTCCACGACTGCCTGGACCGGGCCGGAGTCTGGGACCGCACGGTCAACCAGCCCGGCCGACCCACGCCGGTGAAGCGACGGATGCTGGCCGGGAACCAGATCCTGCTCCGGGAGGACTCCGGCGAGCCCGACGACGCGCTCGACGCGGACGGGGTCGCCCGACTGCTCACCGCCCTCGACTGCGCCACCGAGGAGCTGCGCGCCGCCGCCGGCGGGGAGCCGCCCACCCTGGTCGTCTGCGACTACGGCCTCGGCGCCCTGCCCGCGCCGGTGCGCGCCTGGCTGGTCGCCCACCGGGAGCGCTACGCCACGGTGGCGCTGGACGCGCACGACCTCGCCGACTGGCGCGGCCTCGCCCCGACCGTGGTGACCCCGAGCTTCGCCGAGGCGACCCGGCTGCTGGCCCGCGCGGGCGGCTCCGCCCCGCGTACCGCCGGCGGTCAGTTGCACCTCGATCACCCGGAGCACGACCCGGCCGACGGCCCCTCGGAGCTGACCGTCGGAGCCGCACCCGGCGCCCGGGCGTTCCGCGAGCACGACTCGTCGGCGGGCCCCGACGACCCGGCGGTCACCCGGGCCGGCAGCCTCGACGGCGTGGTCGGCGCGGATCCGATCGGTGGCGCGGCGCGCGCCGACCGGATCGGGCCCACCGGCGAGCCGACACCCGGCGAGGGCCGGGTGGCGATGACCGGTGACGGACTGAGCGTGACCGGCACCGGCGTCACGGTGAACGCGACCGCCGGTGAGGGCGTCAACCGGGCCGTGCTGGCCGAGTCGCGCCTGGCCGAGCTGCGCGCGCACACCGGCGCGGACGTGGTGGCGGTGACCCTGGACACCGAGGGCGCGGTGGTCGGCGGGGCCGACGGCGAGCCGCGACGTAGCCACAGCACCCCCGTGCCGGCCAGCCACGCGGTCGGGGCCGGGGACGCCTACCTGGCGGCGATGACGTTGGCGCTGGCCGCGGACGCGCCGCTGCCGACGGCCGCCCAGCTCGCCCAGCTGGCCGCGACCATCACCGTCTCGGACACCGGCACCTGTGTCTGCCGTCGACAGGACCTGCTCGCCGCGCTGGAGATCCCGAACGAGGACGCCGGGAGCCCGGCGGTGGTCGGGTCGGAGGAACTCGCCACGATCGTCGACGAGCACCGGCGCTCCGGCCGGCGGGTGGTCTTCACCAACGGCTGCTTCGACGTGCTGCACCGCGGGCACGTGCGTTACCTGGAACAGGCCCGTACGCTCGGCGACCTGCTGGTGGTGGCGGTGAACGCCGACGGCAGCGTCCGCCGGTTGAAGGGGCCGGACCGCCCGGTGAACCCGGTCGAGGACCGGGCGGCGCTGCTCGCGGCGCTCTCCTGCGTGGACCACGTGGTGGTCTTCGAGGAGGACTCGCCGGCCACGCTGATCGAGACCGTCCGCCCGGACGTCTACGTCAAGGGCGGCGACTACCCTCCGGAGATGGTGCCGGAGGCTCCGCTGGTCCGCCGGCTGGGCGGCCAGGTCCGCACCCTCGGCTACGTGCCGGACCGCTCCACCTCGCAGATCATCGAGCGGATCCGCGCGCACAGCCAGGAGCGGGAACCGGACTCGTCGTTGACCAGCAAGCCGTCGTGAACCGGCCGCTCGACCCGGGCAGTCCGGAACAGTTCCGCGCCGACCGGCTGGTCGACGTGCTGATCCCGACCCGGAACCGCCCCGCCGAGCTGGCGGTCACCCTCGCCGGGCTGGCCGCGCAGGACGGGGTGCCCGGGTTCGGCGTGGTGGTCAGCGACCAGTCCGACGGGGAACCGGCGTTCGCCCACCCGGCCGCCGCCACGATGGCCCGCGCGTTGCGACACCGGGGTCACCCGGTGCTGCTCACCCGTCGGTTGCCCCGACGCGGGCTGGCCGAGCACCGGGCCTATCTGCTGGCCGCCTCGACCGCCCGTTACGTGCTCTTCGTGGACGACGACGTCTGGCTGGAACCCGGGACGCTGCACCGGCTGGTGACCGCCCTGACCGAACTCGGCTGCGGGTTCGTGGGCAACGCCGTGCACGGTCTCTCCTACCGCGACGACGTCCGGCCGGAAACCCACGGGCACTACGAGGAGTGGATCGACCCGCCCGTGCCGGAGCGGATCCGCCCGGGCACCCCGGAGTGGAACCGGGCGCGGATCCACTCGGCGGCGAACCTGCTGCACGTCACCGGGAAGCTGGCCCTGCCACCCGGCGCCTGGCGGGCGTACAAGGTCTCCTGGGTCGGCGGGTGCGTGCTCTACGACCGGGCGAAGCTGGTCGACTCGGGCGGCTTCGAGTTCTGGCGGCGGGTGCAGGAGCGGCACCAGGGCGAGGACGTGGCCGCCCAGCTCGCGGTGCTGGCCCGGCACGGCGGCGCGGGCGTGCTGCCCAGCGGGGCGTACCACCTGGAGTCGCCGACCACCGTCACCGAGCGGGACGTGGAGGCGTGGGAGGTCGTGCTCGCCGACGAGGACGCCCCGCAGCCAGCGTGAGCCCGGCTCAGGGCGCGCCCGGCTCAGGGCGCGCCGGGCTCCGGGCGCAGCAACTCCCGGGCGGCTTCCAGCACCTCGACCACCGGCACGTCGGTGACGAACGAGTCCCGGTGCGGGCACTCGCCGTCGCCCGACCGGTGCGGGTAGATGCCGGGGGTGCAGTCCACCCCGCAGACCGGGCAGTGCACCGTCCACGACGTGATCGGGCGGTGCCGGCCGCGTAGCGGGTTGCCACTGTTGATCAGGTTGCCGACCCAGTAGACGCCCACGGTCCGGGCGCCGACCGCCGCGGCCAGGTGCAGCGGGCCGGTGTCATTGGAGACCACCAGCGCGCAGTCGGCGAAGCAACCGGCCAGCCCGCCCAGGCTGAGCGTGCCGACCTGCGGGCGGAGCGGCACCCCGGCCGCCGCGACCACCCGGTCCACCACCTCCTGCTCGGTCGGCGTGCCGGTGACCAGCACCTCGTACCCGTCGCCGACCAGCTCGCGGGCGACCTCGGCGAACCGCTCCGCGGGCCAGCGCCGGCGGGTGTCGGTCGCGCCCGGGTGCAGTGCCACCCGCGGCTGCCGCACGGGACCGAGCACCTCGGCAGCCTCGGCCCGGTCGGCGGCGGTGACGGCCAGCGTGGGCACGATGGTGGTGGCCGGAGCACCGACCAGCGCGGCCACCTCCAGGTAGCGGATCACCTCGTGCTGGTAGTAGACGTACCGGGTCCACCGGTCCAGCGGGGGCGCGGACTCGGCGCGCAAACCGGCGGTGACCCGGGCGCCGAACGCCGCGATCAGCGGGTTGGAGTTCGCGCCACCGCCGTGCACCTGCAACGCCAGGTCGAAACGTTCGGCGCGGGCCGCGGCCAGGAAGTCCGCCATCGCGGCGGGTGGCTCGTCCGGCTCGGGCCGGCGAATGCCGTCGGCCGCCGGCACGACCAGCACCCGGTCGACCGGGCCGGGCCGGTCGCGCCAGAGCTTCGCGTGCCAGGGCGCGGCGATCAGCACGATCTCCGCCTCGGGGTACGCGGCGCGCAGCGCGTCCAGTGTCGGCAGCACGAAGATGAAGTCGCCGAGCGCGTTGGCGCGCAGCACGGCGATCCGCGCCACGTCGGGCACGGGCTCGGCGACCGGGCCGAGCAGGGACGGCGCGACCACTCCCGCTACGGCCGGTCGATCTCGCCGGCGGCGGTGTCCGGGTGGTGCAGTTCCCGGTCCGCGGCGGGATCGGCCGGCATCGGCGTACCGCTGCCTGCGGTGCGGGGGCCGGTGCGACCGACCGTGATGGTGCGCGTGCTGGGCCGGGCGGCACGCGGCAGCCGGACGCGGAGCAGACCGTGGTCCATCACCGCGTCGATGGCGTTCGGGTCCACCCGCGACGGCAGGTCGACCCGATATTCGAAGCCTCGGGTCTCGAAGCCACCGGGAATGCCCTGGTCGGCGTTGACCTCCGCCTCGGAGCGGGCCCGCACGCAGAGCTCCCGGTCGTCCAACTCGACCGCCACCTCCTCCGGCGCCACCCCGGGCAGCCGGACGATGACCTCCCAGCCCTCGGCGGTCTCGGTCAGCTCCACCTCGGGCGGGCCGGACCGGGCGCCGACCAGGCGACGCAACTCTGTGCGGAGCGACTGAAGCTCACCCATCGGGTCCCAGCCCTGCTGCCGACTCCGCCAGCCCCGGCCGAATCCGCCGCCACCCTGTTCGCTCATGCCGACGCCTCCGTTCGGTCGGCCACCGCATGAGACCGAGCGGCCTGGTGCCCGATGATTGGCTCACTACGCTCGCTCATGGCATCTCTCCGATCCGCTGAGTGGCCGCGGTGGGCCGCAACGAGCTGGGCGCGTCCAGGCCGGCCTCGGCGTCGACGCCCACCCCGAGCCGGTCGACCAGCTCACCGCCGAGCCAGGCGCTGACGCCGAGGATCGCCAGGGCGACGACCTCGATGGCGATGAGCGCGCCGCCGGCGGCCTGCGAGTCGGCGTTGAGCCGGACCGCCCAGACCGCGGCGAAGAGCAGGATCACCGCCAGGTTCGCGGCGGCGTGGGTGAGCGCCACCCGCTTGGCGCGGGTGCCGGTCGGAATGGCCAGCAGGTCGAACGTGCCGGCCACTGCGGCGAGCAGGCCGCCGACCAGGCCGACCGCGATGTTCCAGTACGCGACCTCGCCGAGGACGTCGGGGCCGCCGACGGTGTCGATCACGTCGAAGAGGACCGCGGTGGCCAGCAGGGCGACCGGGAACATCACCAGCATCGGGTGGACGGGATGGCCAAGCACCTTGAGTCGGCTCTCCATCTCCGGCCTCCACTGGTCGGGTCCGCGGCGCGTCGGGTGAGGCGGTACCCCCGCCTCCGAGGGGCAAACCTCACCCTGGTCACGCTCTCCTAGGCTGGCGGACGGGCCCACCGCACGGTGGTCCCGCCACCACGGTCAACGCCCCGGGGAGGATCACGTGACGGTGGAGATCACTTCGCACGAGGAACTGCGCGAGCTGTTGGGCCCGCCGCACGCGCGGGCGGTTGCCAAGGAACGCACCCGGCTACACCAGCGGGACCTGGATTGGCTCGCCGCGTCGCCGTTCCTGCTGGTGGCAACCGCGGGCGCGGACGGCAGCTGCGACGTGTCGCCGAAGGGGGACCCCGCCGGGTTCGCCCTGGCGCTGGACGATCGGACCATCGCCGTGCCGGAGCGACCGGGCAACCGGCGGGCGGACGGCTACCGCAACATCCTGGAGAACCCGCACGTCGGGTTGATCTTCCTGATCCCCGGGCGCACCGACACGCTGCGGATCAACGGACGGGCCCGACTGGTCCGCGACGCGCCCTGGTTCGACGACATGGTCGTCAAGGGCCACCGCCCGATCCTGGCGATCGTGGTGGAGATCGAGCATATCTTCTACCACTGCGCCAAGGCGTTCCTCCGTTCCCAGCTCTGGCAGCCGGAGACCTGGCAGCCGGACGTACTGCCGTCGCGGGCCCGCCTGATCAAGGAGGTGGAGGCCCCGGCGGAGAGCCTGGCCGAGCTGGAAAGCCACTACGGCCCGGAGTACATCAAGAGCATCTACGCCTGACCGCCCGCCGTCGCTCGGACGAAAGCGCTCGGGCGCTTGCTAAAGCTATCTTTCTAAAGCTAGCTTTAGAATATGACGCTGCCCCGAATGAAGCTGACCGATCCGAAGGCGCTGCGCGGCTACGCGCACCCACTGCGGATGACCCTCATCGGGCTGCTCCGCCAGCAGGGCCCGATGACCGCCACCCGGGCCGCCGAACAGCTCGGCGAGAGCGTCGCGAGCTGCTCGTTCCACCTGCGCCAGCTCGCCAAGTACGGACTCGCCGAGCGGGCCCCCGGCGCCGACGCCAGGGAGCGGCCGTGGCGGGCGACCGCGCGCAGCACCTCCTGGGACGACGACTCGGACGACGCGCAGATGCGGGCGGCCACCGACGAACTGAACGCCGCTCAGCTCGCCCTCTACACCCGACAGGCCGAGGAGTTCCTGGCCCGGCGAGCCGACGAACCGACATCCTGGCGCGCGGTCACCGGCTTCAGCGACCAGTCGCTCTACCTGACCGCCGACGAGCTGGCCGAGCTGAAGGAGCGAGTGGGCGCCCTGTTCGCCACCTACGACGACCGGGTCACCGACCCGTCCCAGCGGCCCGCCGGCTGGCGCCGGGTCAGCATGATCCAGCTCGCGGTGCTCTCGCCTCCGTCGTTCGGCGACACCCCCGCCGTCTCGGACGACGCGGCGACCGAGTCGGGTGAAGCCCGATGAGCGGTGAGCTGCCCGGCACGCCGCTCGCCGCCACCGTCATCACTCCGGCCGATGCCGCGTCAACGGGCGGGACCACCCTTCCCGGTGCCGGCTCGACCCCGGCGGGCGGGGAGGGCGAGTCCGGTGGCCCGGGCCTGCGCGGCCGGCTGCCCCGGATGCTGCGCGAACGGACGTTCCGCCGGTACTGGTCGGCGCAGACCGTGTCCTACTTCGGCGACGAGATCTCCACCCTCGCCCTGCCGCTGCTGGCCGTGCTCATCACCGACGCGGGGCCGGCGCAGATGGGTTACCTGACCGCCGCGCTGCTGGCGCCGAACCTGTTCTTCTCGCTGCTCGCCGGAGCCTGGGTGGACCGGTTCCCGCACAAGCGACGCGTCATGGTCGTCAGTGACGTCGGCCGGGCGTTGCTGCTGGCCACGATCCCCGCGGCCTACCTGTTGGACCTGCTCACCCTGCCCCAGCTCTACGGCGTGGCCTTCGCGATGGGCACGCTCGCGGTGCTCTTCGAGGTCGCCCGCGGACCGCTCTTCGTCTCCGTGGTGCAGCGCCGGGACTACGTCGAGGCCAACACCCTGATCAACGGCAGCCGGGCGATGTCCCTGGTGGCCGGGCCGAGCATCGGCGGTCTCCTGGTGCAGCTGCTCTCCGCACCGATCGCCCTGGTCGCCGACGCGTTGTCGTACGTCTGGTCCGCGTACTTCCTGGGGCGGATCCGGCCGACGGAGCCGGCGCCCGCCCGCGGCGCCGGCCTGGGCATCGCCGAAGGCCTCCGGTTCATCGCCCGGACGCCGATGATGCGGGCGATCGTGCTCGGCACCACCACGGTCAACCTGTTCAACTTCATGTTCGCCGCGCTCTTCGTCCTCTACGCCACCCGCGAGCTGCACCTCTCGCCCGGCCTGCTCGGCATGGTGCTCGGCGCGGGCGCGGTGGGCGGCCTCTTCGGCGCCGCGGTCACCGGCCGGCTGACGCGCCGGTTCGGCATCGGACCGACCATGGTGGCCGGCTTCGTGCTCTTCCCGGCCCCGCTGGTGCTCGTCCCGCTCGCCGGCGGCCCGACGCCGCTGGTGCTCGGGATGCTCTTCACCGCCGAGCTCCTCTGCGCGGTGGGCGTGATGATGCTCGACATCGTGACCGGCTCGGTGCAGACCGCGCTCACCCCCGAGTCGCTCCTGGCCCGGGCGACCGGTGTGCGGCGCACCATCAACTACGGGATCCGGCCGATCGGAGCCCTGATCGGCGGTGCCCTCGGTGCCGCCCTCGGCATCCGCGAGGCGCTCTGGATCGCGACGGTGGGCGCGCTGGCCGGCGTGCTCTGGGTGATCTTCTCGCCGGCCCGCCGCCTGCGCGATCTGCCCGAAGCGGCTGCCGGATGACCGACGGCGACATCGAGATCCATGTTTGTCCTTGACGTCGGCTGGACATCAGGGAACTCCCAGCAGACATCCAGGGAGGGACCGATGAGTCAACCGTCGTACACAGAACACGAGCGGCCGACGAACGCCCCGCAGGTCGCCGGCACCAACGTGATGGCAATTCTGTCGCTGGTCTTCGCGTTCGTGTTCTCGCCCGCCGGCATCGTGCTCGGCCACATCGCGAAGAAGCAGATCCGACGGACCGGCGAACAGGGCGGGGGGCTCGCCACCGCGGGGCTGGTGCTGAGCTACATCTTCACCATTCTCGGCGTACTGGGGTTCATCCTCATCTTCGTGGCGGCCATGAGCACCGGAAACTCGACCGCCTGACACCCTCGGCCGCGCGCGTAGGGCGGGCGCCCCGGCGGCGTCCGCCCACCACCGGCGTTGGCCCGCTGAAGGGCGTGCGCACGGCCCGCAACGACGGGCGTGACTATGTTGGCGGTGTGCTCTTCACGCCGGTGACCACGGAGCTGTCCTTTGACAACAACGGGACCAGGCTGGTCGGCGACTACGTCCGACCACCGTGGCCGGGCCCGTATCCGGCGGTGGTGTTCGTGGAAGGCTCCGGTCCGGGCGGACGGGACCAGGGCGCCTGGCCAACACGGCTCGCCGCCGCCGGCTTCGCCAGCTTCGCGTACGACAAGCCGGGTTCCGGAGCCTCGACCGGTGACTGGACGGGGCAGACCATCGCCGACCGGGCCACGGAGACGACAGCCGCGGTGCGGGCCCTGCGTGAACGCGAGGACGTGCTGCCGGACGGGGTCGCGCTGGTCGGCGGCAGCCAGGGCGGCTGGGTGGCCCAACTCGCGGCGTCGGTGGACGACACGGTGGCGGCGGTGGTGAGCGTCTCCGGTCCCGGGGTGAACGTGCTCGCCCAGGAGGAGCACCGGCTGCGTCATCAACTCCCGGCCGAGGGCTTTACCGAGGCCGATGTGCGGCAGGCGGTGGCGCTGCTGCACGACCAGGTCGGGCGGGTCCGGGCGGGCGAAGATCCAGCCCGGGTGCACGCCGAGCAGGCACGCTGGCACGCCGCCGCCTGGTATCCGCTGCTCGCCGGGACGACACCCCGATCGATCGCCTTCCTCGCCGGGATCGCGGACTACGACCCGGCGCCGGCGCTCGGCGCCCTGCGCTGCCCGCTGCTGGCGATCTTCGGCGCCGACGACCTGCTGGTCCCGGTGCGGGAGAGTGTGCGGGTCATAGCCGGGACCCTGCGCGCCGCGCAGCACGACATCGTGGTCTTCCCGCACGCCGACCACAACATCCGGATCTACGCGGGCGAGGGACAAGCCCAGGTGAGCAACGGCCACTACACACCCGGCGTACGGGCGCCCGGCTTCGACGAACTCGTCGTCACCTGGCTGCAACGCCACTGCGGCGCGCCCCGCACGCGGCACTGACGGCCCATCGGCCGTCCCGCCTGGTCAATGGCGCGTGATCACACCCGCTGCACGTAGGCGGCACGCCACTGTGGCGAAGGGTCCGCCCCGAGACTCGTCCAGTACTCCCGACCAGCCACGACCTTCCCGTCGCGCACCGTCCAGAACGACGCCACCCGGAAGACCCCCATGGTCTCGTGCGGGACCTCGACCTCGGAGACCACGACCTCGCCCTCCGCCACGATCCGCAGGACGTCGATCGACCATCCCTCCGGATATTCGGCGTTGACGGCCACGTAGCTCGCCGGGCCCACGATGCGTTCGCCGCTGACCGGCCACTCCACCACCAGGTCGTCGGCCAGCAACTCGCCGAGCCGGCCCCAGTCGCGGGCCTGCATGCGATCCCACAGCTCCTGAACGATCGTCCTTGGCTCCATCGGCACATCGTGGCCGGTCCCACCGACAAGTTGCCGACGCGCGACGCCGGGCCATGTGCCTGACGTCGAGGGCCACTCGTGCACCGCCTGGTTCCCACCTACTCTGAGCTGGTGTCGCTCTGCTGGGACGTCTACGTCTGGGTGGCGCAACCCACCCCCGAGGTGTTGCAGGTGTTCATCGACCGCTACGTCGACACCGACGACCCAGGTGACGAACGGCTGTCCGCCTTCACCCGCACCTACGTCGCCGGCCCGCCGACCGAGGCCGACGCGGCAGCCCTGGCCGATCTCCGCTGGAGCGGCCGCGACGCGTTCACGCTCTACCTGCGCAGCCGGCAACACCCGTGGGCAATGATCACGATCACTGACGACGGCGCCGCCGTGCTGGGGCTGAGCCTCGACGGCCCCGACAACTCCCCGGCGATGCGACAGCAGGCCGAGCAGATGATCGACCAGCTTCGTCGGGAGTTCTCGTCCCCCGCCGGCATCGCCGGAGTCGAGCTGCCGCCACCCGGGTCTCGCCAGGAGTGGCAGACCGACCAGGTGCAACTCCGCGCCGGCACGCTCACCAACAGCCCCAACACGCCCTGAGCGCTCGGCAGGCCGCATGCGTGGTCACCCGACTGTTGGCGTCAGGGTGAGATCTGGTTGTGCCGGTGGGTTCGGCTATCCGGATGGCTGCACGGCTCACCCGTGAAGGGGGTGGCTGGCACACCGCACGGCGCCTACCGTGCCAGACATGATCATGGAACTTCCACTCGCGGCCATGTCGTCGCCGGGCTCACCCCTCATGGACCTGCTCTCCGGCGTGGCCCCATGGATCGTCGGTCTGGTCGTCCTGTACATCGTGATCCGTATGGCCGTTCGCCACGGAACTCAGGACGCAGACCGGCGCCGCGCCAATGGTCACCTCAAAGACAAGGACTGATCACTCACAGCTTCACGCTTCGCGGGCGGAGAGGCTGGCGGCTCACTCTGCGCGGATACCGGCGACGGCGTGCCGTTCACGCAGCTCTCGATAAACAGCCGCTCGCCGCTCTTCAGCAACTCGACCCTCTTGGCGTAGTCCTCGACCTGGGGCGCGGCGTGGCCGGACGGTCCATCGTAGATCTGTTCGTAGGCGCCAGCGCACTCTTCCCGATCGCCGGCGGATCCTTGGCTCTTCTTCACCGCATGCAGTTCGGCCCCATGCTGAGCCATCTCGCGCAGGTAATCCAGCTGCTCTTCATGCGAGGCAGTGCCGGAGCAGGCGGTGAGAAGGGCCGCGAGGAACAGGGCCGCTGCCGGGTGGCGCTTCTCCATCGCGCGGAAGGTATCAACTGCCCTTGATATGCGGCGGGCAGCGCGGATGCCCTATGCGGTTGTCTGGCGCTCGGCGTCGCTGCGTAGCACGCAGAACTCGTTGCCCTCCGGGTCGGCCATCACGACCCAGCCGCTGCCGTCCGGATCACGGTGATCGGCGACGATGGTGGCGCCGAGGGCGCCGATACGCTCGACCTCCTGATCGCGGAGCACCTCCGGCTGTAGGCAGATGTGCGTACGGTTCTTGACGGTCTTCGGCTCCGGTACCCGCTGGAAGTAGAGCCTCGTGCCGCCAGGCGGCTCGATGGCCACCTCCTCGTCGTCCGGCTCGAGCTGGGGGTCGACCGGGCAGTCGAAGACCTTGGCCCAGAAGTGCGCCAGTTCGTACGGGTCGGCGCAGTCGAACGCGAAGTTTCGGATGACAGTCCCCATCCCGTCAGCCTCGTGCGGGCCCGGCGAACAGGTCAACCCATATCGGCCGGCGAGGAGCGCGTTCGACCTCGGGAAACGGCGAAGCCCAGGCCATTTTGACCTGGGCTTCTGTACCGAGCCGCCTGACGGAATCGAACCGTCGACCTACGCATTACGAGTGCGTCGCTCTAGCCGACTGAGCTAAGGCGGCAACGATCGTCAAGTGTACGGCACACCCCGGCACGGGCCGAACCGGATACCCCCGGGGCGCGGCCGGGCGGCAAGCCGGACATCGGGTGCGTTCCGTCGTTCGCCGGACAGCGTTCGTGGCCGGTCGGGACTACGCTGCGGCGGGTGACCGATGATCACCCCCGCCCCGACGAGCCGGCCCCGCGTCCCGAGGACCCGCCTGCCGGCAGATCGGCGGGCGCCCCGGGCGTCGGCAGCGCCAGCGAGCCGGCCGGCGATCGGGCGGCCCGACGGCCGCGGACCACCGACCCGCTGGAGCTGGGCTTCACCCCGCGCAGGCCGGTGCCGTGGCTCGCGCCGTTCCTGCTGATCAGCACCGGCATCCGTACCCTGCTGGCGATGCTCTTCGGGGCGTACCTGGACAAGCGGGAGCTGCAGAACTCCCTCGACGCCCGGATCGAGCGGCAGGTCGGCCCGGACGGCGGGCTGTGGCTGGACTACGTGGCCGACCTGGGCGACGGCTTCAACGCCACCTACTCGGTGGCGTACCTGCTCGCCCAGCCCGAGCTGGAGGTCGACGGGCACCGGCTGCCCCGCGCGCAGACCCTGGTGATGGGCGGCGACCAGGTCTATCCGTCGGCGGCCTACGAGGCGTACGAGGACCGGTGCAAGGGGCCCTACCAGGCGGCGCTGCCGGTCAGCCCGCCCGAGCGCCCCACCCTCTTCGCGGTGCCCGGCAACCACGACTGGTACGACGGGCTGACCGCCTTCCTGCGGCTCTTCGTCCGCTCCCGGGACCGGCACTTCGGTGGCTGGGGCACCGGCCAGTCCCGCTCCTACTTCGCCGTCGAGCTGCCGGCCGACTGGTGGCTGCTCGGCCTGGACGACCAGTCCGGCTCGTACCTGGACGATCCGCAGCTTGCCTACTTCGACACGGTGGCCGAGAAGCTGGGCCCGCAGAGCCGGGTGATCCTGGCGGTGCCGGCGCCGACCTGGGTCAAGGCCGCCGACCACCCCACGGCGTACGACTCGATCGACTACTTCATCCGTACGATCATCTCGCCCACCGGCGCGCAGGTCCGGCTGCTGATCTCCGGCGACCTGCACCACTACGCCCGGTACGCCGGCCCGGACCGGCAGTTGGTCACCTGTGGCAGCGGCGGCGCCTACCTCTACCCGACGCACAAGCTCCCGGAGCGGATCGAGGTACCGCCGAAGGACACCCTGGCCCGCCGGTCCAGCCGCACCCGCCCGTACGACCTGGTCGCCCGCTACCCGGACGCGGCCCGCTCCCGACGGTACGGCTGGGGCATCTTCCCCCGGCTGCCGCTGCGCAACCCGGGCTTCACCACCCTGCTCGGCACCCTGCACACGTTGCTGATGCTGGCGATGGCCGGGGTCGCGGCGAACCGGGTCGGCACCACCGAGCAGCGGCTGTTCAGTGTGCCGTTGGTGCTGATGCTGGTGGTGACGCTGCTCGGCGCCGCGTTCTTCGCCAAGCCGCCCAGCGCCGGCGGCAAGCGGCACGCCCGACACTGGATCCTCGGCATCGGGCACGGGCTGGCCCAGGTCGGGTTGGGCGCGGCCGGCACCTGGGCCTGGCTGCACCTGCCCTTCTACGACTGGCCGTGGCCGCTGCCGGTGGTCGCCGCGGCGGTGCTCTACGGGCCGGTGAGCGGGTTGGTCGCCAGCCAACTGGTGGCGGCGTACCTGCTGGTCGCCGGCGCGTTCGGGGTGAACGTCAACGAGCTCTTCGCCGGTCAGGGCATCGAGGACTCGAAGGCGTTCCTGCGGATGCGGATCGACACCGACGGCACGCTGACCATCTATCCGGTCGCGGTCGACCGGGTAGCCCGCGACTGGCAGGTCAACCCCGACCAGTCCCCCACGGCCTCGTGGCTGACCCCCAAATCCCCGCTGACCCCCCGCCTGGCCGAACCCCCCATCACCCTCACCTGACCAGCCCCACCCCACCCCAGCACCTCTGGTTGATCATGAGGATCGCGGCACTGACCGCGATCGACTTCGCCGCAAACCTCATGATCAACGAGGTGGAGGTGGGTGGCGGGAGGGAGGGGGGTCAGGGGGTGTAGTGCTGGTCGTGGGCTTGGCGGGGGGCGCAGACGGAGGCGCGTGAGCAGGAGCAGCGGGAGCCGTCGGCGTCCAACCGGACGGTGACCGAGTCGCGCGGGACGCTGTGCCCGACCACCCGGCCGTCGCCCTCGGGCGTGGAGACCCGAGCCCCGATCGGCGCGGCCGACTCCTGGAAGCGCTGGTAGAGCGGGTGCTCGTACTTCAGGCAGCACATCAGCCGGCCACACGCGCCGGAGATGCGCAGCGGGTTGAGCGGCAGGTCCTGGTCCTTGGCCATCCGGATGGTCACCGGCTCGAAGTCGGTGAGGAAGGTGGCGCAGCACAGATCCCGCCCGCAGGAGCCGATGCCGCCCTGCACCCGCGCCGAATCGCGGGCGGAAAGCTGGCGCAGCTCGACCCGGCAGTGCAGGGTCGCGCCGAGGTCGCGGACCAGCGAGCGGAAGTCGACCCGATGCGGAGCGGTGAAGTAGATCGTGCTCCGTTCACCGCCGTCGTCGGCGCCGAGCACGTGGTCGACGGCCACCACCTTCATCGGCAGGCCGTGCGCCCGGATCAGCCGCTTGGCAGCCACCTTCGCCTCGGCCTTGCGCCGACGCAGCGCCTCGTCGCGGTGCAGGTCGTCCTCGCCGGCCAGGCCGACCAGCTTGGGGAAGCCGTCGGTCTCCTCGGTGACCCACTGCGCGGCCCAGACGCACTCCGCCACCTCGGGCCCGTCGTCCGTGGGCACCAGCACCTTGTCGCCGACCTGCGGACGCAGCTCGCCCGGGTCGAGGTAGTAGAGGCGCCCGTACCGGTTGAAGCTGACCGCGCAGAGCATGCCCATGCCCCCACCCTACGACGGATCCCCGGCCGCCGGCCGTCCGGGCGTCGCCGGACGACTACACCGTGCAGCCATTCACATCGGTCGACTTGACCGACCCACCGGCCAGCCCGTCGTGCCATTGATCCTCGCCCGGACGGCTGAATCCGGGTCGGCATGGGCGACAAACGACCGACGGAGGCGTTGAGTGGAGGCAGACCTGCGGGGGGTGCAGGGGGAAGTCCACGGCGTCGCAGCCGGTGCCCGGTCGACCGGGCGCCCGAGCGCGGCGCCGTGGACTGTCCGGGGCTCGAACGCCGCGCCGCTACCAGCCGACGCGGGTGGGGGCGTCGTAGCGGGACCGGCCGACCACCGCGGGCCGCCACGTCGACTCGGCGAGGCTCGGCGCCCACTCCCGCAGCAGCGTGTCCGCCCCGTCGTAGGCGACGCAGAGCACCGCCAGCACCCGAGCGGCGATCTCGGCCGCTTCGGCCACCCCCGGCCCGGCCGGGCCCGAACTGCCCACCGACCCGGCCGACATCGAGGTGGCGGCGACCACCGCCACCGCCTCGGCGGAGCGGAGCACGTCGGCCAGTGCCCGGGCCAGGGTCAGCCGGCTGCCCTCCACCCAGTCGGCCAACGCGTCGGCGTAGCCGGCGGTCGACTCCAGCCGGCCGACCAGGCTCTCCGGGCCCTCGTCGAGGTGGTGCAGCAGCGCCGTGCGCGCCTGCGCGTAGGCCTCGGCGGCCGGCCCGGACCAGAGCACCGGGTCGGCCAGCGTGGCCGAGACGTCGTCGTAGCCCCGGACCAGCCGGCGCACCGCGTGCCCGGCACCGGCCAGCGGCGCGGGGTGCAGGTCGAGGAAGGTGCGGACGGCGTCGCCCGGCAGCACCTGCATCCGGCGCAGCAGCGGCCAGACCCGGTGCGACTCGGGGGCACCGGCGGCGAGCAGGGTGTCGACCCGGCGCAGCAGATCCAGGCCGGGCTCGGCCAGTCGGTCCAGGGCGTCCATCACGCCTCCCCGCCCAGCCGCCGCCGGGCGCCCCGGTCGGCATCGGTGTAGCGGTCGGCCGCCTCCCGGATCGCGGCGGCGGCGGCGCTGAGCCGACCGGCGGCCGCGCGGGCCTCCCGGGCGCGGTGTTCGGTGGCGGTCATCCACTGTCGGTGCAGCGCCCGGCCGACCTCACCCGGACGCCCGGGCGCGTCGACGCCGAAGGCGGCCTGGGCCGGATCGGCGGCGGTGACCGTGTGGGAGAGCGTGCTGAGCGTGGCGCTGGCCTGGTCGAGGCGCGCGGCGAGGGCGCGCAGGGCGTCCATGTCAGGCCCCCGCGAGCGGTCGGTAGGCGGTGAAGGTCTCGTTGTGCAGCTTCTCCCGGGCCCACTCGGCCGCGTCGGCGGCGGCGGTGACCGCCGCCTGCACCGAGCCGGCCACGTCGCGGGGGTTGCGGGTGTGCAGCGGACCGAGGAATCGGACGTCGGTGATCCGACCGCCGGCCGTCACCACGACCTCGACCAGGCCGTCGGGCGACCGCACGGTGACCTCCACCGTGGACACCGCCTGGTCGAACTCGGCCTGGAGGGATTCGATCCGGCGGTAGCGCCGCACCGCCTCCTCGATCCAGGCCTCGTCGATCTCCCCCCGTGGCATCCGCGGACTCCTCCCGGACTGATCATCACTGAGCGTGCTGCCGTCGTCACCGCGGCCTCCGGACCGTACCGCACGCCAATCGAGGCTGTCGATGCCTGTGGATGACCGGTCCGGCAGGCGGGACCGCAGGCCGGACGGGGGTCAGCCCCGCCAGAGGGCGAGCATCATCGCTTCGACGGCGATCCGGGGCTTCACGTTCGCCTCGATCGCGGCGCGGCACTGCAGCACCGCCTCCAGCCGGCGCAGCGCCCCCTCGGCGTCCCACTTCTGCGCCCCGGCGCCGGCGAGCGCGGCGGTGTCGGTGTGCACCGGCTCGACCGGGGCGCGCAGCGCGATGGTGAGCGCGTCCCGGTAGAAGCCGGCGAGGTCGACCAGCGCCCGGTCCAGGGCGTCCCGCTGGGCCCGGGTGGCTCGCGACTTCTGCCGCTTCTCCAGGTCCTTGAGCTGCCCGGCGGCACCTCGGATGGCACCCGCGGCGCCCCGGCCGGTGCCGCCCGCGCCGAGCGCGGTCTCCAGCGCCGCGCGCTCGCTGGCGTCGGCTTCCGCCACCGACGCCTCGGCCTCCGCCTCGGCCGCCTCGATCAGCGCGGACGCCGCGTCGAACGCGGCACCCACCCCGGTCAACCGGCGCGGAACCGCGAGCACCGCGTCGCGCCGCTTGCGTGCCTCCGGGTCGCGGGCCAGCCGGCGGGCCCGGCCGACGTGCCCCTGGGCGGCCGCGGCCGCCCACTGCGCCACGTCGGGCGCGATGCCGTCCCGCTGGACCAGCACCTCGGCCACCGCGGTGGCCGGCGGCTGCCGCAGCGGTACGACCCGGCAGCGCGACCGGATCGTCACGGAGATGTCGTCCGGGTGGGTGGACGGGGCGCAGAGCAGGAAGACGGTCCGCGGCGGCGGCTCCTCGATCGCCTTGAGCAGCGCGTTGCCGGCCGCCTCGGTGAGCCGGTCGGCGTCCTCGATCACCACCACCTGCCAGCGCCCGCCGGACGGGGTGCTGGCGGCGCGGAGCACCAGCGCCCGCATCTCGTTCACGCCGATGGAGAGCCCCTCCGGCACCACCAGCCGGACGTCGGCGTGGGTGCCGGTCAGCGTGGTGTGGCAGCCGGGGCACTCGCCGCACCCGGTGCCGTACGCGCACTGGAGCGCGGCGGCGAAGGCGCGCGCCGCCACCGAACGCCCGGAGCCGGGCGGCCCGGTGAAGATCCAGGCGTGGGTCATGCCGGCACCGGGGTCGGCGGCGCCACCGGCCGACCCGGTCGGGGTGAGCGCGAGCGCCGGCTGATCGGCGGCGTGCCGGCGCACGGCGGCCGCCGCGGCGGCGGCCCGGCGCAGCGTGGCAACCGCCTCGTCCTGGCCGACCAGGTCGGCGAAGACGTCCGGCATCAGGTCCGATGCTCCATCGTCACCAGCTCCGCGTCGGATAACTCAGGCTGCACCGAGGTGTCCGGTCCCTGCGCCGGCCGGGGGTGCACGATGCCGGCGGGGTCGCCCAGCAGGTCCTCGACCCGCCGGGCCACCAGCTCGGCGATCTTCTTCGCCGGGCGGGACGCGTCGAGCACCAGGTAGCGCTTCGGGTCGGCCGCGGCGAGGTCGAGGAAGGCGTACCGGACCCGCTCGTGGAACGCGACGGACTCGGCCTCCAGCCGGTCGGCGTCCTGGTTGCGGGCCGACACCCGGGACAGGCCGGTCTGCGGGTCGACGTCGAGCAGCACCACCAGGTCGGGCTTGAGCCCACCGGTGGCCCAGGAGGAGAGCCAGGAGACCTCGTCGACCGGGAGCGTGCGCCCGGCACCCTGGTACGCCAGGGAGGAGTCGACGTACCGGTCGCTGATCACCGCCGCGCCGCGGACCAGCGCCGGGCGAACCACGGTGGCCACGTGGTGGGCCCGGTCGGCGGCGTAGAGCAGCGCCTCGGCGCGCGGCGACGGCGCCTCGTCGCCCGAGTTCTCCAGCACCAGCGAGCGGATCCGCTCGCCCACCGCGGTGGCGCCCGGCTCGCGGGTGACCACCACCTCCCGGCCCTTCTGCCCGAGCCGCTCGGCGAGCAGCGCCAGCTGGGTGGACTTCCCCGCGCCCTCGCCGCCCTCGAAGACCACGAAGAGCCCGTTGGAGACGAACGGTTCGGCCGGCATCAGCGGACGACCCCGGATCGAGCCCCAGAGGTCGGCCAGGACCGGTACGCCCTTCTTGTCGTCCATCTGCCCGAACGCGCTGATCCCGGCGAAGATGCCGGCCGCGCCGGCGGCGAGCAGCAGCAGTCGGGTGGACGAGATCGAGAGGCCGAGGTCGGCGATCTCCAGCTTGCGGGAGCCGCCGACGCCGGCGAGCAGGCTGCTCAGCGCGATCGCCAGGATCAGCACCAGCCGGGTGCCGATCTGCACCACCGCGAAGACCCGACCGCGCACCTCGTCCGCGATCTCCCCACCGAGCAGTGTGGTGCCGGCCAGGAAGGCCATCCCGGCGCCGGCGCCGACCAGGACCGCGCCGACGATCGCCATCGACAGGTGGATGGCGAAGGCCAGGGTCATCACCGCCGCGCTGGCCAGCACGATGCTCATGCCGAACCAGCGGCGCCGGGACATCTCCTTGACGACCATCGGGCCGAGCCCGATGCCGAGCGCCAGGCCGATGAAGATCGCGCCGAAGAGCAGGAAGAAGGCGGCGTCACCGGCACCGAGCGAGTTGGCGAAGAACCGGGCGGTGCCGATCACGATGCCGCCACCGGCGAACGCGCCGAAGATGCCGAGCACCAGGCCCCGGACCAGCGGGGTCTGCGAGATGAACCGCCAGCCCTCGGCGAACTGCTTGGTCATGCTCTGCCCGGTGCGGTCCCGCTGGGCGGCCTGCGCCCGGCTGATCTCCTTGATCCCGAACGCGACGACCAGCGCGGTGGCGAGCCGGGAGAAGGCGTTGACCCAGAGCGCGAGCTGGGCCGGCTCGGCCCAGTTCGGCAGGTCGCCACCGACCAGCCCGCGCACGCTGCGGTCCAGCACCGCCGCGACGATGGCCGCCGCGATCGGGGTGAGGCCGTACGTGGTGATGAGCGTGAGCTGGTTGGCGGTCTCCAGCCGGGCACGCGGGATCAGGTTGGGGACCGCGGCCTCCTTGGCCGGGATCCAGAGCAGGGTGATCGACTCGATCAGGAAGGTGGCGATCAGGGCCCAGGTGACCACGAGCGCCCCGCTGGCGCCGGTGAGCGCGTAGAGGGGGATCGAGGCGAAGAGTACGAAGCGCAGCAGGTCGCAGATGACCATCATCCAGCGCCGGTCGAAGCGGTCGGCGAGGACACCGGCCACCGGGCCGAGCACCAGCGCCGGCAGCAACCGGATCGCGATCAGGCCGCCGAAGGCCGCGCCCTTGGCGGTGCTGCCCTGCACCTGGGCGGCGGCGAAGACCGAGGTGGCGAGCAGGCCGAGCCAGTCGCCGAAGGAGGCGGCGCCGAGCACGATCCAGAGCCGGCGGAACGGCCGGATGCGCAGCACCGAGCGGATCGCGGTGAGGCCGGAGCGGTCGGTCTGGTTGCCGGCCGGCGGGGGCGATCCGGCGCCGGACTGGCCGGCGGCACCACCGATCTGCCCCGCGGCGCTGCCCAGCGGAGCCGAGGTGCTCCCCATCTGTCCCACCCGCTCCGCGGGCTGGCCGTCGGACGGCGACACGCCGGACGACTCGCCGTTGTTCTGGCTTTCGATGGCCGTACCTCCACGTGCCGGCCCATCGCTGGGCATCCCCGGTGCAACACTCTAGACCCGGTGGGGGGCCGCCCCACCCGTGACATTCTCCTGCTCGCCGAGCCTAGGCCGCCGGGGCCATCGGCCGCACCCAGGCGTACGCGAGGGTGTTTCGCATTGACCGTCGGACAGTTAGCGTGCACACGTGGCCACCGAAAGCGACAAACTTCGCGAGCGCCTGGACCGGGCGACCGCCCACCTCGACCCGCCGTACGCGGTGGTCGACCTGACCGCCTTCGACGCCAACGCGAGCGCGTTGGCCGGGCTCGCCGCCGGCAAGCCGGTCCGGCTGGCCAGCAAATCGGTACGCAGCCGGGAGCTGATCACCCGGGCACTGCACCGGAGCGGCTGGCGGGGGGTGCTGGCGTTCACCCTGCCCGAGGCGATCTGGCTGGTCCGGGCCGGTGTGGCCGACGACGTGCTGGTGGCGTACCCCACCGTCGACCGGGGGGCGCTGGCCGAACTGGCCGCCGACCCCGCGCTCGCCGCGGCGGTCACCGTGATGGTCGACGGCACCGACCAACTGGACCTCATCGACACCGTGCGCGCCCCCGACCAGCGGGCGGAGCTGCGGGTCTGCCTCGACCTGGACGCCTCCTGGCGCCCGCTGGGCGGGCGGGTGCACGTCGGGGTGCGTCGCTCACCGGTGCACAGCGCCAGGGCGGCCGGCGCGCTCGCCGCCACCGTCGCCGGTCGCGCCGGCTTCCGGCTGGTCGGGCTGATGGCGTACGAGGCACAGATCGCCGGCCTCGGCGACGCGCCGCCCGGGCAGGCGTTGCTCGGCCGCGCGATCCGGCTGGCCCAGCGCCGCTCGTACCGCGAGCTGGTTGCCCGCCGGGGCGCGGCGGTGGCCGCCGTACGCGAGCACGCCGACCTGGAGTTCGTCAACGGCGGCGGCACCGGCAGCGTGGCGGCGACCAGTGCGGATCCCGCGGTCACCGAGGTCACCGCCGGATCCGGCCTGTACGGTCCGACGCTCTTCGACGCGTACCGTGCCTGGCGGCCCACGCCGGCGGCCTACTTCGCCTGCGCGGTGGTCCGCCGGCCGGCACCCGACCTGGCCACCGTGCTCGGCGGCGGCTGGATCGCCTCCGGCGCGGCGGCGGCCAGCCGACTGCCCCGGCCGGTGCTGCCGGCGGGGCTGACGCTGCTCGGCGCCGAGGGGGCCGGTGAGGTGCAAACCCCGCTGGCCGGCGCCGCCGCGGCGACGCTCCGGGTCGGCGACCGGGTGTGGTTCCGGCACGCGAAGGCCGGTGAACTGGGCGAGCACGTCAACGAGCTGCACCTGGTCGAGGGGGACGCCGTCGTGGCAACCGTGCCCACCTACCGGGGCGAGGGCCACGCCTTCCTCTGACTGGCCGGCCCGGCGCACCCCGGGAGGCGTTCCTGCTGTTCCGCCACCCGGCGCACCCCGGGCCGTCGATCCTGCGCACCACCGCCCGGCGCACCCCGGACGCTGTTCCCCACCGCCCGGCGCACCCCGGGCCGTTCGCTACCGCCCGGCGCACCCCGGGCCGTTCGCTGCCGCCGCTGGGAAGCCGGCGGCGACCTGCGGCTCAGCCGGACTTGCTGGCGTTGGCCGGGGCGTCCACCTGACGGTGCAGGTAGTCCCGGATCAACGCCTTGGCCTCGAGCAGCACCCGTTCGTCGCCCTCGGCTCGGCGGCGGAACGCAAGCTTGATCAGTGCGTCGGCCACCTCCACCGCGATCTCCAGGTGGAAACGGAGCTCGGGGACGTCGGTCAGCCCGAAACGCTCGGTGAGCACCCGGGCCAACTGGTCCGCGATCACCCCGTTGTTGTCCCGCTGCTCGTCGAGCAGGTGCAGGTCGACCACGTCGCCGAAGTGCAGGGTACGGAATCCCGGAACGGTGCGGTGCATCGTGATGTACTCGTCGATGCCCGCGTCGACGCCGTCCCACCAGTGGGTCATGTCGTCCGACGCGAACCGCTCGTCGAGCCGCTGGAGGTAGGACTCCATCGTGCGCAGGGTCAGCGCCTGCACGATCGCCCGCTTGTCCGGAAAGAACTGGTAGACCGACCCGATCGCCACCTCGGCACGCTCGGCGAGCAAGGTCGTGGTCAGCCCCTCGTACCCCACCTCGTCGACGAGTTCGGCGCAGGCGTCCAGCATTCGCTGGACCCGCGCGACACTTCGACCCTGCACCGGTACGCGGCGCAGCGGCCCGGTCGTGGCGGCTGGTGTGGACACTCGGCGCCACCCCCCTTCGACGGATGAACATATCTGCACGTCACGAGTCCGTGACTACCGGTACAACGAGCGGACCTCAGTTGCGGTATTTACCAGCAACAACGTTCCTGATATGAAGTCAGTTCATATTCATGTCGAGGAGTGCGCATGGTCGGCACCGCACCGTCCACCGTCCCGTGGTCCAACTGGGCCGGCAACCAGCGGGGCACCGCCACCACCATCCTGCGCCCCGCCTGCACCGCTGAGGTCGCCGAGGCCGTCCGGGCCGCCCGCGCCGCCGGCAACCGGATCCGCGTCGCCGGCAGCGGGCACTCGTTCACCGCCATCGCCCTCGCCGACGACCAGCGGATGGAGCTGGCCGCGCTCGACACCGGCGTACGGGTGGACGCCGAACGCCGGCTCGTCACCGTACCGGCCGGCATGACCCTGCGGGCGCTCAACGAGCTGCTCGCCCGGCACGGCCTCGCCCTGCCCAACCTCGGCGACATCGACGCGCAGACCATCGCCGGGGCCATCTCCACCGGCACCCACGGCACCGGCGGAGGGTACGGCTGCCTGTCCACCTTCGTCGAGGCCCTCACCCTGGTCACCGGCACCGGCGAGGTGCTGCGCTGCTCCGCCGAGGAGAACCCCGACGTCTTCGCCGCCGCCCGGGTCTCGCTCGGCGCGCTCGGCGTACTGGTCGAGGTGACGCTGCGCTGCGAGGACGCGTTCGTGCTGCACGCGCACGAGCGTCCGGCGCCGCTGGACACGGTGCTGGCCGAGCTGCCCGAGCTGATCGAGGCGCACGACCACGTCGAGTTCTACTGGTTCCCGTACACCGCCCGGGTGCAGGTCAAGACCAACGACCGGGTGCCCACCCACGACCGCCCGCTGTCCCGGCTACGCGGCTGGCTGGACGACGAGTTCCTGGCCAACACCGTCTTCGCGGGCGCCTGCCGGCTCGGCCGCGCGGTGCCCGCCCTCGCCCCCGGAATCAGCGCGGTCTCCGCGCGGGCACTCACCGAACGCCGCTACACCGGCCGCTCCGACCAGGTCTTCTGCACCCCGCGCCGGGTCCGCTTCGTGGAAATGGAGTACGGGCTGCCGCGCGCGGCGCTCGGCGAGGCACTGGACGCGCTCCGGCGGATCGTGGACGGGCTGCCGTTCAAGGTGCTCTTTCCGGTGGAGGTGCGGTTCACCGCCGCCGACGACATCTGGCTCTCGCACGGCTACGGCCGGGACTCCGTCTACCTCGCCGTCCACCAGTACGTCGGGATGCCGTACGAGCCGTACTTCACCGCCTTCGAACGGGTCGCCGCGGAGCTGGGCGGTCGGCCGCACTGGGGCAAGCTGCACGGACGCGACGCGGCGTCCCTCGCCCCCGCGTATCCCCGCTGGTCGGACTTCCTGGCCGTACGCGACCGACTGGACCCGGACCGCGTCTTCACCAACCCGCACCTGACCCGCACCCTCGGCGACTGAACGCCGGTCCGCCCTCCGATCGCCGCACGGATTTTAACGAGATTTATACGGTTCAGAGATTTCACGATTCTGTGAATCTGGCGTAGCGTTCGAGGCATGACTAGTGCTATCTCCGTCTCCGCCCTGGTGAAGACCTTCGGCCGGGTGCGCGCCCTCGACGGACTGGACCTGCACGTCGACACCGGCGAGGTGCACGGCTTCCTGGGCCCGAACGGCTCCGGAAAGTCCACCACCATCCGCGTCCTGCTCGGGTTGCTGCGGGCGGACGCCGGCACGATCGGTCTGCTCGGCGGCGACCCGTGGCGCAACGCGGTGGACCTGCACCGACGTCTCGCGTACGTGCCGGGCGATGTGAACCTGTGGCCGAACCTGACCGGCGGGGAGGCGATCGACCTCTTCGGGTCGCTGCGGGGCGGCCTGGACAAGCAGCGTAGGGACGAGCTGCTCCAGCGGTTCCAGCTCGATCCGTCGAAGCGGGCCCGCACGTACTCGAAGGGAAACCGGCAGAAGGTGGCGATCGTCGCCGCCTTCGCCTCCGACGTCGAGCTCTACGTCCTCGACGAGCCGACCTCGGGGCTGGACCCACTGATGGAGGCGGCCTTCCAGGAGTGCGTACGCGAGGTGAAGCGGCAGGGCCGGACCGTTCTGCTCTCCAGCCACATCTTCTCCGAAGTGGAGGCGCTCTGTGACCGGGTGAGCATCATCCGGCAGGGCCGCACGGTGGAGAGTGGGACCCTCGCCCAGCTGCGACACCTGACCCGCACCACGGTCACGGTGGAGACGACGCTGCCCATCGACGGGCTGGCGACGCTGCCCGGCGTACACGACGCCGACGTGTCGGCCACCCACGCGACGTTCGCCGTCGACGGCGCCGAGCTGAACCGCGCGCTGGAGTACCTGACCCGGTTCGAGGTCCGCGCCCTCTCGAGCGCCCCGCCGTCGCTGGAGGAGCTCTTCCTGCGGCACTACGGCGACGAGCTGGCGGGTGTGCGATGAGCAGCGCCTACACCGGAACGACCTGGCTGGCCCGCCTCGCGCTGCGGCGCGACCGCGTGCAGCTGCCGGTCTGGATCCTGAGCACCGTCGCGCTCGGCGCCTTCGCCGGCTCGGCGATCGACACGCAGTACCCGACCGAGGCCGACCGGCTCGCCGTCCTGCGCGTGGCCGTCGACACGCCCGGACTGCTGATGTTCCGGGCCGCCCCCACCGGCACCAGCGACGGCCAGATGACCGTCTTCGGGATCCTGGCGTTCCTGGCGTTGATGGCGGGCTTCATGAGCACCCTCGCCGTCGTCCGGCACACCCGACAGAACGAGGAGACCGGACGCGCCGAGATGATCGGGGCGACGGCCGTCGGCCGGCACGCCAGCCTGACCGCCGCCCTGATCGTCGTGGTGGGTGCCAATGTCGCGCTCGCGACGCTGATCGGGCTCACCTTCGCCGGCAACGGCGAACCTGTCGCCGGGTCCTTCGCCGCCGGCGCCGGGGTCGGTGCCGCCGGCATCGCCTTCGCCGCGATCGCCGCCGTCGTCGCGCAGCTGACCCAGGGTGCGCGCGCCGCCAACGGGATCGCCGCCGCGGCGGTCGGCACCGGCTATCTGATCCGTGGCCTCGCCGACGCCTTCGGCGAGGTGCGGCCGGACGGTTACACCATGAGCAGTGCCTGGCCCTCCTGGCTCTCCCCGATCGGCTGGACGATGCAGGTTCGGCCCTTCGCCGGCGACCGGTGGTGGGTCCTCGCGCTGCCGCTCGCGCTCCTCGGGATCCTGACAGCGGCGGCCTTCGCCCTCACCGCGCGGCGCGACGTCGGCATGGGCCTGCTACCGGACCGTCCCGGACCGGCCCGGGCGTCCTCCGCGTTGCTCAGCCCGCTCGGTCTGGCCTGGCGGCTGCAACGTGGCACCGTGCTCGGCTGGGCGGTGACGATCGCGGCGTTCGGGCTGCTCGTCGGCTCGATAGCCAACGCGGTCAAGGACCAGCTGGCAACCAACGAGAACGTGGCGGGGCGGCTCGACGACCTCGCCGGTGGGGGTGGGCACGAGGTGATGGACGCCTTCTTCGCCGCGATGATGGCGACCATCGGCGTGCTCGTCGCCGGCTTCCTGGTCCAGGCGCTGCTGCGGGCGAGGGCCGAGGAGGCCAGCGGGCGGGCCGAGGCGGTGCTCGCCACCGCGACCGGCCGGCTGACCTGGCTGGGCAGCCACATCGTGATCGCCACGGCCGGCGCCGTGGGCATGCTCGGGCTCGCCGCGGTCTCGATCGGCCTGGTGTACGGCGCGAGCGTCGACGATCTCGGCGGCCAGACGGGGCACCTGGCCGGCACGGCGTACCTGCAACTGCCGGCGGTGCTGACCCTGGCCGGGCTGGCCGTGGCACTCTTCGGGCTCGTGCCGCGAATCTCGGTGGGGCTGACCTGGTTCGGCTTCGCCCTCGCCTTCGTCATGGGTCCGTACGGGTCCCTGTTCGGCGTGCCCGAAGCGGTGCGGGACATCTCGCCGTTCAGCCACATCCCGGCGGCGCCCGCCGACGCCACGGCGGCGCCGATCGTGGTCATGTCCGCCGTCGCCCTGGCACTGGGCGGGGCGGGCCTGATCCTCTTCCGCCGACGTAACCTCGCCTCGTGAACCCAGCGGGTGACTCCGTTCGCGGCGCGGCCGGCTTCGAGCCGGCCGCGCCGCCGTCCGGAACGATCGTTACAAGAAGTTCAGAAAGTAGTGAAAGATAGGTTGATGCAACCCGCAGGCCACCGCGATGAGGAAGCCGTTCGACGCTTCGTCGAGCACTTCGCCCTCACCTTCAGCGACATGGGCGTGCCCAGGATGCCCTCGCGGGTGCTCGCGGCGCTCCTGGTCGCCGAGGAACCCGGGTTGACCGCGGCGCAGATCAGCGAGCGGCTCGGAGTCAGCCCCGCCGCCGTCTCCGGCGCGGTGCGCTACCTGATCCACGTCGGCATGGCGGTACGCGAGCCGGCCCCCGGATCTCGCCGGGACCTTTACAAGGCGGCCGAGTCCCACACGTACACCTCGATGATCCGCAGCGGGATCTACACGAGGTTCGCCGACGTCGTCCACGAGGGTGTGGTGGCGGTCGGTGAGGAGGAGTCGTCGGCCGGTGCGCGACTGGCTGAGCTGCGGGACTTCTTCCTCTTCGTCCAGGACGAGATGAGCGCCGCCGCGGAGCGGTGGGAGAAGACCCGCGAGGAGCGGCAGCGGCCACAGCGGGGCGGTTGACCGGCACGGCGGGCGCGCGGCCGGGCAACGCCGGCCGTGCGCCACGCCTCGACGGGGTTACTCCGCCGGTGCCTTGCGGGGGGTTGCCTTCTTGGCGGCGGTCGCCTTGGCGGTGGTGGTCTTCTTGGCCGCGGTGGACTTCGCCGCCGCCGCGGTCTTCTTGGTGGCGGCCTTCTTGGCCGGGGCCTTCTTCGCCGCCGCCTTCTTGCGCGGCGCCGGTCCCTTCGCCCGCTTCTCGGCGAGCATCTCGGAGGCCTCCTCGATGGTCAACGCCTCCGGCGTCTGCGCGCGCCGCAGTGACGCGTTGGTCTCCCCGTCGGTCACGTACGGGCCGAACCGGCCGTCCTTGATGACCAGCGGCTTCTCGGTCAGCGGGTCGACGCCCATCTCCCGCAGCGGCGGCGCCGCGGCCCGCCGGCCACGGGTCTTCGGTGCGGCCAGCAGGGCCAGCGCCTCGTCCAGGGTGACGGTGAACATCTTGTCCTCGGAGTCCAGCGAGCGGAACTCCTCACCCCGCTTGACGTACGGGCCGTAGCGCCCGTTGTTCGCGAAGACCTCGACGCCGTCCGGCGCGACGCCGATCAGCCGGGGCAGGCTGAGCAGCTTGAGCGCCTCTTCCAGGGTCAGCGAGTCGGGCGTCTGCGTGCGCAGCAGCGAGGACTTGCGCTCGCCGCTGGAGACGTACGGGCCGAACCGGCCGGACTTGAGCACGATCGGCTCGCCGGTGCCCGGGTCGTCGCCGAGCTTGCGCTCGCCGCTGCCGCCGAGGAACAGCTCGTGCACCTTCTCCGGGGTCAGCTCGTCCGGGGCCAGGCCCTCCGGGATAGGTGCCCGGTCGCCCTGGCCGCCGCCCTCCTCGCCCTCGCCGGTGGCGGCCGGGGTTGGCTGCTCGCCGGGCACCGCCCGCTGGAGGTACGGCCCGTACCGGCCGACCCGGACGACGACCTCGCGGCCCTCGTCGTCGGTGAAGAGCGGGATGGAGTTGACGCTGCGCGCGTCGATCTCGCTGAGGTTCTCGGTGACCAGCTTCTTGAGCCCGCCGGCGTGCGCGATGTCCTGGTCGCCGGCGCCGTTGGCGCTGCCGAAGTAGAAGGCGGTGAGGAAGTCGACCGCGGCGTGGTCCCCGCCCGCGATCTCGTCCAGCTCGTTCTCCATGCTGGCGGTGAAGTCGTAGTCGATCAGGCGCGGGTAGTGCCGCTCCATCAGCCCGATCACCGCGAACGCCAGGAAGGTCGGGATCATCGCCTGGCCGCGCTTGATCACGTAGCCGCGGTCCTGGATGGTCTGCATGATCGAGGCGTACGTGGACGGGCGGCCGATGCCCAGCTCTTCCAGCGCCTTGACCAGCGACGCCTCGGTGTAGCGCGACGGCGGCTGGGTGTGGTGCCCCTGCGCGGCCAGCTCGTCGGCGGTCAGCGGCTGGTCCTTGACCAGGGTGGGCAGCCGCCGCTCGGCGTCCTCGGCCTCGGCGTTCTCGTCGTCGCTCGACTCGACGTAGGCGCGCAGGAAGCCCGGGTCGGTGATGGTCTTGCCGGTCGCGCCGAAGTCGGCCTCCTCGCTCGCCGAGGAGACCGCGCGGATGCGCACCGAGACGCTGGAGCCGACCGCGTCGGTCATCTGCGAGGCGATGGTCCGCCGCCAGATCAGCTCGTAGAGCTTGAACTCCTCGGCCGACAGCTCCTTGGCCACCTCGCCCGGGGTGCGGAAGTTGTCCCCCGCCGGGCGGATCGCCTCGTGCGCCTCCTGCGCGTTCTTCACCTTGCCGGTGTAGCGGCGCGGCTCCGGCGGCACGCTGCGCTCGCCGTACAGCTCGACGATCTGCCGGCGGGCCGCCGAGATGGCGGTCTCCGACAGGTTGACCGAGTCGGTCCGCATATAGGTGATGTAGCCGTTCTCGTAGAGCCGCTGCGCGGTGCGCATCGTCTGCTGCGAGGAGAGGCGCAGCTTGCGGGCCGCCTCCTGCTGGAGGGTCGAGGTGATGAACGGCGCGTAGGGGCGGCGGCGGTAGGGCTTCTCCTCGACCCGGGTGACGGTGAACTGCCGCCCCTCGAGCCGGGCCGCCAGCCCACGGGCGCCGCTCTCGTCCAGGTGCACGACGCCGGCCCCGGGCTTCACCCGGCCGGTGGTCGGCTCGAAGTCCTTGCCGGTGGCGATCCGGTCACCGTTCAGCGCGATCAGCGTGGCGTTGAACGCCCGCGGCCCCTCGCCCGGGTTCCGCACGGCCAGGGTGGCCAGGATGTCCCAGTACTCGGCGGTGCGGAAGGCCATCCGCTGCCGCTCCCGCTCGACCACGATCCGGGTCGCCACGGACTGCACCCGGCCCGCCGAGAGCTTCGGCATGACCTTCTTCCACAGCACCGGCGAGACCTCGTAGCCGTAGAGGCGGTCGAGGATGCGCCGGGCCTCCTGGGCGTCGACCAGGTCCCGGTCGATCTCGCGCGGGTTGGCCACCGCGGCCTGGATCGCCGGCTTGGTGATCTCGTGGAAGACCATCCGCCGGACCGGCACCTTGGGCTTGAGCGTCTCCACCAGGTGCCAGGCGATGGCCTCGCCCTCGCGGTCCTCATCCGTCGCCAGGAAGATCTCGTCGACCTCCTTGGCCAGCTTCACCAGCTTGCTGATCTGCTGCTTGCGGTCGGCGGAGACCACGTAGAGCGCGTGGAAGCCGTTGTCGACGTCCACCCCGAGGCGGGCCCACGGCTCACCCTTGTATTTGGCCGGCACGTCGGCGGCGTTGCGCGGCAGGTCGCGGACGTGCCCGAAGCTGGCCTCCACGACGTACCCCGGGCCGAGGTAGCCCGAGATCGTCTTGGCCTTCGCCGGTGACTCGACGATGACCAGACGGGTGGTTCCAGCGTTGCTTGGCACGTCTCTCCCCGACCTCACTCCTGCTCACGACCGCTCGGCGTCCGATTCGGGCCGCATTCGGCCCCCGGAACCCCGGCGGCCCGGATGTCCAACGTAACGCGCCGTCCGCGTTTCGGGTTTCGCGGGCGGCAAACCGCCCCGACAGGGATCGACCTGCCGGACGGCGCCACCGTACACCGTGGGTAGGGCCGGAAGCGGGCCACTGTGATGATGGCGGACCGTCGGCTGAGGTCCCACCCGCCCGTTTTCTGCCGTTATCGTCCCCCGGCTGTCCGCGACCTGACACCCCCGGCGCCGTCAGGACAGGGCAGGCCAGGCCGGCGCCGGGGCGGCCGGCGGGGGATCCCCCACCAGCTCCGCGAGGCGGCGCAGCCGGCGCCGCCCGGTGATCAGGTACGCCGGACCGCCCAGCTCCGGCGCCAGCAGGTCGCCGGCGAGGCCGACCGCGGCGAGCGCCCGGCCGACCGGCTCCCAGCACTGCTGGTCCGCCGCGCCCAGCCGGAGCAGGAACCCGGGCGGCTCGGCCACCCCGGCCGCGGCCAACCAGAGCCGCAGCCGCCGGCCGTTGAGATGGAAGCCGGCCGGTGGCCGCTTCGCCGCCCCGCGCAGCCAGGCCATCGCGAGTGGCTTCAACGTGCGGGTGTACGAGGTGCGCACCGCGTGCCGCTCGTCCTCGGTCGGCTCCCAGCTCGCTGCCAACCCCCGCTGGGCCAGCTCGGCCACCAGGACGTGCACCCGCCAGGCGGCGTCGACCACCACCGAGAGCCGGGCGGTGCCGCCCATCCGGACCACCTCGCCCGGCCCGGCCAGCAGCCCGACCAGGTCGGCGACGCTCGGCTCGGCCGTCTCCGCGCCGAAGAAGACCAGCTGCCGGCCCTCGGCGGTCTCCGGCGGCCCCGACAGGCCCCGGGTCGGGTCGGGCTCCCCGCCGGCCGCCGCCGGCAAGTCGGTGCCGACGGACGCGGTACGCCGTCCGCGCCGGCCGGCACGGACAGTCGACGCCGGATCGGGCTCGGGCACCGGGAAGAGCGCCGGGAGAAGCTCTCCTCCCGACTGGTCGCCGAGCCCGTTCAGCGACACTCCGGCACCTCGTCGAAGGCCCGTTTCAGCTCCTCCGACTTGAGCCGATTGGTGTCGAGCGCACCGGCGTCGTACTCCTTGTTCAGGGTGTCCACGGCGGCCTTGACCCCGTCGTAGAAGGTGCTGGCCTGAGCGGTGCTGAGCCCGTCGATGGTGTCCCGCGCCCGGCCGTAGGCGTCCCGCATCTTCCCCAGGGAGGAGCGGAAGCCGGCGGAAATCTCCTCGCCGTGGTCGGTCTCCGGCACGCCGGCCTTCTCGACCTCGCGCCGGGCCGTCTCACTGGCCTCCTCGGCGCCGCCGAAGAGGCGGACCAGGTTCTCCTTGGCCTGCGCGGGGGTGGTCTGCGCGGTCATCTGCTGGTCGGTGCTGCTGGTCAACCTGCTGATCTCCGAGCGCCACGGAGCGAGCGCGGAACAGACCGAGGCCGCCCAGGCCCGCGGGCTGGGGCCGCCGCCACAGCCGGAGACGACCAGAACGAGCGTGGCCAGGACCACCGTGAGCTTTCCGGCAGCAGTCGCCCGGCACGTACGCATGCGTTGCAGCGTACGGCCTCTGTCGAGGGGTGGCACCGCTCAGGTTTCCCCACTGCGGGCCCGGCGTGGGTGCCCGGAGCCCCGGCCGGCGACGGGCGCCGGCCGGGGACTCCGTGCCGTCCGGGTCAGGCCGGAACCGTCTCCTGCTGCTGGTCGGGGCTGCCCGATCCGGTGCCGTCGCCGGCGTCCGCGTCGGACATCGCCACGCCCTTGCGCTTGCTGAACATCACCGCCGCGACGATGACCAGGGTGGCCGCCACCGCGATGCCGATCCGCAGGCCGGTGTTCCGGTCGTCGCCCACGCTCCAGGCCACCACGGCCGGCGCGATCAGCAGCGAGACCAGGTTCATCACCTTGATCAACGGGTTGATCGCCGGGCCGGCGGTGTCCTTGAACGGGTCGCCGACGGTGTCACCGATGACGGTCGCGGCGTGCGACTCGGAGCCCTTCCCGCCGTACGCGCCATCCTCCACCAGCTTCTTGGCGTTGTCCCACGCGCCGCCGGAGTTGGACAGGAAGACCGCCATCAGCGTGCCCGCCCCGATCGCACCGGCCAGGTACGACGCCAGCGCCCCCGGGCCGAGGCCGAAGCCGACCGCGATCGGAGCCAGGATGGCCAGCAGGCCGGGGGTCATCAGCTCGCGCTGAGCGTCCCGGGTGCAGATGTCGACGACCTTGCCGTACTCCGGACGCTGGGTGCGGTCCATGATGCCGGGCAGCTCACGGAACTGCCGGCGGACCTCCATCACAACCGCGCCGGCCGAGCGGGAGACCGCGTTGATGGCCAGCCCGGAGAAGAGGAAGACCACCGCCGCACCGATGATCAGACCGACCAGGTTGCGCGGGTTCGCCACGTTCAGCGAGTTCAGGATCTCCGACCCGACGTCGCCCACCCCGGCGTCCGCGTACGCGGTGCGCAGCGTGTCGGTGTACGAGCCGAAGAGCGCCGTCGCGGCGAGCACCGCGGTGGCGATCGCGATGCCCTTGGTGATCGCCTTGGTGGTGTTGCCGACCGCGTCCAGCTCGGTCAGCGTCCGGGCGCCGTGCTCGTCGATGTCGCCGGACATCTCCGCCACGCCCTGGGCGTTGTCGGAGATCGGCCCGAAGGTGTCCATCGCGACGATCACGCCGACCGTGGTGAGCAGGCCGGTGCCGGCCAGCGCGACCGCGAAGAGCGAGAGCGTGATGGAGGTACCGCCGAGCAGGAACGCGCCGAACACGCCGGCGCCGATCAACAGCGCCGAGTAGACCGCCGACTCCAGGCCGACGCTGATGCCGGCGAGGATGACGGTCGCCGCACCGGTCTGCGAGCTCTTGCCGATGTCCTGCACCGGGCGCTTGTTGGTCTCGGTGAAGTAGCCGGTCAGCGCCTGGATCGCGGCGGCCAGCACGATACCGATGATCACCGCGCCGATGGCCACTAGCCGTGGGTTGCGGTCGACGTCGGTGAGCCCGCCCTCCAGCTCGGCGAAGGTCGCCGGCAGGTACGCGTACGCGGCGATCGCCACCAGCACCGCGGAGATCACCGCGGAGAGGTAGAAGGCCCGGTTGATCGCGGTCAGGCCGTTGCGGTCGGAGGTGCGCAGCCGGGTGATGAAGACGCCGACGATCGCGACCAGGACGCCGATCGTGGAGATGATCAGCGGGAAGACCAGGCCGTCCTCGCCGAACGCGGCACGACCGAGGATCAGCGCGGCGACCAGGGTGACCGCGTACGACTCGAAGAGGTCGGCGGCCATGCCCGCGCAGTCACCGACGTTGTCGCCCACGTTGTCGGCGATGGTGGCGGCGTTGCGCGGGTCGTCCTCCGGGATGCCCTGCTCGACCTTGCCGACCAGGTCGGCGCCGACGTCGGCGGCCTTGGTGAAGATGCCGCCGCCGACCCGCATGAACATCGCGAGCAGCGCGGCGCCGAAGCCGAAGCCCTCCAGCACGGTCGGCGCGTCCCCCCGGAAGAGGATGACGACGAGCGCGGCGCCGAAGAGGCCGAGCCCGACCGTGAGGAAGCCGACCACGCCACCGGTCCGGAAGGCGATCTTCATGGCGGCCTCCCGGCCACCCTGTCGCTCCCGGGCGGCGGCCGCGACCCGCAGGTTGGCGCGGGTGGCCAGCCACATGCCGGCGCCGCCGATGAAGGCGCTGAAGAGCGCGCCGACCACGAAGAAGGCCGACCGGCCGATCTTCACGGCGGTCTCGCTGCCGTCGGTGTCGTGCACCGGCAGCAGGTAGAGCAGTATCACCGCGACGACGACGAAGATCGCCAGGGTGCGGAACTGTCGGAGCAGGTACGCCGAAGCGCCCTCCTGGACGGCCCCGGAGATCTCCTGCATGTTCGCGGTGCCCTTGCCGGCCGCCAGAACCGTCCTGGTGAGGGCGGCGGCGAAGACGAGCGCCACCAGCGCGATCACCGCGGCGATGACGACGTACGTGACATTGGCTCCGTCAAGGGAAAGCCCGCCAACGTCGGCGGCCAAGGTCTCGGACATCTGTGTCCTCCTGTACCGAACACGCGTCGGCCGGTGGAGACGCACCGACCGGCGCCTGGATGCGGACTCGCAAGCGCCCGCCGAGCCCACCCAGCGGACGAGCGACGAACACCCGTTCCCGCTGGCTGCGGGATGGATCACTTGCAGACAACCCGGGTACTGTAGCCCTCCGCAGTGTCCGAGGTCACACCGAGGGTGCACCCCCCACCGATGATCTTCGTCGCTGTGTTATGAACCGAAATCTGATATAGGAACGGGTCCATACGATGCAGGCCGCGCTCCCGGTGGGAACGCGGCCTGTGCGGTGTGACGGGTCAGCGGTGACGCGGTGGTGCGCCGGGGAGGGTCAGCGGCCTACCGGCCAGACCATCCGCACCTCGGTGCCGATGCCCTCGTCGACCGGGCGGACCTGGAGGTCCTCGACGAAGCCGGCGAGCAGCGCGAAGCCCACGCCGGTGGTGAGCGCCTCGTCGGTGAGCGACTCGTTGGCCAACTCGTCCGGCGGCAGCGCGGCGAGGCCGATGCCCGCCTCGATCGGCGCGCGGTCGACCACCCGGACGGCGTACTGCCCGGCGTCGGACATCTCCACCAGCACCGGGTCGGCCAGGCCGTACTGGCGGTGCAGCGCGACCGCGCGGGTGCACGCCTCGCCGATCGCGAGGCGGACCTCGTCGAGCAGGTCCTCGCGCACCCCGGCCCGCCTGGCAACGGCGACGCCGACCAGCCGGGCGGTACGCACGTGCACCGGCGCCGGGGAGAAGGAGAGCCGGACCGTGGCCATCACGCGCCGGCGCCGGTCGCGTCGGCGTCGACCGCCGCGTCGACCGTGGGGTGCAACGGGAAGACCTGGTCGAGCGCCGTGATCCGGAAGATCTTGAGCAGCGGCTCCTTGTCGCAGACCAGGGCGAACGAGCCGCCCGCCGAGCGCAGCCGCTTCAGCGCGCCGACCAGCACGCCCAGCCCGGTGGAGTCGAGGAAGTCGACCCGGCCGAGATCGACCACGACGTGCCGCGCGCCACCGTCGATCAGTTCGAGGAGCCGTTCGCGCAGCCGGGGGGCGGTGTAGACGTCCACCTCACCGCCGACCTCGAGCACCGTGTGCTCGCCCACGGTGCGGGTCGCCAGCGACAGCTCCATCGGTCCTCCTCGCGCGAGCCGTAAACTCTCTGGGCATCTAACCACTACCGCTGGCAGACGCTGTGGTCACCGGCGCCGGCTCCCCCTTACCCCGGGCCCCGACTTTTCATCTCCGAACACCAGTGCGAGAGTGCAGGACGTGACTTCCGACGGCTTCAGCTCGGCGCGCCTGGCGCCGCGCCACGACCTGAAGCCGTCGTCCGCCGCCACCGTAACCGCCGGTCCCGGGCCTGAGCGCGCCCCGGCCGACCTGCTGGACCGGCTGCGCGCCCGCGCCGTCGCCGACCCGGTCACCCACGTCGAGCGGGTGCCGGCCCGACCGGGCGTGCCGGCGCCGTGGCCGCAGTGGGCCCCGCCGGAGCTGCGCGCGGCGTTCGCCCGGCGCGGCGTGGTCGCGCCGTGGCGGCACCAGGCCGAGGCGGCCAGCCTGGCGTACGACGGCCAGCACGTGGTGGTCGCCACCGGCACCGCCTCCGGCAAGTCGCTGGCGTACCAGCTGCCGGCACTGGCCACGCTGCTCGCCGACCCCCGGGCCACCGTGCTCTACCTGGCGCCGACCAAGGCGCTCGCCGCGGACCAGCTGCGCGCCGTCGCCGAACTGGAGCTGGAAGGGGTACGCCCGGCCTGCTACGACGGCGACACGCCGCGCGCCGAGCGCGAGTGGATCCGCCGGCACTCGCGGTTCGTGCTGACCAACCCGGACATGCTGCACCACGGCGTCCTGCCCGGGCACGCCCAGTGGACGGGCTTCCTGCGCCGGCTCACGTACGTGGTCATCGACGAGTGCCACACCTACCGCGGGGTGTTCGGCTCGCACGTCGCGCACGTGCTGCGTCGGCTGCGCCGACAGTGCGCCCGCTACGGGAGCACGCCGGTGTTCGTGCTGGCCTCCGCGACCTCGGGCGACCCGGCGACGGCGGCCGGCCGGCTCACCGGCCTGCCGGTGGCCGCGGTGACCGAGGACACCTCGCCGCGCGGCGGGGTGACCTTCGCGCTCTGGGAGCCGCCACTGCTGCCCTCGGCCGACACCTCCGTCGAGACGGCCGACCTGGCGCCGGTCCGCCGGTCGGCGCTGCGGGAGACCGCCGACCTGCTCGCCGACACGGTCGCCGCGGGGGTACGCACGCTCGCCTTCGTCCGCTCCCGTAAGGGCGCCGAGGTGGTGGCGGCCAACGCCCGCCGGGCCCTCGACGACGCGGTGCCCGGGCTGGGTGAGCGGGTGGCCGCCTACCGCGCCGGCTACCTGCGCGAGGAGCGGCGGGAGCTGGAACGGGCGCTGCTGCACGGCGATCTGCTCGGGCTGGCCTCGACCAACGCGCTGGAGCTCGGGGTCGACCTGGTCGGCCTGGACGCGGTGCTGATCTGCGGCTACCCGGGCACCCGGGCGTCGCTGTGGCAGCAGGCCGGCCGGGCGGGGCGCTCCGGGCAGGAGGCGCTCGCCGTGCTGGTCGCCCGGGACGACCCGCTGGACACCTACCTGGTGCACCACCCGGAGGCGGTCTTCGGGCGGCCGGTGGAGGCGACCGTGCTCGACCCGGCCAACCCGTACGTGCTCGCCCCGCAGCTGGCCTGCGCCGCGGTCGAGGCGCCGCTCACCCCGGCCGACCTGGCGCTCTTCGGCGACGGGGCGAAGGAGGCGGTCGACGAGCTGGTGGCGGCGGGGGCGCTGCGGCAGCGGCCGACCGGCTGGTACTGGCGGCACCGGGAGCGACCCGAGGTAGACCTGCGCGGCGAGGGCGGGGCGCCGGTCGTGGTGGTGGAGGCGGCCACCGGCCGACTGCTCGGCACGGTGGACGGCGGCTCGTCGCACTTCATGCTCCATCCCGGCGCGGTCTACCTGCACCAGGGCGTCTCGTACGTGGTGGACGAGCTGGACCTGGCCGACGGGTGCGCGCTGGTGCACGCCGAGGAGCCGGACTGGTCCACCCACGCCCGGGACGTCACCAACGTCTCCGTGGTGTCGGTGCGCTCGTACCTGGACGCCGGGCCGGTCGGGATGTTCCTCGGCGAGGTGGACGTGACCAGCCAGGTGGTCTCGTACCAGCGGCGGCGGATCGCCACCGGCGAGGTGATCGACACCCGGCCGCTGGACCTGCCGACCCGGGAGCTGCGCACGGTCGCGGTCTGGTTCACCCTGTCGCCGGAGTCGCTGGCCCGGGCCGGCGTCGAGGCGGCGGACGTGCCCGGCGCGCTGCACGCGGCCGAACACGCGGCGATCGGGCTGCTGCCGCTGATGGCCACCTGCGACCGGTGGGACATCGGTGGGCTCTCCACCGCCCTGCACCCGGACACCGAGGCGCCGACGGTCTTCGTCTACGACGGACACCCGGGCGGGGCCGGCTTCGCCGAGCGGGCGTACGGCACCGCAGCGGGCTGGCTGCGGGCCACCCGGGACGCGATCGCCGAGTGCGGCTGCGAGACCGGCTGCCCCTCCTGCGTGCAGTCGCCGAAGTGCGGCAACGGCAACAACCCGCTCTCGAAGCCGGACGCGATCCGGGTGCTGGACGTGGTGCTGGCCAACCTGCCGGCCTGACACCTCTCCTTCGATGCATGAGTTCGAGCCCGGCCGGGCGCATGACATGGGAGCGCTTCCATCGACGTGCGCGCACCTCTCGTGACCGCCGCCCCGTCCCCCTGAGGAGGTAGTCGTGGCCGACACCATCGCCGAGACCGTCGATCTGCTCTACGGCATCGACCAGGAGAACCTCACCCCCGACCAGCAGATCGCGCTCGGCTCCGCGCTGGCCGCCCTGGCCCAGGCCGAGCGGCTGGAGCAGATCAACGAGCGCCTGCGCGGCATCCACCAGGTGCTCAACGGCTGGGCCCTGCGCGTCACCGTCGACGGCGGCCGCTGACCCCAGTCGCCGGCCCACGGGGGTCGGCGGGTCCTGCCCTCCCGCCGGGCATCCGGTTCGCCGGCGGCGCAGCCGCCCGGAGGTTGGGTGCCCTGGTGGCCGCCCACGCCTCAGCCGGCCGTCGAGATTGGGTTCGGTGGCAAGGTTCGGCCGACGGAGGACAGCCGCCGCTGCGGGTTGGGCTCGGCGACGGCGCGCAGCCGACGGCGGCTGGCTGGCCCGGGTCGGCAGGTCACGGCCGGTACGGGGGCTTGCCGGGTGGATGATCGGTGCGTCCGGAGACGTCACGGCGCGCGCGGGCGGCGGCGAGCACCGCGCTGTGCGAGACTCCGGCCCGCACCCATCCCCGGAGGAGAACAGATGCAGCTCGACAACTTGCAGGCTCAGCAGCAGTTCCACATCCGCCAGCGGCTGCGGATGATGGTCAACCAGTACCAGGTCCACGCGGTGGCGCCGGACGGCTCCGAGGGCGAGATGCTGGCCTTCGCCCAGCAGAAGCGGCTCGCCTTCAAGGAGCAGGTGACCATCTACACCGACGACTCCAAGCAGCAGCCGCTGCTCGGCTTCAAGGCCCGCCAGCGCCTCGACCTCGGCGCCACGTACGACGTCACGGACGCCGCCGGCAACCCGATCGGCCTGTTCCGCAAGGACTTCGCCCAGTCCCTGCTCCGCTCCACCTGGCACGTGGAGCAGAACGGGCTCCCGCAGGTCACCGGCCAGGAGCGCAGCATGCCGGTGGCGCTGCTGCGCCGCTTCGTGGACTCGCTCTCCTGGTTGCCCTACCACTTCGACTTCACCGCCGGCGGCCAGCCGGTCTTCACCGTGGTGAAGAAGTGGGGCCTGCGCGACCGGTACGTGGTCGAGATCCAGCACCCGCAGATCGACCGGCGGCTGGTCATCGCGATGGCCGTCGCCCTCGACGCCCTGCAGGCCCGCTGACCCGCCGGCCCGGGGCGCCGACCAGGCCGTCCACGTCCCGGGCCACCCGGTCGGACCCCGGTCGTGACCAGTCCGGCGAATCCGGTCGCCGGAAGTCGCGGTGACGACCGCCCCCCATCCGCGCGTCAACCGCGTAGTGGGCCAGCTCGGGCAGTGGCCGTCGCGACCCGGGTCAGGCCAGGCAGTGCTGTGACCGTGACCTCCGCTGTGACCAGCACGTCGAGCCCGTCGAGCTGGCAGGCGACCAGCCGACCGCCGTTGCTGCCCACGAGTTCGGCGGCCAGCGCGCAGGCGACGACGTCGCCGTCGAGCGCCCGGCCGGCACCGGCGAGCGCACCGAAGTCCGCCGCGACGCCGGCCCGCTGGACGGCCGTCCGGGCCGCGCCGACGGCCGCCCCGAATGCTCCGGCCAGCACGAACACCAACCCGATCGCGAGTAGACAGACGCTGGCTCCACCTCGCTGCGCGTCCCCGCCGCCCGACGGCAACGCCGGCCAGCACCGGGGCGGGCTCACGGGAGCACTCCGGGTGTGCCGGGCTCGACGGCGGCGACGGCGGTGGCCGACACGGTGATCCGGGGCAGCCGCGCACCCAGCGCCCGGACCGGTGCCCGTACGGTCGCCCGCACCCGCTCGCCGTCGACCGCCACCGCGACCTCCGCCCCGGGTGGGGCCGCGTGGACCCCCGCCGACGCTCCGTCCTCGCCCCGGGAGGCGGCGAGCGCCGCCTCCCGGGCCGCGTGCAGGCAGCCCGCCCGGGCGTCGACCGCGTTGACCGCGGTCAGCCCGGCGAGCAGGAGCAGCAGCAGCGCCGGCAGGCCGGCCGCCAACTCGGCGGTGAACGACCCCCGGTCGCGACCGGCCAGCCGGCGCCGGCTCACTTGAGCGCCCGGTCGATGACGGCGGTCAACGCGGACTGCACGTTCCCGGAGGTCAGCACCTTCAGCAGGATGCCGGCGAAGGCCACCGCCGCGAGTGTGCCGACGGCGTACTCGGCCGTGTTCATTCCGGCGTCCCCGCGGAGGCGGGCGAGAAGTTTGCGCACGAGCCGTACCCCTTTCCTCGATGGTTCTCAGAGCACGTCGCCGAGGACGGCGACGATCACCGGCACCAGGCCGGCGAGAATGAAGGCCGGCAGAAAGCAGAGCCCCAGCGGCAGGACGATGAGCACGCCCGCACGGCGGGCCGACGCCTCGGCGGCGGTGGCCCGGTCGGCCCGCAGGTCGTCGGCGAGCCGGGTGAGCGCACCGGCCAGCGCGGCACCACTGTTCGACGAGCGGTACGCGGCCGCGGCCAGCCGCTCCGCCCCCGGCACCCCGTCAAGTGCGGACCAGGCTTCCTGCGGGCCGCCGCCCAGCAGGAGCGTCCGGCCGACCCGCCCGAGCCGCTCGGCGAGCGGGCCGTCCAGCGCCTCGGCCACGGCGAGCACCGAGCGGTCCACCGGCGCGCCCGCCCGCAGAGCCGCCGCCAGCAGGTCGGCGGCGAGTGGCAGGTCGGCGCCCTCGCGCAGGCGCCGGTTGCGGACGGCGGGTGACTCGATCCGCCGGAGCAACCGGTCGAGCATCAGCGCGGCGGGTAGCGCGGCGAGCAGACCCGGCCAGCCGCCGACGACCACCGCCACCGCCAGGCCGCTCAGCGCGGCCGCGAGCCGGATCACGTCCGGCCGCCGACCCTGCCGGGCGGGAGGCGCACCGTTCTGCGCCCCCGGCCCGCCGGCCGCCGCGACACTGCCGCCCCATTGCCGCCCGCCGTCCCCCGGCCGCCCGCCGTCCGCAGACCGCCCACCGCTCCACGGAGGCCCGCCGTCCCGCGCCCGCGCCCCGCCGTCGGGGGCGCGCAGCCGGTGCAGCGGTCGACGGCCGGTGACGGTGAGCAGCAGGGCCGCCGCGACCAGGCAGCCGGCGGCGACCGCCGGGCGGACCATCAGTCGGCCCCGCCGGGAGTGCCAGCGAGCCGTTCCGCCCAGAACAACCCGGCCGCCTGGAGCGCGACGGCGAGCACCGTGCAGGCCGCGCCGATCGGGGTGTGCAGGAGTACCCGCACCGGATCCACTCCGATGCCGTAGCCGAGCCCGATGCCACCGAGTGGTAGGGCCGCCAGCAGCCACGCGGTGGCCCGCGCGCCCGCCGCCTGCGCCGCTGCGGCGGCCAGTC
Organism: Micromonospora sp. NPDC048909; assembly: GCF_040649635.1. Taxonomy (NCBI): domain Bacteria; kingdom Bacillati; phylum Actinomycetota; class Actinomycetes; order Micromonosporales; family Micromonosporaceae; genus Micromonospora; species Micromonospora sp. NPDC048909. The sequence goes on along the minus strand of NZ_JBEZFU010000001.1, from coordinate 621,836 downwards.
CCCGGTCGGTCGACCGAGCGTCCGCCTCGATCCGCTCCAGCAACTCCGCCAACGGCGCACCGGTGCGGTCGGCGAGGCGCACCGCCGCCGACGCGAGCCGGTCGAGCCGGTTCCCGGGCTCCGGACGCCCCGCTGTCGCGCCATCGGCGACCGGCCGGTCCGCACCTTCGACAGTCGGGGCCGTCGCGGCTCGGATGAGCGCCGACACGGGCAGCCCGGCCCGCAGGTCCGCGGCGAGACCGGCGAGCTGGTCCAGCCGGCGGCGCCGCGCCCGCTCCACCGAACGGGTCACCTGCCAACGAACGGCCGCCCGGACGCCGAGCAGTCCGTAGCCGGCGAGTGCCGCCGCGGCGACCGGGCCGGCCAGCAAGCCACCGACCCCGGCCCCGGTCAGACCGGCCAGGAACAACGTGCGCCTCGGCGATCCGGTCAACAGCACCGACCATCCGGGACGGTCCGGCCGCGCCGCCGGGGTGGCGACGGTCGGCCGGTGCTGTACCGAGACGCTCGCGGCCGGCGTCCCGCCGAGCCCGGCCGGCCCACGGCCGTCCCGTCGTCCCGGCGGACGCGACGGGCCCGGCGGGCGCGACCGCCGGGGGGATCCGCCAGACGGCCACGGCACTCGGGTGTCGACGTCCCGCTCGATCGCGGGCGTGCGGCGGTTTCCGCCAGCCCGGGCGGGGTCGCCGCCAGGACCGGTCGTCGCCGCCTCCGTGCGGTGCGCGGAACCATCACGATCAACCAGCGGGCCGGAAACGTCGAGGGCTCGGCCCAGCTCCGCGACCCAGCCGACGAGGGGATCCTCCGCAGCCGGGTCGGCGCGCCGACCCGACCTGCTCGGCCGGCCGCCACCGTCACCGCTCACCGTCCGCCACGTCCGCGAAGGCTCGGTGCGCCCGGTCGGTCGTATCGTCGCGACCAACGCGCGGCGGCGGGCCCGCGCGCTGTGCAGTGGCCAGCCCACCAGGACGGCCGCGACCAGCAGGAACGCGGCCGCCAGCCACAGCCCCGGGCTCATGCCGGACCGGCCGATCCGGGCCAGGGCTCGCAGAGGATCGGCGGCACCGCTACGCCCCTATCCCGCAGCAGCGCGGCGAGCGCCCGCCCGGCGAGACCGAGGCCGCGTCCGCGCACCCAGGCGGGCACCGCGGTGACCAGTCGCTCCGGCCCCTCAGGCAGCAGCACACAGACGGCCTCCAGCACCCGGCCCCGATCACCCCGGCGCACCTGCAGCAGCACCTGGAGTGCGGCGGCCACCTGTGCGTGCAGCGCGGCGCGGGGCAGTCCGCCGAGCATGCCGAGCGCCTCCAGCCGGGCGGGCACGTCGGACGGAGCGTTGGCGTGCAGCGTCCCGGCTCCACCGTCGTGTCCGGTGTTCAGGGCAGCGAGCAGGTCGACCACCTCGCCGCCCCGGCACTCACCGACCACGAGCCGGTCCGGTCGCATCCGCAGCGCCTGGCGGACCAGGTCGGCCAGGCTCACCACGCCCGAGCCCTCCACATTGGCGGTACGCGCCTGCAACCCCACCACGTGCGGGTGCTTCGGCTGCAACTCGGCCGCGTCCTCCACCAGCACGATCCGCTCGGTCGCCGGCACCAGCCCAAGGAGCGTGTTGAGCAGCGTGGTCTTGCCCGATCCCGTCCCGCCGGTCACCAGATAGGCGAGCCGCGCCGCCACCACCGCGGAGAGCAGCGGCGCCACCGGTCGGGGCACCGTGCCGTGCTGCACCAGCTCGTCGAGGGTGAACGGCCGTTGCCGGAAGGTCCGCAGTGACAGGTAGGGCCCGTCGGTCGCCACCGGCGGCAGGACGGCGTGCAGCCGGGTGCCGTCGGCGAGCCGGGCGTCGGCGTACGGCGAGCCGTCGTCCAACCGCCGCCCCGCGCTCGCGGTCAACCGCTGGGCCAGCCGGCGTACGTCGTCGACCGAGCCCACCGGCACCGCCACCTGGTGCAGCCCCTGCCCCCGGTCGACCCACACCCGCGTGCCGTTGACCAGTACGTCGGTCACCTCCGGGTCGGCCAGCAGCGGGGCGAGCGGACCGGCGCCGACGAGTTCGTCGCGTACCCGGTCGGCCATCCGCAGCACCGCCGTGTCGCCGAGGACGGCCGCAGCGGGCTCGGCCCGTACCGCGGAGACGATCGCCGCCGGGGTGACCGGAGTCGCGGCGGCGGCCATCCGCTGCCGCACCCGGGCGGAGAGCCCGTCGCCGTCCTGCCGCCCCGTCACGCCGCACCCGCAGCGGGCACGCCGGTCAACTCCGCGACGATCCGCTGGCAGAGGACGGCCAGTGGGCCACGACCGGATGCGGCCGGCGCCTCGCCGCGTTCCAGCCCGCGGGTGATGCCGGGCTCCGGCCGGAGCGCGCCGGCCAGCGGGAGCCCGAGCGCCCGGGCCACCTCGGTCGCCTTGAGCCGACCGGGAGCCGGCCCGCGGACGATGACGGACAGGTCGGCGCAGTGTGGCGAAGCGGCGGCCACCACCCGGGCAGCAGCCGCGGTGGCGCGCAGCTCGGCGGGGACGATGACGAACGCCTGGTCGGCGGCCTGCAGCGCGATGACCGCGGCGTCGTCGAGCTGCCGGGGCAGGTCGACCACCACGAAATCCCGCCCGCGCCGCGCCGCGTCGACGGTGGCGGCCATTGCCGGGGCCGGCAGGGCGAGCAGGTCGCCCCGGTCCCAGGAGAGCACCACCAGGTCGCCCCGGTTCGGCAGGGCCCGCACCAGCGCGGGGGCGTCGACCCGGCCGTCGGCGTCGGTGAGTGCCGGCCAGCGCAGCCCCTCCAACTCTTCCCAGCCGAGCACCAGATCGAGCCCGCCGCCGAGTGGGTCGGCGTCGACCAGCAGGGTACGCAGCCGGGTGCGGGCCGCGGTGACCGCGAGGCCACCGGCCAGGACGCTCGCCCCGGCACCGCCCCGCCCACCGAACACCGCGACGATGCGCGCTCCCGGGCCGGACGACCGGTCGGCGCCGTGCTCGGCGAGGCGGTCGACCAGCCAGGGCTCGGCCGCCGGCAGCGTAGCGACGTGTTCGGCGCCGATCAGCTCGGCGACCTGCCAGCCGGGATCGAGCTCCCCGGAGCGGCCGACCAGCACCAGCCGGGGCCGGTGTGGCAGCCGGGCGCGCAGGCAGGGCTGGGCCTGGTCCGCGCCGACCAGCACGATCGGCGCGGGCAGCCAGCGGGTCCGGGCGGCGGCCGGGTCGGGTGCCAGCTCCACCTCGGCTCCGCCGGCAGCGGCGAGCCGGAGCAGGTCGTCGAGCAGCTCGCCGTCGGCGGTGACGACCAGCGGTCGTCGGGTGGGCGATGGAATGGCGGTACGGGGTGGCATCGCGGCCTCCAGCGGTCGGGCTCGGGTGCTGACCGAGACCCTGCTCGCGTTCCGCCCCGCCTACCGCCCTCCTGCCGCCCCCTGTGGACAACTCAGCCGGCTGTGGACAACGCCCGCCGGACCAGTCGATCTGCTATGCGCCGCCGACCTCCGGACACCCTCCCAGCAGGTACTTTGCCGATCCGCGACGCTAGCCCCGGTCACCGAGGGCGCGTATCCGGTCGCGCAGCCAGCCGGGGTCGGGGTTGACGAAGGATTCTCCACCGACCACGACGGTCGGCACCGTCTCGTCGCCCCCCGTCACCGCCCGGACGGCAGCCGCACCGGCGGGATCACGCCAGATGTTGACCCAGTACGCCTGTCGCGCATCCCGGCCGAGGCGGGCGCGCAGCCGTAGGCAGTACTGGCAGCCGGGCCGCCAATAAATGATCACTCGGCCGTCACCCGCGCTGCGCTCCTGCGCCTGGGCGGCGTCGACGGACCTCGGAAAGACCAGTGGCGACAGCAGGGCCGCCAACCCGAGAAACACCAGCAGCTCAACGGCACCGGTCTGGGTCGAGCCGGTCGCGAACAGGGTGCCCGCCACGACCGCCCCGCAGACCAGCGCGATGCCCGTCAGCTTCCAACTACGCAGCATGCCGCCGGACGCTACCCGCCGGCGTGCACTACGCGGTACGGCTGCCGGCCGGCCGGTGGGAGGAGTTGTGACCTGGGACTCAACGCTGGACCTGGAAAGGGACGACCCCGTCGGGGGGATGCGGTCTCAAGCTGTCGGCTGCTGCCAGGTGGTGTCGACGAACAGGTGCGGGGCCTCGTCGGTTGGCGTTTGGATCTAGCGCACATCAAGGCTCTTGCTGCCTTCTTGCTGCTTCGTTGCCTTTGCCGGTCACCTGCCCTGGCGGTAGGTCAGTGAGCGTGGCTTGGACGGAGGCAGGCAGCCCGGCAGCGGCGCCGCGCGACGCGCTGTACGGCAGCAGAGGGTGATGGGTATCTTCAGCTCACGCCACAACACTTAGGTCGAGGGAGCTCGGTGTGATTCCTGCACGCCAAGCTGCACGGCCTTTCGCATGACTACGACGTGCGGGCACCCTCGAACTTGCTCCCGAGTTGCCGACGTTGCAACAGCATCAAGAGTGCACGGATTTCACCCAACACGCCTATTATCGGCATCTTGGTACAAAGCGCGGAGAAGCGGGCGAAGAGGGTCACCACGAGGGCGGCAAAGTTCAAGGCTGACCGGAAGGTTGACGAAGCCTTCAATCTCCTTACAGATATCTTCTCTGACCAAGGCCTTGACCTCGCCAGCCTGAAGGAAGCAGGCAAGGAATGGACTCGCGCGCTCGGCAGCGAAGGTGATTGCTCCTGTGGTCGCCGCCCTGCCCGAAGTCCAGGAGGCCGGAGCCCTGCACCCGGACCTCCAAATAAAGGTCGACTTCGGCGGCTGGACGCTTGTGAAACCGCTGACTCCTTCCGTTGCACTTGTTTCGAGTGGCGACCGAATCGGCGTGCTCGGTTCCCACCCCAGCTATGTTTGCTCGCACTGCGGCAGCAACGGCCCGTGGAACGGCACGCAGTGTCCGACTTGCGGGAACCGAGAAGCACCGGATTGGTGACCGTATCGATCCGTAGTCGGCTCCACTAGCCGACCCAGGCCGAACGCCGCCTGGAGTGGACGCGCCGCATCTTGCTGCACCGCCCTGACTCCCCAGCCGCTTCGTCCCGAACGCCGTACCGGGCCTTCGACGGCTGTAGTCCGTAGGCCTTGAGTACCGGATTCTCGCGGATCGCCGTCAAGCGGTGCGGTCCTGCATCGGCGGTCGTGGTGCGTGTCGCTGGCTCCTTGATGCTTCCCTGTCCTAACTCAATGACTTTCGGCAACGCGGTCGCCGGACGATCCGGGCCACTGGCCGCCACATTCCGCAGTCCGGTGACGGGCGCTAGCATCGGCTACCCGTCACCGTTGCGGTGGGCTCAGCGGAAGGAGCGGCAATGGTGGACCTGTCGGTCGAAATACCACCGCCCCTGAGCAAGTGCATCATCTTTTGCGAGGCCGAGTGTGTCCGCGAGTGCTGCGGGCTCGACGCCATCTCCACCGATCCCGCCCTTATCGAGGCGTGGTGCCGTCAGGTGGGGTCGGCCGCGGTGGTCGAGGCTCGGCTTCAACTCGCCGAGCTGATCGAGGTGGTCGAGGACCTCTCGCACCGCGTCACGTCGACATTCCTGAACCACCGCACGCACGACGACGCCGCGCGGCGTCAGTTGCTGGACTTCCTGGCCGCGTTCGACGCGGGACTGGCGGCTGGCGACGCGTCGTGAGCGGTCGACGCTCCATCGGGCACGGCCGGGGCACGGCGGCGCGTGGACTGAACCCCCTAACCCCTGCCTTGCAAAGGCGGACGCAGTGATTTGTTGGTGATCAATGCCGACGAATGGCGTTGGAGCCAAGGACGTTGCTACGTGACGGAGCAGTGGTCCTCTTGCGTCGCAGACCCGCCGGCTGTCAGCCGAACAGAGGAAGGTCAACGACAACCACATCCATGGCCGTCGGCGTTGTGGCAGCGTCACCCAAGACAGGGCGTGACGGAAGCGGCACTCCAGTGCCGTGATCTGCGGTGAGAGGGGATCCCGATATGAGCGCATCGTCCACCGGCCCGCTCGCCGCGGAGGGCCCCGGCTCCGTCTCGCAGGCTCCGAACCTTCCGGACGGGTTCACGGACACGTTCACCAGCCGGTACGTCGACGCCGGGGCACTGCGTCTGCACGCGGCCATCGGAGGCGACGGGCCGCCGCTGCTGCTGGTACACGGCTGGCCCCAGACCTGGTACGCATGGCGGCTGATGATGCCGGCGCTGGCCGCGAGCTTCGAGGTGATCGCGGTCGATCAGCGTGGTATGGGGCTGTCCGACAAGCCCCGGGACGGCTACGACACCGCAACCCTCGCAAACGACCTTGTGGCGTTGATGGACGCGCTCGGCCACCAGCGGTTCGCCATGGTCGGCTGCGACACCGGACTGCTCATCGGCTACGCCCTGGCCGCTGATCATCCCGACCGGGTCGACCGCCTGGCCCTCGGGGAAGCCCCTCTTCCGGGCGTGTCTCCCACGCCGCCACTGATCCTTCCCGCGCCGCTCAACGAACGCCTGTGGCACATCCCGTTCAACGCACTTCCAGAGGTCAACGAGAAGCTCGTCAGCGGGCGGGAGGACATCTTCTTAGACGCGAAGTTTTCGGCTGCGGCCGGAAAGAAGATGCTGCCCACCGACGCCGTCAAGTATTACGTCGACCTCCTCGCGGCCGACCCGGAGGCGCTGCGCGGCTGCTTCGAGCTCTACCGCGCTTTCCCGGTGACCCAGGCGCAGAACGAGCAGCGCAAGACCCGCCGGCTGACGATGCCCGTCCTGGCGATCGGCGGAGCGGAAAGCTTCGGCGAACAGGTCGGCAAGTGGATGGAACTCGTCGCGGACGACGTGCAAACCGTGGTCCTGCCCGACTGCGCACACTGGGTCGCCGAGCAGGCTCCGGACGCGATGCTCGCCGCCCTGACCGGGTTCCTGGCCCCGTACCGGGACGGGTGGCTCGCGGCCCGCAATCCGCGCTGAGCCTTACGCCATCGCGGACCAGAGTTGCGGCCAGACGTCCCATCGATCACGGCGACTTCGACGTCGGGATCGGTCGAGGCGGGCTCCGGGAGAGTCTCGGGCTTCGCCTCGTTCAGGAGAACGACGAATGCAGGGCTTGTCGGCGGCGTGCCGTGGTGGTCCTGTTTGGGTGTTCCCGTCAGTGCGGTTGCCAACCCGCCGACGCCAGCGGGCGAAATGGTGTTCGTCGGCGTCGACGAATTGGCCTACCGTCGTCGGATGGCCTTCCCCAGTCGCCCGCCATTGCCGCCCGACGTCGACCCCGATCTGTGGTTCGACACCGAGAAATGCGGACGGCACTACCTTCTCGACGGCAATGCACACACGTTCCCCGGGCGCATGCTCGCCTACTGTGCCGAGCGTGGCATCCGTACCCGGGTGGCCAAGGGTGAGATTGGCGTCTGCTCCGAGCAGGCCCAGTACTTCGTACGCGGGTTCTTGTCCGGCAATGAGCCGGCCCCACCGGCGTCCGACAGCGACACCGACTTGGCCTACCTCGCCTGGAGCGAAGCGGCTGCTCGTTTCCGGGACACCGGACACTGGCTCGACGTCGACGCGCACGCTGACGCGTCCGGTGACACCGATACGGACTCGTCCGAAGGCACCGCTGCGGATTTCGATGGCGGCGGTGTCCCCGACGCCAAGGCGGAGGAGTTCGCCCCCCGGTTGCGGGCCTTGATGCGTGAGCAGGAGACGGCACGGGTGGCCCTCATCGTCGACGTGCCGAACAGCGGCGCCGACCACGCCGTTGAGGTGGCCGCGACGCTCGCCGAACGGGTCGGCAGGCGGACCTGTGACAGCGCCGGTCCTGTCGAGGTCAGTCGGCCGGTGTCGTTCACCCGGGTGTACGCGCTGGTCGGCATCACTGGGCACCGTCCATGGGTGGCGGTGCAGACGGCCATGACAGCGCTTGGTCGCAGCGGCTGGGCTCCGGCGACCGCGGTCGACGGCGAGCAGTACGTGACGGCCGAGTTCAGGGCGGACCGCGAGCTCAACCGAGGTCTCGACGCGCTTGGAGTGAGCGCTGTGGAAATCCACGCCGGCTATGGACTGGGACACGACTCGTCGCGTACGCCGGGCAGTTGGCGGCCGCGCAACTGACGCGGAGGCCAGCCCTGCGGCCGCGCCGCCTTCGACTCCGCAAAGTATGTTCGGACAACCCGACCCCGGGACCGTTCTCGACTTACCTTACGGATGCCGGGTCAGCACGCTCCCGCCTTGAAATCTCGAAGAGGTCAGGGACAGTACGGACGCCGGGTGCACCCGGCTCAACACCGCGGCTGCCGGTAGATGCGGGCAGCCCACGTGACGCCGCCCAAACGCGTGAGGCAGGGCGGCCGGCACATCCGACGTGCCAGCGGACCTCGCGGGCGAGCCAGACGTCACGCCGGGTGAGCCGTCCCCACCGAGCGGGAGGCCGTTGCCTGCGTGGCGGCCAAGGCCGTCGGCGGGATGCGGTTCCACGACCTGCGCCACGCCTACGCGACCTGGCTGGTCACCGACGGCGTCCCCGGTCAACCGGGTGCAGCGGGTGATGGGCCACGAGCAGGCGTCCACGACGCTCATCGTTACACCCACACCGGGGACGACTACGCCACGCGCGTCCTGGCTGCCTTCGACGGCTCTGCTGCCTCCCTGCTGCCTCAGACCGGAGAAACGCCCTCAGACGACGCCCTCGACGGGGACGGAGACGAGCTGTGACCTGGGCCTCAATTCACAACCCGGAAAGGGACGACCCCCGTCGGGGGGAGACGGGGGTCGTCGGGAGGTTCGGCTCCGGGGGGGTCGAGCCGAACCAACTCAGCGGTCACGGGGGGTGCAACCGCTGAGGGTCTGCCTGTTGTGCGACATATGCATGCTCGTCGTACGGACAAGTCTGCCTGAGCGGACCTGTTACGTCGAGTGGTGTTCACTCCACTCCCTGCGAATTTGTTTCGCAGAGTGTGATCGCGATCACCGTCAGCAGAGATGATCGGGTCGGCCCGCCGGTCTGGAGATCACCGACCCCGGGCACCCGCCGACCATAGACCATCCGGCTAGACTTTCGCGCCGTGGGCCGAGGTGCCGCTTTCTTCGATCTGGACAAGACCGTCATCGCCAAGTCGAGCGCATTGGCGTTCGGTCGGCCGTTCTACCGGGACGGGTTGATCACACGGCGTGACGTGGTCAAGTCGGCGTACGCGCAGCTGATGTTCCGGCTGGGCGGCACCGACGAGCAGACCATGGCCCGAACACGGGACTACCTGGCCACCCTCTGCAAGGGCTGGCAGGTGGAGCAGGTCCGCCAGATCGTCGCGGAGACGCTGCACGAGCTGATCAACCCGTACGTGTACGCCGAGGCGGCCGCGCTCATCGAGGAGCACCAGGCGGCCGGCCGGGACGTCGTGCTGGTCTCGGCCTCCGGCGAGGAGATGGTCCGGCCGATCGGCGAGCTGCTCGGGGTGACCGACGTGATCGCCACCCGGATGACGGTGCAGGACGGTCGGTACAGCGGCGAGGTCGAGTTCTACGCGGCCGGCCCGAGCAAGGTCGAAGGCGTCAACGAGCTGGCCGCCGCGCGCGGCTACGACCTCGCCGACTCGTACGCCTATTCCGACTCGTACAGCGACCGGCCGCTGCTGGAGTGCGTGGGCCACCCGACCGTGGTGAACCCGGACCGCCAGCTGCGCAAGCTGGCGGCGGAGAACGCCTGGCCGGTGCTCGAGTTCCGGCACCCGATCCCGCTGGGCCGGCGGCTGCGCGAGCGCCCGGCCGTCCCGGTGGCCGCGGCCGCTGCGGCGGTCGGCGTCGGGGTGGCGATCGGCATCGCCTGGTACGGCCGGCACCGCCGCACCCGCGCCACCTCCACCACCGCCTGACGCACCCGGACCCGAGGGCCGCACTCCGGACCCGAGGGCCGCACGACGCAAGGTGAGGCCGCGCCTTCGGGGAAACTGCTGTCTCACGACGTCGGGAGGCAGCAACTTCCGGGAAAGTGCGCGGTCCAGTCTCCAGGCGGCGTGCGACCCGGTCAGGCGGCGGCCAGGACCTCGTCGCCGATCTGGGTGAGCTGGTCGGCGCCCACCTCGACGGCGCTCATGTAGTGCCGCAGCCACGAGCGGAGCCCGTCCGGGGTGCCGGTGGCGAAGGCGCCTGCCGAGCCGACGTACTCCGGCTCGCGCTCGTGGTGGCCGACGTCGACGGCGAGCAGGCCGCGCGGGTCGAAGCCGCTGGAGAGCAGCACCAGCCGGGCGGCGCCCCGGGCGACCACCCCGGACGGCCCGGCGAAGGGGCGCAGGTTCAGCAGTTCGCCGTGCACCACGGCGGCGAGCACCAGCGGCGGGACCTTCGTGCCGCCGGCGGCCAGCCCGGCCAGGCCGTCCAGCCGGGCGCCGACCACCGGATCGGCCACCGGCCGCCCCAGCTCCGGCTCGGGTACGACGTCCCGTGCGGCGAGCACGTGCAGTCGGGCCAGCGCCTGTCGGGGCGCCTTCGGCCAGAGGTCGGTCAACCCGGGCAGGGCGCCGGCGACCCGTAGCGCGCCCTGGACGACGGGGTCGGTGACGGTGCCGGCGCGCACCGCCTCGCGCTCGCGCGGGTACCCCTCGAGGGCCGCGCTGGCCACCGCGGACCGGAGGCTGACCTCGGCGGCGACCTGGCCGCCGTGCCGGCGCAGCGCGCGGTGCCGCAGCGCCTGGTCGAAGTGCTCGCGGGCGCGCTCGACGGCGGGGGCGATGTCGGCGAGCGCGAGCAGCGGGGCGAGCGGGTCGGTGGTCACCCCGTCACGCTAGCGACCCGGCCCGCCGGGCCGGGCGAGAGCCACCCGGAAGGCGATCGACGCCACCGGGCCGGCGTCAGCCCGCCGACAGGACGCATCGACCCGCCCCGACAGCGCCGCCGGACACGGCGACCGCCACCGCCGGGCCGGACGCAGATCCGACCCGACGGCGCGGCCGGACACGTCAGCCGGGGCCGTCGTGCAGCTTGGCGCGCGCCGGGGGCCGCTCGGCGCGGTACGGGCGGGCGGCGGTCGCCCACGCCGACCGGCCGGACTAACCTCTCCCCCAGACGAGACGCAGGTCACCCCGAGCGACGAGGAGTCACGGATGAGCGAGGCATTGGCCAATCTGCTGAACGAGACGCGCCAGTTCCCCCCGCCAGCCGCACTCGCCGCCGAGGCCAATGTCAAGGCCGACGCCTACGACGAGGCAGCGGCCGACCGGCTGGCCTTCTGGGAGCGGCAGGCCGACCGGCTGGCCTGGTCGAAGCAGTGGGACCAGGTGCTGGACTGGTCGAACCCGCCGTTCGCGAAGTGGTTCGTCGGCGGTGAGCTGAACGTGGCGTACAACTGCCTGGACCGGCACGTCGAGGCCGGCCGGGGCGACCGGGTGGCGATCCACTGGGAGGGCGAACCGGGTGACACCCGCACCCTGACGTACGCCGACCTGCACACGCTGACCTGCCAGGCGGCCAACGCGCTGACCGAGCTGGGCGTCACCGCGGGCGACCGGGTGGCCATCTACATGCCGATGATTCCGGAGGCCGCGGTCGCGATGCTGGCCTGCGCCCGGATCGGCGCCACGCACAGCGTGGTCTTCGGTGGCTTCTCGGCGGACGCGCTGACCAACCGGATCCAGGACGCCAGCGCCAAGCTGGTGATCACCGCGGACGGCGGCTACCGGCGGGGCAAGCCGTCGGCGCTGAAGCCGACCGTGGACGAGGCGGTGGCGAACTGCCCGTCGATCGAGCACGTGCTGGTGGTCCGCCGCACCGGCGAGGACGTCGCCTGGTCCGCCAAGGACCGCTGGTGGCACGAGACGGTGGAGACCGCCTCGCCGGAGCACGCCGCGCAGCCGTTCGACGCCGAGCACCCGCTCTTCATCCTCTACACCAGCGGCACCACGGCCCGGCCGAAGGGCATCCTGCACACCACCGGCGGCTACCTGACCCAGACCTCCTACACCACCCACGCGGTGTTCGACCTGAAGCCGGAGACCGACGTCTACTGGTGCACGGCCGACATCGGCTGGGTCACCGGGCACTCCTACATCGTGTACGGGCCGCTCTCCAACGGCGCCACCCAGGTGATGTACGAGGGCACGCCGGACACGCCGCACAAGGGCCGGTTCTGGGAGATCGTCGACAAGTACAAGGTCACCATCCTCTACACCGCGCCGACGCTGATCCGCACCATGATGAAGTGGGGCGAGGACATCCCGGCCGGCTTCGACCTGTCCTCGCTGCGGCTGCTGGGCAGCGTCGGCGAGCCGATCAACCCGGAGGCGTGGATCTGGTACCGGCAGCACATCGGCCGGGGTGAGCTGCCCGTCGTGGACACCTGGTGGCAGACCGAGACCGGCGCGATCATGATCTCCCCGCTGCCGGGCGTGACCGAGGCCAAGCCGGGCAGCGCGATGACGCCGCTGCCGGGCATCGTCGGCGACGTGGTGGACGACCAGGGCCAGTCGGTGCCCAACGGCGGCGGCGGTTACCTGGTGCTCCGCGAGCCGTGGCCGTCGATGCTGCGCACCATCTGGGGTGACGACAACCGGTTCATCGAGACGTACTGGTCCCGGTTCGGCGCCGGCGCCGGCGGGTCGGGCGGCGACTGGGTCTACTTCGCCGGCGACGGAGCCAAGAAGGACGACGACGGGCACATCTGGCTGCTCGGCCGGGTGGACGACGTCATGCTGGTCTCCGGTCACAACATCTCCACGACCGAGGTGGAGTCGGCGCTGGTCTCGCACCCCTCGGTGGCCGAGGCGGCGGTGGTCGGCGCGACCGACCCGACCACCGGTCAGGCGATCGTCGCGTTCGCCATTCCGCGGGGCAGCACGGACATCGCCGGCGAGGCGGGCGAGCAGCTCATCGCGGACCTGCGCAGCCACGTGGCGAAGACCCTCGGGCCGATCGCGAAGCCCCGGCAGATCATGCTGGTGGCCGAGCTGCCGAAGACCCGTTCGGGCAAGATCATGCGCCGGCTGCTGCGGGACGTGGCGGAGCACCGGTCGCTCGGCGACGTCACCACGCTCCAGGACTCCTCGGTGATGGATCTGATCTCGGCGGGCATGAGCGGCGGAAAGTCCGACGAGGACTGACGGCAGGCGTACACCTCGGAGGGTGGTGGTCCGGTGGACCGCCACCCTCCGTCACGTCTTACGGCTGCCCACCCAGATCGTTGCCGACTGTCATATCGGTCGGTCGGGGGAGCCGGGAGAAGCTGAACGGACATAGGCGAGCTTTGACCCCTGTCGCTCCGGTCGGTTCTGATTTAGGTTCACGCACGTCGAGCCGGTTCGACGGGCATCACTCTCTCGATCGGTCGGCCGACGTCCTCCTTTGCCATGCCCGAGAAATGGAGTGGCATGAACAAAAAACCCCAGTCCGGGGCACGCCGGCGCCTACTCGTCGCGCTGCCCGCCGTTGCTCTCGCGGCCACGTCACTGACCGTGACCGGCAGCGCCGCGGCCCAGACGACCGCGGCCCCGCGCGCGGTCATCGGGGCCGATGAGCACTACATCAACTACGCCGAGCCCGAGGTGCAGCCGGATACCGGCGGCCGCGAGGTCAAGGGCAAGGACGGCGTCTACACCTCGCCGCCCGACGAGGCGCGGGCGTTCGACCGCAAGTACGCACGCGGCAACCCGGTGACCGCCCGGGAGCTGGCCAAGATCGAGGCCAAGTCCATCCGGACCAAGCAGAACCCGCGGAAGATCAAGCAGGCCCCCAGCACCCAGACGGCGAAGCTGTTGACCCTGCTGGTGGAGTTCAACGACCAGGCCAACGACGACTTCACCGACGTCATGGTGCCGAGGACGGTGTTCGAGGACCGCACCTGCGTGCCGGGCACGGTGCAGAACGGGCCGAAGCACAACAACATCCCGAACCCCGCCAACCTGGGGTACGAGGACAACAACTCGATGTGGGTGCCGAACTTCTCGCCCAACCACTACGACAAGATGCTCTACACCAAGACGGGCATCACCGAGCGGGTGCGCAAGGACCTGAAGGGTCCGGACGGCAAGCGCGGCATCGACCTGTCCGGCCGCACCATGCACAACATGTACCTGGAGATGTCCAAGGGCGCGTACACCGTGGACGGGCAGGCCAGTCCGTGGATCACGGTGCCGCACTCGGAGGCCTGGTACGCGGCCAACCGCTGCTTCCAGGACGAGAACGGCAACTGGGTCGCCGGCCGTCAGCAGTCGATGAACGGCCACCCGGACAACCCGGCCGGTGCCGGCCGTCTGGCGACCGACGCGATCACCACGCTGGCCGCGACGAACCCGAACTTCCCGTGGGCCGACTACGACATCGAGGACCAGGGCGACCGGGACGGCGACGGCAACTTCTTCGAGCCGGACGGTGTGATCGACCACCTGGTGCTGGTGCACGCCGGCAAGGGCAAGTCCAGCGGCGGTGGCGCGCAGGGCGTCTACGCGGTCTGGGCGCACTCCTCCTCGGTGCCGGGCGGCTTCGCCATCCCGGGCACCAACCTCCAGGTGTCGAACTACATCGTGCAGCCGGAGGACGCCGGCGTCGGCGTCTTCGCCCACGAGTTCGGTCACGACCTCGGTCTGCCGGACCTCTACGACACCTCCGGCAACGCCGACTCCGACGTGGACTTCTGGGACCTGATGGCCTCGGGCTCGCACTCGGGTGAGATCTTCCAGGCGCTGCCGACCCACATGGGCATCTGGGACAAGTGGGTGCTCGGCTGGGCCGACCCGCTCACCGTGGCCCCCGGTTCCCAGGCCCGGACGGTGGAGCTCGGGCAGACCTCACGCACCCCGGTCCGCACCGAGGACGGCATCAAGGTCGACCTGCCGGACAAGGTGATCACGCTGGCCACGCCGCACAGTGGCGCGAACATGTGGCACAGCGGCAACGACCAGGACTGGGCCGACGTCAAGCTGAGCCGCTCGGTGGCGGTGCCCGCGGCGGCGGACGCCAAGTTCTGGATGTGGAACAACTACGTCATCGAGGCCGACTGGGACTACGGCTTCGTCGAGGTGTCGACCGACGGTGGCACCACCTGGGCCGAGCAGAAGGTCTACGACGAGGCCGGCAACGTGGTCACCACGCCGGACAACTACCCGGACCCGAACGGCCGGATGAACGACTTCGGCGGCAAGAAGTACGGCCTGACCGGTAGCACCGACGGCTGGCGGCACGACTACGTCGACCTGTCGGCGTACGCCGGGACGACGATCCAGCTGCGGCTGCGCCAGGCCACCGACGAGGCGTTCGTCGAGCGGGGCTGGTTCGCCGACGACTTCTCGGTCACCGGCGGCGGGGCCACCACCTGGACCGACGACGTCGAGGGCGGCGCCAACGGCTGGACGGCCACCGGCGGCACCTGGGTCGACACCACCGGTGGCGGCTGGAACATCGACAGCGGCACCATGACGCAGGCGCACTACTACCTGGCCGAGTGGCGCAACTTCGACGGCTTCGACAAGGGCCTGAAGTACGCCTACGACACGATCTACTCGCGCGACGCGTGGAAGGTCGACCGGATCGCGTACAACGCCCCGGGCATGCTGGTCTGGTACCGGGACACCGCGCTCGGCGACGTCAACCACGTCACCGGGCAGCTCACCGCGCTGCCGAGCTACGGCGCGAAGGGCGGGTTGCTCATCGTCGACTCGCACTTCGACCCGTACCGGCGGACCGGCCAGGCCGCGGTGAAGGACCCGTCGGTGACGGACAACCTGCCCAGCCGACCGCAGTCGTCGAACGCGGCGTTCTCGCTGAACTCGACGTACCCCTTCACGGAGTGCCTGGAGGCGGCGGGTGAGCCGTACAGCGCGTACTGCACCAAGTTCCGCTCGCAGCCCCCGGTGAAGGCGTTCACGGACGCCAAGGGCTGGTACCCGGGCATCGAGATGCGGGACGGCGCGGCGTACGCCCGGGACAGCGACGCCTCGGTGGTGCTGCCGTCGCGGAACAACGCGCCGTACACCACCCGGGTCACCAACCCGGACGGCACGCCCGCGCCGGAGTTCTACGGGGTGACCCTGGGCGGTGGCGTGATCGTGCTGGGCACCGGCAACCCCGGTGACCAGGGCGTCAACTTCGGGGTCTCGCTCACGATCAAGAAGACGAAGCGGGACAACTCGTCCGCGACGATCTACGTGACGCCGGCGAGGAACTGACCGCGCACCCGTCCTCGCGACGGGTGGTCAACGGGCGGCCCGTCCGAAGCGTTCGCTTCGGGCGGGCCGTCCGCCGTCTGGTCGGCGACCCCGCGGTGCGGCTCGCACGACCTCGTGCGGACCGCGGATGTGACGATCTCAGCGACGTCGGCGCTCCCCATTGGGGACTCCATAATTCCCGCTACTCACCGTGATCGTGATCGAAACGTAACGTGAACAGTTGCCTAAGGCTACGGCCTGCTTGGACCGATTTATCGCGCTAAAACCTCCCAGAAGGTCGAGCGCCGTCGAACAAAGGACTCGTGACATTCGTTCAGCCCTCTGTCAGGGTGAGTGACGCATCTCATGACAGTGATGGCTTCGGCAACGCATGTCATGTAACAGATCCACAAAGGAGGAGACCTTTGAGGAGACGAGTCACAGCCGGTCTGGCCACCGCCACGGCCGCGCTGCTGGCGGCGGGAGTCGTGGCGACGCCGGCCTCCGGCGCCCCGGCGGCAGGCCCGACCCCCGGATCCGACAAGGCGAAGCACGGTCGCGACAACCTGCCTGACCCGAAGGCGGACCAGCACCGGGAGCTCCGCAAGCAGGCCATCGCCGACCTGCTCACCGGCAAGGCCAAGCTGCAGAAGCGCAACGGCTCGAACGTCATCCAGGTCAAGGACGACCTGTTCGTCGAGTACCAGCAGGCTCCGAAGGTCGACCCGATCTTCACCATGCTGGTCAACTTCGGCGACAAGACCGACCCGCGTACCGGCGGCACCGCCGGCCCGGTGGTGAACCAGATCCCCGAGCCGGACCGCAACTGGGACGGCAACGCCACCGACGACAACAGCACGATGTGGCGGCCCGACTTCCACCGCGAGCACTACCTGGACATGTTCTACGGCGAGGGCGAGTCGTTCCGCGACTTCTACCTCACGCAGTCCGGTGGCCGGTACACCGTCGGTGGTGACGTGACCGACTGGGTCACCGTCCCGTACAACGAGGCCCGGTACGGCAGCAACGCCATCTCCGAGGCCGACGGCTCCTGGAACTTCATCAAGGACAGCGCCACGTCCTGGTATGACTCCCAGGTCGCCGCCGGCAAGACCGCCGCCCAGATCAAGGAGTACCTGGCCCAGTTCGACGTCTGGGACCGGTACGACTTCGACGGGGACGGCAACTTCAACGAGGCCGACGGCTACATCGACCACTTCCAGGCGGTGCACGCGGGCGAGGGCGAGGAGGCCGGCGGCGGCGCCCAGGGCGAGGACGCCATCTGGTCGCACCGCTGGGGCGCCTTCACCAACCTGGAGGGCGTCGCCGGCCCGGCCGGCAACCTCTCCGGTGGTGTGCAGATCGGTGACACCGGTCTCTGGATCCGGGACTACACCACCGAGCCCGAGAACGGCGGCCTGGGCGTGTTCGCCCACGAGTACGGTCACGACCTCGGCCTGCCTGACCTCTACGACACCGACGGCGGCGACAACGGCGTCGGCTTCTGGAGCCTGATGGCCTCGGGTTCGTGGCTGAGCCACGGCACCGACGACATCGGGTCGACCCCGGGCTACATGGACCCGTGGTCGAAGCTCTTCCTCGGCTGGCTGAACCACAGCGTGGTCGAGGAGGACAGCGGCACCACCCAGGTGACGCTCGGCCCGGCCGGTGACAACGACGGGCCGAAGGCCCAGGCGGTCGTGGTCAACCTGCCGTCGCAGACCCAGACCACCGAGTACAACACCCCGTTCGCGGGCTCGTACGAATGGTGGGGCGGCAGCGCGGACGACCTGAAGAACTCGCTGACCCGCACGCTGGACCTGACCGGGGCGACCACCGCGTCGATCACCGCGAAGGCCCAGTACGACATCGAAGAGGACTTCGACTACCTCTACGCCGAGGTGTCCACCAACGGTGGCACCAGCTGGACCTCGCTCACCAACTCGCTGGTCGACGCCGGTGAGACCGGGATCGACGGCTCCAGCAGCGGCAACTGGGTGGACCTGACCTACGACCTGTCCGCGTACGCCGGGCAGACCGTGCAGTTCCGCTACCGCTACGCGACCGACGGCGGCGTGCACTTCGCCGGCGCGTTCCTGGACAACATCTCGCTGACCAGGAACGGCACCGCCGCGTGGACCGACGACGCGGAGACCCAGGCCGCCGAGTGGAGCGCGAAGGGCTTCACCCGGATGTCCGGCTCGGTCACCGACGTCTACCCCCGCTTCTACATCGCCGAGAACCGGACCTACCTCGGGTACGACGACGCGCTGCGGACCGGCGGGTACAACTTCGGCTACGCCAACACCCGGCCGGACTTCGTGGACCGGTACGCCAACCAGCCCGGCATGCTGGTCTGGTACGTGAACTACGCGTACGGCGACAACAACACCTCGGCGCACCCGGGCTACGGCCTCAACCTGCCGGTCGACGTCCGGCCCGGTCCGATCACGGTCAACGGCCAGGGCACCCTCACCAACCGGCGCAGCGGCTTCGACGCCACGTTCAGCACCAAGCAGAAGCCCGCGCAGACCTTCCGCCTCAACGGGGTGCCGGTCACCCTGCCGAAGCTGAAGGCCAACCGGGTCTTCGACGACAGCGTGGTGGACCGCTACTGGTCGCCGCAGAACGAGCAGAACTCGGTGAAGGTGGCCGGTACCGGCACCCGCATCGAGATCGTGAAGCAGGGCAATCACCCGACCGACCTGATGGTCGTGCGGGTCAGCAACTGATCCATCGAAGAATGGTGGGGCCGGTGGCGGAGACGCCGCCGGCCCCACTTTTTCGGTCCTCGAACCATTTGATCGAAATGCACCGCTGCACGTGCGCGCGTTCCGGCCCGCTCCTGCTCACGAACGTTGATGGAGCGCTCGGGGTGTGACGGCTGACGACAGGGCAAACAAAATCTTGCAACAAATCGACGCGTCCATCTTCCCACCCGTCCCGCCAGTGTCTATGTTCACCATTGGTCCCACCTGTGGGATCGATCTTCACCGGTCCGTACCCCCGTAGGGCCGGTTCCCTCACACCGGAGGTACCACGTGCGCAGAGTCGCAGTGGGTCTGCTCGGGCTCTCACTGACGGCGACAGGCCTCGCTTTCGGCCCGTCCGCCTCGGCGGCGCCCCAGCCCAAACTGCCGGCAGCAGCTCCTTCCGCCGCCGAACCGCAGGCACTCAAGGACGAACTCCCCGACAAGCTCGAGGAGAAGCGTCGCGCGCTCCGTCAGGAGGGCCTCAGCGACGTCCTGACCGGGCGCAGCAAGCCCATGGAGGTCAACGGGAGCACGGTCGTCAAGGTCGGTGAGGTCGGAAAGGCGGCCACCGCGACGAACGCCCGTAATCGCGCCGGCGGCCAGCAGGAGACCCGCCACCAGTACGTCGAGCTCAAGCGCGAACGGACCGACAAGATCTTCGTGATCCTGGCGGAGTTCGGCGACCAGCGGCACCCGTCCTACCCGGACAAGGACATGAACCCGGACATCGCCGGGCCGACCACCTTCGAGGGGCCGCTGCACAACAAGATCCCGCAGCCCAACCGGGCGGTGGACAACTCCACCATCTGGCAGCCGGACTTCAGCCCGGAGCACTTCCGCCAGCTGTACTTCGGCACGAAGCCGGGCGACGAGTCGCTGAAGCAGTACTACGAGGCCCAGTCCTCGGGTCGCTACACCGTCGACGGCATGGTCAGCGACTGGGTCAAGGTGCCGTACAACGAGGCCCGCTACGGTCGCTCCGACGACCCGATCCCGGACCCGGAGCCGGGTCAGCAGCCGGACCCGCAGGACGACCTGGCCGTTTGCCCCGACAACGTCTGCTCGAACACCTGGGCATTGATCCGCGACGCCGTCACCGTCTGGTACAACGACCAGAAGGCCAAGGGCCGCACCGAGGCGCAGATCGCCGAGGACCTGCGGTCGTACGACACGTGGGACCGGTTCGACTACGACGGCGACGCCGACTTCAACGAGCCGGACGGCTACATCGACCACTTCCAGATCGTCCACTCCGGCGGCGACCAGGCCGACGGTGACCCGCACCAGGGCGAGGACGCCATCTGGAGCCACCGCTGGTCGGCGTTCAACAGCTCGCCGGTCGGCCCGCCGAACTTCCCGATCGGCGGCACCCAGATCGGGAACACCGGTCTCTGGATCCGTGACTACACGATCCAGCCGGAGAACGGTGGCCGGAGCGTCTTCTACCACGAGTACGGCCACGACCTCGGCCTGCCGGACGACTACGGCTCGACCGACAACAACAACGAGCACTGGACCCTGATGGCCCAGAGCCGGCTCGGCGCCAAGAACGACGTCGGCATCGGTGACCGCGGTGGTGACCTGGGCGCGTGGAACAAGCTCCAGCTCGGCTGGCTCGACTACGAGGTGGTCGTCGCGGGCCAGAAGCAGACCATCGACCTGGGCCCGCAGGAGTACAACTCGAAGGACGCGCAGGCGGTGGTGGTGGTACTACCCGAGCGGGAGTACACCTTCAACTACGGCTCGCCGTTCGCAGGCGCGAAGCAGTACTTCTCCGGCAACAGAGACGACCTCAACGGCACGATGACGAGGACGTTCGACCTCACCGGCAAGTCGTCCGCGGCACTGTCGCTCAAGGGCAAGTACGCCATCGAAGAGGGGTACGACTACCTCTACTTCGAGGCGTCGACCGACGGTGGGCAGACCTGGACCGACCTGGACGGCACCGTCAACGGCCAGCCGATCGGCGTCGACGGCGCCGACCGGCCAGCTCTCGACGGCAGCAGCAACGGTGCCTGGGCCGACATCAACATCCCGCTGAACTCGCTCGCCGGCAAGGTGGCGCAGGTCCGCCTGCACTACGTCACCGACGGGGGCGTCTCCGAGGGTGGCTTCTTCGGTGACGCGATCACCGTGACCGCCGACGGCCAGACGGTGTTCACCGACGGCGCCGAGACCGACGCGGGCTGGGCGCTGAAAGAGTGGGAAATCGTCGGTGCGACCTACACCGACACGTTCCCCAACTTCTACATCGCGGGCAACCGGTCGTACGTCTCGTACGACAAGTACCTGAAGACCGGCCCGTACTTCTTCGGCTACGCGAACACCCGCCCGGACTGGGTGGACCACTACGCGTACCAGGAGGGTCTGCTCATCTCGTACTGGAACACCCGCTGGGCGGACAACGACACGGGCGCCCACCCGGGCGAGGGCCAGAACTTGTACATCGACGCGCACCCGCGCCCGATCTACAACCTCACCGGTCAGCCGTGGCGGGCCCGGGTCCAGGTGTACGACGCGCCGTTCAGCCTGAAGAAGGCCGACTCGTTCACCCTGCACCTGAACAGCCAGCCGCAGTACATCCGCGGCCAGGACGCGCAGCCGCTCTTCGACGACACCAAGAAGTACTTCTACGAGGAGCTGCCGAACCACGGCGTCAAGCTCCCCGCAGCCGGTGTCAAGGTGAAGGTTCTGGAGCAGGACGGCACCTCGATGAAGATCCGCATTTCCTGATTCGTCAACGGTGACGACGGCGGCGCCCGGGTTCTCCCGGGCGCCGTTGTCGTTTTCCGCCCCGTGGCAAGTTCTGCCGGGCAGTTCGGAACTGGGGCGACGGGCGCGGCGTCGAAGGGGCGTGCTGATGTCTTCCCGGGCTGTCCTCGTCCTCCTGCCGGTGCTGGCGTTGGCCGCCTGCGCCCGGTCCGGGCCCGGCGACGCGGGTACGACCGCCCCACCGGCCACCTCCCCCACCGCGAGTGCGAGCGCCACGCCGACCCCGGAGCAGACCACCGGTCCGACGCCCGGTGCGGCCAGCCCGCCGTCGCCTGCGGCGACCGGCTCGCCGGCACGGCCACCGGTGTCCGCCACCGAGCTGCCCACCCTGCGTCCGCCGGCCGTCAAGCCGAGCCCGCCCACCGACCTGCGGCCCGCCGGCCTGGTCAGCGGGCACATCACCCGCGGTGGCCGGGGCCCGTGCTACGGCCTGGTGGCCGAGGACGGCACCGAGTACGCGCTGCACGGCCCGAACGCCGGTGAGCTGCGCCAAGGCAGCTTCGTCACGCTCCGGCTCACCCCCACTATGGCCCGTATCGCCTGCGGCCCCGGCATCCCGATGAGCATCGTGTCGGACTGACGCCCGGGCCTCCCGCACGGCGTCACCGCGGCCGGCACACCGCCGCCGGCCCGGATCCCGTCGCACCGCGCGGCCGGCATCGCGCGCCGGCCGTTGCGGCCCCTCGCCTGACGGCCCGCACGGGCGCGAGTGCCGGGTCCTAGGCTGGGACCATGACCGACCAGCACGGCGGAGCCGTCGACGAGTCCTGCGTCCTCACCGAGGGGCCCTGGACGCACCGGTTCGTCGGGGCGAACGGCAGCCGGTTCCACGTGGTCGAAGCCGGCGCCGGGCCGATGGTGCTCTTCCTGCACGGCTTCCCGGAGCACTGGTGGGCGTGGCACGAGCTGCTGCCGGCCGTCGCCGACGCCGGCTACCGGGCGGTCGCCGTCGACCTGCGAGGTTACGGCGCGAGCGACAAGCCACCCCGGGGGTACGACGGCTACACGCTCGCCGCCGACATCGCCGGGCTGATCCGTGCCCTCGGCGAGCGCTCGGCCACCCTGGTCGGCTCTGGAGCCGGCGGGATGGTCGCCTGGACGGTCGCCTCGTTCCACCCGGCCCTGGTCCGGCGGCTGGTGGTGCTCGGCGCGCCGCACCCGTTGCGGCTGCGCGCGGCGATCTTCGCCGATCCGCGCGGACAGTTCGCCGCCGCCACGCCGACGTTGAAGTTCCAGCTGCCCCGCTACGAACACGTGCTGACCCGGGACGGCGCGGCGGCCGTCGAGGAGTACCTGCGTCGCTGGGGCGGGCCGGACTGGGTGGCCGGGCCGGACTTCGCGGCGTACGCGCAGCGCTGCCGGGAGGCGATGCGGATCCCGCAGGCGGCGTTCTGCGCGCTGGAGGGTTACCGGTGGGCGTTCCGCTCGGTGCTGCGGCTGCACGGCTACCGCTTCGTCCGGCTGATGCAGAAGCCGCTGATCACGCCGACCCTGCAACTGCACGGCGCCGTCGACCTCGCCTCGCTGCCGCGTACCGCCCAGGGCTCCGGGCGCTATGTCGTCGCCCCGTACGAGTGGCGGCTGCTCGACGGGGTGGGGCACTTCCCGCACGTCGAGGCGCCCGAACTGGTGCTCGGCGAGGTGCTGCGCTGGACGAAGTCCTGACCGGCCCGGCCGAGCCACGCCGCGCGTCGTCCGCTACAACCGCTGCTCACGCAGGTCGGTGACCTCGGCGGCCGGCGCCCAACCCTGGTAGACGCCGAAGTCGAACACCTCCAGACGCATCGCCTGCGCCACCGGCCAGCGGCCACCGGTGTACTCCACCCGCAGCCAGCCGTCGTGTTCGCCGAGCACGACGAACGGTTGCCCCTGCCACGTGCAGGTGGTGCGCACGTACACCAGATCCTCGACCTCGACCGCCGGCAGCACCCGCACGTACCGCCCCGGCCGGACCTCCTCGAAGCCCTCGGCGGGTTCCGGCTGGTAGAGGCGGATGTCGTCGCCGTCCGGGCTGGCCTGGTATTCCCGGCCGCGCCAGCGGGCCACGAAGCCGTCGCGAGTCACGCCGCACCGACCTCCCGCCAGAGCAGGGTGTCGGCGTCCAGGGTCGCGACCACCCGCTCGGTGCCGTCCGCACCGATCCGCCACAGCTGGGCACCGTGCGGCAGCCGGGCACTGTCCACCTTGAACTCCGCCACCACATCGTTGCTCTCGCCGGGGGCAAACCCGTTGCCCCGGAACGGCGCACGCTCGATGACCCAGCCCTCCATCGCCCGCATGGCGGGCTCGTTCTGCCCGCCGTAGGGGATTCGGTAGAGGCTCGGCCGGTGCGCCGGCCAGCGCAGCACGTAGACCTCCTCGGCGTCCCGGGAGAACGGTGATTCGGGGTAGCCGAGGCCGAGCGCGTCGTAGAGCTGGGCCGGGGTGGTCAGGTGGGCGAGCTCGTTGGCCCGGTGCACGAAGCCGGAGACGCGGTCGTAGCCGCGCTCCAGGTAGTAGGCGAGCTGGCTGGCGGCGATCGCCTTCTGCATCAGGATCGGGCGGGACGGGTCGACGGCCTTCGGTGTGTGACGGGGTCGCTGGGCGGGCTCGGCCGCGGCGGGTGCCTCCTCGGCGTACCCGTCGTCGCCCAGGCCGACCTCGGCGGCCCAGTTGGCCAGCCCGACGATCTGTTCACCGGGCAGCTTGGCGCCGACCGGGGTGCCCGGGTTGACCGCGAACGACCAGTTCTCCTCCGGCCAGCGGCGGATCAGCTGGACGAACTTGACCGGTACCGTCGCCACCTCGCCGACGGTGTGCTCCGCCAGCCGTTCCGGGGAGGTGTAGACCACCACGAAGGTCTCCCCGTCCAGCTCCTGAGTGCGCCACACGAAGCCGGGCTCGCCGGGCCGGCTACCCGGGGCCGAGTCCGGCGAGACCGGCAGCAGCACCCGGGCCAGCAGCAGCGTGGAGAGGAAGGTGTCGGTGCTTCCCGCGCCCGTCGCGCCGAGCAGGTCCTCCTCGACCGCGTTCGCCGGCTGGAAGTCGAACGCCGGCTCCTCGACGGGCGGACGGCCGTCCGGCGCCTTGTCCGCGACCGCTCCGCCGACCCCGGCCGTCTCGGCGGGCCTCGGCGTCTCGGCGGGCCTCGGCGTCTCGGCGGGCCTCGGCGTCTCGGCGGGCCTCGGCGTCTCGGCGGGCCTGGGCGTCTCGGCGGCCGGTCGAGCCGGCGGGGCAGCGGGCTCGGTGTGGGCGGGGCCGGGCGCCGCTCGCGGTGTCCACAGGTCGGCCCCGTCCCCGGTCGTCGCGTCGCCCGGGCGAGGGGAGCCGACCGGGACGCCACGCGGGCCCGGGAAACCGAACGGGGCGTCGGTCGACCTCGGGAAACTCGCCGACGCGTCGTCGGGGCGCGGGGTGACCGGGCGCTCGCCGCCCGGGGGTGCGGTGGCGGCCGGGCCGGTGGCACCGGGATCGCCGCCGATGGTGTGGTCGCCGCGGAGGGCGGCCCACCGGTCGGCCTCCACGGCCTCGCCCCGGCGCTCCGTCCCGCCTCCGCCGGCGGCCTCGGTGCCGCCGGCAGCTTCGGTGCCCGGGCCTCCCGCGCGGGTTCCGCCCCACAGGTCGGTGGTGGCATCGCTCGGCGCGTCGGCCGCTGCCGCGCCAGCCCATCGGTCGTCGTCGGCACTGCCGCGCCCGTTCGCGGTGCGGGCCGACCCGGTGCCGGGCCGCGAGCGGTCGCTGTCGCCGGGCAGCGGCGCCCGGACCGGTCCGGGCGCCGGTGGCGCGTCCGGCGGGTCGGACAGCACCCGGGACTCGATGATCGTGCCCTCGATGACGATGGGCGTGAAGCCGCGGCGCGGCGCGGGCGGGCCGGAGACCGGTTCCGCGATGGACGGTGGTAGCTCCTCCGCCGGCTCGGCGCGGCGGTACGACAACGGCTGGGTCAGCTCCCCGTCCCGCTCCCAGGCCGGCGGGCGGCCGGTCGAGGCGGGCTGCCCGGCCGACGGGGTGCGGACGCCGAACGCGCGGGTGGCCTCGTCGGCCGGCGGCGCCGGACGTGGCAGCGGCTGGGTCGTCTCGATGCCGGGCGCGGATCGGGCCGCCCGGGGATCGTCCGCCGGCGGCCTCGGCGTCGGAGTCGGCTCGCGGTTGGGAGCGAAGAAGGCCCGGGTCTGCTCCTCACCCACCGGCGCGTCCAGCGGGCGGCGTCGGGGAAACGGCTGGTCGCTGCGCCCGAACCGGGATGGTGGCGCCGCCCGGTCGCCGGGACGGGCCGGTTCGCGGTACGACGCCGCGCCACGCCCGGACGACGGTTCGAAGAAGGACTGCCGCGACCCGGGCTCGTTCTCCTCGCCCCCGGCGCGGGCGTTCCCGACCGAGGCGACTCGCCCGTTGGCGGTCGACGGTCCGCCGGAATCGGCGGTCCGTCCGGGCCGTGCCGACGACGGCCAGGCCGACCCGGGACCGGTGCGACCCGAGGGCGCGTCGCGCGGGGCGAACCGCGGCGCAACGGGCCGGCCAGCGGGGTGACCGGGCTCCCCGCCACCGGCGCTCGGCTGCGCCCGGTCGGGCTGAGCGCGCCCGACGCCCGGACGGGCTGCGTCGGCTTCCGGCACCGCCTCCGCCGGGCGGCGCGACAGTGCGGCGGCGGTCGGCGCGGCGGCGGTCGGCGCGGGCGGAAACCCGACTGCCCCCGGGGTGCTGCTGCCGGGGACGGGAACGGCGCCCCCCGGGGAGGTCCGGCCGGGCGGGCCGGCGTCCGGTCCGTCGACGGACGGCCCCGCCTGGGCGTCCCGGCCCGGCTGGGCTCCGGCGGCACGAGCCCGCGCCAACGTCTCCGCCCGCTCCAGTCGAGCCCGGGCGCCCAGGGTCCGGCCGGGCAGCCGCACGTCGCCGCGGGACAGCTGGGCGACGAACCACGCCGGGAGGTAGCCCTCGACGGGCAGACCGGGGTTGACCGCCAGCCACCACTCCGGATTGGGCCAGCCGGCGGCGAGTTCGGGGTACGGCACCCGACGGGTGGCGCCGGAGTTCTCTCCGAGGCACGCCCGCAGCGCGCCGGTGGAGGTGAAGGCGAGCACGTGGGTGCGACCACCGGTGGTCCAGGTGCCCCAGCCCGCCGGGGTCTGCCCGACGGCCGGGGTGGAGACCGGCAGGAGAAGCTCGGTCCGGGCCAGGATGCGGAAATAGAGTTCCTGGTCGTTGGCGCGTAGCGCGTCCCGCATCGCCGCCTCGGCCTCCGTGGCCGGCTCCCATTCGGTCACGGCCACCTCTCCTTCCGGGAACAGGCCACAGGCATCGCCTACAACCTACAAGGTAGTAACAAGATCACAATGGCGAGGACGCCGCCGGTCGGCCGGCTCGTCGGCGAGGCGATAACATCCCGTCCCGGAGCCGACACGATACGGAGGCCGTCGATGTCCGGGTCGATGACGCGCCTCGTCCTGGCGATGCTGACGGCCGCACTGCTGACCGGCACGCCCGTCGCCTGGGGCGGGGAGCCGGCCACCGCGTCCGCCCGAGGACCGGCCCCGGCGAGCGCCGGCACGTCGCGGCTGGCACCGGGTTGCCCGACGCCGCTGGCCCCCGTCCGGGCCGTCGCCGCGACACCCTGGCCGCAGCAGCGGTACGCGCCGGAGCGGCTGGCGCCGCTCGCCACCGGTGCGGGAGTGACGGTGGCAGTCGTCGACTCCGGCGTGGACCGGGACCATCCGCAGCTCGCCGATCGGGTACTCGACGGCACGGACCTGCTGGACCGGGGTGCGGACGGCACCCGGGACTGCGCCGGCCACGGCACCGGCGTGGCGAGCATCATCGCGGCGGCGCCCCGCACCGGGGTCGCGTTTCGGGGCCTGGCCCCGGGGGCCCGGATCCTGCCGGTCCGGGTCAGCGAGCAGCAGGTGGTCCAGGGCCGGGAGTCGGGGCGTACGGTCAGCGCCGCCGAGTTCGCGCGGGGCATCCGCTGGGCGGTGGACCACGGCGCCGACGTGCTCAACCTCTCCGTCGTGCTCTACGCGGACAACCCGGCCGTCCGGTCCGCGGTCGACTACGCGCTGGGCCGGGACGTGGTGGTGGTGGCCGCCGCCGGGAACCTGCACGAGGGCGGCGACCCCCGGCCCTATCCGGCCGCCTACGACGGAGTGCTGGGGGTGGGGGCGATCGCCGCCGACGGCACCCGGGCGTCCTTCTCCCAGACGGGCCCGTACGTCGACCTGGTCGCCCCCGGCAGCGACGTGTTGACCGCCGCGCCCGGGCAGGGCCACCAGCGGACCGAGGGCACCAGCTATGCGGCCCCGTTCGTCGCCGCCGCCGCGGCGTTGCTCCGGCAGTACCGCCCCGAACTGACCGCCGCGCAGGTGACCGAACGGATCGTCGCCACCGCCGACCCCGCGCCCGGGGCCGGCTCGGGCGGTGGCTACGGCGCCGGCGTGCTCAACCCGTACCGGGCGGTCACCGAGACGCCCGACGGCGCGACCGGCCGGACCCGCCCCGTCGCCGCCCTGGCCGACGAGCCGGCCGACCCGGCGCGCCTGGCCCAGCGGGCCCGGCGGACGGCGGCCCGGGACCGGGCGCTGACGGTGGCGACGGTCGGTGCGGCGGCGGCGGGTGCGGCCGTGCTGATCGCCCTCGTGCTGCCGCGCGGCAGCCGGCGGCGCTGGCGGCCCGCCGACCCCCGCTGACCCACGGGCGTGATGGGCACGCCGGCCGGGACGACGGTGGCGCCGGCCCGTCCCGGGCCGACGCCACCAACTGATCCGACTCAGCCCCGCACCGGGTCGCCCTGCGGCGTCCCACGCGCCGGGCTCACTGGAACAGACCGACGTTCTTCTTCTCGGTGTCCAGATAGTCGGTCGCGGAGTCGTCCACCGCGAGCTTGATGTCGCGCAGCATGGCCTGCAGATCCTGCGACGCCGAGCGCCACCGCGACTGCCGCTGCTCGTAGGCCTGCTTGGCCTCGCCGTTCCAGCCGGCCACCAACGGCGCGGCGTCGCGCTCCAACTGGCCGAGCTGCGACTCGAGTGCGTTCAGCGCCTTCTGGATGTCCGCGCCGGCCTGTTGCAGCGCGGCGAAGTTGACGACCAGCACACCGTGGTCCACCTGCGATCTCCCTCCCCCTGGATCGGATCGTTCTACAGCGGCAGTTGGATGCCGCCGCGGTTGGTGCCGGCAACCCGGCCGGCGGCCTCGGTGTCCGAGGCGTCGTACTGCTGGCCGGCGGTGCGGATCGCGCCCGCGGTCTCCCGCAGGGCTCGCTGCAACGCCGCCTGATCCTGCGCCCACTGCTGCTTGACCTGCTCGAACGACCGCCCGCCGGCGCCGCGCCAGGCCTGCTGCAACACCTCCAACTCGGTCATCAGGCTGCTCAGCATCGATTGCAGCGACTGGTCCACCTGCTCGAACTTCGCCGCGGTCTGCTGCATCACCGCAGCTTCCGCCTGGGTCTGGGACACTCCGGACCTCACCTCGTCTCGTCGCGCGTGGCTGGCCGTCGGCGTGCCCGCCGGGGAACACGCCGCTCACGCCCGGGGATGATGCGCACGGCGGGCGCGGGGTCAGCGAAACTCGTGGCTGACGGTAGCCGCCTGATAGCACTTCTGCTACCCCGCCCGCTCCCCTGTGGACAACGCGGACCCCGGTCCTTCGCTTACCATGTGCGTCAGCCAGGTAGCGGGCAGTGATCGGGTGGGAGGCGCGGTGACGGCGACGACCACCAGCGGCCCACGCCCGGGAGGCGGGCCGGGTGAGCTGGCCGACCGGCGTGACCCGGCCCCAGCCGGGGGGCCGCCGGTCGCACCCCGGCCCGCATTGCCGCCACAGTGGACCGCCCGCCGACCGGCCGGGGTCCGTGCCGGCCAGATCGTCGCCGCGCAGGTGGCGGTGGCGCTGCCGCTCGCCGCCCTCGGCCGGGGCGCACCCGCGCTGGCGGCGGCGCTGCTGGCGGCCGTCCTGCTGCTCGCGCTGGCCTGGCTACGGCTGCGCGGTCGCTGGCTCTTCGAATGGTCCGGCACCGCGCTCGGCTACCTGACCCGTAGGCGGGTCCTGCCGGCGGAGGCCGGACCGACCGCCCTGCTCGACCTGGTCGATCCGGGTGCCGTGGTCCGCTCGGCGGAGGTGGCCGGCGGTCCGGCCGCGATGCTGGACGACGCCGCCGGCGTGACGGCGCTGCTGGAGATCGGCGACCCGGGTGACCTGCTGGGGGGCGGCCTGCGCATGCTGCCCGCCCCCTCGGCGCTGCTCCCGCCGCCCACCCCGGACGGGCCACCGATCCGGATCCAGCTCGTGCTCTCCGCCGCGCCGGCACCGGTACCGACAGCGGGTGGCACGGTCGGCACGTCGTACCGGCAGCTCACCGACGGGCGACTGGCCGGGCGGGAACGGGTGCTCCTCGCCGTGCGGGTGCTCCGGGTCGACGGGTGGTCGGCGGAGGAGCTGCGGCAGGCGCTCGCCGGCACGCTGCGCCGGATCGTCCGACGGCTCGGGTCCCTCGCCGCCCGTCCACTGGGTACGGCCGCCGCGCTGCGGGCGCTCGACGAGCTGGCCCACCACGACGCCGCGCCGCTGCGGGAGTGCTGGTCGACGGTGCGCACCGGCGAACTGTTCCAGACCACGTTCCGGGTGACCCGGTGGCCGGATCTGCGCGGCGACGGCGGGCGACGGCTGATCACCCGGATGCTGGCGCTGCCGGCGACCGCCACGAGCGTCTCGCTCAGCGCCGGCCCGCATCCGGCCGCCGCGCCGGCTCCGGCCGAGCTGACCGTACGCCTGGCCGCCGGCTCGTCGGGAGAGCTGTCGCTGGCCGCCGAGGCGCTGCGTCAGCTGGTGACCGGCCTCGGCGCGGACGTTCGCCGGCTGGACGGCGAGCAGCTGCCCGGCCTGGCCGGCACGCTGCCACTGGCGCTGGCCAGCCCGTACGCCCAGCCCGTGCCGGCCGTGGACGGGCTGGAACTCGTCGCCGGCGGCGGGGGGCTGATGCTCGGCGCCAACCGGCACGGCACCGCGGTCACCGTCCGGCTGTTCCGGCCCGAGGGCACCCGGGTGCTGCTGGTCGGCGGGGTGCCCGCCGCTCAGCTCGTGGCCCTGCGCGCGATGGCGACCGGCGCCAGGGTGGTGGTGCAGACCGCCCGCCCACGCGTCTGGGAGCCGTTCGTGCGGGGCGTCGGCGCGCCCGGCGGCACGATCCCGCTGCTCCCGCCCGGCCGACCGGTCCCCGGCGCGCCGGGCACACCGCTGTGGCCGCTGCTGGTGCTGGTCGACGTGGGCCCGGTGCCGGCCGATCCGGAGCCGGGCCCGCCGTGGCGGTCCACCCTGGTGGTACGTGACGAGCTGACCCCGGCCGACGTGGACGCGCTGAGCCGGGCCGACCTGGCGGTGCTTCAACCCCTCGATCCGGGCGAGGCCGCGTTGGCCGGCGCCGCGCTCGGGCTCGGCCACTCCGCCGAGTGGCTGACCCGGATCCGGGACGACATGGTCGCGGTGGTCAACCGACGGGCGCTGCGCTGGGCGCTGCTCTCCGCCACTCCGATCGAGTCGCAGCTGATCGGTCGCCCGTCCCGCCGCTGACCGCTGCCGGCCGGGTTCGCGACGCTCCGCGCCCGACCGGCGACCGGCAGCCGATCACCGCAGGTTCGTCGATCTCCACGGGTTCCGCCGGTGACCGGTCCGTGGCACGATCCCCGCCATGGGTTTTCTCAAGGGTCTGCTGATCCGACTGGCCACGACGGCGCTCGCCTTCTGGTTGGCCACCCTGCTCATCCCGGGCATCACGCTGGACACCGACTCCGCCACCAACGCGGTCGTCACCCTGGTCCTCGTCGCGGCCATCTTCGGCGTGGTGAACGCGGTGCTCCAACCGATCATCAAGACCGTCGGCTGCGGCTTCTACCTGCTGACCCTCGGTCTGATCGCACTGGTGGTGAACGGGCTGCTCTTCCTGCTGACCAGCTGGATCGCCGGTGAGGCCGGGCTGCCGTTCCACGTGGACGGGTTCTGGCCGGCCGCCGTGCTGGGTGCGCTCTTCGTCGGCGTCGTGACCTGGGTTCTCGGCGCCATCCTCGACCGCGACTGACCGGCGCGGCGCGGGCCGGAGACGAGCGCCGGGCCGAGGGCGAGTGCGGGCCGGAGCGCGGGCGGTGACCAGAGTCCGGGAATTGGCCGGCGCGGCGCAGGGGGCCCGGGGCTAGCGTCACAGGGGTGTTCTCCCTGACCCGCGGCGACGGCTACCTGCTCAGCACCGACCCGGCCCGGCTCGACCTGGACCGGGTGCACCACTGGCTCAGCACCGAGGCGTACTGGGCGCTGGGGCGGGACCGGGAGACGGTGGCCCGCGCGTTCGCCGGCTCGATTCCGTACGGCGTGTACCGCCCGGGCGACGGCGCGCAGGTGGCGGTGGCCCGGGTGGTCACCGACCGGGCCACCTTCGCCTGGCTCTGCGACGTCTTCGTCGACGCCGGCGAGCGGGGCAACGGGCTGGGCACCTGGCTGGCCGGCGCGATCCGCGACCACCTCGACGGGCTCGGCGTACGGCGGATCCTGCTGGCCACGAACGACGCGCACGGCGTGTACGCGAAGGTCGGCTTCGCCCCGGTGGCTGCCGAGCGCTGGATGGAGCTGGACCGGCGCGACGGGGCGGCGGCGCCAGTGACGCCGGTCACGCCGCCCGTCGGAAAGGAACGAACGGGGCAGTCGCCCCTTACGGTGGAGGCGTGACCCCGACCCGCCTGGGATACCTCTACGGCTTCGGCGCGTACCTGCTCTGGGGCTTCTTCCCGATCTACCTCAAGCTGCTCCGGCCGGCCGGACCGCTGGAGATCCTCGCCCACCGGATCGTCTGGTCGGTGGTCTTCGTCGCGCTGGTGCTCGCCGCGCTGCGCAACGTCGGCTTCTTGCGGGCGTTGGCCCGCCGGCCCCGGGCGCTGGCCGGCATCGGCGTCGCCGCGGCGCTGATCGCGGTGAACTGGGGCACCTACATCTACGGGGTCAACTCCGACCGGGTGGTGGAGACCGCGCTCGGCTACTTCATCAACCCGCTGGTGGTCGTGCTGCTCGGGGTGACGGTGCTGCGCGAGCGGCTGCGCCCCGCGCAGTGGGTGGCGCTGGCCGTCGGCGGCCTGGCCGTGGCCGTGCTCACCGTCGACTACGGTCGGCTGCCCTATCTGGCGCTCACCCTGGCGGTCAGCTTCGGCGGCTACAGCCTGGTGAAGAAGCGGCTCGGGCTGCCCGCCGCCGAGGGGCTCTTCGTCGAGTCCGCGGTGCTGGCGCTCCCCGCGCTGGGCTACCTCGGTTGGCTCGCCGCCTCCGGCGACGCCACCTTCGGGCACACCTCGGCCGGGCACACGGCGCTGCTGGTGCTGGCGGGCGCGGCCACCGCGATCCCGCTGCTGCTCTTCGCCGGCGCGGCGAACCGGTTGCCGCTGACCAACCTCGGCATGCTCCAGTACCTCGCCCCGATCCTCCAGCTCGGCTGCGGCGTGCTGATCTTCCACGAGCCGATGCCGCCGGCCCGGCTGGGCGGCTTCGCGCTGGTCTGGCTCGCCCTGATCATCTTCACCGCGGACGCGCTGCGCCAGGCCCGGCGCACCCGCGCCACCACCACCGCCGCCGCCCGCCGCGCGGCGACCGCCACCGTCCCCGTCGCCCGCTGAGCCCGGCCGGTTCAGCGGACGTCGTAGCTGAGCACCGCGGTGCCGTCGGCGCGGAGCAGCTCCAACCGGACCAGCTCGGCGTCGGTGAACCGGGTGACGCCGCTGAACCGCACGTCGTCGCCGGGCGCGGCCAGCCACGAGCCGATCTGCTCGGTCGCGCCGTCCGGACCGTGCGCCACCAGCCGGAACGTGTACGCCTTGCGGTAGCCGGCGCGCTGGTCGTAGCCGCAGTGCATGGTCACCTCGGTCCCCCAGTCGGTGCCGGTCAGGCCGATCTCGGCGTGCACCGGCACCGTCCCGGCGACCGGCTGCATGGCGACCATCCGCACCTGCTCCGGTGGCGGCACGGTCTTGCGGGGCAGCACGGCGGCCGTGCCGACGCCGACCAGCAGGGCCAGCGCGGCCGCGACGAGCGTGGTCAGCGCGTACCGGCGGCGGACGGTCGAACGCTCGCCACGGCGGCGCTGCCGGGCCTCGTCG
Organism: Micromonospora sp. NPDC048909; assembly: GCF_040649635.1. Taxonomy (NCBI): domain Bacteria; kingdom Bacillati; phylum Actinomycetota; class Actinomycetes; order Micromonosporales; family Micromonosporaceae; genus Micromonospora; species Micromonospora sp. NPDC048909. The sequence continues at coordinate 588,130 of NZ_JBEZFU010000001.1, read as the reverse complement.
AGCAGCGTCGGCAGCGAGGGACCCGACGGGGGCGGCAGGAACTGCTCCAACCCGGCCGGGTCGAGCCGGCCGAGCAGCCCGGGCAGCACCGCGATCTCGGCGACCGCCTCGCGGCACTCGGCGCAGCCGGCGAGGTGCCGCTCGTACGCGGCCCGCTCGGCGGGGGCGAGCGCACCCAGCACGTACGCGCCGTCGTCGTGCGCGAACTCGCAGCGGGTCATCCGGTCACCCCCATCTCCGCCAGGACCAACCGTAGTGAGCGCAGCGCGTAGTGCGTCCGCGACTTGACCGTGCCCGGCGGCACCCCCAGGCGGGACGCCGCCTCGGCCACCGAGCGCCCCTGGTAGAAGCACTCGACGAGCACCTCACGATGGGTCGGGCTGAGCCGGTTCAGCGCCTCGGCGACGGTCCACGCCTCCACCGCGCGCTCGGCCTCGTCCACCACCTCCGGCGGCTCCGGCAGCTCGTCGGTGTAGATCTCGCCGACCCGGGTGGACCGCCGTCGCCAGGCGTCGATGGCCAGGTTGCGGGCGGTGGTGAAGAGCCAGGCGCGGACGGAGCCGCGGCTCGGGTCGAGCGACTCGGGGTGTCGCCAGGCGCGCAGCAGGGTCTCCTGCACCAGGTCCTCGGCCCGCTGCCGGTCGCCGTTGACCAGCCGCAGGGCGTGCGCGTACAGCGCCTCGGCATGCTCGTCGTGCAGGGCGCGGAGCAGTTGGGCGTCGTGGTCGCTGATGGCGGGTCTCCTCGCTCTCGGCGCGAGTCCGACGGGGGCGTACGCCCGGGAATACGTGCGGTCACGCCGATCGGTTCAGCACGAGGTCAACGGGCGTTCGCCGGCGATCTGTTCACGTCTGGTTCACATCGACGCCGACGATCGCTCACCACGCCCTCCTAGCGTCCGGCAGGTACGCACGCCGGCGGGACGTCCAGCGTGCCACCGACCCCCATCAGGAGGCTCCTCCCCATGAGCGACCGTCCCCGGCTGCTCCCGCTGTTGGGCGCCACCCGCCACGGCAGCCGTGACAACATGACCTGCCTCTACCGCTGCGGCAACGCCTGCGACCACCCGGTACCGAACACCTCCGACAACGCCTACTTCGGCGACGTGGTGAGCACCGAGGTCACCCGGCGCGGTGTGGTCCGGGCCGGCGCGGTCGGCGCGCTGGTGCTCGGCTTCGGTGGTGCGGCGGCCGGCGCGCTGGCCGGCGCGGCTCCCGCCTCGGCCGCTCCCGGCGAGACGGCGGTGGTGCCCGAGACCTTCGGCTTCGGCCGCCCGCCGCAGGGCATCGGCAACGGCGCGCTGACGTTCAACCCGATCCCGCCGAACAAGCTGGACACCCTGGTGGTGCCGAACGGCTACGACCACGCCGTCGTCATCAAGTGGGGCGACGAGGTCGTGCCCGGCGCGCCGGAGTTCAACGTGCACCGGCAGACCGCCGCGGCGCAGGCCAAGCAGTTCGGCTACAACAACGACTTCGTCGGCGTGCTGCCGCTGGACAAGCAGGGCAAGCGGGCGCTGCTCGTGGTCAACCACGAGTACACCAACGAGGACCTGATGTTCCCGGCCTTCCCCGGCCTGGACAACCTCTCGGTCGAGCAGCTGCGGATCGCGATGGCCGCGCACGGCATGTCCGTGGTGGAGCTGGAGCGGGTCGACGGCACCGGCCAGTGGCGGCCGGTCGCGAAGGGTCGCCGGCCGTACAACCGGCGGGTCACCGCGCTGGCCACCAAGTTCGACCTGACCGGCCCGGCGGCCGGCTCGGCCTGGTTGAAGACCGCCGCCGACCCGAAGGGCCGGACGGTCGTCGGCACGCTGAACAACTGCGCCGGTGGCGTGACCCCGTGGGGCACGGTGCTCTCCGGCGAGGAGAACTTCAACCAGTACTTCGTGGGCGCGGACGCCGTACCGGCGGAGCTGAAGCCGAAGCTGGAGCGCTACGGCATCACGACCACCGCCCGCTACCCGAGCGGCAGCCGCAAGTGGGAGCGCGCCGACGAGCGCTTCGACCTGGCCAAGCACCCGAACGAGGCGCACCGGTTCGGGTGGGTCGTCGAGATCGACCCGTTCGACCCCGAGGCCCGCCCGCGCAAGCACACCGCGCTGGGCCGGTTCAAGCACGAGGGCGCGAACGTCATCATCGCCAAGGACGGCCATGTGGTCGCGTACATGGGCGACGACGAGCGGTTCGACTACCTGTACAAGTTCGTCTCGGACAAGAAGTTCATGAAGGGCGACTCCTGGGCCGCCCGCAAGCACAACCTGACCCTGCTGGAGTCCGGCACCCTGTACGTCGCTCAGCTGGAGCAGACCAGCGCCGGCGAGATCGACGGCTCCGGCAAGCTCCCCTCGGACGGCGCCTTCAACGGTCGGGGTCGCTGGATCAAGCTGGTCAGCGGCAACCGCTCGTACGTGGACGGGATGACCGCGGCGGACGTGCTCACCTTCACCCGGCTCGCCGGTGACAAGGTCGGCGCGACCAAGATGGACCGGCCGGAGGACGTCGAGCCGAGCCTGCTCACCGGCAAGGTGTACGTGGCGCTGACCAACAACACCAACCGGGGTGTCGGCAGCAACCCGAAGGCGGACGAGGCGAACCCGCGCAACGCCAACAAGCACGGGCAGGTGCTGGAGCTGGAGGAGAACCGCGGCGACAACACCGCCGAGTCGTTCACCTGGTCGCTGCCGATCGTCTGCGGCGACCCGACCGACGCGTCGACCTACTTCGCCGGGTACGACAAGACCAAGGTCTCCCCGATCTCCTGCCCGGACAACGTGGCCTTCGACGCCACCGGCAACCTCTGGATCTCCACCGACGGCAACGCGCTGGGCAGCAACGACGGCCTGTTCGCGACCGCCCTGGAGGGTCCGGAGCGGGGTCACCTGAAGCAGTTCCTGACCGTGCCGCTCGGCGCGGAGACCTGCGGCCCGTTCATCACCGGCGACAACCGCTCGGTCTTCGTGGCGGTGCAGCACCCGGGTGAGATCACCGGCGCCTCGGTGGAGTCACCGAAGTCCACCTGGCCGGACGGCGACTACGCCAAGCCGGGTGTCGTGGTCACCTGGCGTCTCGACGGCGGCCCGGTGGGTAGCTGACGTTCCTCCGGCGGTCCGGCGCTGGACCGCCACCGCGGGGCCCTCTCCCAGCCCGGGGGAGGGCCTCGCGGCGTTCCCGGCTCACTGCTCGGCGGCGATGCCGTCGGCGACCGACCGGGCCACGGTGAGCAGCTTCGCCCGCACCACCCGGGCGGAGGTCATCATCTCGCTGGCCGGCAGCGCGCAGGCGAGCACGAGCCGGCGTTCCATGTCCTTGTCCGGGCTGACCAGCACCGCGGCGCAGGCCACGCCCTGGCGGAACTGCCCGAGTTCCAGCTGCATGCCCCGCCGGTCACCGGCGGCCAGGTCCGCCTCGAAGGTCTCCGAGCTGGTGAGCGTCGCCGTGGTGAACGGGCGCATGCCGTACTCGCGCAGGTAGCGGAAGCGCTGCTCGGCGGTGAGCGTGGCGAGCAGGGCCTTGCCGAGCGCGGTGGCGTGCGCGCCCTCGTCGAAGCCGGGGACCAGTTCCTCCAGGTAGGGCGAGCGTGGCCCCTCGGCGACCGCGGTCAGCGCCACCTGGCCGCCCACGAAGCGGCCCAGGTAGTGGCTGTAGCCGGTGTCGGCGGCGGCCCGGCGCAGGGTCTCCCCGACCGCCGGCGGCCCGCGAAACGCGGTCACCAGCTCCCGGTAGCGGTCGGCGACCTCCAGCCCCACGATGTACGTGCCGTCCTCGCGGCGGATCACGTAGCCCTCGTAGGCCAGGGTGCGGACCAGGTGGTAGGTGGTGGCGACGGTCAGCTCGCACCGCCGGGCGATCTGCTTGACGGTCAGCCCCTTCGGGGCACGACCGACCGACTCGAGCACTCGTAGCGCGCGGGAGACGCTGCGGATCAGGTCCGAAGGTTCCGCCAGGGGGTCGCGCACAACCACCTCCGCCGCCGGGGACTTACACCATATGAAATACAGGCCCGGTGCGAAACGACTGTTCGGGTCGAGGATGCCAGATCGTCATCAACGGCTCGTGCAGCCACGGACACGTTCCGTGCTGTCGAGGCGACCGGCGTAGGTTTGCCGGACCATGACCGACACCGCCGTCACCCCCGCCCCGGACACCGTTTCCACCCGGCCCCTGCGGGCCAGCGTCAGCGCCATCGTGGTCACCATCGCCTGCGTCCTGCCGGTCTTCCTGGTCGGTGGCCTCGCCGTGCAGCTCGGTGACGACCTCGGCTTCTCCCCCGCCGGGCTCGGCCTCGCCGTGTCGGTCTACTTCGGGGTGGGCGCGTTGGCCTCGGTTCCCTCCGGCGTCCTCGCCGAGCGCTACGGGCCGGCGGTGGTGGCCCGCGCCGGCATCCTGCTCTCCGCCGGCGTCCTGCTGGCCGTGGCGGCGCTGGCCCGGTCGTACCCGGTGCTGCTGGGGCTGCTGGCGCTCGGCGGTATCGCGAACGCCCTCGGCCAGTTGGCGAGCAACGCCGCGCTGGCCCGGCACGTCCCGCCGCAGCGGCAGGGGCTCTCGTTCGGGGTCAAGCAGGCGGCGATCCCGGTCTCCACCCTGCTGGCCGGGGCGGCGGTGCCGACCATCGCGCTCACCGCCGGTTGGCGCTGGGCGTTCGTCGCCGCGGCCGGCACCGCGCTGGCCGCCCTGCTCGTCGTACCCCGGCGGGAGGCCGGGCGGGCCCGGCGGGCGACCGGCGCGCGGGCCGGCCGTGGCACGGGCGCCCTGGTGGTCATCGGGGTGGCCGCGACCCTGGCGGCGGCCGCCGCCAACGCGCTGGGCACCTTCGTGGTGGACTCCTCGGTCGGGCGCGGGCTCGCGCCCGGGCTAGCCGGCCTCACCCTGACCCTGGGCAGCGCGGTCTGCGTCGCGGCCCGGGTCGGCGCGGGCTGGCTGGCCGACCGGCGGTCGGGCGGGCACGTGGCGCTCATCGCCGGCATGCTGGTGGTCGGCGCGGCGGGGCTCGGGCTGCTCGCGGTGGCCGGCCCGGTGCCGCTGGTGGCCGGCGTCGTGCTCGGCTTCGGCCTCGGCTGGGCCTGGCCGGGGCTGATGAACTTCGCCGTGGTCCGGCTGCACCCGCAGGCCCCGGCCGCCGCCACCTCGATCACCCAGACCGGGGTGTACGCGGGCGGCTGCCTCGGTCCGCTGGGCCTGGGCTCGCTCGCCGCCCACTCCGGCTACCCCGCCATGTGGAGCACCGCCGCCGGCTCGATGCTGCTGGCCGCCGCCCTGATGCTCACCGGCAGCCGCCTCCTGACCCGCCCCTGACCCACGCCCACCCCGTCCGCTGCGTCCCGCCCCTCCCGTTCATCAAGAGGTTCGCGTCACCGCGGAGATCGTTCCCGACGCAGTTCTCTTGATCACCGCGCGTTGGCGGGAGGGCCCGGGGCTGGGCGGGGATGGGGTGGGGGTTAGCTGGTGCGGTCGGCGACGAAGTCGCAGAGGGACTCGAGGGCGCGGCGGGCCGGGTTGTGGGGCAGCGGGGCGAGTCGGGCGCGGGCGTCCTCGGCGTAGCTGCGCACCGTTTCGCGGGCCCGCTTGAGCGCCGGGCTCTCCCGAAGCAGGCCGAGCGCCTCGGCGTGCAGGGCGTCGTCGGTCACCGCGCCGGCGGCGAGGATCTCCCGCAGCCGGACGGACGCGGCGTCGGAGTCGTCTGCCGCCTGGGCGTAGAGCACCGGCAGCGTCGGTACGCCCTCCCGCAGGTCGGTGCCGGGGGTCTTACCCGACTGGACCGACTCCGAGGCGATGTCGAGCAGGTCGTCGGAGAGCTGGAAGGCGACGCCGATGGTCTCGCCGTATCCGGCCAGCGCCTCGGTGTGCTCCGGCGACGCGCCGCCGAACATCCCGCCGAACCGGGCGGAGGTGGCGATCAGCGAGCCGGTCTTGCCGGCGATCACCTGGAGGTAGTGCGCCACCGGGTCGTCGCCGGGGCGCGGCCCGACGGTCTCGGCGATCTGGCCGTGCACCAGCCGGGCGAAGGTGCGCGCCTGCAGCTGCACCGCCTCGGTGCCGAGGTCGGCCGCGAGGTCCGCGGCGCGGGCGAAGAGGTAGTCACCGACCAGGATGGCGACCGAGTTGGTCCAGCGCGAGTTGGCGCTCGGCGCCCCCCGGCGCACGGCCGCCTCGTCCATCACGTCGTCGTGGTAGAGCGTCGCCAGGTGGGTGAGCTCCATCACCACCGCGGCCTGCACGATCCGCGTCTCGGTCGGATCGCCGAACTGGGCGCCGAGCGCCACCAGCAACGGCCGGAACCGCTTGCCGCCGGCCTCGACCAGGTGCCGGGCCGCCTCGGTCACGAACGGATCGGCGCTGGCCACACTGGCCCGCAGTTCGACCTCGACGGCGTCGAGCAGCGCCAGCACGGACGCCTCGAGCTGGGGATCGGCGAGATAGAGGCCGAGCGCGCCGAACTGACCCGTGCCCTGCCGGCTCCGACGACCGCCGGAGCCGGTGGCACCTGTACGCTCGCCAGCCGGATTCACCACGCCTCAACCATGCCACACCCGTTCGACCAGCCCCGGACGGGGGATGCGTGCTGCGCCGGGGCGCACTGTGCACGCACCGCTCGGTGCACTGGATACGGACGGGGGGCCGGTACGCCATGGCGTACCGGCCCCCGTCGGGCGTGCGCGTTGCCTATCGGACGAACTCGGCGGCCCCGGTGGCCAGGTCGAGCAGCGGGGCCGGAGCGACACCGAGGACCAGGGTGGCCACCACCCCGATCATCAGCGCGGCCGAGGTGAGCCCGCCGGGCACGGTGACCGTCGGGGTGGACTCGCCCGGCTCGGAGAGCCACATCATCACCACGACCCGCAGGTACGGGAAGGCCAGCACCATGCTGGTCAGCACGCCGGCGATCACCAGCCATCCCTGCCCGTCCGCGAGCGCGGGCCCGAAGACCGCGAACTTGCTGGTAAAGCCGCTGGTCAGTGGGATACCGGCGAAGGCGAGCAGGATGAAGGTGAAAAGCCCGGCGTAGAACGGCGAGCGCCGCCCCAGGCCCGCCCAGCGGGACAGGTGGGTGGCTTCCCCGTCGGCGTCGCGGACGAGGGTCACCACGGCGAACGCGGCGAGCACCGAGAAGCCGTACGCGACCAGGTAGAACATCGTGCCGGAGAGGCCGTCCTTCGAGGGCGCCAGCACCCCGACCAGCAGGTAGCCGGCGTTGGCGATCGAGGAGTACGCCAGCAGCCGCTTGATGTCGGTCTGGGTCACCGCCAGCACCGCGCCGACCAGCATGGTCAGCACCGCCACCGCCCCGAGCACCGGGGTGAAGTCCCAGCTGGCGCCGGCGAAGGCGACGTGGAAGACCCGCAGCAGCGCACCGAACGCGGCGACCTTGGTGCAGGCCGCCATGAAGCCGGTGATCGGCGTCGGGGCGCCCTGGTAGACGTCCGGCGTCCAGACGTGGAAGGGCGCGGCGGCCGCCTTGAACAGCAGGCCGATGGCGAGCAGCGCCATGCCGGCGAAGAGCAGCACGGGGCTGGCCGGCGAACCGCCGACCGCCGCGTTGATGGTGGCGAAGTCGACCCCGGCGGACCGGCCCGGGGTGCCGGCGGTGAAGCCGTAGATCAGGGCCACGCCGAACAGGAAGAACGCCGAGGCGTACGCGCCGAGCAGGAAGTACTTCATCGCCGCCTCCTGGCTCAGCAGCCGCCGGCGACGGGCCAGCGCACAGAGCAGGTAGAGCGGGAGCGAGAAGACCTCGAGCGCGATGAACATGGTCAGCAGGTCGTTGGCCGCCACGAAGATCAGCATGCCGCCGATCGCGAAGGTGGTCAGCGGGTAGACCTCGGTGGCGCCGTTCTTCCCCTCGGCCTGCCGCTGGTCCTCGGCCGACTCGGCGGTCACCGCCGCCTGGGCGACGAAGGCCCCGCCCCGCTCCACCGTGCGCTCACCGATCAGCAGCAGCGCCATCGCGGCGAGCACCAGGATCGCGCCCTGGAGGAAGAGCGTCGGCCCGTCGATAGCGATGGCCTGGCCGGCGGTGATCAGCCGGTCGTCGGCGTTGAGCACCACCATGGTCAGCGCGGCGAGCACCGCGAGCAGCGCCAGGGTCAGCTGCACCACGTGCCGCAGACGCCGCGGCACGAACGCCTCGACCAGCACGCCGAAGAGCGCGGCCGCCAGCATGATCAACGTCGGCGCGAGCGCCGCGTAGTCGATCGACGGCAGTTTCAACTCGGTCACTTTGCCGCCTCCTGGACGGTGCCGCCCACCGACGGGGCGGGGTCGGTCCTGCCGATGTCGTCCATGGTCGCCTGGACGGCGGGGTTGATCACGTCGGTGACCGGCTTCGGGTAGAAGCCGAGCAGCACGATCAGCGCGATCAGGGGTGCGACGACGACCTTCTCGCGCAGGTTGAGGTCACGACGCATCCCGTCGACCTCGGTGAGCGCCGGGTTGAGCGTCCCCTGGGTGGTGCGCTGCACCATCCACAGCACGTACGCCGCGGCCAGGATGATGCCGAGCGTGGCGATCACCGCGACCGGCTTGTTCACCGTGAAGGTGCCGATCAGCACCAGGAACTCGGAGATGAACGGCGCGGTGCCGGGTAGCGCCAGCGAGGCCAGACCGGCGAAGAAGAGCACGCCGGCCAGCACCGGGACCAGCTTGCCGGCGCCGCCGAAGTCGCTGATCAGGGAGGAGCCGCGGCGCGCGATCAGCATGCCCACCACCAGGAAGAGCAGGCCGGTGGCGAGACCGTGGTTGACCATGTAGAACACGGCGCCGGTGCCGGCCTGGGTGGTGAAGGCGAAGATGCCCACCCCGATGAACCCGAAGTGCGCGATCGAGGTGTACGACACCAGCCGCTTCAGGTCGTTCTGGCCGACCGCCAGCAGTGCGGCGTAGATGATGCCGATCAGGCCGAGCGCCAGCGCCCACGGCGCGAACCACTTCGCCGCGTCGGGAAAGAGCGGCAGGCAGTAACGCAGGATGCCGAAGGTGCCGACCTTGTCGAGGACGCCGACCAGCAGCGCCGCCGCGCCGGCCGGGGCCGCGCCACCGGCGTCCGGCAGCCAGGTGTGGAACGGGAAGAACGGCGCCTTGATCGCGAACGCGAGGAAGAAGCCGAGGAAGAGCCAGCGCTCCGTGCCCGTGGAGATGTCCACCTGGGACAGCGCCTGCCAGTCGAAGGTCTTTCCGCCGACCACCCAGAGGCCGATCACCGCGGCCAGCATGAAGAGGCCGCCGACCAGCGAGTAGAGGAAGAACTTGACCGCCGCGTACTGCCGCTGGTGGCCGCCGTAGCTGCCGATCAGGAAGTACATCGGCACCAGCATGACCTCGAAGAACACGTAGAACAGGAAGACGTCGGCGGCGGCGAAGACGCCGATCATCGTGCACTCGAGGACGAGCAGCAGCGCGAAGTAGACCGGCACCGAGCGCTTCGACGACTCGGCGTCGTGCCAGGACGCCAGGATCACCAGCGGCACCAGCACCGCGATCAGCATCAGCATCACCAGCGCGATGCCGTCCGCCGCGAAGGTGAAGCTGACCCCCCAGTTCGGGATCCACGGGTACGACTCGCGGAACTGGAAGCGGTCACCGCCGGCCTTGAAGGTGAACCACATGACCACCGAGAGCACCAGCACCAGCAGCGACCAGACGAACGCCACCTGCTTGGCCAGCTCCGGCCGGTGGCGTGGCAGGAGGGCCACCACCAGGGCGCCCACCAGCGGCGCCACGGTCAGCACCGAGAGGAACGGGAAGTTGGACATTATGCGGCCTTACCTCCGTCGTCACTGCGTGGTCCGCCGGCGGGGGCGGCCGGGAAGAGGTCGATCACGCCAGCCACCCCGCCTGTACGGCCAGGAACGCCGCCACCACCAGCAGCGCGCCGGTCAGGATCGAGGTCGCGTACGACCGGACGAAGCCGGTCTGCAGCCGCCGGAGCCGGCCGGAGCCACCACCGACCGCCGCGGCGAGGCCGTTGACCAGCCCGTCCACGCCCCGGTTGTCGAGGAAGACCAGCGCCCGGGTGAGGAAGACGCCCGGCTTCTCGAAGACCGCCTCGTTGACGGCGTCCGTGTAGAGGTTGCGACGGGCCGCGGTGACCAGCACCCCGGCTGGTTGCGGCGCGGTGGCCGTGCCGCCCCGGAACAGGAACCAGGCCAGCCCGACGCCGAGCACCGTGACCAGCAGCGAGAGCGTGGTGATCACCGCGTGCGAGAGGACCGGGGCGTGCTCGCCGTGCTCGCCGCCGAGGCCGGCGGTGGCGGTCAGCCAGTCCGGCACCGAGGTGGAGAGCAGGAAGCCGGCCCCGACCGAGCCGATGGCCAGCAGGATCAGCGGGATGGTCATCAGCGTCGGCGACTCGTGCGGGTGCTCGATCTCCTCGGTCCACCGCTTCGGCCCGTGGAAGGTGAGCACGAAGAGCCGGGTCATGTAGAACGCGGTCAGCCCGGCGCCGAGCAGCGTCGCGCCGCCGAAGAGCCACGCGGTCCAGTCGTCCCGCTCGAACGCGGCCACGATGATCGGCTCCTTGGAGAAGAAGCCGGAGAACGGGAACATGCCGATGATGGCGAGCCAGCCCATCATGAAGGTGATCCAGGTGACCTTCATGTACTTCGACAGGCCGCCGAAGCGGCGGATGTCGACCTGGTCGTTCATGCCGTGCATCACCGAGCCGGCGCCGAGGAACATGTTGGCCTTGAAGAAGCCGTGCGCCAGCAGGTGCACGATGGCCAACGCGTACGCCGCGCCGCCCAGGCCCACGCCGACGAACATGTAGCCGATCTGGCTCACCGTCGACCAGGCGAGCACCCGCTTGATGTCGTCCTTGGCGGCGCCGATGACGCAGCCGACCAGCAGGGTGAGCGCACCGACGCTGACCACCACGAGTTGCAGCGTGGTGTTGGCCGAGAAGATCGGGTTGGACCGGGCGATCAGGTAGACGCCCGCGGTGACCATGGTGGCCGCGTGGATGAGCGCCGACACCGGGGTCGGGCCCTCCATCGCGTCCGGCAGCCAGGCCTGGAGCGGGAACTGGCCGGACTTGCCGGTCGCGCCGAGCAGCAGCAGCAGGCCGAGCACCAGCACGGTGGGGCCGGCCAGCGCGCCGATGCCGCTGAAGACCTCGTCGTACTGGGTGGTGCCGAGGGTGGCGAACATGATGAAGATGCCGATCGCCAGGCCGGCGTCGCCGACCCGGTTCATGAGGAACGCCTTCTTACCGGCGGTGGCGGCGCTCGGCCGCTCGTACCAGAAGGAGATCAGCAGGTACGACGCCAGACCGACGCCCTCCCAGCCGAAGTAGAGCATCACGTAGTTGTTGCCGAGCACCAGCAGCAGCATGGCGGCGACGAACAGATTGAAGTAGCCGAAGAAGCGCCGGCGGCCCGCGTCGTGCGCCATGTACTCGACCGCGTAGAGGTGGATCAGGAAGCCCACCCCGGTGATCAGCAGCACGAAGACCGCGGCCAGCGGGTCGAAGAGCAGACCGAAGTCCACCCGCAGGTCACCGACCGTGATGAAGTCCCAGAGGCTCAGCTCGACCGACTTGTTCTCCAGCCCGCGCAGCTGGAAGAAGTAGGTCAGGCCCAGCACGAACGAGGCGCCGATGGCGGCCACCCCGAGCCAGTGCCCCCAGCGGTCGGCGCGTCGGCCGAGCAGCAGCAGGATCGCCGCGCTGATCAGCGGAATCGCCACGAGCAGCCAGACGCTGCCGAGCAGACCGTCCGCGACCGCATAGGTGACGGCCCCCGCCGGCTCGACCGGGGCGTTCGTCAGATTCTCTCCCACCGCAGGACCCCTCAGTACTTCAGCAGGTTGGCGTCGTCGACGCTCGCGGAGCGCCGGGTCCGGAAGATCGACATGATGATCGCGAGACCGACCACGACCTCCGCGGCCGCCACCACCATCACGAAGAACGCCATGATCTGGCCGTTGAGGTCACCGTTGATCCGGCTGAAGGTGACCAGGGTCAGGTTGGCCGCGTTGAGCATCAGCTCGACGCACATGAACAGCACGATCGCGTTGCGCCGGATGAGCACGCCCGCGGCGCCGATGGTGAAGAGCACCGCGGCGAGGACGAGGTAGTAGTTCGGCTCGACCGAGAAGAACTTCTCCATTACTGGGCCTGCCTTCCGTTCGCGACTGCGGGGCTCCGCTTCGCTGCACTCCTCGCGCTCACCGGTCCGTGCCCTTCAGCGAAGTCTCCTCGGCGGTCAGCTCGCGTACCGGCAGGATCGCCGGGGTGCTCCGCTCGGTGAGCCGGCCGTCCGGCAGCCGGGCCGGGGTGGCCACCGAGGAGGAGGTGGCGAAGACGCCGGGGCCGGGCTTCGGACCGGGGTAGTTGCCCGGGGCGAAGCGCGCCCGCATGGTCGCCGGCTGGTCGAGCTTGTCCTCCTTGCGCCGCTCGATGTGCGCCAGCACCATCGCGCCGACCGCCGCGGTGATCAGCAACGCCGAGGTGAGCTCGAAGGCGAAGACGTACTTGGTGAAGAGCAGCCGCGCGATGCCCTGCACGTTCCCGTCGGCGTTCGGCGTGGCCAGGCCGACCGCGCTGACGCCCTCGACCCCCCGGTACAGGCCGGTGCCGACCAGGCCGGCGAAGCCGAGCGCCAGCAGCAGCGCCGCCGTCCGCTGCCCGCGCAGCGTCTCGATCAGCGAGTCCGACGCGTCCCGGCCGACCAGCATCAGCACGAAGAGGAAGAGCATCATGATCGCGCCGGTGTAGACGATGATCTGCACCATGCCGATGAACGGCCCGGCCTGCAGCACATAGAACACGCCGAGGCAGAGCATGGTCAGCACCAGCCAGAGCGCCGAGTGCACGGCGTTGCGGGCGGCGACCATCCCGATCCCGCCGAGCAGCGCGAGCGGGGCGAGGATCCAGAAGGTGACCGCCTCGCCGGTGGGCACCGAGGCCGCCGCGGCGAGCACCGTCTGCGTGGTCATGCCGAGCCTCCCTTGCCCGCTTCGGCCCGCTGGGCCGCCTGCTCGGCGCCCGGGAACGTCACGCCGGGGTGCTCCTCGACCTCGTACCGGCCGGGGCTCATCGGAGAGCGCTCCGCGCCGGCCGACGTGCCCGGGTTGGTCAGCGAGCCGACGTAGTAGTCCTTCTCGCTCTCACCCAGCCGCATCGGGTGCGGCGGCTGCTCCATCCCCGGCAGCAGCGGCGCGAGCAGCTGCTCCTTGGTGAAGATCAGGTCCTGCCGGTTGTCCCGGGCCAGCTCGTACTCGTTGCTCATGGTGAGCGAACGGGTCGGGCAGGCCTCGATGCAGAGCCCGCAGAAGATGCACCGGGCGTAGTTGATCTGGTAGACGCTGGCGTACCGCTCACCCGGCGAGAAGCGCTGCTGGTCGGTGTTGTCGCCACCCTCGACGTAGATCGCATCGGCCGGGCAGGCCCAGGCGCAGAGCTCGCAGCCGATGCACTTCTCCAGCCCGTCCGGGTGCCGGTTGAGGATGTGCCGCCCGTGGTAGCGCGGCGCCGACACCGGCGGCTTGAACGGGTAGTCGGTGGTGACGACCTTCCTGAACATGTGCGAGAAGGTGACCCCGAAGCCCTTGAACGTTCCGGTAATCGCGCCCACGTCACACCTCCCTGGAGTCCGAGCCGGCGGCGATGTTGGCCGGCTCCCGCTCGGCGACCACGCGCGTGATGCGCGGGCTCGGTGGTACCTGAAGATCCATCGGCGGCAGCGGGAAGCTCCCGTGCGGCCGGCTGTCGACCTGTTCCTGCACGCTCGGCTTCGGCTGCGGCCGGCGGGTCGGCCAGAAGAGCGTGGCGATCAGCAGTACGCCGGCCGCGATGCCGACCGCCGTCAGCCTGCCCTTGGTGTCCCAGTCCTCGATCGAGCGCAGCCCGCTCAGCACCAGGATCCAGACCAGGTTGATCGGGAGCAGCACCTTCCAGCCGAGCCGCATGAACTGGTCGTAGCGCAGCCGGGGCAGCGTGCCCCGCAGCCAGACGAAGACGAAGACCAGCAGGATCACCTTGCCGAAGAACCAGAGCATCGGCCACCAACCGGAGTTGGCGCCCTCCCAGAGGGTGATCGGCCAGGGCGCCCGCCAGCCGCCGAGGAAGAGCGTCGTGGTGACCGCGGACATGGTCACCATCGACACGTACTCGGAGAGCATGAAGAGCGCGAACTTCAGCGAGCTGTACTCGGTCATGAAGCCCGCGACCAGCTCGGACTCCGCCTCTGGCAGGTCGAACGGCGCCCGGTTGGTCTCACCGACGGTGGCGATGAAGAAGATGATGAAGCTCGGCAGCAGCAGGATCGCGTACCAGCCGGGGGCCGGGATCTCCGTGCCGAAGATGGACAGCTGGGTGCCGTCGCCCTGCGCGGCGACGATCCCGCTGGTGCTCATCGTGCCGGCGGTCATGAACACCGCCACGATGCTCAGCCCCATCGCGACCTCGTAGGAGATCATCTGGGCGCTGGAGCGCAGGCCACCGAGGAGCGGGTAGGTGGAGCCGGAGGCCCAGCCGCCGAGCACGATGCCGTAGATGCCCATCGAGGAGCAGGCCAGCAGCACCAGCACCGCCACCGACACGTCGGTGACCTGCAACGGCGTCCAGTGGCCGAAGATGCTCACCATCGGGCCGAACGGCACCACCGACAGCGCGGTGACCGCGCAGATCACCGAGATGGTCGGCGCGAAGAAGTAGACGACCTTGTCCGCGGTCCGCGGCAGGATGTCCTCCTTGAAGGCCATCTTCAGGCCGTCGGCCAGGGTCTGCAGCAGGCCGAACGGGCCGACCTGGTTGGGGCCCGGCCGGACCTGCATGTAGCCCACCACGCGCCGCTCGAACCAGACGCCGAGCAGGGTGGCCAGCACCGCGAAGACGAAGGCGAAGAGCACCTTGCCCACGACGAGCCACCACGGGTCCTTGCCGAAGTCGGCCAGCGTCGGGTCCTGCGCCAGGTAGAGCGCGTTCACAGTGCCCACCTTTCGTTCGCGACTGCGGGGCTCACTCGCTGCGCTCGTTCACTCCTCGCGCTCACCGTGCCGCACCTTTCATTCGCGACTGCGGGGCTCACTCGCTGCGCTCGTTCACTCCTCGCGCTCACCGTGCCGCACCTTTCATTCGCGACTGCGGGGCTCACTGGACACCCCCGGAGTTGAGGAGCGGACCCGGAAGACCGGCCTCGTCCGCCGCCACCCGGTTGGCCGGCACGGCCGCCGTCGGGGCGGGAACGGAGATCCGGACCACCGTGCCGGACGTCGCGCCGAGGCTGCGTCGCACGGTGGCGCCGGGTGAGTTGGTCGGCAGCCAGACCACGCCGTCCGGCATCTCGGTGATGGCCGCCGGCAGGGTCAGGGCGCCCCGGTCGGTGCCGACCGTGACCGGGTCACCGTCCGCGACGCCCAGCGCCTCGGCGGTGCCCTTGCCCAGCCGGGCCACCGGCGGGCGGGCGGTGCCGGCGAGGTGCTCGTCGCCGTCGGTGAGGCTGCCCAGGTCGATCAGCTGGTGCCAGGTGGAGAGCACCGCCTCGCCGGCGCCCGGGTGCGGCACGGTGACCGGAGCCACCGACGGCGCGGCGGGGCGCTCGGTCCGGGTGGGCGGCAGGGCGCCCAGCTCGCGCCGGACGCTGAGCACGTCGGCGGTGCCGAGCCGCACGTCGAGCTGCGCGGCGATCGCGTCCAGCACCCGGCCGTCGGTCATCGCCGCGGTCTGCAGCACGGCGTCGAAGGTACGCAGCCGGCCTTCCCAGTCCACGAAGCTACCGGCCTTCTCGACCGCCGGGGCGACCGGAAGGACCACGTCCGCCCGGCGGGCCACCGCGCTGAGCCGCTGCTCCAGGCTGACCAGGAACGGCACCGCGTCCAGGGCCTGCTCGGCCAGGCGCGGGTCGGCCAGGTCGGCCGGGTCGACCCCGGCCACCACCAGGGCGCCGAGCTGACCGTTGGCGGCCGCCGCGAGGATGCCGTCGGTGTCCCGGCCGGCCTGGCTCGGGATCACCCCGGCCGCGATGTCCCACATCTCGCCCAGCTCGGCCCGGGCCGCCGGCTCGGTTACCAGGCGCCCGCCGGGGAGCAGGTTCGGCAGGCAGCCGGCGTCGACCGCGCCGCGGTCACCCGCGCGCCGCGGCACCCAGGCCAGCTTCGCGCCGGTACGCCGGGCGATGTCCGCGGCGGCGGAGAGCCCACCCGGCACCTCGGCGAGCCGCTCACCGACGATCAGGATGGCGCCCTCGGTGCTCAGCGCCTCGGCGACCGTGGCGTGCTCGGCGAGCACGCTGGCCTCCTCGCCCGGCACCACCCGGGCCAGCTTGGCACCGAGCTTCTCCAGGCCCCGGGTGGCGAACGGCGCGATCGCGTAGACCGTCAGCGTCTTCTTGAGGTACGCCTTCCGCAGCCGCAGGAAGAGGATCGGGCACTCCTCCTCCGGCTCCAGCCCGACCAGCACCACCGCCGGCGCCTTGTCGACGTCGGCGTAGGTCACGTCGGTGACGCCGGCGACCGAGCTGGCCAGGAAGTCGGACTCCTCGCGGGAGACCGGCCGGGCGCGGAAGTCGATGTCGTTGGTGTTGAGCGCGACCCGGGCGAACTTGGCGTACGCGTAGGCGTCCTCGACGGTCAACCGACCGCCGGTGAGCACCGCCGTGCCCCGCCCGGTGTCCCGCGCGGCGCGCAGACCCTCGGCGGCCACCGTGAGCGCCTCGCTCCAGGACGCCTCACGCAGCTCGCCGGTCTGCTGGTCGCGGACCATCGGGGTGTCGATCCGGTCGAAGGCGCGGGTGTACTGGAAGCCCCACCGCCCCTTGTCGCAGTTCCACTCCTCGTTGACCGCCGGGTCGTCGCCGGCCAGCCGGCGCTGCACCTTGCCCCGCCGCCAGTCCGTGCGCTGCGCGCAGCCGGCCGAGCAGTGCTCGCAGACGCTCGGGCTGGAAACCAGGTCGAAGGGGCGGGCCCGGAAGCGGTACTGGGCGCCGGTCAGCGCGCCGACCGGGCAGATCTGCACGGTGTTGCCGGAGAAGTACGAGTTGAACGGCACGTCGCCGGCGTCGCCCTCCTCGCCGTACGCGTCGTCCCGGTAGATGTTGATCTCTTCGGCGGAGGACCGGCCCATCAGGTCGATGAACTTGTCACCGGCGATCTCCTCGGAGAACCGGGTGCACCGCTGGCAGAGCACGCAGCGCTCCCGGTCCAGCAGCACCTGGCTGCTGATCGGCAGCGGCTTCGGGTACTCCCGCTTGTGCTCGTGGAACCGGGAGTCGGTGCGGCCGGTCGACATCGCCTGGTTCTGCAGCGGGCACTCACCGCCCTTGTCACACATCGGGCAGTCGAGCGGGTGGTTGAGCAGCAGCAGCTCCATCACCCCCTCCTGCGCCTTCTTGGCGACCGGGGAGGTGAGCTGGGTGCGGACCACCATGCCGTCGGCGACGGTCTGGGTGCAGGAGGCGACGGGCTTGCGCTGCCCCTCCACCTCCACCAGGCACTGCCGGCACGCGCCGGCCGGAGCCAGCAGCGGGTGGTCGCAGAATCGGGGGATCTCGGTGCCCAGCTGCTCGGCGACCCGGATCAGCAGCGCCCCCTTGGGGGCGGTGACCTCGACGCCGTCGATGGTGAGCGTGACGGTCTCGGTCGGCTTAACTACGTCGGTCATTAGTGGGCTCCCACCAGCTGCTTGTCCGACAGCTTCGGCGCCGTGCGCCCCTCGATGTAGTCGAGGTAGTCCTGCTTGAAGTACTGCAGTGACGAGGTCACCGAGCTGGTCGCACCGTCACCCAGACCGCAGAACGAGCGGCCCAGGATGTTGTCGCAGGTGTCGAGCAGGGTGTCCAGGTCCTCGTGGGTGCCCTGACCGGAGAGGATCCGCCGGTACACCCGGACCATCCAGTAGTTGCCCTCCCGGCACGGGGTGCACTTGCCGCACGACTCGTGGTGGTAGAACTCCAGCCACCGGTACGTCGCGTAGACCGGGCAGTCCTGGTCGGAGAAGATCTGGGTGGCCGTGGTGCCGAGGATCGAGCCGGCCGCCGCCACCCCCTCGAAGTCCAGCGGCACGTCCAGGTGCTCGGCGGCGAGCAGCGGGGTCGACGAGCCACCCGGGGTCCAGAACCTCAGGTTGTGCCCCGGCTGCATCCCGCCGGCCAGCTCCAGCAGCTCGCGCAGCGTCACGCCCATCGAGCACTCGTACTGGCCCGGGTTGGCGACCCGGCCGGAGAGCGAGTAGATCATCGGCCCGGAGGACTTCTCCGTGCCCATGCTCTTCCACCAGTCGGCGCCACCGAGCACGATGTACGGCACGCTGGCGATGGTGCCGACGTTGTTGACCACCGTCGGGCTGGCGTACAGGCCGTGGGTCGCCGGGAACGGCGGACGGAGCCGGGGCTGACCCCGGAAGCCCTCCAGCGAGTCCAGCAGCGCGGTCTCCTCACCGCAGATGTACGCCCCGGCGCCCGAGTGCACCACCAGTTCCAGGTCGAACCCGGTGCCCTGGATGTTCGTACCGAGGTAGCCCTTGGCGTACGCCTCCTGCACGGCGTTGCGCAGCCGCCGGGCGGCGTGCACGGCCTCGCCCCGGATGTAGATGTAGGCGCGGTTGGCCCGGATCGCGTACGAGGCGATGATGACGCCCTCGACCAGCGAGTGCGGGTCGTGCGTCATCAGCGGCAGGTCCTTGCAGGTGCCCGGCTCGCCCTCGTCGGCGTTGACCACCAGGTAGTGCGGCTTGCCGTCGCCCTGCGGGATGAAGCCCCACTTGAGGCCGGTGGGGAAGCCGGCGCCACCGCGACCGCGCAGCCCGGAGTCCTTGATCAGCTGGATCAGGTCGTCCGGGTGGGCCTTGAGCGCCTTGCGCAGCGCCGCGTAGCCGTCGAGCTTCTCGTAGGTGCCGATCCGCCAGGCGTCCGGCGACAGCCAGCGCTTGGTCAGCACCGGCGTCAGCTTGGCCAGCGTCTCCGGCCGAGGAGTGGTCACTTCTGGACCCCCGTTTCGCTCGCCGCGGCGCCGCCGGCGCCGCCGGTGTCCGCCGAGGCTTCGTTGAGGTTGCGCTCCTGCGCCCCGGCCTCGTCGCCGGCGGGCTTGCCGTCGCCGGCCGGCGGGTTCGCCGCCGCACCGGCGGCCTCCGCCTCCTGCGCGTCCCGGGGCGCCGGCGCGGTGGTGTCCACCGGAACCTTGGTGCCGGGGGCGTCCGCCACGGCGGTCGAGGCGTCGGGCTGCCGCGTCTCGGCCGCCCGGATCTCCGGCGACTTGTCGTCCGGGGCCTTGACGTCGCGGGTGGTGCTGCCGGTGGCCCGCTCCGGGGCTGCCGGCTCGCCGGCACCGGCGTTGCCCGGCGTACCCGTCGGGGCGGCGGCGCCGTCGCCGCCCTTGGCCACCGCGGCGGCCGGTGCCGGCTTCGCGGCCTCCGCCCTGGCCTTGGCCTCGGCGGCGGCCTTGTCGGCCTCGGCCTTGCTCCGGATCGGGGTCATCGGGTCGAAGCCCGGCACCGAGATGCCGTGCTGCTGGGCCAACCGCAGGCCGCGCAGGGTGGGCTCGCCCGGCCCGCCGTCGGCGACCGCGCCCTCGCGCTCGTCGGCGAAGCCGGCGAGCTGCACCGCCATCTCCTTGAGCGTGCAGAGCCGGGCGCCCCGGGTCGGCCTCGGGCGGCCGCCCGCGCGCAGCTCGTCGACCACGCCGACCGCGGTCTGCGGGTCGACGCCGTCGAAGAAGTCGTAGTTGACGGTCATGACCGGCCCGTAGTCGCAGGCCGCCAGGCACTCGGCGTGCTCCAGGGTGATCGACCCGTCGGCGGTGGTCTCGTCGTGCCCGACGCCGAGGTGTTCGGCGAGGGTGTCGTAGACCTGCTGGCCACCGAGCACGTTGCACATGGTGTTGGTGCAGACGCTGACCAGCCAGTCACCGGTCGGCTTGCGCTTGTACATGGTGTAGAAGGTGGCGACCGCGCCGACCTGGGCCTTGTTCAGCCCCAGCACCTCGGCGCAGAACTCCACCCCGGCCGGGGAGACGTAACCCTCCTCGGCCTGCACCAGGTGCAGCAGCGGCAGCAGCGCCGAGCGGGACCGGTCGGCCGGGTAGCGCGCGATGATCTCGCGCGCCCGCTCCCGGGTCTCTTCAGTGAAAACGGTCATCGGTCACAACCACCCATCACGGGGTCCAGCGAGGCGCCACCGGCGATCACGTCGGCGATCAGACCGCCCTCGGCCATCGCCGGAAGGGCCTGGAGGTTGACGAAGCTCGGCTCCCGGTAGTGCACCCGGTAGGGCCGGGTGCCTCCGTCGGAGACCGCGTGCACGCCCAGCTCGCCGCGGGGCGACTCGATGCCGACGTACACCTGGCCCGGCGGAACCCGGAAGCCCTCGGTGACGAGCTTGAAGTGGTGGATCAGCGACTCCATCGACTGACCCATGATCTTGGCGACGTGCTCCAGCGAGTTGCCCATCCCGTCGACGCCGATGGCCAGCTGCGCCGGCCAGGCGATCTTCCGGTCGGCGACCATCACCGGTCCCGGCTTGGCCAGCCGGTCCACCGCCTGCTCGACCAGCTTGAGCGACTCGCGGATCTCTGCGAGCCGGACCTGGTAGCGGCCCCACACGTCGCCGTCGGGGTGCGTCGGGACGTCGAACTCGTACGTCTCGTAGCCGCAGTACGGCATGGTCTTGCGCAGGTCCCAGGCGAGGCCGGCGGAGCGCAGCACCGGGCCGGTCACGCCGAGCGCCACGCAGCCGGTCACGTCGAGCACCGCGACGTTCTTGGTCCGCTCGACCCAGATCGGCTGACCGGAGAGGAGGTCCTCGTACTCCTTGAGCTTCTTCGGCATCATGGTGAGGAACTTGCGGATCTTGGCGATCGCCTCGTCCGGCACGTCCTGCGCCACGCCGCCCGGCCGCACGTACGCGTGGTTCATCCGCAGGCCGGTGATGTTCTCGAAGATGTCGAGGATGTACTCCCGCTCGCGGAAGCCGTAGAGCATGATCGAGATCGCGCCCAGCTCCATGCCGGTGGTGGCCAGCCAGACCAGGTGCGAGGAGATCCGGTTCAGCTCCATCATCAGCACCCGGATGGTGGTGGCCCGCTCGGTGATCTCGTCGGTGATGCCGAGCAGCTTCTCCACCGCCAGCGCGTACGCCGTCTCGTTGAACAGCGGGGAGAGGTAGTCCATCCGGGTCACGAAGGTGCTGCCCTGGACCCAGTTGCGGTACTCGAGGTTCTTCTCGATGCCGGTGTGCAGGTAGCCGACGACCGAGCGGGCCTCGCGGACCGTCTCGCCCTCCAGCTCCAGGATCAGCCGGAGCACGCCGTGCGTCGACGGGTGCTGCGGACCCATGTTGACGACGATCCGCTCGTCGTTGATCGGGTCGGTGCCGGAGACGACGCTGTCCCAGTCGCCACCGGTGACGGTGAAGACCCGGCCCTCGCTGGTCTCACGCTCGGTCGCGTAGTTCGAAGTGGTCACTGGTACGACCTCCGTCGGTCCGGCGGCGGGATCTCGGCGCCCTTGTACTCGACGGGGACGCCGCCGAGCGGATAGTCCTTGCGCTGCGGGTGCCCCTCCCAGTCGTCCGGCATGAGGATCCGGGTCAGGTTGGGATGGCCGTCGAAGACGATGCCGAACATGTCGTACGCCTCCCGCTCCTGCCAGTCCGCCGTCGGGTAGACCGAGGTGACGCTGGGCAGGTGCGGATCCTCCGCGGAGACGGCCGCCTCCAGCCGGACCCGACGCCGGTAGGTCATCGAGGTGAGCTGGTAGACCACGTGCAGGCGGCGGGCGTCCGCGCCGAGGTAGTCGACCCCGGAGACCGAGGAGCAGAGCTCGAAGCGGAGCGCGAGATCGTCCCGCATCACCTGGCAGACCTCGGCGATCCGCTCCGGGCGGACGTGCAGGGTCAGCTCGCCCCGGTCGACCACGACCTTCTCGATCGCGTCGGCGAAGGCCGGATAGGCCTCCTCCAGCGCGTCGTGGACCTCGTCGAAGTAGCTTCCGAACGGCCGGGACGCGCCCTCGATCGACCGGCGCGGGCGGACCAGGCCGCCGTAGCCGGAGACGTCGCCGGAGCCCTGGTTGCCGAACATGCCACGGCCGGCGGGGCTGGCCGGTGGGTATTCGGCGGGGGCACCGCTGCTGGCGCCGGGGGGCGTCACCGGTACCGGTACGCCGCCGTCGTTCGGCTTGTCGTGAGGTGCGGTCACTTGTGGCCCCCGTGCGGCTGGAGGTGGGTCTGGGCCTTCATCCAGTTCTCGATCCGCAGCTGCTCCTCGCGGCCCTCGCGGACCGCCTGGGTCCACTCGGCCCGGCGGGCCTTGTCACTGCGGTACGACGACGGCATCGAGCCGTAGGGGACGACCGGCACGTCGCCGCGCTCCTTGCGCGCCTCGAGCATCTTGCGGCCGTTCGCGCCGAGCGGCTCGTACATGATCTTCTCGCGGAGCTTGAGGATCGCGTCGATGAGCATCTCCGGCCGCGGCGGGCAGCCGGGCAGGTACATGTCGACCGGCACGACGTGGTCGACGCCCTGCACGATGGCGTAGTTGTTGAACATCCCGCCGCTGCTGGCGCAGACGCCCATCGAGAGCACCCAGCGCGGCTCGGCCATCTGGTCGTAGATCTGGCGCAGGACCGGAGCCATCTTCTGACTGACCCGGCCGGCCACGATCATCAGGTCCGCCTGGCGCGGCGAGGCCCGGAAGACCTCCATGCCCCAGCGGCCCATGTCGTAGTGCGGGCCGCCGGCCGCCATCATCTCGATGGCGCAGCAGGCCAGGCCGAAGGTGGCGCCCCAGACGGACGACTTCCGGGACCAGTTGACCAGCTTCTCCACCGAGGTGAGCAGGACGCCGGCGGGGAGCTTCTCCTCGATGCCCATCTGACGTTCCTTCCTCAGTCCCAGTCCAGGCCGCCGCGCCGCCAGACGTAGGCGTATGCGACGAAGACCGCGACGATGAACAGGACCATCTCCACGAAGCCGAAGATCGGCAGGGCGTCGAACGAGACCGCCCAGGGGTAGAGGAAGATGATCTCGATGTCGAAGACGATGAAGAGCATCGCCGTCAGGTAGAACTTGATCGGGAACCGCCCGCCGCCGACCGGCTGCGGGCTGGGCTCGATGCCGCACTCGTACGCCTCGAGTTTGGCCTTGTTGTAGCGCCGGGGACCGGCGAAGCGGGCGGCGGCCACGGAGAACAGCGCAAACGCCGCGGCGACGGCGAACAGCCCGATGATGGGTGCGTAAGGCGAGAGCGACATCTTCTTCTCCTGCTCGTCCTTCCCTGCCCTCGTGGTTGACGAAAATCACACTATTCACGTCCCCGACGACGGGCACCGCCGGGGGGCGGTCCTACACCGTGCCTGCTTCGTCCGCGACCGCGAGGCGCGCAAGCTGAGTCCTCGTGTTACACGGCCGGCGCCACCTTCGTCATCGCGTTGATGACCCGGTCCATCGCGTCTCCGCCGCGCGGATCGGTCAGGTTGGCCAGCAGCTTGAGTACGAAGCGCATCAGCATGGGGTGCGGCATGCCGTGCTTGGTCGCCATCCGCATCACCTCCGGACGGCCGATCAGCTTCACGAAGACCCCGCCGAGCCGGTAGTAGCCGCCGAACCGGGCCTTCAGCTCCTGCGGGTACGCCATCAGCGCCCGCTCCCGCTCGGCGCCGGCCGGCCGCGCGAGCGCCTGCACCGCCACCTCCGCGGCCAGTTCGCCGGACTCCATCGCGTAGGCGATGCCCTCGCCGTTGAACGGGTTCACCATGCCGCCGGAGTCGCCGACCAGCAGCACGCCGCGGGTGTAGTGCGGAACCCGGTTGAAGCCCATCGGCAGCGCGGCGCCGAGGATCGGGCCGTCGGCGTTCGTCTCGTCGGTCATGCCCCAGTCGGCCGGGGTGTTGGCCAGCCAGTCGGTGAGCAACCGGCGGTAGTTGGTCTTGCCGAACGCGGACGAGGAGTTGAGCACGCCGAGACCCACGTTGACCCGGCCGTCACCGAGCCCGAAGATCCAGCCGTACCCGGGCAGCAGGTTGTCGCCGCCCTCCTTGCTGCGCAGCTCCAGCCAGGACTCGAGGTAGTTGTCGTCGGCCTTGGCCGGCGAGTGGTAGTAGCGCCGGACGGCCACCCCGATCGGCCGGTCCTCCCGCTTGGCCAGCCCCAGCGCGAGCGGGAAGCGGCCGGAGACGCCGTCGGCCGCGACCACCAGCGGGGCGTGGAAGGTGCCGGGGGCCTTGTCCGGGCCGATCTCGGCCTGCACGCCGATCACCCGGCCGTCCGCGTCGAGCACCGGCCCCATGACGTTCACGCCGGTACGCAGCTTGGCGCCGGCGGCGACGGCCCGCTGCGCGAGCAGGTCGTCGAAGTCCAGCCGGGTGCGGACCAGGCCGTAGTTGGGGAAGCTCGCCAGGTCGGGCCAGTCCAGCTCCAGCCGGACGCCGCCACCGATGACCCGCAGGCCCCGGTTGTGCAGCCAGCCCGCCTCGGGCGAGGTGTCCACGCCCATCCGGACCAGCTGGCGCACCGCGCGCGGGGTCAACCCGTCGCCGCAGACCTTCTCCCGCGGGAACTCGGTCTTCTCCAGCAGCAGCACCCGGACCCCGTGCCGGGCCAGGTGGTACGCGGTCGCCGACCCACCGGGACCGGCGCCCACGACGATCACGTCGGCGTCGTGCTCCACCGCGGTCATCCGCGCCTCCTCCCGACTGCTCGTGAAATGGTTCACAAGCCAGACGGTGGGAGTCTATGACCGGCGTCTCACCCCTGCCCGACCAGGGGTACCTAAGTTGCTGATGTGACAGCTGAGGGCCGTTTTCGTGCGCTCGATGTCAGGCCTCGCGCCCGCGAGCTCAGGCCCGGCTGGGGGCGTCCAGGCCGGCATCGACCCGGATCGTCTCGGGCAGGTGCTCACGCAGCGCACCACCGGCCGCGCGGTCGAGCGCCGCGAGCACCTCGGCAACCACCTGACGGACGTCGGCCGGATCGGCGCCGGCCAGCTCCCGCAGCTGCGTGATGAGTTCGGCCGCGTCGTCGTCGGTGGCGGCCGCGCGCTCCGCTCGCTCTGGTCCCGTCATGGGGGCGAGCTTACGGCGCAAAGTGGACTAAAATCGGATATTCACGAAAGAGGGTGCCAGACCCTAGCTGCGGATCGCCCGGTGCAGAGCGACGACACCGCCGGTCAGGTTGCGCCAACCCACCCGCTGCCAACCCGTCGCGCCGATCCGCCCGGCCAGCGCCGCCTGATCCGGCCAGGCCCGGATCGACTCGGCCAGGTAGACGTACGCCTCCGGGTTGCTGGAGACCGCGCGGGCCACCGCCGGCAGCGAGCGCATCAGGTACGACAGGTAGACCGTGCGGAAGGCCGGGTTGACCGGGGTGCTGAACTCGCAGACCACCAGCCGGCCGCCGGGCCGGGTGACCCGGGCCAGCTCACGCAGCGCGGCATCCGTGTCGGTCACGTTGCGCAGCGCGAAGGAGATGGTCACCGCGTCGAAGCTGGCGTCGGCGAACGGCAGCCGCAGCGCGTCCCCGCCCAGCAGCGGCACGCTCGGGCGGCTCTGCTTGCCGGCGTACAGCATGCCGAGCGACAGGTCGGCGCCGACCGCGTACGCCCCGGACTGGGCCAACTCCTCGGTCGAGACCCCGGTGCCCGCGCCCACGTCGAGCACCCGCTCGCCCGGGCGCAGCCCGAGCGCGGCCCGGGTCGCCCGCCGCCAGGAACGGTCCTGCCCGAAGGAGAGGACGGTGTTCGTCAGGTCGTAGCGCGCCGCCACGCCGTCGAACATCGCGGCGACCTCGTGCGGCTGCTTGTCCAGGCTGGCGCGCTGGCCGTGGGGGGTCCGACTCACCCCTCCACTCTGCCAGCCCGACCCGCACGCCCGGCCGGAGGCCCCCACCACGCGCGGAGGGCGGGGTGGTCGCCCACCCCGCCCTCGCATTCCGTTCCGATCAGGCCTCGGACTTCTCGTCGCCCGGTGCCACCAGTACGACCCTGCGCCGGCGGGAGGCCAGCAGCAGCACGCCACCGGCCAGCAGGACGGCCACACCGATGCCACCGATCAGGCCGGCCTGCACGCCGGTCACCGGCAGACCGCCGCCACCACCGCTGCCGCCACCGGCGCCCGGGGTCGGCGTGGGCGCGCCCGTCGGCGTCGGAGTCGGAGTCGGGGTGGGCTGCGCGGACAGGTCCACGAACGCCTCGAAGGTGGTGTGGTTGTCCAGCTCGTCGGCCTCGGTGAACGCCTTCCGCTGCTGCGCGCCGGCGACCTCCGGCTCCTCCTCGGGCTGCCCCTCGGCAGCGTCCAGCCCGTACGCGAACAGGTCACCCTCGTGCAGCACCGGCTCGGTCACACCCTCGCCGACCTTCACGGTCACGTCCGTCGTGTAGTACTGGCCGGGCCTGACGACGGCGCCCGCGTCCTCGCAGAACAGCTGCGCCTTGCCGAGGAACTGCTGCTCCAGGCAACCCTCCGGCTTCTGTACGAAACTGACGCCGGGCGGCAGGGTCAGGCCGTAGAAGATGCCGGTCGCCTTGCGGCTGCCGTCGTTGTAGACCGCCCAGTCGAGCGGCACCGTCCTACCGCGCGGCACCGGCTTCAGGTCGGGCTCGTCGACGACCGCGCCGTTGACCACGACGTTGGCCTGCACGTCCTGCACCCACGAAGTGAGGTCGTAACCGGCCTTCACCACGGTGATGTCGTGCTCGACCTCGTCCCCATCGGCGTTGTCCGCCTTGATGGTGACCTTCAGGGTGCCGGCGGCACCGCGGCCACCGGTGGAGAAGAGCGGGATGCCGAAGCGCTCGCTCGTGCCGCCTGGCAGGTCACCGAGCAGGCAGGTGTAGGTCGCGCCGGACACCTCGCAGCCGTCCGGCACCACGAAGCCGACCTTCTTCGGCTTGAGACCGGCCGTGTCGACGGTGACCGTGACGGCCTTCGCGTCGACCGACGCCAGATTCTCGACGTTGAACTGGAACGGCTTGGCCTTGGCCTGCTTGACGCCCTTGGCCAGGTCGTAGCTGACCGGGACCAGGGCGAGGTCCGCCTGGTCGGCGGCGTGCGCCGGGGCGGCCACGGTGGCCAGACCACCGGCGGCGAGCAGGACCGCGACGCCGGCGCGTGCCAGCGTCGAGCGGTGGAACGCTGTCATGGGTCGTCCCTCGGGGTAGGGAAGAAGAGTGGTTACGGAACCGAGCGGACGTTATCCGAGGTCGATCTCCGACACCAGCGTGGACGGCGGGTTTCATCCGTCCGGTCCAGACCGGATGGACAGTACGGGCGGGATGGTCGCCCATCCCGCCCGCACTGCCCTGCGTTATGTGAACGGCCCTCACGGGCCGATGGAGGACCGCCTCGGGGCGATGCTCTGCTCGTCGATCACCACCGCCGCCGCCGCGCGACCAGGCCCATCACACCACCGTGACCGGCACGGCCGCGCCGATTCGGCTCGGTATGCCGGCGCACGTTAGCGGTCGTCGATCACCTCTGCCACCCCCGCGGCGGCTGTCTCGCCACCCCATACAGAACCGTGACCTGGAGCGGTCCGGATTGACGGTTGTTGTGGGGAAACGAGACGGGCAGCGCGGCGGTGCCGAGCCAAGCCGGCAGCGGGTCGGGAATGCTCAGCGGACGTCGACCAGCGGCAGCGACTTCCCGGCGCCACCGCCGGGCATGGCGATCGAGGAGAAGTGCGAGACGACGCGCTCGTCGGTCGGGTCGTCGGCCGGCGTGTGGTGCACGGCGAGCCGGTGGTAGAGGGTGTCGCGCTGAGCCGGGATCCGACCGGCAGAGCGGATCATGCCGATCAGCTCGTGCAGGTTGGACCGGTGCCGGGCGCCGGCGGAGGAGATGACGTTCTCCTCCAGCATGATCGAGCCGAGGTCGTCCACGCCCATGTGCAGCGCGAGCTGGCCGACGTCCTTGCCGGTGGTCAACCAGGACGCCTGCAGGTGCGGCACGGTCTCGAAGAAGAGCCGGGCCACCGCGACCAGCCGCAGATATTCCAGCGTGGTCGCCTGGGTGCGTCCCTTGAGGTGGTTGTTCTCCGGCTGGTAGGTCCAGGGGATGAAGGACCGGAAGCCGCCGGTGCGGTCCTGCACGTCGCGGATCATCCGCAGGTGCTCGATCCGCTCGGCGTTGGTCTCGCCGGTGCCCATCATCATCGTCGCGGTCGACTCGAGGCCCTGCCGGTGCGCCAGCTCCATCACCTCGAGCCAGCGTGCGCCGGACTCCTTCAACGGGGCGATCGCCTTCCGCGGCCGCTCGGGCAGCATCTCGGCGCCGGCGCCGGCGATCGAGTCCAGCCCGGCCGCCTTGATCCGGGCGATCGCCTCGTCGAGGCTGACGCCGGAGACCTTGGCCATGTGCAGGATCTCGCTCGGCCCGATCGAGTGGATGACCAGCTGCGGGTAGGCCTGCTTGACCGCGGAGAAGAGCCCCTCGTAGTACTCCACGCCGTAGTCCGGGTGGTGCCCGCCCTGGAGCATCACCTGGGTGGCACCCAGCTCGACCGCCTCGCCGCAGCGGCGCAGGATCTCCTCGGTCGGGTGGGTCCAGCCCTCCTTGTGCTTCGGCGCCCGGTAGAAGGCGCAGAACTTGCACGCCGTCACGCAGACGTTGGTGTAGTTGATGTTGCGGTCGATCAGGTAGGTGACGATGTTGTCCGGGTAGCGCCGTCGGCGTACCGCGTCGGCCGCCTCGCCCAGGGCGTGGAAGGGCGCCTCGGTGTAGAGCAGCAGGGCCTCCTCGGGCGTGATCCGCCCGCCGTCCGCGCCGCGCTGCAGGATGTCGTCGATCTCCCGGCTCACCGTCACGCCCCCGAGCCTACGTCGCCCCGCCGACCCCGCCACACACCACTCCAATCCCGGTGACCCACACCCCAAAGACCCCTCCCACGCCGATCATGCGGTTGTGGTGCCTCACGTAAGCCGCGAAGCGGGCGTGATCGGGCACCACGACTGCATGATCGCCACGGAAGGCGTGGTGGTCAGGCGTCGTAGTCGACCGTCAGGCGGTCGGTGAGCGGGCTGGACTGACAGGTCAGCACGTAGCCGGCGGCCACTTCGTCGGGCTCCAGGGCGTAGTTGCGGGCCATGGTGACCTCGCCGTCGACGACCTTCGCGCGGCAGGTCGAGCAGACGCCGCCCTTGCAGGCGTACGGCAGCTCGCCGCGGACCTTGAGCGCCGCGTCCAGCACCCGCTCGTCGCGGCGCATCGTGAAGCTCGACGACCGGCCGTCCAGGGTGATGGTCACCTCGGCGCCGGCGCCGGGCTCGTCACCGGGGCGGCGCGGCGGCTCCGGCGGGGCGTCGACGTGGAACAGCTCGGTGTGCACCGCCGAGTCGGGCACCCCGCGCCCGGCCAGCACCTCCCGGACGTCGAGCACCATGCCGTACGGGCCGCAGAGGAACCACTCCTCGATCCGCTCCCCGGGCACGATGGTCTCCAGCAACCGGCCCAGCCGGTCGGCGTCGATCCGCCCGGAGAGCAGCGGCGACTCGCCCTGCTCCCGGGAGAGCACGTGCACCAGGTGCAGCCGGGTCGGGTAACGGTCCTTCAGGTCGGCCAGCTCCTCGGCGAACATCACGGTGTTCGCCGTCCGGTTGCCGTACACCAGGGTGAAGGTGCTGGCCGGCTCGACGGCGAGCGCGGTCGCGACCAGCGCGAGCACCGGGGTGATGCCGGAGCCGGCGACCACCGCGCCGTAGTGGCGGACCCGGGCCGGGTCGAACGCCGTGCTGAAGTTGCCGAGCGGGGGCAGCACCTCGACGGTGTCCCCGCCGCGCAGCGCGCCGCAGGCGAACGTCGAGAAGGCACCGCCGGGCACCTCGCGCACCCCGATCCGCAGCCGGCCGTGCCGGGCCAGCTCGTCCGGAGTGGAGCAGATGGAGTACGAGCGGCGCACGTCCGCGCCGTCGTCGAGGGCGGGGCGCCGGACGGTGAGGTGTTGGCCGGCGCGGAACGCGAACGTCTCCCGCAGCTCCGCGGGCACCGCGAAGGTGACCGCCACGGCGTCGTCGGTGAGCCGGTCGACGGCGGCGACCGGCAGCGGGTGGAAGACCGGCCGGCGGCGGACCGGCCGGGTGATGGTGACTGTCACAGCGCCTTCAGGTGGTCGAAGGGTTCGGAGCAGGAGCGGCACCGCCAGAGCGCCTTGCACGCGGTGGAGCCGAACCGGCTGAGCTGCTCGGTCTCCGGCGATCCGCAGCGCGGGCAGCGCACCGTGAGGGTCAACGGCACGACGCCGTCGGCACGGACCGGCCCGGGCGGGGCGATCCCGGCGGCGGCCAGCTTGGCCCGGCCGGATTCGGTGATCCAGTCGGTGCTCCAGGCCGGGCGGTGGACCGTCCGGACCTCGGCGTCGGGGTGGCCGGCCGCGGCCAGCGCCCGGCGGATGTCGGCGCGGATCACGTCCATCGCCGGGCAGCCGGTGTAGGTGGGGGTGATGGTGACGACCACCCGGCCGGTCGCCGGGTCGGCGTCGACCGCCCGCAGGATGCCCAGCTCGTCGATGGTGAGCACCCGGATCTCCGGATCCACCACCGAGGCCACGGCCTCCCTCGGGTTCACCGGTGCCGCCTTCCGTTCGCGACTGCGGGGCTCCGCTTCGCTGCACTCCTCGCGCTCACCATTTCGCCCCCGGGTGGGCGCGGTGCAGCACCTGCATCTCGGCGAGCAGGTACGACAACTCCTCGGTGTGCACGCCCTGCCGCCCGCCGGCCGGCGCCCAGCGGGTCTCCGGTCGGGTGAGCGTGGCCTCGGCCAGCACGGCGGCCACGGTGGCGTCGAAGTCCGCCCGGAGCGTGGCCGGGTCGACCGGTGCCGCCGCGTCGGGTGCGAAGAGCTCCCCGACGTACGGCCAGACCTGGTCGACCGCCGCCTGCATCCGGCGGTGCGACTCCTCGGTGCCGTCACCGAGACGCCGCACCCAGAGCGAAGCGTGGTCCAGGTGGTACGCCGACTCCTTGCGCGCCTTGGCCCCGATCGCGGCCAGCCGCTCGTCGGCGCAACCGGCCAGCGCGGTGTAGAGCGGTAGCTGGTAGGCGGCGAGGAAGAGCAGCTTCGCCATGGTGACCGCGAAGTCGCCGTTGGGCAGCTCGACCAGGAGGCAGTTGCGGAACTCCCGGTCGTCGCGCAGGTACGCCAGCGCGTCCTCGTCGCGGCCGGCACCCTCCAGCTCGCCCGCGTACGTCAGCAGCAGGCGGGCCGCGCCGAGCTGGTCGAGGGCGATGTTGGCCAGCGCGACGTCCTCCTCCATCTCCGGCGCCCGGGTGGTCCATTCGGCCAGCCGCTGCGCGGCGATCAACGCGTCGTCGCCGAGCGCGAGCGTGAAGTGGAAGGGGCCGTTCACAGGTGGGCCACCCCGTCCGGCACGTCGTAGAAGGTGGGGTGGCGGTAGACCTTGTCCGCCGCCGGATCGAAGAAGACGTCCTTCTCGTCCGGGCTGGACGCGGTGATCGCGCCTGCCGGCACCACCCAGATCGACACGCCCTCCTGCCGCCGGGTGTAGAGGTCCCGCGCGTTGCGCAGGGCCAGCTCGGCGTCGGGCGCGTGCAGGCTGCCCACGTGGGTGTGCGACAGCCCGCGCCGGGCCCGGACGAAGACCTCCCAAAGAGGCGAATGACCGGTCACGCTGGGCTGGTCGGTTCGCTCGCTGCGCTCGCTCACGCGGCCACCGTCTCCTTCTGCTCGGCCCGCTTGGCCGCGTACGCCGCGGCCGCCTCGCGCACCCAGGCGCCGTCGGCGTGGGCCTGCCGCCGGTGCGCGATCCGCTGCCGGTTGCAGGGCCCGTCGCCCTTGATCACCCGCATCAGCTCGTCGTAGTCCGGCTGGGTGTAGTCGTGCGACTGCCGCTCGTCGTTCCAGCGCAGCGCCTCGTCGGGGATGCGCAGCCCGAGGATCTCGGCCTGCTGCACGCACATGTCGACGAAGCGCTGACGCAGCTCGTCGTTGGAGAAGCGCTTGATCTTCCAGGCCATCGACTGCTCGGAGTGCGTCGAGTCGCCGTCGGGCGGGCCGAACATCGCCAGCGACGGGTACCACCAGCGGTCCACCGCGTCCTGGGCCATCGCCTTCTGCGCCGGAGTGCCGTGCGCCAGCGTGTGCAGGATCTCGTAGCCCTGCCGCTGGTGGAACGACTCTTCCTTGCAGACCCGGATCATCGCTCGGGCATAGGGGCCGTAGGAGCAGCGGCAGAGGGGCACCTGGTTGACGATCGCGGCGCCGTCCACCAGCCAACCGATCGCGCCGACGTCGGCCCAGGTGAGGGTCGGGTAGTTGAAGATCGAGCTGTACTTCTGGCGGCCGTCGAGCAGCAGCTGGACGAGCTCGTCCCGACTGATGCCGAGGGTCTCGGCGGCGGCGTAGAGGTAGAGGCCGTGCCCTGCCTCGTCCTGGACCTTGGCGAGCAGGATCGCCTTGCGCTTGAGCGACGGCGCCCGGCTGATCCAGTTCCCCTCCGGCTGCATGCCGATGATCTCGGAGTGGGCGTGCTGGGCGATCTGCCGGATCAGCGTCCTGCGGTACGCCTCCGGCATCCAGTCGCGTGGCTCGATCTTCTGATCCGCCGACACGACCTCGGCGAAGTACGTCGCCAGGTCCTCGTCCGGCGCGGGTCCGCCGCGTCGCTGCCGCGCCGCCGCCTCGCGCAGCGCAACTTCCGCCGCCTCGACCTCGCCGAGCAGGCCGCCGCCGGGTGCGTCCTCCGGGGCGCCGAAGTCGTTGCCATACATGAGGACAAGTGTTACAGCTCGCGACTCAATAAACCAGAGGGTGTAACAGGAATCCGAAGCTACCTTCCGTCACGGAACCACCGCCTCCAGTGGCCGGATTCTCCCGATCGGTCCTATGACTTGGCTCACTCGGCAAAGATGAACCCCCACAGAGGCCGCATAGCGGGCCGATCTCCCGCCTTTATGGCAAGTTGCCAGGTGGCGGATCCTGGCGCACACCGGATCCAGACGTAGACTTTCCCGGTCACACCGATCGGCTCCTGACGATCGCCATCACCACACGGGCCGCAACCCCCGGCCCCGGCGATCGACCGGTCGTCCTGGCAACAGCCGGCCCCCCGGCCCTGACATCTGGAGCTCCCCCACTCATGCGTTCCCGCGTGACCATGGTGCTTGCCGTCGTGGCGGTCCTGCTCGGTGGCGTCCTGATCGTTCCCGCCGCGTACGCCCGGCTCGCCGGTGACGACGCCACCGCCAGCGGTGGTGGCGGTGGTGGCGGCAGCGTCGCCGCGCCCGCACCGACCCCGCCGCCGCCCCCGACGCTGGCCGCCGGCCCGGTCTCGGTGAACTTCAAGGGCGAGTTCTTCTCCTGGGCCCTGATGGACCGGGCGACCGGGAAGATCTCCGGTTCGAAGAACATGACCTCGACCAGCTCGACCGAGTCGATGATCAAGTCCTGGTTCGCCGCCGACTACCTGAAGCGACTCGGCGACAAGGAGCTGTCGGCCAGCGCCAAGAAGAACATCACCACGGCGATCCGGGACAGCAACGACGACGCCGCCAACCTGCTCTACAAGCTGAACGGCGGCAGCGCGAGCATCAAGCGGATGACCAGCACCTGCAAGCTGACCGACACCAAGCCGGGCAAGGTGCCCGGTTACATCGGCTGGTGGAGCTTCACCCAGATGTCCCCGCGCGACGCGGTACGCCTCGGCGACTGCATCGCCGACGGCACCGCCGCCGGGCAGAAGTGGACCAAGTTCCTGCTCGACGAGATGTCCAAGGTGCGGGGCAGCACGGCGGCCAAGGACCAGAAGGCGAAGTCCGGCGGCGGTAGGTGGGGGATCATCGACGGTCTACCGGCGTCGATCAAGGCGCAGGGGCCGGTCAGCATCAAGAACGGCTGGACCCCGCTCATGTACGACGGCAACTGGCACGTCAACTGCCTCGCCGTCACCGGCAAGTGGAGCCTCGCGGTGATGCTGCGCTACCCGCAGAAGAACGGCCTCGCCTACGGGGCGAAGGCCTGCGCGAGCGTGGCCACCCAACTGGTGACCCCGCAGCCCGGCGCGGCGCTCAAGGTGCCGCAGCAGCCCCTCGGGAAGCTCTGATGGCCGGCGACCGACGCAGCCGCGACCGGCAGGGCGGCGAGGGGCGGGGCGGCGAGGCCTCTCCGCTGCGGTTGATCGCGATCGCGGTGATCCTGATCGGACTCGTGCTCGTGTCGCTTCGCCTGCTGCCCGGCTCGCCGTTCGAGTCCCGGGCCGCCTCGCGGTGGGGCGATGCCGACGCACCGACCGAGCGCTCCACCAGCACGCCCGGCGACCGCCGCACCCGGCCGTCGCCGAGCCCCAGCCCGTCGCTGGCACCGCTGCCGTTCGTGGCCAAGGATCTCGACCTGGACATCGAGGGCTGGTACTCCTGGAGCGTGCTGGACCGACGCACCGGGAAGATCATCGGTTCGAAGAACATGGACGAGACCAGCACCACCGCCTCGCTGATCAAGGCCTGGATCGTCGCCGACTACCTGCGCCGGGCCGACGAGAACGGCCAGACCCCGAGCGACGCCAAGCTCGCCGACGCCACCCGGATCATCCGCGACAGCGACAACACCCGGGCCGAGCAGTTCTACAACAACGTCGGGCGGGCCGCGTCGATCAAGCGGCTGATCTCGATGTGCAAGCTCACCGACAGCAGCGTCGCGCCCGACGGCGGCTGGAGCCGTACCGCACTGTCGCCCCGGGACACCGCCCGAATGGGCAACTGCATCGCCGACGGCACGGCAGCCGGCCCGGAGTGGACCAAGTGGCTGCTCAACGAGATGCGACTGGTCCGCGGCGCCGGTGACTTCGGCATCCGCAAGGCGTTCCCGGCGGCGCAGCAGAAGAAGATCGCCATCAAGAACGGGTGGATCGACCGGACCAAGGAGCAGGAGATGCACATCAACTGCCTGGCCATCGGCGACACCTGGACGATGGGCGTGATGGTCCAGTACCCGATCGACATGGGCTACGACTACGGCATGAAGAACTGCGAGAAGATCACCGAAGCCCTGCTGCGCCCCGGCGTCTGACCCGCCAGCCGGGGCGACTCGGCGGGCCGGTCAGCCGGCGAAGAACTCGGGCCCGTCGGCCGGCAGGGCGGGGGCCTCACCGAGGGCCGCGGCCCGTCGGGCGAACTCCCGCAGCCCGGCCACCTGCCGCTCGCCCAACGAGAAGTCCAGCGTACGGAAGTACGTGGCCAGGGTCTCCGCGTCGAACGGCTCCCAACGGGCGCCCGCCTCGGCCACCTGGTCGAGCTCGGCCAGGCTGAGGTCGCGCGAGCGCAGGAACGCCTCGTGCACCTCCTTGACCACGCCCGGGTGGGCGGCGGCGAAGTCGCGGCGGGCCGCCCAGACGGCGAAGACCATCGGCAGCCCGGTCCAGTCCCGCCAGGCCTGCCCCAGGTCGGTGACCTCGAGACCCTGGCGCGGCGCCTCGTGGAGGGCGCGAAGCGCCACGTCCCCGATGAGCACCGCGGCGTCCGCCTCCAGCAGCATCTGGGTCAGGTCCGGCGGGCACCGGAAGTAGTCCGGCCGGACCCCGTACCGCTCGGCGAGGTACATCTGCGCCAACAGCACGCCGGTGCGGGAGGTCGAGCCGAGCGCGACCCGCGCCCCGTCCAGCTCGCTCAGCGGCCGGGTGGAGACGATGTTGACCGAGAGCACCGGCCCGTCGCTGCCGACCGCAAGGTCGGGCAGCAGCAGCAGCTCGTCGGCGTGCCGCAGGTACTCCAGCTGCGTGATCGGGCCGATGTCCAGGTCACCGCCGACCAGCGCCGAGTTCAACTGGTCCGGGGTGTCCTTGTAGAGGTCGACGTCGAGCAGGGCGCCGGAGCGCATCAGCCCCCAGTAGATCGGCAGGCAGTTCAGGAACTGGATGTGTCCGACCCGGGGACGGGCGATGCGCTCAGCCATGCCCTGACCGTATCCCCGCCCACCGGCACCCGCTCAGCGGCCCGGTGCCGGAGTGGCCAACCCCGCATCCGACGCCGACAGCCCCGTCCGCTCCCCCGGCTCGGAGGCGCGTTCGGGCGACTCGGACCGCTCGGCGCGGGCCGCGCGGTTGACGGGTATCACCAGCAGGGCGACCGCGACCAGCCCGGCGACCCCGGCGACGGCGACCAGCGGCCGCGGCGCGAAGAACTCCAGCAGCAGACCACCGGCGAGGTAGCCGACCATGGCCGCGCCCTGGACCGCGCCACCATAGATCGCGAAGGCGCGACCGCGAGCCGCCTCGGGGACCCGCCGGGCCATCAGCACGTTGCCGAAGACGTTGTTACCGCCGTTCCAGACGCCGCCGATCAGCCAGATCGGCACCAGCAGCAGGGCGGACGGCACGGCCGCCGAGACCAGCACCATCAGGCAGCATCCGCCGAGCAGGGCAAGGGTCGCCCGGGTCAGCGCGGCGTCCCGCGGGAACCGCCTGACCACCCGGGCGAAGATCCATGCTCCGGCCAGCATGCCCAGCGTCCAGGCGCCGGTCACCAGCCCGTACATGGTGGT
The DNA here is from genome assembly GCF_040649635.1 of Micromonospora sp. NPDC048909. Classification (NCBI taxonomy): domain Bacteria; kingdom Bacillati; phylum Actinomycetota; class Actinomycetes; order Micromonosporales; family Micromonosporaceae; genus Micromonospora; species Micromonospora sp. NPDC048909. The sequence continues at coordinate 551,728 of NZ_JBEZFU010000001.1, read as the reverse complement.
GGTGCTGTGCAGCGTCTCCCGGATGAAGAAGACCTCCACCACGTTGATCGCCCCTACCGCGCCGACCACCCCGGCCACGCTCACCACCATCGCCAGCAGCAGCGGGTCGCTGCGCAGTCGCCAGCCGGCCGTGGTGCGACCGTCGGCGGTGGTCCCGGTCGCCGCCGGCTGCGCCCGCCGCCGGCCGCCCCGTCGGGTGCGGATGAGCAGCCCTGCCGCCACCAGGGCGAGGTAGCTGACCGCGTCGACGAGCAGCGGGACCCGCGTGCCGAAGCCGCCCACCAGCAGCCCGGCCAGCGCCGGGCCGGCCAGCGCACCGAGGGTGCCGGCCGACTGGTGCAGGGCGCTGGCCCGGGGCAGGTCCGCCGGCCTGACCATCGCCGGAACCAGGGCGGCGAGCACCGGCTGGGTCACGGCCAGGCCGACGGCGAGCAGGCCGACCAGGACGATGACCAGCGGCGGACTGTCGGCGTACGCCAGCGCGAGGCAGATGCCGGCCTGGGCCACGCCGGCGACGACCAGCAGGGTGCGGCTGTCCACCCGGTCGGCGAGCCGCCCGGTCAGCGGAGCCAGCGCGACCAGCGGCAGGGTCGCGGCGAGCAACAGCCCCGAGACCGCGAGACCGCCGGCGCCCGCGGTCTGCAACGCCAGGGTCAGCGCGGCGGCCGCGAGGAAGTCCCCGCAGCTGGAGAGGCCCCGGGCGGCGGTGACCAGCCAGACGTCCGACCAGCGCGACGAGACAGGTGTGAAGGACATATTTCGAAAATAATCCTTCACACCTGTGATGGCAAGCCCGCTCACTCCATCGGCAGCGCCTTGTACTGGATCGAGACCGTCCGCGCGTCAGCCGGCGGATCCACCCGGGTCCGCTTGCGGTACGGCTCCAACAGCCGGAACACCGCCTCGTTCACCTCCTTCAACTCGGCCGCCGTGAGCAGCAGTTGACTGTCGGAGAGCCGGGCGACGTCGTACCACTCGGCCGGCTCGTCCGGCGCCCGCCGCAACCAGTCCCGGCTGCGCTCCAGGTCGCGGGCGAACCACGCCTCGATCAACGCGCGCTCGGCCGCCCGGGTCTCCGGCTCGGCCCCTCTTCCGGCGTCGACCGTCCAGCCGGCGCTGACCGTGCGCCAGATCCGCTCCCGCGCGTCGCCCCGGCTCGGCGCCGGCTCGACCAGGCCGGCCTTCGCCAGCTCGCGAAGGTGGTAACTGGTGGCGCTCGGCGACTGACCGACGATCTCGGCGCACTCGGTGGCCGTCGCGCCGCCCGGCAGTGAGCTCAGATGGTCCATGATCGCGAGTCGGGCCGGATGGGCCAGCGCGCGCATCACCTGCGGATCGCTGATCGTCACCCGACGCTGCTCAGGGCTCGGCTCGGTCATTCCCCCATGATCCCGGGCCGCCCGGGCACCCGCCATCACCCCCGGCCGTGGACCGTGGCGCGGCACTAGGCTGGCCGGGCTCAACGGCGAGGGAGGGCGGGCATGAAGACATCCGTGACGATCGGCCAGGTCCCCACCGGCTGGGACATCGCCACCAATCTCGCCTCGATCGAGACGGTGCTGAGCCACAGCCGGCCCAACGACGTCGTACTGCTGCCCGAGGGCGCCCTCTCCGGGTACGCGCCGGACCTCTCCCCGCTCGCCGCGCTCGATCCCCGGCAACTCGCCGAGGCGATCGAGACGGTCGCCGAGCTGGCCCGGCTCCGGGGTGTCCACCTCTTCTGCGGATCGCTGGTGCTCGAGGACGGCGCCTGGTGGAACGCCGCGCTGCACTTCACCCCGTCCGGCGGCCGGTGGAGCTACCGGAAGATCAACCTGGCGGTGAACGAGCGGCCCGTGCTGCGGGCCGGCGCCGAACTGCCCACCCGCCCCGTGCCCCAGCCCTGGGGCGACCTCGTGGTGGGCGTGCAGCTGTGCCGGGAGATCCGCTACCCCGAGCAGTGGCAGTACCTGGCCCGCTCGGGCGCCGCCGCCTTCCTCTTCCTGACCAACGCCGCGAGCCCCGAGGCGGTCCCGGGTCTCTGGCGCAGCCACCTGATCAGCCGGGCCGCCGAGAACCAGCGGTTCGTCTTCGCGGTGAACCTCGCCGACCCGCGGCAGCACTGCCCGAGCATGGTGGTCTCACCCCGCGGCGAGGTGCTCGCCGAGCTACCGCCCGGCGACACCGGCACCCTCCGGGTCACCGTCGACCTGGCCGAGGTCTCCGACTGGAGCCTCGACCAGCAACGCCGCGACGTCCTCGACCTGCGGTACCACCCGACGGCCCGGCAGCCGGCCGACGGATCGTCGGTTGCCCGGCCCACCGCGTGACCCGCGCCGGCCGGCGCCGAAATTCGGTTGCCGGGCTGACGCACGGGAGTAGGCTTTTCGTCTCCGCCTGACGGCCGCGGTGAGTATGCACCGCAGCGGACGTCCCCGCGCCGGCCCACGAGCCGGAAACGCGAGCGGCAGCGTTTTTCCCCGTGTCGAGGAGTACGTGGATGACCCTGCACGCCCAAGATCAGTCCCTGGATGTGGAACTCGCCTCCGAGCGGGCCCACCTGGACACCTCCCGAGCAGCGCTGAGCCGGATGCGCGAGCGGGCCAAGGCCCTCTTCTCCACCGGTGACCAGGTGGCCGGCGACGCGTACGCCGCCGAGACCCTCGGCCGGACGTTGGCCCGCCGGGTCGCCGAGCTCGCCGACGACCCCACCACCCCACTCTTCTTCGGCCGGCTCGACTTCGGCGCGGGTGCCGACGGTCTGGACGGCGAGATCCCCGACACCGTCGACGGCGACGCGACGTACGCGGACCACGCCGGCCGGCGCTACCACATCGGCCGGCGCCACGTCACCGACGAGCGCGGCGAGCCGCTGGTGCTCGACTGGCGGGCCCCGATCTCCCGGTCGTTCTACCGGGCCAGCGCCCGGGACCCGCAGGGGATCGCCACCCGGCGCCGGTTCGGCTTCAGCACCGGGGTGCTCACCAGCTTCGAGGACGAGCACCTGGACCGGGGCGAGGAGCTGGGCACGGCCAGCCGGATCCTGACCTCCGAGATCGAGCGGCCACGCGTCGGGCCGATGCGGGACATCGTCGCCACCATCCAACCCGAGCAGGACGAGCTGGTCCGGGCCGACCTCGCCGACTCGATCTGCGTGCAGGGAGCGCCGGGCACCGGTAAGACCGCCGTCGGGCTGCACCGCGCCGCGTACCTGCTCTACCTGCATCGGGAGCGGTTGCGGCGGGCCGGCGTGTTGATCGTCGGACCGAACCGGGCGTTCCTGTCGTACATCGCGGCGGTGCTGCCGGCGCTCGGTGAGGTGGAGGTCGAGCAGTCCACGGTGGAGGACCTGCTCGCCCGGGTGCCGATCCGGGCCGTGGAGGACCCCGCCACGGCCACGCTGAAGCACGACGCCCGGATGGCCGAGGTGCTGCGCCGCGCGGTCGAGGCGCACATCGGGGAGCCGACCGAGCCGATCATGGTCTCCGACGGCTCGTTCCGCTGGCGGATCGGCCTGGATCCGCTGCACCGGGTGATCGAGGAGACCCGCCGGGAGGGGCTGCCGTACGGCGTGGGCCGGGAGCGGGTGCGGGCCCGGGTCATCAGCCTGCTGCAACGACAGGCCGAGGCGCGCCGCGCGGAGTCGCCCGGCGATCCCTGGCTGCGCCGGATGGGGAAGTCCCGGCCGGTGACCGGGTTCCTCGACGCGGTCTGGCCGGCGCTCAGCGCGGAAGGCCTGGTGTACGCCCTGCTCGCCGACCCTGCGGCGCTCGCCGCGGCGGCGGACGGGCTCCTCACCGAGGCCGAGCAGGCCCTGTTGACCTGGTCCAAGCCGGCGCGTACCGCGAAGGCGACCCGATGGACGGCCGCCGACGCGGTCCTCATCGACGAGGCGTCCGGGCTGATCGAGCGGCCGGGCGGCTTCGGCCACGTGGTGCTCGACGAGGCCCAGGACCTCTCCCCGATGCAGTGCCGGGCCATCGCCCGACGCAGCGAGCACGGGTCGATCACCCTCCTCGGCGACCTGGCTCAGGGCACCGCGCCGTGGGCCGCCACGGACTGGCGGCGGTCCCTGAGCCACCTGGGCAAGCCGGACGCCGCCGTGGTCCCGCTGACCGTCGGCTTCCGGGTGCCGGCCGCGGTGGTCGAGTTCGCCAACCGGCTGCTGCCGGCGCTCGCCGTGGACGTACCCCCGGCCGAGTCGCTGCGCCGGGACGGCGGCCTGGACATTCGTACCGTGACCGATCCGGCCGCGGCGACGGTGGCCGAGGTGCGGGCGGCGCTCGCGCACGACGGCTCGGTCGGCGTGATCGCCGCCGACGACACGGTGGACGAGCTGCGTGCGGCGCTCGCCGACGCCGACGTGCCCACCGCGACCGCCGACGACGTGGCCACCGCCGCGCGGGTCACCGTGGTCCCCGCGACCCTGGTCAAGGGCCTGGAGTACGACCACGTGGTGGTGGTCGAGCCGGCCGCGATCGTGGCGGCCGAGCCGCGCGGCCTGCACCGGCTCTACGTGGTGCTCACCCGGGCGGTCTCCCGGCTCACGGTGCTGCACGCCGAGCCGCTGCCGGCGCTGCTGGCCGACTGACCGCGCGCGCCTTCCCGAGGCCCGGCGAAGCGGCGCTGCGCCCCGGGGCCGCTCAGCCGGAGAGGGCGGCGGCGACCGCGCGCAGCGGCCGGCCCGACTCGGCGATCGGCACGGTGAAGGCGAGCCACGAGCCGTCGGTGAAGTCGAGGCGCAGCCGCTTCGGGTTGAGCCGGTGCCAGCCCACCCGGGCCGACGCCACCTCCGCGCGCGACGCGGACCAGGCGATCCGGGTCTCGGCCAGCGACCGCTCGTCGTCCTCGCGTGTGGACAGCAGCTTCACCGGCCCGGTGAGGCAGACCAGCAGCCGCCGGTCGGTGGCGGCGAGCAGAACGTCCCGCACCGTCCCGACCGGCCGGGGCGATCGCAGCGCGTGGTGCAGGCGGGAGGCGGCGGAGCCCGGAACCCCGCGGCCGGCGACGCCCCAGGCGATCCGATCCACCAGTCGGTCGCCGGGCGCCCAGGTGACCAGCGGAACGAGCACGTTGAGCAGGGCCGACCCGACGGTCACCCGGCCGGGCGCCGCCGGCGCGGCCGGGGCGGGCGGGGGTGCCGGCGTCACCCCGTTGGCGGCCTCGGCCTTCGCGTACGCCAACACCCGCTCACCCGGCTCGGCGAGCTGTCCGATCCGGTCGCGGTAACTGGTCTCCTGCACCGGGTCAGTATCGGTCGTGGCGGTCGGCCCCGGTGCCCCGCGACCGTCGGGTGCTCTCGTGCGCCGCGCTTCGACACTCGTCCCCGACCGCCCCCCGCCGGGGGGACAACAAAGTTGGCGCCCGCCCGGTACACAGAGAACCGGCAGTTCACCGGCAAAGGAGAACCCTCATGATCCTCGCCCGCGCCGACCAGGCCAGCCGCCGGTACGGTGACGTCCTCGCCCTCGACCGGGTCGACCTCGAGGTACGCGCCGGTGAGCTGGTCGGTCTGCTCGGCCCGAACGGGGCCGGCAAGAGCACGCTGATGAACCTGCTCGTCGGGTTGCGCCGCCCGACCTCGGGCCGGGTCGAACTCTTCGGCGGCGACCCGCGCGACCCGGCGTCCCGACGGCAGATCGGGGTGACCCCGCAGGAGACCGGGCTTCCGGGCACCCTGCGGGTCGGCGAGGTGGTCGACTTCGTCTCCGCGCACTACCCCGACCCGGTACCCCGCGACGAACTGCTCGACCGGTTCGGCCTGACCGAGCAGGCGCGGCGACAGACCGGCGGGCTCTCCGGCGGCCAGCGCCGCAGGCTCGCGGTGGCGCTGGCCTTCGTCGGCCGGCCCCGGCTGGTGCTGCTCGACGAGCCGACGACCGGCCTGGACGTGGAGGCCCGACACAGCCTCTGGGAGGCGATCCGCGGGTTCCACGCCGACGGCGGAGCGGTGCTGCTCTCCAGTCACTACCTGGAGGAGGTGGAGGCGCTGGCCCGCCGGGTCGTGGTGATCGGGCAGGGACGGGTACTGGTCGACGACACCATGGCGGCGGTCCGGGCGGTGGTCGGCGTACGGCGGGTCAGCCTCGTCGCCGACCGGCTGCCCACCCTGCCCGGCGTGGTACGCACCGAGCGGATCGACGGCCGCACGCACCTGCTCACCACCGACGCCGACCAGCTCGTCCGGGACCTGGTCACCGCCGGGGTGGCCTTCACCGACCTGGAGGTACGCCCCACCTCGCTGGAGGAGGCGTTCCTCGCCATCACCTCCGACGCGCCACCGGCCGGCGCCGAGAACGAGCCCGACGTCCACGCCGCTCCGGCCGGCACCACCGCCTGAGGAGGCGACCGTGCAGCTTGCCCTGGTCCACGCCCGCTACCAGCTGCTGGAGATCGTCCGGATCCCGGTCGCCGTCTTCGGCAGCGCGTTCTTCCCGGCCGCCGCGATGCTCTTCTTCGTGGTCCCGTTCGCCGGCGACGACCCGACCGGCGCCACCTTCGCCACCGCCTCGATGGTCACCTTCTCGGTGATGAGCGCCAACATCTTCCAGTACGGCATCGGCGTGGCCGAGGACCGCGACCAGCCGTGGAACCCGTACACCCGGACCCTGCCGGCCGGGCCGGCGCCCCGGTTCGCCGGCCGGGTGCTGGCCGGTCTGGCGCTCACCTACCTCTCGCTGATCCCGGTGGTGGTGATCGGCGCGACGCTGACCGCCGCGCAGATCACGCCGGCGGCGTTCCTGCTGGCGATCGGCACGGTCGCCGTGGTCTCGGTGCCGTTCACCCTGATGGGGCTCGCCATCGGCTACTCGCTGCCGAGCAAGGCGGCGATCGTGGTCGCCCAGATCGTCTTCTTCCCGCTCGCCTTCGGCGGTGGCCTGCTCTCCGCCCCCGGCGAGGCACCCGGGTTCATCGAGGCGCTCGCGCCCTACCTGCCCACCCGAGGAGCGGTCGAGTTGATGTGGGCGGCGGTGGGCGACCACCCGGTGCGGCCGTTGTCCCTGACCATGCTGGGCGTCTGGGTGGTGTTGCTGGCAGCGCTCGCCGGCTGGGCGTACCGACGGGACGAGGGTCGCCGGTTCAGCTGAAATTTCGTCCGATTTCGCCCCGTACGTCGGCGGGACGGTGCCAGGATTCCGGCAGGGGGCCGGTCCCGGCCACCGGAGCCGAGAGGGGTCGCCGTGAGCACCGTCCCGCCGGGCACGCCCTGCTGGGCCGACCTGGCCACCCCCGATCTCGCCGACGCGCGACGCTTCTACCCGGAGCTGTTCGGCTGGACCGGCCAGGTGGCCCCGGAGCCGGAGGCGGGCGGCTACACGGTGTTCAAACTGGCCGGCCAGGCCGTGGCCGGGGCGGGTCCGCCGGCCATCCCCGACCAGATCCCGATCTGGTCGACGTACGTCGCCACAGACGACGCCGACCTGGTCGCGGGCCGGGTCGAGCGGGCCGGCGGGCAGGTGGTCGTGCCGCCGTTCGAGGTCTTCGACCGGGGGCGGATGGCTGTCTTCGCCGACCCGGCCGGCGCCTCGTTCAGCGTCTGGCAGCCGATGGCGATGTCCGGCGGCGAGGTGTTCAACGTGCCGGGCGCGATGAGCTGGAACGAGCTGGTCACCCCCGACCCGGAGGGGGCCAAGGTCTTCTACGAGCTGGTCTTCGGCTGGCAGCCGGACGACCAGCCGGTCGGCTCGATGACCTACACCGGCTGGCGGCTGGGGGCGCGGATCGTGGCCGGGATGATGCCGCCGCTGGCCGACGACTTCCCGACGGACCTGCCGGCGTACTGGACGGTCTACTTCGCGGTCGCCGACGCGGACGCCGCCGCGGCCCGCGCCGCCGAGCTGGGCGGGACCATCCTGGTGCCGCCGCGCGACATCCCGGTGGGGCGGTTCGCCGCGCTGCGCGACCCGCAGGGCGCGCTCTTCTCGGTCATCGACGTCGGCACCGACTGATCGGGGTCAGCGGCGGCGGACCGGCACGACCAGCGGGCCGTGCTCACCGTCGACCACCCGGACGCTGGCCCCGTAGTGCGTGGCGAGCAGCCGCTCGGTGAGCACCTCGCGCGGGGCGCCGGCGGCGGCCACCCGGCCCTCGTCGAGCAGCACCATCCGGTCGGCGTACTCGCCGGCGATGGAGAGGTCGTGCATGGTCGCGCAGACGGTCAGCCCGTGCTCGCGGCGCAACTGGTCGACCAGCTCCAGCACCTCCTGCTGGTGACCGATGTCCAGGGCGCTGGTCGGCTCGTCCAGCAGCAGCAGGGTGGCGCCCTGAGCCAGCGCGCGGGCCAGGAAGACCCGCTGCCGTTCACCGCCGGAGAGGGTGGCCAGCTCGCGCCGGTGGAAGCCGGTCAGGTCCAGCCGCTCCAGCACCTCGTGCACGGCGGCCAGGTCGGCGGCCGACTCCCGACCGAGCGCCGGGATGTACGGGGTCCGGCCGAGCAGCACGTAGTCCAGCACCGGCATGCCCGGCGGCACGACCGGGGACTGGGCCACCGTGGCCACCACCCGGGCCCGGTCGCGGCGGCGCAGCGACCCGATCGGCGTACCGAAGAGGGTGACCTCGCCCTTCGTGGGCAGCAGGCCGCCGACGGCGCGCAGCAGGGTCGACTTGCCCGCCCCGTTCGGGCCGATCACGGTGACCCACTCGCCGACGGCGACGGTCAGGTCGACCCCGGCCAGGATCCGGGCCCCGTCCAGGGTGACGTGCAGCCCACGGACCTCGACCGCTGAGGCGGCAGCGGACGGCTGGGCGGGCCTCACGTCAGCACCCGGCGGGCGGTACGCAGGACCAGCACGAAGAACGGGCCGCCGAGCAGTGCGGTCACCACCCCGATCGGGATCTCGGCCGGCGCGGCGGCGGTGCGCGCCACCACGTCGGTGAGCGCCAGGAAGGCGGCGCCGAAGAGCAGGGAGAGCGGCAGGATCACCCGGTAGCTCGACCCGGCGAGCAGTCGCACGGTGTGCGGCACGATGATGCCGACGAAGCCGATCAGGCCGGTCGCGGAGACCGCCGCCGCGGTGCCCAGCGAGGCCGCCGCGACCAGCAGGTACCGGGACCGCTGCGGGTGCAGCCCGAGGCTGGTCGCCTCGTCGTCACCGACCGAGAGCACGTCCAGCTCCCGCCCGTGCAGCAGCACCACCACCGCGGTCAGCACGGCGTACGGCAGCACCAGCAGCACGTCGTGCCAGCCGGCCGTGGCCAGCCGGCCGAGCAGCCAGGAGTAGACCGCCTGGATGCTGTCGGAGTGCTGTTGCAGCAGGTAGGTCTGCCCGGCGGAGAGGAACGCGGAGACCGCCACCCCGGCCAGGATCAACATCGCCGGGGAGCGGCTCCGGCCGCCCGCCGCGCCGAGCAGGTAGGTCATCGCGACCGCGCCGAGCGAGCCGACGAACGCGGCGAGCGGGATGGTCACCGGCAGCCCGGTGAGCGCGCCCGCCGTGCCGGCGCCGCCGAGCGCGATCACCGCGGTGACCGCGAGGCCCGCTCCGGCGGCCACCCCGAGCAGGTACGGATCGGCCAGCGGGTTGCGGAAGACGCCCTGGTAGCAGCCGCCGGCCAGGGCGAGCATCCCGCCGACGAGCAGGCCGAGCACCACCCGGGGCAGCCGCAGCTCGGTCACGATGGCGATCTCGCGTTCGTTGAGTCCGCTCTCCAGGTGCACGCCGGGCAGCAGGTTGAGCAGCTCGGCGGCGACGCTCCCGGGCGGCAGGGTGACCGGGCCGAGGGACACCCCGGCCACCAGCGCGACGAGCACCGCGATCACGCCGGCCACCAGCCAGATCGGGCGCAGGCCGGCCGGCCGGGACGCGGGCGGCGTCCCGGCCGGACGGGCCGGCGGTGCGGTCTGGGCCACCGGAAGCGCCCTGGTCACCGGGGGAGGTCGTTCACGCGGGCACCTTGGCGACCGCGTCCACGATGGAGCGGAGCAGGTCGACGACGCGCGGGCCCCAGCGCGAGGCGATGTCGTCGTCCAGCGCGATCACCTGGTTGTTCTTCACCGCGGTGAGTCCGGACCAGCCGCTGCGCGCCTTGACCGTCTCGGCGCTCTGCTGGCAGCACTTGGTGTCGGCGAGGAAGATGAAGTCCGGGTCGGCCTTGACGATGACCTCCTGGGAGAGCTGCGGGTAGCCGCCGTTCTTGCCGTCGGCGTCGGCCGGGTCGGCGATGTTCTCCAGGCCGGCCATCGCGTAGAGCGAGCCGATGAAGGTCTTGCTGGTCGCGCTGTACAGCTCCGTGCCCAGCTCGTGGTAGTAGGTCAGCTTCTCCGGGCGCTGCGGCAGGTCCTTGACCAGCTTGCCGATGTCGTCCTTCATCCGCCCGGTGACGTCGGCCGCCGCGTCGGCGTGGCCGGTGAGCGTGCCGAGGTCGGTGATCTGCCGGTACGAGTCGTCCAGCGTGGTCGCCGCCGGGGTGAGCAGCACCGGGATCTTCAGCGCGGTGAGCTGGTCGACGACCTTGTTGGTGTCGTTGGAGAGCACCACCAGGTCGGGGTTCTTGGCGGCGATCGCCTCGGCGTTCGGCTGGAAGCCGGAGAGGTCGCTCTTCGGCGCCTCCGGCGGGTAGTTCGAGTTGTCGTCGGCCGCGACCACCTGAGGGCCGGCGCCGATGGCGAAGAGCATCTCGGTCACCGACGGCGAGAGCGAGATGATCTTCTCGGGGCGCTTGTCGAGGGTGAGCTTGCCGACCGTCACCGGGTAGGCGGCGCTCGACGGGCCGGTGCCGGCCGCGGGCTGGTCATCGGTCTTCTGCGCGCAGGCGCCGAGGGCGAGCGCGGCGACCGCGAGGGTCGCGGCGAGAAGCCGGGGGGTACGTCTGGACATGGTCCTCCTGTCGGCCGAGGAGCGTGGTGCTTCGCCGACAGGGAGTGCGCCCGTCCGCGAGGCGCCCTTCCTCGAGAGCGCGGGTCGCGACCGCTCCGCAGGCGACCTGGCTCGTCCCCGCCGCGCGGCGTCGGCCGGAGGGCCGTACGCGGCTCGGCGCCGGCAGGGCCGGCGCCGGCGGCATCCGGCCGGACGGGCCGGGCGCCGCGGTGGGGCATCACAGTTGCGGGACAGCGCCGGTTTCGCACCGGCTTCGCTGTGGATCGGTCGGTAAGACGGTAGCGCACCGCGGGGACGTGCCCGATCGATGACGACTCGATCGGAGAGAGTCGATCAGCCTGGCGGGCCGGAACGGTCGTTCACTGGCGGTATGTCCGGGATCCGGCGAGCCGGCCGGGGTGGTGGGGCCCCGTCGGGGGCAGGACGGGGCCCCACCCGATCAGGAGGAGGTGATGGTGACGTTGTCCACAGCCGCCTCGACCAGGCTGGCCCCGGAAGCGTCCGCGGCCTCCACCAGGATCCGGACGGACTGCCCGGCGTACGGGGTGAGGTTCAGGTTCGACACGGTCCAGGCGCCGTTGCGGTTGCTGGCCGCGCCGGCCTGGGTGAGCAGGGTGGTGGTGCCGCCGTTGTGCACCACGCTGACCCGGAAGTAGTCGGCCGACGAGGCGTTCGAGCCGTGCGCCAGGTACCAGGCCAGCGAGAGAGTGAGCGTGCCGCTCGCCGGCAGGGTCACCGCCGGGGACCGGGCGCTGGTCGCCCCGCCGTCGAGGTCGTAGTCGCCGGCCCCAGTTCCGGCGAGCCGGCCGGTGACCAGGTCGTTGCTGCCGGCGTACGGGGTGAGCTGCTTCGCGCCGCTGGACGTGGTCGCCTGGGCGGCGCCCCGCTCCCACGCCCCGAGGGTCGCGGTGTCCGTGCCGGCCGGGTTGATGGTCCAGCCGGTGGCGGTCTCGAAGGTGTCCGACCAGACCGTGGTGCCGCCACCACCGCCGCAGTACTGCGCCTGCTTGCCGATCGCCCGGTACGGGCAGTCGGCGTACTCGCTGAGGATCAGCACCGCCTCCCGGTTGCGGGAGGTCTGCGCGGGGATCACCTCGTCGGGCGGGTAGAAGCCGCCCCCGGAGGCGGAGCCCGGGTACATCTCGAAGGTGTAGGCCCAGATGCCGTGGGTGGCCCACATCCAGTCGATGCTGTCCCCGTCGGTGATGTAGAGGTCGCTGGACTGCTCCGGGGTGTAGCCGTTGGTGGCCGCCATCTGCTGGCCGATGGTGGCGAAGGTGTTGTACTGGTCGGCGTTCATGCCGGGCGCGGTGTTCGCGGTGGTGTAGCCGTAGGGCCAGAGCACCAGCTGCGAGTAGGTGTGGAAGTCGATGTTGGCCTTGATCTGCTGGACTCCGCCGACCACCCGGCTGTTGACGAAGTTGCGCAGCGCCTGGGTCTCGGGCGCGGAGAACGCCGAGGGTCCCCGGTAGGTCTCCGACGAGGTGGAGCCGGACGAGCCGCCGCAGCAACCCCAGTTGTAGCTCCAGTTGCGGTTGAGGTCGGTGCCGACGTTCGACGAACCGCTGTTCGGCTGCCGGTTCTTCCGCCAGGAGCGGTACGAGCCGGTGGCGATGTCGTACTCGCTGCCGTCCGGGTTGACCGTCGGCACGATCCAGATCTCGCGCCCGTTGACCAGGTTGGTGATCCGCGAGTCGCTGCCGTAGCTGTCCGTGAAGAGGTTGAGCAGGTAGATCGCCATCTCCACGGTGAGGTGCTCGCGGGCGTGCTGCTGGGCGTTGAAGAGGAGCTCCGGCTCGTTCTCGTCGGTGCCGACGTTGTCGGAGATCTTCACGGCCATCAGGTCCCGGCCCTCGTACGAGCTGCCGATGCTGAGCTTGCGGGCGATCCCCGGATGGTCGGCGACGACCTGGTTCACCACCGCGGTCAGCTCGGCGTAGTCGTGGTAGTTCGAGTCGGCCGGCGGGAAGGCCTGGATGCCCACGTCGCCGTCCGCGTGCTCGTGGGTGGGCGGCTCGGCGATCGGCTCCAGCCGGAAGCCGAGCCGGGCGATCGCGGCGGCCTCGGCCGAGGTGGCCGAGATGTGCAGCACGCCGTGTTCGCTGTAGTCGATGGCCGCTCCGGTGCGGGCCACCGCGTTGCGGTCGGCGAGGGTACGGGGGCCGAGCACCCGGTAGCTGGCGGCGGGGGCGGCGTCGGGTTCCGGGGCGGGCCGGGCGGAGACCGGTCCGGTGGCGACGGTGGCGAGCGCCACGCCGGCGACGACGGCGAGCGCCAGGACACGGCGGAGAGGGATGGGCGTGCGGAGGGCCATGGACAACCTCCTCGGGGTACGGGGAGATCCCGTTCGGTGCTGCACACTTCACCATCCGTCACATGGTCATATCAACATTGATCGCTGCCTAATCCATGCCAAGCGGATCATCACGTTGGCAATGATTTTCCATCCGTCTACATCTGGCGAAACTTCCTTCCGGGCGGGAGACTGACCAGCAACGATGCCCGACCTCCAGACCCGCGGAGCACCCATGGCCAGATCACGCCTACGCGTGGCCGCCCTCGCCGGCGTCACCGCGCTCACCCTCCTCGGCACCGCGGTGCCCGCCGGCGCGGCCGCCCCGGTCGCCGTCGACCGGACCGCCGCGTCCCGGCCGATCAGCCACGACGAGCAGATCACCTTCCAGGAGTGGTCCCGCTACCCGGACTGGCGCCGGGGCAGCCACGCCGGCACCCGGGCGACGCCCGGCGCCAACCCGGGCCTGACCCTGGCCCGCCCCGTCGGCACCACCGACTACACCGACCCGCACACCGGGACCACCCGCAGCTGGGAGTACGCGACCTGGACCTCACCGGTCACCCAGGTCGGCTTCGACGCCACCGAACTGGTCGCCTCCTGGAACGCGAAGACGCCCGCCGGGACCTGGATCCAGGTCGAGCTCCAGGGCAGCTACAACACCGGCGAGCAGACCCCGTGGTACGTGATGGGGCGCTGGGCCGCCGGGGACGCCGACATCAAGCGGACCACCGTCAACCGGCAGGGTGACCCCTGGTCGACGATCTGGACCGACACCTTCAGCATCGACGACGCCACGGCCGGGGTGCTGCTGCGGGCCTACCAGCTGCGGCTGACCCTCTACCGGGCGCCCGGGCAGACCGCCGCGCCGGTGGTGCACATGCTCGGCGCGATGAGCTCGAACGTGCCGGACCGGTTCACCGTCACCCCCAGCGCCGGGCACATCGCCTGGGGCGTCGAGCTGCCGGTGCCGCGCTACTCGCAGAACGTCCACTCCGGCCACTACCCCGAGTACGACGGCGGCGGCGAGGCCTGGTGCTCCCCCACCTCCACCGAGATGGTGGTCGAGTACTGGGGACGCAAGCCGTCCGCGGCCGACACGGCCTGGGTGGACCCGACCTACCCGGACCCGACGGTCAACCACGCCGCCCGGATGACCTACGACTACGCCTACGACGGCGCCGGCAACTGGCCGTTCAACACCGCGTACGCCGCCAGCTTCCCGGGCCTGGAGGGACGGGTGACCCGGTTGCACTCCCTGGACGAGCTGGAGCGCTTCATCGCCGCCGGCATTCCGGTGGTGACCAGCCAGTCGTTCCTCGCCAGCGAGCTGGACGGGGCGAACTACGGCACCTCCGGCCATCTGTTCGTGGTGGTCGGCTTCACCGCCGAGGGTGACGTCATCGTCAACGACCCCGCGTCGTCCAGCAACGACGTGGTGCGCAACGTCTACCAGCGGGAACAGTTCGAGCAGATCTGGTTGCGGACCAAGCGGACCAACGCCAGCGGCGGGGTCTCCGGCGGCTCCGGCGGCATCGCCTACCTGATCAAGCCGGCACACAAGCCCTGGCCACACGTCCCCGGCTCCACCAACTGGTGAGAACGGACGAGCCCGGCACGGTCGCGGTCGACCGTGCCGGGCTCGCCGGTGAAATCAGTCCTGGCCGGTGGCGGTGAGGAATGCCCCGTCCGCCGCCCGCTGCTCGCGGCGCCGGCGAACCGCGCGCAGGATGACGACCACCCAGATCACCGCGGCCACCACGCCGGCGAGGGAGAGCCCGGTCACGATCAGCCAGGTGGAACCGCCGGTGGTGGAGAAGACTCCCTTGCGAGCGCCCGAGTCCCGGGCCGGTGCCGTTGCGCCCTGCATGAGCCCGTCCGGCGCGTCGTAGAGGATGACGTCCGCACGCTTCTCGCCGCCCTCGGCCACGAAGTCCCCGTGCCAGGTGCAGCTACGCCGCCCGCACTCCTCCTGCACGGCGGTGAAGGTGCCCGCCGTTCCGCCGCCGCCCTTGGCCTGCCAGGCCGGCCCGAGGTCACCGGCACCCATGACCAGTCCGATGACGGCGATGACCGGAAGGCCGACCCAGACGAGCACCTTGGCCCGCCAGTCGCTGATCTTGCTGAGAGTTCCCACGGCGGCAGACCTTAGCGAGCCGGACCCGGTCGTACCGCCCCGTTTCCGACCCGCCCCCGCTGCCGGCCCTAGTCGACCCGCCGCTGACCCTCGCCCGGCTGACCGTCGCTCGGCTGGTCGTCCCTCGGCTGGTCGTCGCTCGGCTGGTCGTCGCCGGCCAGCGCCGAGCGGAGCCGCTCCTTCTCGCTCCGACGCCGCTCGGCCGCACCGGACATCTCCTCGGCCATCTCGTCCCGCCAGCCCTTGAGCAGGAAGAACGAGAGCGCGGCGGAGAAGACCAGGGCCAGCATCAGCCTCAGGAAGAGGTTCATGTCGACCAGCCAGAGGGCCGCCAGCACGAGCACGAACAGCCCGATCCGGCCCAGCGTGTACTTGACCGACGCGCTCACCTGCACCACTCCGTTCTCCGCCGCCGGCCCGTCCGGCGGGCGGTTTCAGCCCGTCCGGCGGGCCAGCCACCGGACGCCGGGAAACCACAGCACCGCGTAGACCACCGTGAAGGCGGCCGCCGCCAGCGCGCCGGTGAGCAGCGACGGTAACCCGGCCGCCACCCCGGCGACCAGCAGCCCGGCGACCACCGCGACCGCGGCGGCGAGCAGTCCCGCCACCACCCGGGCCGCGCCGAACCCCCAGGCCCGGAAGTCCTCCCAGAAGAGCCAGGCCGGGAGGATCACCGCGAGCCACCCGTTCGCCCGGCCGAACTCGCCCGCCCCGAACGAGGCGAAGGCCCAGTCGAACAGGACCAGGGCGAGCACCCCGATCACCCAGCCGGCCAGGCTCACCCCGAGCAGGTCACCGAGGGTACGGATGCGCCCCTCGGCGTCGCGCCGGGGAAAACCGCTCTGCTGTTCCGTCATCGACAACGAGGGTACGTGCCGGCTCAGGCCCAGACCTGCTGCGGTTCGGCGCGCCGCTCGGCAAGCGACGGCGCCCTGTCGTACTCCCGGACCACGTTGTAGCGGGTGTCCCGCTCGACCGGCTGGAAGCCGGCGTCCCAGATCAGGTGCAGCAGGTCGTCGCGGTGCATGGTGTTCGGCGTGCCGTACGAGTCGGCGTCGTGCGTGATCTTGTATTCGACGACCGAGCCGTCCAGGTCGTCGGCGCCGAAGTTCAGCGAGAGCTGGGCGACCGAGAGGCCGTGCATCACCCAGAAGCACTTCACGTGCGGAACGTTGTCGAAGAGCAGCCGGGAGACCGCGAAGGTCCTCAGCGACTCGGCCGGCGAGGCCATCGTGGTCTGGGCCTGGATCCGGTTACGGATCTTGCCGTCCGCCGAGTCGACGAAGTCGTGCTGGTAGCGCAGCGGGATGAAGACCGCGAAGCCACCCGTCTCGTCCTGCAGCTCGCGCAGCCGCAGCACGTGGTCCACGCGGTGCCGGGGCTCCTCGATGTGCCCGTAGAGCATCGTGGCCGGGGTCTTCATGCCCTTGCTGTGCGCCAGGGCATGGATCCGCGACCAGTCCTCCCAGTGACAGGCGTGGTCCACGATGTGCTGGCGGACCTCCCAGTCGAAGATCTCCGCGCCGCCGCCGGTGAGCGACTCCAGGCCGGCGTCCATCAGCTCGTCGAGGATCTCGTCGGCGGACAGGCCGCTGATCTTCTCGAACCACTGCACCTCGGTGGCGGTGAAGCACTTGAGCTTGACGTTCGGCAGCGCCGCCTTCAGCTCGCGCAGCACCTTCGGGTAGTAGCGCCAGGGCAGCGTCGGGTGCAGGCCGTTGACGATGTGCAGCTCGGTGAGCTGCTCGTCCTCCATCTCCTTGGCCTTACGGACCGCCTCGTCGATGCGCATCGTGTAGGCGTCCTTCTCACCCGGCTTGCGCTGGAAGGAGCAGTAGGCGCACGACGCGGAGCAGACGTTGGTGAGGTTGAGGTGCCGGTTGACGTTGAACATCACCCGGTCGCCGTTCAGCTCGGTACGCCGGTGGTGGGCCAGCCGACCCAGCCAGACCAGGTCGTCGCTGTCGTAGAGGGCGATCCCGTCCTCCCGGGTCAGCCGCTCCCCGGCGTACACCTTCGCTTCGAGCTCTCGCTTGAGTCCGGCGTCCATGGCACGTCCCTTCCACCTGCGGTCCCGGTCGAGGGTACGTCGGAGCACCGACCACCCCGCCGGCACGGTCCGCGGCAGCGACCCCGTTCAGCAGATTCTCAGCCTCCCGTTACCCGGCCACGCATCGACAACATTGCCCTGATTGAGGTAAGAACGGGTGGGGAGCGACACACTGATAGCGTCCCCACGGCCGCGCCACCGGCGCGGCGTCTGCCTGTCGGACGGGGAGCAGCGGAATGGTTGACAGCGGGCTCGGGCGACGACGGCGACGACGGCGGAGCCCGGTGGTCTCGCCGGTGCTGCGTCCGAGGCTCTGGTCCGCCCTGCTCGGCGCGATCGCCGCCGCGGTGCTGGCCGCTCCGGCCTACGCCGACCCCGGCGTACCCACCACCGTGCCCGACTCCGGCGTCCGGCCCTCGGTCACCGGCTCGGTCCAACTTCCCGGCGGCGCG
The DNA here is from genome assembly GCF_040649635.1 of Micromonospora sp. NPDC048909. NCBI lineage: Bacteria > Bacillati > Actinomycetota > Actinomycetes > Micromonosporales > Micromonosporaceae > Micromonospora > Micromonospora sp. NPDC048909. The sequence goes on along the minus strand of NZ_JBEZFU010000001.1, from coordinate 534,000 downwards.
CCCGTGGTCGGCACCCCGGTGACTCCGGGCACCCCGGTCGGCGGCACCCTCGGCACCGGACCGTTGGCCACCCAGGTCTACACCGCACAGACCCAGGTCGGGCTGCTCGGCGAGACGCTGCTCCAACTACGCCAGAAGCGCACCGACGCGGAGACCCGGCTCGCCGCCGCCGACCAGGAGATGAAGCTCGCCCGGGACGGCCTGACCCGGGCCCAGGAGCAGGCCGACACGGTCGCCGCCGAGGCGCTCAAGGCTGCTGCGGCACTGCCCCCTGGCGAGTTCGCCAACGACATTCAGGGGCTCAGCGAGCTCCAGCGGATCAACCGGGGCGAGAAGGTCGAGGGGTCGACCACGGCCGCGGCCGGTGAGCTGGCCCGGGCCCGGGCCGCCGAGCAGACCGCCTACCAGGCCTACTCGGCGGCGGAGGCGGCACTCAACGCCGCCCGGGCCGAGTTCACCGCCGGCGAGAAGGCGCTGCACACCGAGGAGGCGAAGCTGCTCAAGCTGCGCCGCGACAACTCCGCGCAGCTCATCCAGCTCGAGCGCCAGCAGGAGGCCGCCGAACAGCAGCTCGGCGCCGGCTACCTCCAGGGTCAGGACGTCAACGGCCTGGCCGCCCACCCCCGGGCCATGGCCGCGGTGCGCTACGCCCTCGCCCAGCTCGGCGACCCTTACCTCTGGGCCGCCGAGGGGCCGAACCGGTTCGACTGCTCCGGCCTCATGTGGGCGGCCTACCGCTCCAAGGGGGCCGACTACTTCGACCTGCCCCGGGTCTCCCGCGACCAGTACTACGCCACCCGCGGCCGCACCGTGGACCGCAGCGCGCTGCTCCCCGGCGACCTGCTCTTCTTCGCCTCGGGCAGCAACTGGTCGACGATCCACCACGTCGGGATGTACATCGGGAACGGCAAGATGGTGCACGCCCCGACCACCGGCGACGTCGTCAAGATCTCCACGGTGACCTGGTCCCGGCTCTACGCCGCCACCCGGGTGATCGGGGCGGTGCCCGCGCCGCCCACCGGCACTCCGACGCCCACGCCGCCCCCCACGTCGACCCCGACACCGACACCGACGCCCACCGGCTCGAGCACGCCGCGGCCCACACCGACGAAGACGACCGGCGCGACCAAGCCTCCGCTCCCGCCGAAGCCGACGACGCCCACGCCCACTCCGAGCACGTCGACCAGCCCGACGCCGAGTGTGGCGCCGTCCAGCGTCGCGCCGTCCAACAGTGCCAGCGAGGACACCTCGACCGGCAGTCCGTCGGCGTCGTCCTCCGAGACCCAGAGCGCCGGCAACTAGGCCGGAAGGCTGGACTCCGGCTGTCCCGCCGGGGTGGAATGTGGCACCGTGGCACCCAGGCACGCCCGGTCCCGGCCGGGTTCCGGGTGCGAGCGTTGCGCGGAGGGCGAGCATGGCCGATCAGAAGGTCCCGGCGGAGACGTCCGGCCCGGCTCCCACGCCCGACGGCGGGGCCGACACCCCGCCCCGCATGGCGTCAGACGCCACCTCCGACGGCCCGACGGCCGCCCCCGAGAGCGGGGACGCCGAGCGCTCGGCCGACGCGAGCCGGGCCGACGCCGAGCCGGCACCTGCCGAGTCGGCGGTGGGCAGGGACGAGTCTGAGCCGGCGAAACCGGTACGGGCACGCGCCAGCGTGACCACCGCCGCCGCACCCGCCGAGGGGGCTCCGCCGGCCGGTGCGAACGCCGGCACCACCTACGGAGGGGCAGGCTCGGACAGTTCCGGTGGTTCGGCCCTGCCGGGCCAACGGCACGGCTCGACCGCGCCTGCCCGGGCCCGCGCGTCCGTTCCGGGTACCGACCGGGTCGCGTCCGGAACGGCGGGTACGCCGGCCGGCCGGGCCAGCGTCGCGGCGCCCAGCGGGAGCCGGGCCACCGCCGACGCGGGAGCCGCCCGGGCCAGCGTCGCGGTCCCCGGTTCGAGCCGGGCCACCGCCGACGAGGCGGGCGCGGGGGCGCGGGCCGGGACGCCCGGGGTCTACCGGTCCGGCCCGGTGAACCCGGAACCACCCGAGCCCGCACAGCCGCCGGAGCCGGTGCAGCCGCCGAAGCCGCCCACCCCGGAACCGGAGCCGGCCCCCGCGCCCACCCCGCCGGTGCCCGGGCCGACTCCACCCTCCCCGGCCCCGCCGCTGCCCGGGCCGACTCCGCCGGGGCCGCGCCCGACGCCGCCTCCGGGTCCGCGCCCCACGCCGCCTCCCGGCCCGGTGCCGCCCATGCCGGGCCCGCCGGCGCCGCCGCCCGGGCCACCGGTGCCACCGCCACCGTCGCCGCCCGGCCCGATGCCGGCGCCGCCCTTCCCTCCGCCCCCGGCGACGTCCGCGTTCCCGATGTCCGCCCCGGCTGCTCGCGCCGCTGCGCCGATCTCGGCACCACCAGGCGGACGGGCCGGCACGTCCGTCTCCGCGCCGCCCGCCGGCTGGGCCAGCGCGCCCGCGTCCGCGCCGCCCGGGGGTTCGGCCAGCGCACCCACTTCCGGGCCGCCCGCCGGCCAGGCCACCGCACCCATCTCCACGCCGCCCGGCGGCCGGGCCGGCGCACCCGTCTCGGCGCCGCCGATCGTGCCCGAGCCGGCGCTGCCGGGCTGGCCGCCGGCAGCCAGCCCGGCCGAACTGGGCGCCGCCGGGAACTCTCCGACGACGGGAGCGCGCGGCGGTTCCTGGCCGGGCGGGGCCCAACCGCCCGACGCGCCGTCCACGTCCGCGATGGGTGGCGTCCCGGCCGCCCGCACCCCGGCCGGCGGCAGCACCCAGGTGAGCGGGTCGGGCAACCCCCGCCCGGGCCGGTACGACGGCGGCCCGGACCTCGGCACGGTCTACAGCGCCGGCACCGACGGTCCTGGCTTCACCACGATCGCGCTGCCGAGCCCGGCGGAGACCTCCGGTTCGTTGACCGGGCACATCCTGGCGCAGGGCTGGTCGGACACGCCGGCCGAACGGTCGAGTACCACCCGGGTGGTGGTCGTGCTGGCCGCCGCCCTCGGGCTGCTGGTGGTGATCAGCGTGCTCATCGTGCTGCTGGCCGGTGACGCGGTGGACGGGCTGATCGGCAGCGTGCTGAGCGGCTGACCGGGCCCGCCGCGCCGTGCCGGGTGGCGCTCACCGACCCCTCCGGGCGGGTGAGCCCGCCCACTACGGTTACGGCCAGGTGGCGGCTGGCGACGGTCGCCGTACACTTGTGTAGATCACTGACCTGGCGCGCGTCCTGTGCGCCCATGGGCGGTCTTGCGGGCGATCCGGCGGCGTTCAGCTGCGGCAGGCCATCGCGAAGATGCGCCCCGCTTGAAAGGCACTTCTTGACCACCTTTGCTGACCCCAGCACGTTTCCGTCCGCCTTCGACGCCGCCGCGGCCCAGGAGCAGACCAGCCCGGCCGACGAGCAGACCAACCCGACCTCGGAGCAGACCGCTCCGGTCGCGGAGCAGGCCGTGAGCGACACCCGCGACTTCGCCGCGCTCGGCCTGCCCCAGCAGCTGGTCCGCGCTCTCGCACGGGAGGGCATCACCAGCCCGTTCGAGATCCAGCGGGCGACCGTCCCGGATGCGCTCGCCGGCCGGGATGTGCTCGGCCGGGGCCAGACCGGCTCCGGCAAGACCCTCGCCTTCGGGCTGCCGCTGCTCGCCCGGGTCGCCGCCGGCGAACGGGCCCGGCCGCTGCACCCGCGCGCGCTGGTGCTGGTCCCGACCCGGGAACTGGCCATGCAGGTCAACGACGCCCTGTTGCCGCTCGGCAAGTCGGTGGGCGTCTTCCTCAAGACGGCCGTCGGCGGGGTTCCGTACGACCGGCAGATCGACGCGCTGCGCCGCGGCGTGGAGATCATCGTGGCCACCCCCGGGCGGCTCGGCGACCTGATCGCCCGCGGCGTCTGCCGCTTGGACGACGTCGAGGTGACCGTGCTCGACGAGGCCGACCAGATGGCCGACATGGGCTTCCTGCCGGAGGTCACCGAGTTGCTGGCGAAGACCCCGGCCGGCACGCAGCGGCTGCTCTTCTCGGCCACCCTGGACGGTGACGTCGACGCGCTGGTCAAGCGGTTCATGACCGACCCGGTCACGCACTCCACCGCGCCGGCGACCGCTGCCGTCTCCACGATGGACCACCACCTGCTGCTGATCCCGCCGCACGACAAGTTCTCGGTGACGGCGTCCATCGCGGCGCGGGACGGCCGGACCATGGTGTTCGCCCGGACTCAGCTCGGCGTGGACCGGCTGGTCACCCAGCTCGCCGCGGTCGGCGTGCGGGCCGGCGGGCTGCACGGCGGCAAGACCCAGCGGATGCGTACCCGCACCCTGGCCGAGTTCCGCGAGGGTCGGATGAACGTGCTGGTCGCCACCGACGTGGCCGCCCGCGGCATCCACGTGGACGGGGTCACCCTGGTCCTGCACGTCGACCCGCCGAAGGACCCGAAGGACTACCTGCACCGGGCCGGCCGGACCGCCCGCGCCGGCGAATCCGGAGCGGTGGCCACCCTGGTGCTGCCGAAGCAGCGCCGGACCACGCTGGCCATGCTGGAGAAGGCGGGCGTCGCACCCGCAGAGGCTCGGGTTCGGGCCGGCGACCCGGTGCTCACCGAGTTGACCGGAGCCCGGGAGCCGAGCGGCGTCGCGGTTCGCGAGGAGCCGGAGGAGCCCCGCCGGCACGGCGACCGCCCCGGCGGCCCGCGTCGCTACGGCGACCGGAGCGGCCACGGCGAGCGGCGTTTCGGCGACCGGAGCTTCTCCGACCGCCGGTTCGGCGACCGCCCGCAGAGCGAGCGCCGCTTCGGCGACCGCCCCCAGGGCGAACGCCGGTTCGGCGACCGCCCCCAGGGCGAACGGCGTTACAGCGACCGCCCGCAGGGTGAGCGGCAGTACGGCGACCGTCCCCAGGGCGAACGGCGCTACGGCGACCGCCCGCAAGGTGAGCGGCAGTACGGCGACCGCCCGCAGGGCGAACGGCGCTACGGCGACCGGCCGCAGGGCGAGCGCCGCTACGACGACCGGCCGCAGGGCGAGCGACGGTTCGCCGACCGTGACGGGCGTGCCGGCAGCGACCGGGGCGACCGGCGCGGCGGCTTCCGGTCCGAGGGGCGCGGTCGCGACGACCGCCCGCGCGACGACCAGCGCGGCTTCGCCGCCCGCGGCCCGGCCCGCACACACTAGGTACGTCAACGGGAGATCTTGGTAGGTTTCGGCCCTCCCCGGCCGTCTCCTACCAAGATCTTCCGTGTTTCCAGCCGAACCGTCTCCGCATCGCTGCCGGTGACGGTCCGGTCGCGTAAGGTCCGGCTCATGCCGACCATGCCGAAGTCGCTCTTCTGGACCCGGACCGACACCGCCGGCAGCGAGCACGCCCTCTTCGACGACGGCCGGGGGCTGGCGGCCCGGGGCACCATGATCGCTGTCGATCCGATCCCGTGGACCGCGCGCTACCAGCTGAGCACCGCACCCGACTGGACGACCACCCGCTTCGAGGTCGAGGTGGAGGGGACCGGCTGGCTGCGCAGCGTACGTCTGGAACGGGCGGCCGACCGGTGGCGGGTGACCACCGCCGAGCAGGGTGACCTGGACGCGGCGCTGACCGCCGCGGGGCATGCTCCGGTCGGGCTGCCCGGCACCGACGATCCGGACCGGCTGGCCGACGCGCTCGACGTCGACCTCGGCGGCTCTCCGCTGTTGAACGCGTTGCCGGTGCACCGGCTAGGGCTGACCAACGCCGCGGCCGACACCGGGCACCGGATCAGCGTCGCCTGGGTGCTGGTGCCGAGTCTCGTGGTGATCCCAGCCGAGCAGGTCTACACGTCGTTGGGCCCGGGCCGGGTCCGGTTCGTCAGCGACACCTACACCGCCGACATCGACCTGGACGTGGCGGGTTACGTGCTGCGCTACCCGGGGCTGGCCGAGCGGATCGACCCGCGCTGACCCCGGTGGTCCCGGTCGCCCCAGCTCGCGGCCGGCCAGGGCGTGGACGGGCTCAGGCCGGCCAGACGCCGTCGGCCAGGAAGCGCTCGACGGTGGCCAGGTGCGGGGCCAGGTCGAGACCCTGGCCGGCCACCCAGTCGTCCGAGTAGTAGGTGTCGGCGTACCGTTCGCCGGCGTCGCAGATCAGGGTGACCAGGGAGCCGCTCCGTCCCTCGGCGAGCATCCCGGCGATCAGCCCGAACGCCCCCCACAGGTTGGTGCCGGTCGAGCCGCCCACCCGCCGCCCGAGCACGGCCGAGCCGGTGCGCATGGCGGCGAGCGAGGCGGCGTCCGGCACCTGCGCCATCCGGTCCACCACCGGGGGTACGAAGGACGGCTCCACGCTCGGCCGGCCGATCCCCTCGATCCTGGACCCCTTCTCGATGCGCAGCGTCCAGTCGGCGGCCAGCCAGGCGGGATAGAAGGCCGAGTACTCCGTGTCGACCACGCAGAGCTTGGTGTGCAGCCGGCGGTAGCGGATGTACCGGCCGATGGTGGCGCTGGTGCCGCCGGTGCCGGCGCCCACCACGATCCAGTCGGGTACCGGGTGCCGCTCCAGGGCGAGCTGCGCGTAGATCGACTCGGCGATGTTGTTGTTGCCCCGCCAGTCGGTGGCCCGTTCGGCGTAGGTGAACTGGTCCATGAAGTGCCCGCCGGTCTCCTCGGCCAGCCCGCGGGCCTCGGCCACCACCCGGGCCGGGTCGTCGACCAGGTGACAGCGACCGCCCTGGAACTCGATCTGGGCGATCTTCTCCGGCGAGGTGGCGGCGGGCATCACCGCGATGAACGACAGCCCCAGCATCCGGGCGAAGTACGCCTCGGAGACCGCCGTCGAGCCGGAGGACGCCTCCACGATGGTGGTCCGCGGCCCGATCCAGCCGTTGCAGAGCCCGTAGAGGAAGAGCGAGCGGGCCAGGCGGTGCTTCAGCGACCCGGTCGGGTGCACCGACTCGTCCTTGAGGTAGAGGTCGATCCCCCAGTCCCGGGGCAGCGGGAAGGGCAGCAGGTGGGTGTCGGCCGAGCGGTTGGCGTCCGCCTCGACCGCGGCGATCGCCTCGGTCACCCACCTCCGGCTGACCTCGTCGCATCGATCCAGGTGAGTCACGCCGGAAACGTAGCAGGGACGCGGCTAGTCGGGGTCCACGCCGGCCCGACGGCGTTGCCGCCGCTGCCCGGCCCGGCCGACGGCGCGGACCACCGGGGTCAGCCCGAGGGCGAGCCGGGGTACGGCGTCCAGCAGCCGGACCTGGGCGCCACGCCAGCGCGGCAGGGTCACCACCGGACGGGGTCGCCGGGCCAGCCGGACCACCCGGGCGGCGACCCGTTCGGGGCTGAGCATCGAGCCGGTGAAGGACGCCAGCGCTCCCGGGTCGTCCAGCCGGTCGTGCAGCATCGGGGTCCAGATCCCGTCCGGGCAGAGGCAGGAGACGTGCACCCCACGGTGGCCGGCCATCCTCAGGTCGGCGAGGGTGCCGAGGCTGAACGCGAGCAGGGCGTGTTTGCTGGCCGCGTAGACCGTCTCACCGGGCGCGGCGACCAGCCCGGCCAGCGAGACGACGTTGAGCACGTGGCCGCGTCCCTGGGCACGCATCACGGCCAGCGCGGCGAGCGTCCCGTTCATCGCGCCGAGCGCGTTGACGTCGAGCACCCGGCGCCGGGTCGACCCGTCCTGCTCCCACGCCGGCCCGGTGACCAGGATGCCGGCGTTGTTGACCCAGAGCCCCAGGCCGCCGCCGTGCGCCGCCGCCTCGGCGGCCACCTCGGCGCAGCCGGCCTCGTCGCGTACGTCCAGGGCGCGGGACCAGCCTCCGAGCGGTGCCGCCACGGCGGCCACCGCGCCCGGGTCGACGTCGGTGAGCAGCACCGGCCAGCCGTCGGCGTGCAGCGCGGCGGCGATGGAGCGGCCGAGGCCACCGGCGGCGCCGGTCACCACGGCCGCACCGCGGGCTGGCGAGGTCACCGGCGCAACCTATCGTCGCCGGCCGGCCGACGCCAGGGCCGCCCGGGCGGTCAGGCGGGGGGCGGGGTGACCGGCTGCGGGCGGTTCTCCCACTTGGTGGAGAGCGCGATGCTGGTCCGGGTGGAGGCCACGCCGGCGGTCCGGTTCAGCCGCACGATCAGCTGTTCCAGCTCCGCGATCGTGCCGACCCGCGCCTTGAGCAGGAACGACTCGACGCCGGCCATGAAGTAGCAGGACTCGATCTCGGGCATCGCCCGGAACGCCGCCAGCACGTCGTCGGTGTCCGCGCCGGAGTCCTCGACGATGCCGATCAGCGCGGTGACGCCGAGCCCGATCGCCTCCGGCGCCACGTCGGCCCGGTAGCCCCGGAGCACGCCGCTGGCCTCCAACTTGCCGACCCGCTCGTGCACCGCCGGTGCGGAGAGCCCGACCTGGCGGGCAAGTTCGGCGTAGGAGAGGCGGGCGTTGCCGCGTAGCAGCTCCACGAGGCTCAGGTCGATGGTGTCCACGGAAGGTAGACCCTAGCCGGTAGGGCGTAACGCCCTGACTCCGGCATCCGTTGCCCATACGGAAGGTAACGCCTCGCGCACGGACGGTATAAGGAGCACAGCGCCGGTATCATTGACTAACTCCCCACTCAGTGCGTTTTTCGCGTTTGGCGGACAGGCCAGTTCGCTGGTGCTGTAATTGCCATACGTCCCTCATGACGGCTCTGGGCTCGCACCGGCCGGGGGCAGTGTGTTCAGCCGGGGGCTTCGTCGACGCGAGGAGGGGGCTGTGGACACTGGAGATCGCCTGCTGACACCGGGTGAGGTCGCCGCGCTGTTTCGGGTTGACCCGAAGACTGTGACGAGATGGGCGGCGGCCGGTCGGATCGGCAGCATCCGGACTCCAGGCGGGCATCGCCGGTTTCGGGAATCCGAGGTGCGGGCCCTGCTTGAGGGGGAGGGCATGCTGGACGAGAGCGACGAGGTGGGTAGGCCGCGCAACACCGGTCCGGCCGCCTCGACCGGTCCCGGGCCAGCCAACGCCGGCATGTATTGAGCGTTACGGACACCACCACGCGGGCCGGGCGCGAGGTCCGGTCCGCGTCCCGGCATCCGGGTGACGGCCGGCGTCAGTCCCGACCCGCGCCGAGCTCTCCCGACCACCGGCGGAACAGCGTGTGCGGCACGCCCAACGCGTCCAGCGCCTTGCCGGCGACGAAGTCGACCAACTGCTGGGCCGACGCGGACGCGCCGGCGCCGTAGAAGCCGGGGCTGGCGGGCAGCACCACCGCGCCGGCATCGTGCAACGCGATCAGGTGCTCGAGGTGGCTGCGGGTCACCGGGGTTTCCCGGGGCACCACCACGACCGGCCGCCGCTCCTTGAGGTTGACCTCGGCAGCCCGTTGCAGCAGGTCCTTGGAGAGTCCGATCGCGATGCCGGCACAGGCCGCGGTGCTCGCCGGCACCACCGCCATCCCGCGCACCCGGTACGAACCGCTGCTCGGCCCGGCCGCCAGGTCGCCGGCCGGCCAGTGCCGCACGTCGGCGTCGCCCAGTTCCCGGCCCAGCCAAGCGGCGAGGTCGTCGGCCCAGTGCGCGTCCCGGAACGGACGGCCGGTCTCGTCCAGCAGGGTGAGCCGGGCCGCCCGGGAGACGATCAGGTCCACCGGCTCCCCGGCGTCGAGCAGCCCGCGTACGACGGCCGCCGCGTACGGCGTGCCGGACGCACCGGAGACGCCGACCACCCATGGTTCGCGCATGCCGTCCAGCCTGCCTGGTCACCGCCGCGGCCCGGCGGCCGGCCCCCGCTTCCGGGCCGCCCCGACCTCCGGCGGTTTGCGGCGGTTGCCCCGCGTGTGCCCCGCTGCCCGTCCGGGGGAGGTGGCGGCCTCGGCGACCTGGCATGCTGCCGGAAATCGTCCGCACGATGGCAGGGCTGCCGGGGAGGAGTCGGCTGATGACCGCCGCGCTCCTCCGGTCGCTCCGGTCCGAGTGCCCGATCGCCCCCCGGCTGTCGCCCTACGCCGACGGGGTGCAGGAGTGGCTGATCGAGTTCCTGCCCGACCTCGGCGTACCGCTGGACGACGCCGCCGCGCGGCGGATGGCCCGCGCCGGCTTCGCCCGGTACGCCGGACGCCTCTACCCGAATGCCACCGAGGCCGACCTGCGGGTGCTGACCGCGCTCTTCACCTGGTTCTTCCTGGTCGACGACGCCTGCGACGGGCCGGGTCGGCTGACGCCGGCGCAGATCCGCGCACTGCGCGACGGCGCGCTGACGGTGCTGCACAGCGGGCACCGCCACCAGCACGCCGGGCTGACCGGGCCGCTGCGGCGGCTGCTGGTCCGGGCGTGGCGGGAGCCCCACCGGCGGATGCCGGCCCGTTGGCGGCACCGGTTCGCCGACGCGGTCGGGCACCACCTGGACGGCACGGTGCGGGAGGCGGTCAACAAGACCCTCGGTCGCCGCCCCGCCGTCGCCGAGTACGTCGAGCTGCGCCGGGCCACCTCGGCGGCGTACGTGTCGTTCCCGCTGACGGAGTTCGTCACCGGGCGTCCGCTGCCGGACCCGGTCTACCACCACCCGCTGCTGCGCCGGTTCGCCGACACCGGCAATGACCTGCTCTCCTGGTACAACGACCTGGCATCGCTGGAGCGGGACCGGGCCACCGCGGGCGGGCACAACCTGGTGCTGGCGCTCGCCGGCGAGCGGGGCGTGCCGACCGACACGGCGGTGGAGCTGGTGGCCGAGCGGTGGCGGGCCTCGATGCGGCGCTTCGTCGAGCTGCGCGCGGCGGTGCCGTCGTTCGGTCCGGCGCTGGACGAGCCGGTCACCGACCTGCTCGACGGGGTGGCCAACGCGGTTCGGGGCACCATCGACTGGACGATGGAGAGCGCCCGCTATCCGGACGCCCACCTCGAACCCGCCGCCACCGGCTGACCCGGCGACCACCGGGCCGGACCGGCCGCCGGTGGCCCGCCCGGAGTCACGCCCGCAGGCCGAGCCGGATCACCAGGTCGAGCAGGGCGAAGGCGAACAGCGCAATGCCGACGAAGCCGTTGGCGGTGAAGAACGCGCGGTTGACCTTGCTGAGGTCGGTCGGGGTGACCACCAGGTGCTGGTAACCGAAGGCGACCGCGGTCAGCGCCAACCCGATCCACCAGAGCCAGCCGAAGCCGACCAGCGCGCCGAACCAGACGAAGAGCGCGAAGGTGACCACGTGCGCGACGGTGGAGGCGTGCAGCGCGAAGCGCCGACCGTACCGGGCCGGGACGCTGTGCACGCCGATCTTCCGGTCGATCTCGTCGTCCTGGCAGGCGTAGATCAGGTCGAAGCCGCCGATCCAGAGGCCGACCGCCGCGCCCAGCAGCCAGGCCGGCCCGGAGCCGCTGAGGGTGCCGGTGACCGCCAGCCAGGCGCCGACCGGCCCGACCGCCTGGGCGATCGCCAGGATGGCGTGCGGCCAGTTGGTGAACCGCTTGCCGTACGGGTAGACCACCAGCGGCACCACGGCGAGCGGGGCGAGCGCCAGGCAGAGCGGGTTGAGCAGCGCGGCAGCGATCAGGAAGACGACCAGCGCGACGACCGCGCCGGTCCAGGCCGTCCGCACGCTGACCGCCCCGGTGACCAGTTCCCGCCCGGCGGTACGCGGGTTCCGGGCGTCGATCCGCCGGTCGAGGATCCGGTTGGCGGCCATCGCGAACGTCCGCGCCCCGACCATCGCCACGGTGATCAGCAGCAGGTCGAGCCAGCGGACGTGCCCGCCGTCGACCTGCATCGCGGTCAGCGCCGACAGGTACGCGAAGGGCAGCGCGAAGACCGAGTGCTCGATGGTGACCAGTTTGAGGAAGGACTTGACCCGGCCCGGTCGTTCCACGGGCTCCAGCACGGCCGTCATCAGATCCCGTACTCCTTCCAACGCTTGTCGACCAGCGAGGCCACCTCGGGCGACATCCGCATCTCCTCCGGCCAGCCCCGGGTGTAGCCCTCGGCCGGCAGCTTGCGGGTCGCGTCGACGCCCGCCTTGCCGCCCCAGAACTGCTGGTACGACGAGTGGTCGAGGTGATCCACCGGGCCCTCGGTGAGCAGCAGGTCGCGCGCGTAGTCGACGTTGCCGAAGGCGCGGAAGGCGACCTCGTTGTAGTCGTGCACGTCGCAGTCCTCGTCGACGATCACGATCAGCTTGGTCAGCGACATCAGGTGGGCGCCCCAGATCGCGTTCATCACCTTCTGCGCGTGCTTCGGGTAGCGCTTGCGGATCGACACGATCGCGCAGTTGTGGAAGACGCCGGCGGCCGGCAGGTCGTAGTCGACGATGTCCGGGATCAGCAGCTTGAGCAGCGGCTGGAAGATCCGCTCGGTGGCCTTGCCGAGGCCGTGGTCCTCCTGCGGCGGCTGTGAGGTGACGATCGAGTGGTAGACCGGGTCGCGCTGCATGGTCATCGTCTCGACGTGCAGCACCGGAAACGGCTCGACCGGGGTGTAGTAGCCGGTGTGGTCGCCGAACGGGCCCTCGGGCAGCCGCTCACCGGGCTCCAGGTAGCCCTCCAGCACGACCTGCGCGTGCGCGGGCACCTGGAGCGGCACGGTGAGGCAGTCGACCATCTCCACCCGCTCGCCGCGCAGGAAGCCGGCGAACAGGTACTCGTCGATGTCGCCGGGCAGCGGCGCGGATGCTGCGTACGACACCACCGGGTCGCAGCCGATGGCGATGGCGACCGGGAGTCGCTGGCCGAGGCGCTCTGCCACCGCGTGGTGGGCGGTGGAGTCCTTGTGGATCTGCCAGTGCATGCCGAGCGTGTTCTGCGAGTGCTGCTGGAGCCGGTAGAGACCGAGGTTGCGCTTGCCGGTTTCCGGGTGCTTGGTGTGGGTCAGCCCGTAGTTGTGGAAGATGCCGCCGTCACCGGGCCACACCTGCAGGCCGGGCAGCCGGTTCAGGTCGACGTCGTCGCCGGAGTAGACCACCTGCTGGCAGGGGGCGGTCTTGACCTTGCGCGGCGGCACCGACTTGAGCTGCATGACCTTGCCGAGGCCCTCGCGGATGCCGGACCAGCCGACCGGCAGCTCCGGCTTGACCAGGGCGCCGATCCGCGCGCCGATCTCGTCGAGCGACTCGACGCCGAGCGCCATCGCCATCCGCTTCTCGGTGCCGAAGAGGTTGATCGCGACGGGCATTTCGCCCCGGGTGGGCCGCTCGAAGAGCAGCGCCGGGCCGCCCGCGCGGACCGTCCGGGTGACCACCTCGCTGATCTCCAGGGTCGGGTCGACCGGGACGCTCACCCGCCGCAACTCGCCCGCGCGCTCCAGCGCCGCGAGGAAGTCCTTGAGGTCGGTGTACGGGAAGCCACGAGCCGCCATGCCCGCCAGTCTCCCGCACCGGCCACGTCGGTGAACAAGCCGGGTGGGCGCAGGTGAGGTCGAGCGCGGTCACCGGCCCTGGGCGGGGAGGTGTGTCGGCCCCGACCCGGCAGCGCCGGTCCCGTCGGGCTGCCAGGAGTACCGGGCCAGCGGCGGGTCGAGGGGCGCGCCGGTGAGCCGGTTGGCGAAGGTGGAGATGGTGTACGTGCCGACGCCGAGCACCACGTCCAGCGCGTGCCGGGGCTGGTAGCCGGCGGCCAGGAAGGCGTCCAGCTCCGGGTCGGGTACCGCGCCGGAATGCGCCAGCACCGCACCGGTGAACCGGCGTAGCGCCTCCAGCTTCGGCTCGGGCAGGGCGCCGCCGGCCCGCAGCGCGGCGGTCAGCTCGGCGCTGGCCGCCAACTTGGCCAGCGTCGCGGTGTGCAGCGCCACGCAGACGTGGCACTCGTTGCCGGTGGCGACGGTGAAGACCACCACCTCGCGTTCGAGCGGGGTCAGGTCGGTCTGCTCGAAGATCCGGTTGGCGGTGAGGAATCCGTTGAGCAGCTCGGGCGAGTCGGCCATCAGCGCGACCGCCGCCGGCAGCCAGCCGAAGCCGCGGCGTACGCCCTCGATGACCGGCCGAGCGGCATCGGGCGCGGTGTCGACGGTGTGGACGGGGAAGACGGTTCGGTGCACGGGTACCTGCTCTCGGGTGGCGTACGATCGTCAACGTGGTTGACCAAATAGTAAACGTGGTTGTCGAACGTGGCAACGGCTGACCCCGAACGGCCCGGCTTCCTGCTGCCCCTGCTGCTGCTGGCCGGTTTCCGCACCCTCATCGACGACCTGCACGCCGAGCTGGCCCGGCAGGGACACACGGAGCTCCGGCCGCTGCACGGCTTCGTGCTCCAGGCCGTCGGCGTCGAGGGCACCACCGCCACCGAGCTGGGACAGCGGCTGGGCATCTCCAAGCAGGCGGCCGGCAAGACGGTGGACCGGCTGGTCGCCCTCGGCTACCTGGAACGGGTCGACGACCCCCGGGACGCCCGGCGCAAGCTGGTCCGGACGACCGCGCGGGGCCGGGACGGGCTGCACCGCTCCGCGGTCGTCTTCGACCAGCTCCGGCAGCGGTGGGCCGACACCCTCGGCCCGGAGCGGGTCGCCGCGATGGAGGACGACCTGCGCGCGGTCACCCCCGCGAACTGGTTCCGCCTCGACGTCCCCGGCTGGTTCGGCGGCTGACCGACCACGAGCCGCGCGCAGGGTCGCGGGCCGGCAGGGCCACGGGCCGAGTTGATCGACAGGATGTCGCCGATACGGTGGGTGTTGCGGGGCGCTGGACACCGCGATATCGGCGACCTGGAGTCGACCAAGCCGAGCGCGCCGACCGGTCGGTCAGGCCGAGGGTGCCGGCGAGCCGATCAGGCCGAGGGCGCTGGCGAATCGATCAGGCCGGGAGTGCCGGCGAGAAATCTCACCGGAGCTGGCGGGCCGGCCCGGTCGGGGCGGAGCCTGGCGACATGTCGGACGCCTACGTGGTCGGTGACCCGGACGGCCTGTCGCCGCTGCTGGTCGAGCTGCGCGACGCCGTCGCCCGCGAGCTGCACGCCCAGCTCGCGCTGCGCGCCGAACGGATCGAACTCGCCGACGTGCCCGAGGTCGCCTACCAGGTCACCCTGCGGGTCGACGAGACACTCCGCCGCCGCCAGCGGGGCTAGCGGCCGCCGGTCGGCTCACAGCCCGCCGTAGGAGTGCAGGCCGGTGAAGAAGATGTTCACGCCGAACAGGTTCATCAGCATGGTGAGGAAGCCGAGCACCGCGATCCAGGTGGCCACGTTCCGCTTGACGCTCGGGGTGGCCCGGGAGTGCAGGTAGCCGGCGTAGACCACCCAGGAGATGAAGGCCCAGGTCTCCTTCGGGTCCCAGCCCCAGGGCCGGCCCCAGGCCGCCTCGGCCCAGATCGCGCCGGCGATCACCGCGAAGGTGAAGATCGGGAACGAGAAGGCGTGCAGCGTGAAGGTCAGCCGCTCCAGGGCGGCGGCCGCCGGGAGCCGCTTGGCCAGGGTGTACGGGAAGCTCCGCTTGCCCTGCTCGTAGCCGTTACGCATCAGGAACGCCACCGCCGGCACCACGCCGAGCAGGAAGATGCCGGAGGAGAAGACGATGGTGGAGACGTGGATGACGAACCAGTACGAGTTGAGCGCCGGCACCAGCGGCACGATCGGCACGTAGAGCACCAGCTCGGCGATGGCCAGCAGCAGCACCATGACCAGGGTGAGGAAGAGCCCGAGCCGGCGCAGCGACGGCCGCTTGGCGAGCACCGCCAGCCAGGCGGCGGCGCCGATGAACGAGACCGTGAGCACGAACTCGTACATGTTGCCCCACGGCATCCGGTCGGCGGCGATGCCGCGGGTGACCAGCGCCGCGAGGTGCAGCAGGACGGCGACCGCGGTGGCCCCGACGGCGATCAGGCCGGCCAGCCGGGCGCGGCCGCCGCTACGGGCCGCGGTGCGCACCGGCGGCGCCGGGTCCACCGGGGGCGCGACCGTCCCGCCGGGCCCACCGGCGCCCGCGCCGACCAACTCCCGCGCGGGTGCGGCCTTGACGATCCGGGCCCGCGCGTTGCCGAGCGCGTACTCGACGGCGTGGCTGATCATCGCGACCAGGTACACCAGGATCGCGAACGTCACCAGCTGGTCGGAGAGTGCGGACATCAGTCGGTCCCTTCTCGCGTCCCGGCCCGGTCGCTGCCGTCGCGCTCCGTGCCGGCCCGCTCGTCCGATCGTTCGTCACCGCTGATCGCGGCGACGAGCTGCGCGAACTCGTCGGCGAACCCTGGATAGTCGGTGCGCGGCAACCCACCGGCCTCCACCAAACTACTACCGGCCGTCGTTGTTGCGCTGGCGGGGTCCGCGGATCCGGCGGGCGTCACCCGGAAGAAGACCCGGCGACGCCGGCCGAAGAGCGAACCCATCAGCCCGACGAGCAGCACTCCGCAGGCCACCAGCAGCAGCCCCGAGCCGGGATCGTGCCGCACCGAGAGGGTGATGTACCGCTTCGTACCGAGGAACTCGAGCCTGCTGCCGTCGTCGAGCTTCCAGGTCTCGCCCTGCTTGAGCAGCTTGTCGCCGACCTGCTTGACCCGGCCGGTCTGGACCTGCCGCTGGTCGAGCTGGTAGACCGAGCCGGGGATGCCGGCGTCCAGACCGAGGTTGCCCCGGTAGGCGACCAGGTTCAGCACCGGGTTGCGCTCGGTCGGATACTGCGACCGCACGTACGGCGCGGAGTCCGGCGCGGTGGGCAGGTAGAGGCCGGTGAAGGCCATCTGCAGGTTCGGGTCCCGCTTGCCGGTCTTCGGGTCGAGGTTGGCGTCCGGGAACGCCGCCAGCCCCTCGCTGGTCAGGCCCATGTCGCCGGTGGTGAGGAACGGCGTGGTGCTGGTCTGGCTGCGGCCGTAGCGGTCGGTGTAGCGGATGATCGGGGCGTACCCGTGCCCGAGCAGGTAGACGTTGGCGCCGTCCAGCCGCAGCGGCGAGTTCACCGAGAAGTCCGCGGTCCGGGTGGCCTGGCCCGGCTCCTCCACGCTCACCGTGGCGTTGAAGAACTCCGGCTGGCCGGTGTCGAGGAACCGGGCCTGGAACGCGTCCAGGGTCAGGCAGAACGCGGGCAGGTCACCGCTCTCCACCTGCGGGCCGAGCTGCGCCTCGGCGTACTGCTGGCGGGTGTTGCAGAAGGCGTTCTCCGCGCCGGCCACCAGCAGCCGGTTGCCGTGCCAGCCGTACCAGGAGCCGAGCGCGACGCCGACGAGCACGACGATCAGCGAGCTGTGGAAGAGCAGGTTGCCGCTCTCCTTGAGGTAACCCTTCTCGGCGGAGACCTCGTTGCCGCGGACCGTCACCCGCCAGCGACGCCGGCGCAGCACCTCGACGATCGCGGCCGTGCCCCCGGCCGGCGCGGCGAGCACCGTGTGCTGGGGCAGCCGGTCCAGTCGCTTCGGCGCGGCCGGCGGCTTCGCCCGCAGCGCCCGGACGTGATCGCGCAGCCGCGGCGTGATGCAGCCGATCAGCGAGGTGAAGAGCAGCAGGTAGATCGCGGAGAACCAGATCGAACTGAAGACCTCGAACGCGCCGATCTGGTCGAGCCGGGGCGCGAGGTCGGGGTGCTCGACGAAGTACTCGTTGACCTTCTCCGGGCTGATCCCGCGCTGCGGCAGCACCGAGCCGGGAATGGCCGCGATGGCGAGCAGGAAGAGCAGCACCAGCGCGGTACGCATGCTGGTCAGCTGCCGCCAGGAGTTGCGCAGCAGGGCCAGCGCCCGGTTCGGCCGGCGCCGGGGCGCCGAGGCGGGGGTGGCCGGTCGCTCGTCCACGGCGGTCATCAGATGCTCACCTCGCCCACCCCGAAGGTGGTCTGCAGCCAGATCACGACGTTCGTCCATCCCCCGGTGACCAGCGCGAGGCCGATCAGGATCAGCAGGGCGCCACCGACCCGGGTGACCCAGCGGCTGTTGCGGCGGATGGCGCGGAAGACCCCGAGCAGGCGCTGGAAGCCCAGCCCGAAGACGACGAACGGGATCCCCAGCCCCAGGCAGTACGCCACGGCGAGCACCACCGCCCGGTCGACCTGACCGCTGACGGTGGCCATGCCGGTCACGGCGGCCAGCGTGGGGCCGACGCACGGCACCCAGCTGAGCGCGAAGACCGCCCCGAAGACCGGCGCGCCGAGCAGCCCGGCGGCCGGCAGCCGGTGGATCCGGAACTCCCGCTCCATGCCGGGGACCAGGCCGACGAAGGCCAGCCCCAGCACGATGATGAGCGCGCCGATCACGATCTCCAGCGTCCGCTCGTAGGTGAAGAAGACCTTTCCCACGCTGGCGAAGAGGACCGCGGTGGCGGTGAAGACGACGGTGAAGCCGGCGATGAAGAGCAGTGTCCCGGCGAGCACCCGGCCCTTGACCGCGGCGACCGGCCGGGTGGCCAGCGCGACGCCGCCGCCCGGATCGTCCCCGGTCGGCGCGTCGCCGGCGCCCACGCGGCGCCCCTCCAGGTCGGCGCCGGCCAGCCCGGTGACGTACGACAGGTAGCCGGGCACCAACGGCAGCACGCACGGGGAGAGGAAGCTGACCAGGCCGGCGAGGGCGGCCGCGCCGATGGCGAGCAGCAGCGGCCCGGAGAGGGCGACCTGCCGGAACGTCTCGCCCATCAGCGGGAACCGGAGGCCGGCTGCTCGGCGGCGACCCGCTCGACGATGGGTTGCAGGCCCTCCTGCTTGACCGCGGCCCGGATCACCGCGGCGATCCGGCCGTCGCGGTCGAGCACGACGGTGGCCGGGATGGTGTTCGGCGGGATGTCCATGGCGAGGGCCAACCGGCTGGGCGGGTCGAAGAGGCTCGGGTAGCTCACCCGGCCCTCCTCGAACGCCAGGGCCTTGTCCTTGCTGTCCTGGACGTTGATGCCGAGGAAGCTCACCCCGGAGGCCTTGGTGGCCTGGTAGGTGGCCTCCAGGTCGTCGGCCTCGGCGCGGCACGGCGCGCACCAGGAGCCCCAGAAGTTGACCACGACGACCTGGCCACGGGCCTGGGAGACGTCGTAGCTGCCGCCGGTGAGCAGCTCACCGGAGATCTTCGGCGGCGCGGAGCGCTGGTCCGGCGCACACTCGATCACGCCGTCGGCGTTGGTGGCGCAGGTCTTCTCCTGGCTCTGCGAGGTGCAGCCGACCAGCGCCACCGCGGCGACGGTGGCGAGCAGACCCGCGGTCCACCTCCGGGCACGCATCAGGCCCCCTTGGCCGTCCGGGCCGTCGGCGACATCGCGATCAGGTGGGCGGCCGGCTCGGTGTAGCCGATACCGACCACCTTGGCGCCGTCGAAGTGGAACGAGGTGAGGCTGGCCAGGCCGCACTGCCGCCGGCGCGGGTCGTGCCAGAGCCGCTTGCGCTCGACGTACCGGCGCAGCGTCCAGATCGGCAGCTGGTGCGAGACCAGCACCGCCTCGCGCCCCTCGGCGGCGACCCGGGCTGCGTGCAGCGCGGCGAACATCCGCTCGGCGATCGCCCGGTAGGCCTCACCCCAGGACGGGGTCACCGGGTCGCGCAGCACCCACCAGTTGCGCGGGTCGCGGAAGGAGCCGTCACCCGGCGAGACCTGCTTGCCCTCGAACCAGTTCGCGCTCTCGATCAGCCGCTCGTCCACCCCGACCGGGAGGCCGAACTGCCCCGCGATCGGCTCGGCGGTCTGCTGGGCGCGTTCCAGCGGGCTGGCCACCACGTGCACCACCTCGCGCTCGGCGAGCCCCTGCGCGGCGGCCTTGGCCATCTGCACGCCCAGCTCGGAGAGGCGGAAACCGGGCAGCCGCCCGTAGAGAATCCTGCCCGGGTTGTGCACCTCGCCGTGCCGGAGCACGTGGACCACCGTCTTGCTCACCGCGCCTACCCCCCGTGACCCGCCGCTGCCGCTGCCCGCGCCGCCGACGGCAACGCCGCGGCGATCTGATCCAGGGCGGCGTCGTCCAGCGCCGCCGAGACGAACCACGACTCGAACGCGCTCGGCGGCAGGTAGACGCCGGCGGCGAGCATCGCGTGGAAGAACGCCTTGAACGCCGGGACCTGCTGGGTCCGGGCGCTGTCGTAGTCGACCACGTCGGCGTCGGTGAAGAAGATCGAGAACATGCTGCCCGCGTACGACAGCCGGTGCGGGACCCCGGCGGCGGCCAGCGCGTCGGCGGCGAGCTTGCCCACGACGGCGGCCGTCTGGTCGAGGCGCTGGTAGAGCGCCTCGTCGGCCAGCCGCAGGGTGGCCAGGCCGGCGGCGCAGGCGAGGGGGTTACCGGAGAGCGTGCCGGCCTGGTAGACCGGGCCGGCGGGGGCGAGCCGGGCCATGATCTCCGCGCGCCCGCCGAACGCCGCGGCGGGCAGGCCACCACCCATGACCTTGCCGTACGTCCACAGGTCGGCGTCGGACGCGTCGAGGCCGTGCCAACCGGCGCGGGAGACCCGGAACCCGGTCATCACCTCGTCGACGATGAGCAGGGCGCCGTGCGCGTGCGCGATCCGGGCCAGCTCCTGGTTGAACCCGTCGCGCGGGGCGACCACACCCATGTTGCCGGCCGCGGCCTCGGTGATCACCGCGGCGATGTGCGGCCCCTCGGCGGCGAAGGCCTCCTCGACCGCCCGGATGTCGTTGTAGGGCAGCACGATGGTCTCGCTCGCGGCAGCGCCGGTGACCCCGGGCGAGTCGGGCAGGCCGAGGGTGGCCACCCCGGAGCCGGCGGCGGCGAGCAGCGCGTCCACGTGCCCGTGGTAGCACCCGGCGAACTTGATGATCTCGGACCGGCCGGTGAAGCCCCGGGCCAGCCGGATCGCCGACATGGTGGCCTCGGTGCCGGAGTTGACCAGCCGGACCTGCTCGACCGGCGTGCGGTCGACGATCTCGGCGGCCAGCTCGACCTCGGCCGGCGTGGGGGTGCCGAAGCTGGTGCCCCGGGCGGCCGCGGCCTGCACGGCGGCGACGACCTCCGGATGCGCGTGACCGAGGATCAGCGGGCCCCACGAGCAGACCAGGTCGACGTAGCGCCGGTCGTCGGCGTCGTAGAGCCAGGGCCCCTCCCCCCGGACCATGAAGCGCGGAGTGCCGCCCACCGCCTGAAAGGCGCGCACGGGGGAGTTGACCCCGCCCGGCACGATGGCGCGGGCGCGGTCGAACAGGGCCTCGGAGGCCGGCGCGTCGGCCGGGTAGCGGCCAGATCCGGCGGAAAAGGTGTCGGTCACGATTAGGCCATTGTGTCAGCGCCGACGGATGCGGCGGCAGCCACCCCGGGCTGGGGTTACCCGGCTCACCCGGGCCGGGACGCCGGCGGGGCTGCATCGCCTCGACGGGCCACGCCGACCGGATCGGGTTAGGCTGACCGGGTGGATCGTGCCGAACTGTCCATCACGCTACACCGGACGGGCGACGAAGCTGTGCTGCGCCTTGCCGGTGAGATCGACATGCTCACGGCCGCCCAGCTCTCGACCGTCGTGAACGAGGTGCTCGCCGACCCGCCCCCGCGGATCGTGCTGGACCTCGGCGGGGTCACCTTCTGCGACTCGCAGGGGCTGGGCACCCTGGTCGTGCTCAGCCGCAAGGCGAGCCACGCGCAGAGCCTGCTGATGCTCACCCACGTGGGCGACTTCCTGCTCCGGGTGCTGGACATCACCGGCCTGCGTTCGGCCCTGATGATCCGCAACGACCAGACCACCGGCTGACCCGCGACGCGGGGATCAGCCCGGGTTGCCCCAGCGGGCCTGCTCGAGCAGGTCGGCGGCGCGCTCACCGGCGTCCGGCTCGTCAGCGCGGAGCAGCGTGGTGGCCTCGTCGACCGCGTCGGTCAGCACCCGCCACTGCGCGTCCCGCTCCCGGACCAGGTCCGACTGCGCGGCCAACTGCCGGGTCTTCACCCAGAGCTCCACGAAGACCGACACCTTGGCCCGGAGCACCCACGGGTCGAACGGCTTGGTGAGGTAGTCGACCGCGCCGACCGCGTAGCCGCGCAGGGCCAGTTGGGCGTCCCGGTCGGCGGCGGTGAGGAAGATGATCGGCACGTGCCGGGTCCGCTCCCGGCGCTTGATGTGGCTCGCCGTCTCGAAGCCGTCCATGTCCGGCATCTGGGCGTCCAGCAGGATCACCGCGAAGTCGTCCACCAGCAGCTGCTTGAGCGCGGCCTCGCCGCTCTCCACGGCCACCGACTGGACCGGCAGGCCCTGGAGGATCGCCTCCAGGGCCATCAGGTTCTCCCGACGGTCGTCCACGAGCAGCGCCTTGGCCATCTGGGTCACGAGTTCTCCTCAGTCCGGCTGCCACTGATCCAGGACGACATGAGCTCGATCAGCTCGTCCAGGTCCACCGGCTTGGTGATGTAGTCGCTGCCCCCGGCCGCGAGCGCCGACTCCCGGTCCCCCGGCATCGCCTTCGCGGTCAGGAAGACGATGGGCAGGTCCGCGAAGCGGTGGTTGCGGCGGATCTGGCGGGTGGTCTCGTACCCGTCCTGGTCCGGCATCATGGCGTCCATCAGGACGATGTCCACCTCCGGGTGCTCGGCGAGCAGGCGGACGCCGTCCGCCCCGTTGTCCGAGTACAACACGGTCATCCCGTGCAGTTCCAACGCGCTGGTGAGGGCGAAGACGTTCCGGACGTCGTCGTCCACGATCAACACGGTCGCCCCGTCCAGTTGCCGGCTGGTCGGCCCGGGGGCCGGCTGCGGCAGCTCCAGCGGCGGCATCAGCAGCGACGACGGCAGGCCGGCCCGGGTCGGCGACGGCGGCAGCGGAGCGACCACCGCGTCCGGCGCCAGCACCTCCGGAACGAAGAGGGTGAAGGTGGAGCCCTGCCCCGGCGCCGACGAGACGGTGATGGTGCCACCCAGCAGCCGGGCCAGGTCCCGGCTGATCGACAGGCCGAGGCCGGTGCCGCCGTAGCGGCGGCTGGTGGTCCCGTCCGCCTGCTGGAACGCCTCGAAGATGATCGACAGCTTGTCGTCCGAGATGCCGATGCCGGTGTCGATCACGGTGAACGCGATCACCCGCCGGGCGTTGGTCAACGCCGGCACGTCGAAGACCGCGTTCTCCGCCGCCGGCGCGATGC
This sequence comes from Micromonospora sp. NPDC048909, assembly GCF_040649635.1. Taxonomy (NCBI): domain Bacteria; kingdom Bacillati; phylum Actinomycetota; class Actinomycetes; order Micromonosporales; family Micromonosporaceae; genus Micromonospora; species Micromonospora sp. NPDC048909. Next base: position 511,138 of record NZ_JBEZFU010000001.1, on the reverse strand, counting down.
GCAGCGTCACCGCGCCGTTGTCGGTGAACTTCACCGCGTTGGAGAGCAGGTTGCGCAGGATCTGCTGGAGCCGCAGGGCGTCGGTGACCAGCGCCGACGGCAGGTCCTTGCTGACCCGCACCTGGAAGTCCAGGCCCTTCTCCTCGGCCTGCGGCGCGAACGCCTGCTCGACGTAGCCGCGGATCTCGACGAACCGCACCTCGGTCGGCTCGACGTCCATCCGGCCCGCCTCGATCTTCGACAGGTCCAGGATGTCGTCGATCAGCGAGAGCAGGTCGGAGCCGGCGCTGTGGATGGTCCGGGCGAACTCGATCTGCTTCGGGGAGAGGTTCTGCTCCGAGTTCTCGGCGAGCAGCCGGGCCAGCAGGAGCAGCGAGTTCAGCGGGGTCCGCAGCTCGTGGCTCATGTTGGCCAGGAACTCCGACTTGTACGCCGAGGCCCGGGTGAGCTGCTGCGCCTTCTCCTCCAGACCGATCCGGGCCAGCTCGATCTCCCGGTTCTTGGTCTCGATGTTGCCCTTCTGCTCCGACAGCAGGGTGGCCTTCTCCTCCAGCTCGGCGTTGGTCCGCTGGAGCTCCGCCGACTGCTCCTGCAGCTCGTGCGCCAGCCGCTGCGACTGGGCCAGCAGCTCCTCCGTACGCCGGTTGGCCTGGATGGTGTTGACCGCGATGCCGATGGTGACCACCAGCCGCTCCAGGAACGACAGGTGCAGCTCGGAGAAGGCGGCCACGCTGGCGAACTCGATCACGCCGAGCAGCTCGCCCTCGAAGAGCATGGGGAGCACGACCAGGTCGGTCGGGGGCGTGTCGGCCAGCCCGGAGCGCAGGGTCAGCGCGCGGTCCGGTGCGGCGCTCACCCGGATGGTGCGGCGGGAGAGCGCGGCCTGGCCGACCAGCCCCTCACCCGGCCCGAAGGTGACGTCGTGCCCGCGGGCCACGTACCCGTAGGAGGCGGTCAGCCGCAGCCGCATGCTCCCGTCGGAGGTGTCCGAGAGGAAGAACGCGCCGAGCTGCGCGTCGACCAGCGGGGTCACCTCCACCATGATCATGCGGCAGACCTCGCCGAGGTCGCGCTGGCCCTGCAACAGCCCGCCGATCCGGGCCAGGTTGGAGTCGAGCCAGCCCTGCTCGGCGTTCTTCTTGGTCGTCTCCCGGAGGGTGACGATCATCTGGTTGATGTTGTCCTTCAGCTCGGCGATCTCGCCCTGCGCCTTGACGTTGATCCGCTGGGTCAGGTCGCCCCGGGTGACCGAGGTGGAGACCTGGGCGATCGCCCGGAGCTGGGTGGTCAGCGTGGAGGCGAGCTGGTTCACGTTCTCGGTGAGGTCCCGCCAGGTGCCGGAGACCCCCTTGACCTGGGCCTGACCGCCCAGCTTGCCCTCGATGCCGACCTCGCGGCCGACCCGGGTCACCTCGTCGGCGAACGACGACAGTTGGTCGACCATCGTGTTGACGGTGTTCTTCAGCTCCAGGATCTCGCCCTGCGCGTCGACGGTGATCTTCTGGCCGAGGTCGCCCTTGGCGACCGCCGTGGTGACCGAGGCGATGTTGCGTACCTGGCTGGTCAGGTTCGACGCCATCGAGTTCACGTTGTCGGTCAGAT